>NZ_KB905565.1 GCF_000380965.1 Paenibacillus ginsengihumi DSM 21568 | reverse complement strand
CTACGCATCGTCGCCTTGGTAGGCCGTTACCCTGCCAACTAGCTAATGCGCCGCAGGCCCATCCGTAAGCCGCAGATTGCTCCGCGTTTCTTGGCTCCCCCATGCGAAGAAGCCACCTATCCGGTATTAGCTACCGTTTCCGGTAGTTATCCCGGTCTTCCGGGCAGGTTGCCTACGTGTTACTCCCCCGTCCGCCGCTCCGGATAATTCCCCGAAGGAAATCATCCAGCGCTCGACTTGCATGTATTAGGCACGCCGCCAGCGTTCGTCCTGAGCCAGGATCAAACTCTCCAAAAAGGATGTTGATTTAGCTCATGGCTTTGACTTGCTTAAAGTCGCACAAACACTTGCTCGTTGTTCAGTTTTCAAAGGACAAGATCATTTCTTAGTGCTCCTATCGGTTTTATCAACCTCTCAGAAGCGACTTTTATAATATATCATGTTTACTTCTTCGTTGCAAGTACTTTTTTCTCCCAAAATCGATTTTATTCGACTTTTTTCGCCCGCAACAGAAGCAGCAACGAATACTATATCAAAATTAAATTCAGTTTGCAAGTATTAAATAGGGGGTGTTTCTTGCCAAGCAAAATGCAATGACGAAGGAATCATTCGTCATAGGCGTCGATGCGAAAACAATACTGCCCAAGCCGTGTTTATTTCATCAGCTGTTCCTTACTGAGCTGTCCCTTCCTGCGCTCCCGCCGAAGCTTCCAAATTTCTAACGCTGGTGACAAACGCTATTTTGCTGAATCGAGCATTTTTTAAAATGTAACGAAACGTAGTAACGCTATTTGGTCAGAAACGCTGAATCGGGTAGCCCAAAATGCCCAATAAGGCTACTCACTTGCGTTAGAATGTCAAATCGATCGTTTCGAGCTAAATAAGCTCTGTGGCTAGCGTTAGCTCGGGCAAAAGGAACTTTTCTGGCAGCGCTCGAGAAAAACTTGCTCTCGGGCATGGCCCTTTATTGTGCAAATCTGCACTTTACTGCGACGAAGATACCCAGCCCGGCGCCCCCGAAACCCGCGTAAGCGCGCACTTCATATTAGCGTTTGGACTCCACGTTAACGTACGCACTCCATGTTAGCGCGTCCTTCCCCGGGCGACTCCTAGCACATGAGGCAACAAATCCTGCATAAAATGCAACATTTGCCGCGTTCCTCGCACAATAGTAAGGGAAATGTTGCACTTCGTGCAACATTTTGGGCGCGATTGGCTTCAAACCCGGGATCATCGCCCAAAATGTTGTACATTCTACAACATTGAGCCGTAAATAGGGTTTATCCCCCCGTTTTTGTTGTACAAAATACAACATTTGCGGACTCTCTCGAAAATTTGGCGATTAATCCACGGGCCAAAATTTCAACGCCGGAGGCGACGACTGATGACGAAAGGATTCGCTCGTCATAGGCGCCTCTCGTGAAAGTAGCCCCCGGTTCTGCCGCGCTGGCGGCATTTTCAACCTATATTACACTGACCAGCTCTCCAGCTTCATCAGCGGCTCCGCCTTCATCGTCAAAGAAGAATACTGCCCCCGGCGAAGCTTGAGGAACGCCGCGGCGGCGATCATGGCCGCGTTGTCCGTGCATAAGCTAAGGGGCGGCACAAGCAGCGGCAGCCCTTCCGCAGAGCAGCGGGCGGCAAGCTCCGTCCGCAGTCCCTTATTGGCGGCGACGCCTCCAGCCAACAGCAGCTGCCGGGCGCCAACGTCCCGAGCGGCGCGGAGCGATTTGTTCACCAGCACATCGATCACGGAATCCTGAAAGCCGCGGGCTACGGCGGAAGGAGCAAGCTCGATCCCCTTCATACGAGCCTGATTCAAGGCGGCCATCACGGCAGATTTCAAGCCGCTGAAGCTGAAGTCGTAGGAATTGGACTCAAGCCACGCCCGCGGCATTTCGACCGCTTCGTCCGCTTCGTGGGCAAGTCGGTCGACATGAGGCCCACCGGGATAAGGGAGTTTCAGCGCACGGGCCACTTTGTCGTACGCTTCGCCGGCTGCGTCATCCCGCGTTTGACCTATAATGCGAAAGCGTCCCTCGGTCTCAACGTGCACAAGCTCGGTATGCCCGCCGGACACGACCAGAGCGACCAACGGATATTGCAAATCGTGGACCAGCTGATTGGCATAAATATGGCCGGCAATATGGTGCACGCCGATTAACGGTTTGCCCAAGGCAAAAGCCAGCGCCTTCGCCGCAACCATGCCGACCAGCAGCGAGCCGACAAGACCTGGCCCTTGCGTTACCGCTACCGCAGCTACCTCATGCGGTGCGATTCCCGCTTCCTCGAAGGCCTGCTCGATGATCCAGCTGACCGATTCCACATGCTTGCGGGAGGCCACCTCGGGAACAACGCCGCCGAATTTTTGGTGGATATCCACCTGGCTCGATACGACATTGGACAGCACTTCTTTGCCGTCGCGTACAACCGCTGCCGATGTCTCATCACAGCTCGTCTCAATCGCGACGATATATGTCGGCGAATCGCCGTTCGCCATTTCCTGCATTCGTTGAATGTTCATCCGTTTACGAACCTTTCTTCCATTGCTCGTTATTCCGTTTCCGCCGCAGCCCCGTTCCGCTGCGATCGGACGCTCTCCGCAGCGCGGTCATCGGGGAGCTCGGCCCACATGATAATAGCGTCCTCCTGATTGTCCGTATAGTAGCCTCGGCGCACGCCAACCGAATAAAAGCCCAGCTTCTCGTACAGCCGCTGCGCGATTATATTGGAAGGGCGCACCTCCAGCGTCATCCGCACGGCGCCAAATAATCGGGCAGTCCGCTGCATTTCGCGCATCAATCGTTCCCCGAACTTGAGCCCGCGGAATTTGGAACGAACGGCGATGTTCGTGACGTGGGCTTCTTCCATAATCAGCCACATCCCTCCGTAGCCGGCAATTTCGCCGTCGCATTCCAATACGATGTATTTGGCGAATTGGTTATGAGTCAACTCATTATGGAAAGCGCCGGAGGTCCATGGCGTCGTGAACGCTTCCTGCTCGATTTCGCAAATAGCCGGGATATCCTCCACCCGCATAGGGCGCAGCTGAACGGAATTGGACAAGCCCCAAGCTTTCGCTTCTTCCATTGACTCGCCCCCTTATTTTTGTTTGGCCAGCAGCTTCGCTTCGGCTTCGGCCAACTGGGTATAATTGGGGACGAGACGATGAATTTCCTCGAACTGCCCGCTCCGCCATAGCCCGCCGGCCAATTCGGCGACATGTCTCGCCCGCATCGCATGCGGAACGAAGGAGACGCTGCCGTCCCACCGCTCGGCGAATCGTTGAATCGCTTCCCGATGAAGGTCCAGTTCTCCTGTAAAAACAATCCGCGCCGGCGCCTCTTCCGCCTTCGTCCGCTCCAACAAACGCTCGGTCCAATCAACGACAAGTCGAATGCCGTCCGGCTCGCTGCGCTGCCAGTAAAGCTCATCGCCCGGAGCCGTCCGAAACAATGCCGTAAATGCTTGTCCGCGCCGGGCGTCGACCAGCGGCACGACCCAGACGGAACGATCGGCCCATGCTGCCTGCAACGAAGACATCGCTGCCAGCGGCTCGCCCTTGCCGCCAATTTCGGGATGGGCATCGCTTGCGGCGGATTGGACAGCTTCATCATTCCCTTCCGCTTCGCCCGGGATACCTCGAACCGTTTTCTCCGCCCCGCCAAGCGCCAGCGCTTCCAGCGTCGAGACGCTGATCACGGGAATTCCGCGCGTCCAGGCGAACGTCTTGGCCATCGTGACGCCGATTCGAACGCCCGTGTACGACCCCGGCCCGCAACCGACCGCCAACGCGGACAAATCGCCTGGCTGCACGCCGACAGATTCCAGCAGCTTTTGGACCGTGGGAACCAAATATATCGAATGGTTGCGCTCGGCTTTGGATACGGTCTCGCCAAGCAGCTTGCCGCCGCGGACAAGCGCTGTCGTCATCGATGCAGTGGCCGTATCGATTGCCAGCAGCAGACCATCCGGCTCCGTGATGGATGAAAATTGTTCTCTCGTCATGTCAGCACACCGTTCTCCTTTAATTGTCGGCACCACGCGCTATACGGCTCTCCTATCGGATGAAGCCGGAACGAGCGGCCGCTTTCTTCATAGGCGATATGGATATGGAGCCGTTCCGGAGGCAAAATGTCCTCGATGAGCGAAGCCCATTCGATCAAGGTCACTCCGCTTCCATAGAAATAATCGTCCAGACCGAGCTCGTCGGCCTCCTCCAGGGACAGCCTGTACACATCCATATGGTAAAACGGAAGCTGCGCGCCCTCATACTCTTTGATAATCGTAAACGTGGGACTATTGACAAGATCCCGAACGCCAAGGGCGCGAGCGAGCGCTTGGGAGAAAGCCGTCTTGCCCGCGCCAAGGTCGCCGTCCAAGCCAAGCACGCTGCCCGGCTCCAGCAGTGAAGCGAGACGCTGCGCCAAGTAGGCCGTATCCTCCAAGCTCGCCGCTCGATACAAGTAACTGTTGTCATTTGCTGCTTCCGCCATACTGGCACCCGCTCCTTTTGACTTTCTTGAAAATTTGGCGGTTCCCCGGGGCAAACATTTCAACACCGCAGGCGACGTCGATGGACGAAGGGCTCGCTCGTCACAGTCGTCTAACGAAAATGATTGTACCCGCCCTTCTCGAGAACTCGGCGGCTTCCGTCCGATCCGATCAGCCTGACCTCGCGATGCTGCGGAGTGACCGTTCCGATCAAGTGAAACGCGATACCTGCATCCTGCAGCTTGCTCTGCACGGCGGCAGCGGCGGACGGCGGCAGCGTGCCGATCAATTGATAATCTTCGCCGCCGTACAGCACATAATCCAGCGGATTTTTGCCTTGAGCCATGGCCCAATTCGCAACCGCTTCATGCACCGGCAATGCTCCTTCCAGCAGCTCGATGCCGATACCGGAAGCTTCCGCGATCTCCCACGCCTCGCTCGCCACGCCGTCGCTAACATCGTTAAGCGCGCGGCAGCCGGCCGCCAGCAGCAGACGGCCCGCCGCAATTTGCGGCTCCGGCCGGCAATGAGCCTGCACGAGCGCAGCTTCCCAGCCCGATGCGCAATGCCACTCGCTTGCCGGCACGTTGCGCTCCAGCAGCATAGCGAGCCCGGCCGCCGACATGCCCGGATGCCCCGTGACGAATACGACATCGCCCGGCCGCGCGGCCGAGCGTAGCAGCGCATGGCCAGCTTCCACTTCCCCGATAACGGTAACCGATACTGTTCGGCCGCCTGCCGAGGAGGTCGTATCCCCGCCGACGATCTCGATGCCGTGGCGGTCTGCGCATGCCCGAAGCCCGTCGTATAGGGCGCGTATCCCTTCAACCGGCGTATGCTTGGGAATCGATAAAGCGACAAGCGCATACCGGGGCATGCCTCCCATGGCGGCGATGTCGCTGGTCGCGGCAGCCATCGCTTTGTAACCGATGTCGTATTCGCGCATCGTGACGGTTTTAAAATGAATCTCCTCCGTCATTGTATCGCACGTAAGGACCAGCTGCATGCCGCCCTTAGGCTCGATAACCGCCGCGTCGTCCCCGATGCCGGTAATCACGCCGTCTTGCCGAACGGGCGCATCGTGCGGATTGCGTTCTGTCAAGAGCCGGATTAAAGAAAATTCATCGAGATTCAATGCGGACGCCCCCGAACGTCGAATTTCCGCGCTAGCGTTTTGACCATTATTATAGCCCTCCCCGGGAGCATGGGCAACAACGCGCAGCTTATTTTTTGAACGCCCTCTGCATCGCCCGCCATTCGCAAAACAAAAAAAGACTTCCCGGCGTTCATTATCAGAATCGACGGAAAGTCTCGCGTTTAAGCGGCGGAATTGCTATTCGGACTCGATCAATCGTTCGACCGGAACGACGCGCGTATCGTTCGGCCGGTTCTCGGCGTGTACTGTAGCGGTATGGTTCTGGCGATCCACATTGTCGATCCATACGGGTATTCCGTCCAGGTGCACGTTGATTTTTTGCGTGGATTCGATAATCGCCTGAGCGCGGTCGGCATTCATGATGTCATTCACCTCCGCCTGCAACCGAATCCGGTGCGTTCATGGTATCGGTCGTCGAATCGCCGATCAGACCGTTGTGGGGAGTGACGTATCCGCCCCCAAGCCCTTCGTTAACCATACGGTCGATATCCATAAAATAATCGTCCCGGCCTTCATGGGGCAGATCGGAGTTCGGGGCGCCGCCGGATGTGTTCGCATCGCTCACCAAATCATCATCCTTTCTGTCATCGCATCAAAGGGTATATTGCCCGCTCCAGGCCATCCTCATGCACGGGGCACGATTGAAACGCTGTGACGCATTGCGGGCGGGACGCCGGCCGTCCGCATGCAAAGGGCACGATGCATTCCTGGGCTTGTCCGAGGCATACTAACCGAGTAAACGACGTCAGATCTGTCGGACCAATTGCTGCATTACGCTTAAGATATCGGTTTTCCTTCGGAAACCGGGCAATGCTCATGAATGCCAGCTTATCTAATGGAAATCTCGGCTTAGGCTTTCGATGCCAGCTTTCCTGAAGGGATGCCCAGCTTATGCTTTTAGGCTTTCGATGCCGGCTTTCCTGACGGAAAGCCTAGCTTAGGCTTTCGATGCCGGCTTTCCTGACGGAAAGCCTTGAGGAGGGATTCTATGCACACGGTATGGAAAGGCGCGATCAGCTTCGGCCTCGTGCACGTACCTGTCAAAATGTTCTCTGCCACAGAAGACAAAAACATCTCCATGCGCATGATCCATAAGGAATGCAGCACGCCCATCAATTTCGTCCGCAAATGCCTAACATGCGACCGCGAAGTGGCGAACGAGGAAATCGTGCGCGGCTACGAATACGAGCCGGGAGCGTTCGTCGTGTTCGACAAGGATGAGCTGGAACAGCTGACAGGCGAGGTGACGAAGGAAATTAAAATTCTAGACTTCGTCAAGCTGGAGGATATCGATCCGGTGTTTTTCCAAAAAACGTACTACCTGGCCCCGAGCGAAACCGGGGCCAACGCCTACAGCCTGCTGCTCGAGGCGATGCGGCAGACCGGCAAAATCGGCATCGCCAAAGTATCGATCCGCTCCAAAAGCAGTCTGGCGGCGATTCGCATCATCGACCGGTGCATCGCCATGGAGACGATCTTCTATCCGGACGAAATCCGCTCCGTCGATCAGGTGCCCAATCTTCCCGAAACGGCGAAGGTGAACGACAAGGAGCTGGATATGGCCAAAATGCTGATCGAGCAGCTCAGCACGCCGTTCGAGCCGGAGAAATACAAGGACGACTACCGCTCGGCCGTGCTGGAGGCGATCGAGCAGAAAGTATCCGGCAAGCAAATCCGCGTAGCGCCGGAGCCGCAAAAATCGAACGTCATCGACCTGATGGCGGCGCTCCAGGCCAGCCTCGAGGCGTCCAAGCCCGCAGCCGACACCGGAAAAGCCGAAGCCAAAACGGCGAAGGGGAAATTAGCGGCAGATCCGGAAGACAAGCCGACAGGCAAAAGAAAAAGCAAGTCGAAAAAGGAGAACGTCGGCGGCTAAAGCCTTGTCCAGGCTGCGGCCGGGCATAGTAAAAGACCTGGCCGATTGGCCAGGTCCTTTCGCGCCGGTCAAAATCGTTTGTGAGTTGTCGCTTCGCGGGTACGCTGAAAATTATCCAAATAATAATCTTGATCCGTTAAGGCAACCCCGGTTACGAGCACATCGATGATCGTCAGCTGGGCAATCCGGGAAGCGGTGGCGTCCGTCCGGAAGCGGGTCTCCTTGGAAAAAGTGAACAAGCTGAAATCGGCCTGCTTCGTTAAAGGCGATTTCGAAAAGTTGGTGATCGCAATAACCGTAGTCTTCCTCTCCTTACAAAGCGAGATGGCCGAAAGAATATCCTTGTTCGTTCCGGAATGCGAGATGGCGATCATCACATCGTCTTGCGAAAGCATGCTCGCGCCCATCAATTGCATATGGTTGTCCAGATAAGAAATGACGGGAATGCCGATTTTCAGAAATTTATGATGCGCATCAAGCGCTACCATCCCCGAAGCGCCATTTCCTACGATCATGATGCGTCTGGCCTTCTTCAGCGCATCAATGGCTCCCTGGAGCTGCTGGTCATCCAATATTTGCAGCGTGTCGAGAATGGTGGAAGACGCGGCGGTAAATATTTTTTCCTTGATCGCTCCGATCGAATCCTCGTCGTTAATATCCTCGTGCAGCTGCTTTGTCGGAGTCGACAAGCTTCGCGCAACATCGATTTTCATTTCCTGATACCCTTTATAACCGATCTTGCGGCAAAAGCGAATGATGGAAGAATCGCTGCTCGTCGTTTTTTCGGACAGCTCCGTAATCGATAACCGAATAATCTCGTCAGGTTTGGATAACAGAAATTCGGCAATTTTCTTCTCAGTATCGGTAAAATACTGCTGCGTCGCTTCTATTCTGGCAATGTAAGAGGCTCTTTGAGTAATCATGCAAACTCCTTCTCTATTCCTGAAAAAATCTCGATTTTCTAGGGATTTGGCAGCACTAAGTTCATATTACACCGATAAGCTGAAACTAGCAATTCTTATATCTTTTTAGAAGAAATACTTCAGAAAAAATAAAATATTACTTGAAGTTTATCTTCAGGATAGATATAATCAAGGTGAAAGGAGGCTGCATTCGAATATGACGAGAAGCGCCCCGCCTGAGCGAATCATCCGTCCGTATTGCAAGCGCTTCCTGTTCGGAGGAGGAAACAACGCGGGTACCGCTCAATTTCTGAAGACGAGGAGAGAACGATCAGCATGAAGGCAGCTATTTTACATGAACCGAAAAAAATTTCCGTACAGGACGTGGCCGTACCGCAAATCAGCGAGTTTGAGGTACTCGTTCGCATCCGGGTCAGCGGGGTTTGCGGTACCGACGTACGCATTTTTAACGGCGAGAAAACGAAGGGAGTTCGCCCCGATTCCATCATCGGTCATGAAATGGTGGGCGTTGTCGAACAGGTCGGAAGCCAGGTCGCCGGGTTTGCCAAGGGAGACCGGGTAGGCATTATGCCCGTCATTCCTTGCCTTAAGTGTCATTATTGCTTGAACGGGCGGGAAAATGCATGCGCCAACCGCAAGGCCATCGGATACGAGTTCGACGGAGGCTTTGCGGAATATGTCAAAATTCCGCAGATTGCGCTGGAAGCAGGCAACCTGGTGAAACTGCCCGATCACGTTCCTTTTGAGCAGGCCGTCGTAGCCGAGCCTTTAGCCTGCTGCATCAACGGACATCGCAAGGCCAATGTGCGCATGAACGACACTGTCGTCGTCATCGGCGGAGGCCCCATCGGACTCATGCACGTTCAACTGGCCAAAATTTCGGGGGCGCGCAAGGTGATCCTCAGCGAACCGGTCGAGCATCGGTTGGAGCGCGCTTTGACAGCAGGAGCCGACATTGTCGTGAACCCGCTGAGACAATCGCTGCATGATGTCATCATGCAGGAGACGAACGGGCTTGGCGCGGATGTGGTCATCATGGCGATTGGCGTACCGTCCATCGTACAGGAATGCATCGGGCTGCTGCGCAAAGGAGGCACCATCAACCTGTTCGCCGGCTTCCCCAAAGGGGTGAAATGCGAAATCGATCCGAATGTGATTCATTACCAGGAAGTACAGGTAACCGGAACGACCGCCTTGACCCGCAACGATTACTTGACGGCCTTGTCCCTTATCGCAACTGGAAAAATAAACACCGAAGTTCTTACTACGCCGGGTTACACGCTGGATCGGATCGAGGAAGCCATTTTGGATGTAAAGACCGGAAAAGGAATGAAATCGATCATTCACATGTAAACGGACAAATTGAAAAAAGATTACCAGCCAATTTACACTCCAAGGAGGATGCTATATGTTATTAGGAAAAGAGATTCGATTGAAACGACTGCTCAATAAAGAAACAGGCCGGCTGCTTGCGGTAGCGGTCGATCAGGCGACGGCAAGAGGCATCTTTGACGAATTAATGCCGATCGGCCGGAAAATCTCGGAGATCGTCGCCGGCGGGCCGGATGCGATGACCATGCACAAAGGCATAGCCGAAATGTGCTTTCCGCAGCATGCCGGGAAAACTGCGCTTATTCTGAAATGCTCCACCTTCTCGCCATGGCAGCCGAATTATGACACGTGGGTAGCGGATGTGGAAGAAGGCATTCGGCTCGGCGCCGATGCAGTGTCGATGGGTTGTATCGTAGGGGGCGACGACCAGCCGGAACAACTTCGCAACCTGGGGCTCATTTCGGGGCAAGCGGCGAAGCACGGAATTCCGATGATCGCCCATATTTATCCGCGCGGCAACCTGATTCCTTCCGAAGAAAAGGATCATTGGAAGCATGTAGCCTATGCCGTAAGGGCAGGCGCAGAGCTGGGCGTAGATATCGTCAAGACGAAGTACACCGGCAACCCGGACACGTTCCGCAAAGTGGTGGAAGCGACGCCTTGCAAGGTAGTGGTCGCAGGCGGAGAGAGCGGAAGCCGCATTGAAGATTATTTCCAAATGGCCAAGGATGTCATTGATGCCGGGGGCATCGGCATTACGTTCGGACGCTTCGTATGGAGCAACAGCAACCCGACAGCGATCGTCAAGGCGTTGGATCATGTCATCCACCGGAACGGATCGGTCAAGGAAGCGGTCGAATTATATAACGAGCTGAATCAAAGGTAATTCAGGTTTGGCGCAAAGCGGGAAAGCGAGGGGAACGTATGTCTCATGTCATGGGAATTGATATAGGCACCAGCGGGATTAAAGTGGGCGCGCTAAATCGGGAAGGACAGCTTGCGTGGTTACAGTATGAGCCGTATTCTCTCCTGTTTCCCGGGCCGGGTTGGGTGGAGATCGATCTGGAGCTGATCTGGGAGCTTGTTCAGAAGCTGGCAGCCAAAGTGTGCAGACAAGTAAGAGATCACGGCGGAGAGATCGAGGCCATTTCCTTGTCCTGCTTCTGCAACGCCTCCGTGTTCATGGATGAAACGGGGAGACCGCTGTGCAACGGCATCATGTATATGGACCAACGAAGCATAGCGGAAGCCGATTGGATCCGGAACCATGTGCCCGAAGAGCAGCGCTTTGCGATCACCAAAAATCGGATCGAGCCGGGGATGTTCTCCGCGACATCTTTATTGTGGGTCAAAAATCAACGCCCCGAACTGTATCGCAATACGCACAAATGGGGGCATTTGTCCTCGTTCATCCTGTATAAGCTGACCGGCGAGTTCGTGCTCGATTGGACCCAGGCTTCCTATACGTCCTTGTACGATGTAGCGCAATACCGGTGGTCGCAGGAGCTGGCGGACCTGTATGGAATCGATGAACGGAAGTTACCCGAAGTGGTAGGCTCCAGCGAGATCGTGGGCAGGCTTCTCGCCTCCAGCGATCTCCCCCTCGGTCCTGTCCCGGTCGTCGCCGGAGGAGCGGATACGGCCTGCTCCACCCTGGCGCTGGGGCTGAAGCCCGGAGAACTCTTCGAATCGGTCGGAACGTCGAATGTGCTGACCATCTGCAACGATCATCCGCAATCGTTCGACGCCCGCTTCATGAACCGGTGTCACATCTTGAAGCACCGCTGGCTGTCGCATGGCGCTATGTCCACTCCCGGCTCCACCATCCGCTGGTTCAAGGAAACGTTCCTAACCGCTGCCGAACAACGGAACCACGCGGCCTTGGACGAACTCGTTCAAGGTTCGCGTCCCGGAGCTAACGGATTGTTTTTCCTCCCCTACATGTTTGGGGAACGAACCCCGATCTGGGACATTCATGCCAGGGGTACCTTTATCGGGCTGGACCTGACCTCGACGAAAGCTGATATGCTGCAAGCGATCTTTGAAGGGTGCGCATACGGCTTGCGGCAAATTTACGAAATCATGGAGCAAAATTATGCGCTCCCTTACAGCGAATTCAAGTCAATCGGGGGAGGAGCCAAGAACCAGCATTGGGCGCAGATCAAATCGACGGTGCTTGGCAAAAGTATCCAAGTGCAGGAGGTATCCGAATCGGCGGCCTGCGGTGCGGCCCTGCTGGCCGGCAATGCCGCCGGGTTCGTCGACAGCCTGCAGGAGGGCATTCCCGGGTTCGGGAAAACCTTGTATCACGTGGAGCCGGATCAGCAGCTAAGCGATTTCTACGAACAGCGGTATCAATTATTCAATGAACTGTACCCTTCACTGCGAAACTTTTTTGCAAAGGCCTCCATATTGAGAAATAAACAATGACCATTTAAACAGTTGCTCATGAAAGCGTTCGCAAATTTAGGAAGGGATGATGAGCAATATGGCAAAGCCTATTGGAGTACAAAAGAAGAAATCGGGTTACCGCTGGATCGTGCTTGCCGTTATTTTTCTCGTATACACCGTTTGCATGGCCGACCGGACCAATATCGGCGTTGTATTGCCGTTCTTAAAAAAGGAATTTACGCTTAGCAACTTCGAGTCCGGCGCCATCGCCAGCTTCTTCTTCCTCGGTTACGCGATTACCCAAATACCGGCAGGCTTCTGGTTAGGCAAAAAAGGATCGCGCGGTATCGTCTCATTGGCTGTGCTTGGATTTTCCGCCGTCACCTTTCTGATCGGGACGATCAGCAATGTGGCCAGCCTGAAATGGCTGCGTCTCGCGCTTGGCGTGACGGAAGGCCCTGCTCCGGTTAGCATGACCTCGACGATCAACCAATGGTTCCCGGCAAAAGAAAAAGCGACGGCCACTGGAGTGTATATCGCTTCCACGCAGCTGGCCCCTATCATTGTGCCGATCATTGCCACCTGGATTGCAATCGCTTACGGCTGGCGCAGCGTATTCTATTGGTTCGCCATTCCGGGGATCATTTTGGCTGCCGTATGGTACTTCCTGGTCAGAACGAAGCCCGAGGAAAGCCCTCATGTTTCGCAGGAAGAATTGGAATATATCCGCCAAAGCGAAGCGGACGACACCAAGGGAACCGTCGATCAAAAATCATTCGGTTGGCTGGATAAGCTGATTCGGTATAAACAGGTCGAACGCATTTCGAACATCAAAGGCGTTTTCAAATCATGGAATATTATAGGAAATACTCTCGTTTATTTCCTTATGAACTGCGTCGTTTACGGCATGTTAACATGGGTTCCTTCCTACTTGGTGAATGCGAAAGGCTACTCCTTTATGCAGATGGGGTTTGTTTTTTGAATCAAGGAGTCATTGCCGGCGCTGCCCTGGATGTTCTGTCCATCGAGCCGCCTCACGCTTCGAACCCGTTATTCGGTGCGGCCAACTGCATCATTACTCCGCACATTGCCTGGGCGACGAAAGAAGCAAGAGCCCGATTGCTCGCCATAGCGGCAAATAATATTCAAGCTTTTTTGTCCGGGACATTGACGAATGTAGTGAATAAATAGAAGCGGGGCTGTCCCTGCTTATCGAGCAAAGACGTACTTCAGGAGAAATTCCGCGAAGTACGTCATTTTCGCTTCATGGAGGGCGCTGCCCGCAGCTTACCCGCAGCTTTCCTGCGGCTTAAGTGAAATCGAACACGCAATCGGCCGGATCGGCATCGACGAAGGCCTGGATCGACGGCTGGCGCAGCGTGCGGCCTTCCTTCCAGCGCCACTCGGTATACTTCACCTTGACGACGAACCGCGGCTCGACAAAATAAGCTTTCTTCATATCCGGATGATCGTTGACGAAAGGCTTGACGCCGATCAGGAGCGGCTTCAGCTTGTCCGTCAGTGCAGCCCATTCGGACCTGGCCATTCTGCCCGTGCCGACATGCCCGATATAATAAAGCCGCCCTTGGCGATCATAGACTCCGACCAGCACGGCGTTGACGATTCCCGCATTCAAGGTAAAGCCCCCGATGACGGCCAGTAAATCTCCGTAATTTTTGACCTTTACCCAACGTTCGTCCTTGCCGTTCAACGCATAGGAGCTGTTCGCATTCTTGCTCACAATGCCTTCCATCCCCTGCTCCTTCATCAGCCTGAACAACGCTTCCCCGTCGGCAAAGGAAGGGACGAGCTGTACCCGGCGCTCGGGCTTTAAGATGGATTTCAGCAGCTCGTTTCTCTCTTTCAGCGTCCGCTCCGTGACCCACGCGCCGTTATAATACAGCACGTCGAACACCATATAAGCGACAGGCACCAGCTTCGCCGCCGTCTTCACCCGTTCGGCCCGGCGAATGCCGTCCCGTTTCATCACTTCATGGAACGACGGCTTGCCATTTGCTCCGAGCGCGATCATCTCGCCGTCCAGAATGACCGACTCCGCGGAGCAGTATGAGCGAATGTCCTGCAGCTCGGGATAATTGACGGTCCGTTCGTTCCGCTTGCGGTTGAACAACCTTACCTCGCTTCCGTCATAATAGGTCAAGATGCGGACCCCGTCCCATTTGACCTGGTGGATCCATTGCTCCCCCTCCGGGACCGACGTCCGGCTAACCGGTTCGAAAGGTATGATTGGCTCCATGAGGCAGCGCCCCTTCCCTCGTTTTTCTTAGTATATCCAGTCGGAATGGACCATACTATGAATGCCTGAAACGAAAAAAACGTGAAGCAGCAAGCCACCACACCCGCTTTCCGCCGGAAAGCCCGAGGAGGACAAGCCGATATGGCAGCGCCGGGAACTCCCCACCGTACAGTCAAGGGCACCGTGACGATCGACGGCCACGAGCTGACGATCACGAACCCCGACAAGCCGCTGTGGCCAGAGAAAGGAATCACCAAGGCTCAATATCTCGAAAAGCTGGGCAAGCTCGCCCCTTACCTGCTGGCGTATTGCCGCAGACGGTATTTGACGACGATTCGTTACCCGCACGGCTGGGAAGGCAAATCGTTCTATCAAAAGAACGCGCCGGAACCGACGCCGCCTTTCGTCAAAACCGCCGTGCTGCAAGGCGTCAATTACGTCGAGCTCGACTCGCTGCCGACGCTCATCTGGCTCGGCAATCTGGCCTGCCTCGAGTTCCACCCTTCGTTCCACCGAATCGGCGAGACGCTGCCCGCCGAATGGGTGATCGACATCGACCCGAGCGTCGACCCCGAGCCGCGAATTATGCAGGCCGTGCAGCTGATCGGCGAAATTTTGGATAAAATGAACATCCGTTCCGTTCCCAAAACGTCCGGGGCGACCGGCGTGCAAATCTACGTGCCGATTCGGCAGGACAAAGGCTACACGTTCGAGCAGCTGAGAAGCATCGGCCATTTCGTCGCGTCCTACGCCGTCAAGCTTCATCCACGGCTGTTCACGATCGAACGACTGAAGAAGGACCGCGGCGACCGCATCTATATCGATTATTTGCAGCATTGGCCCGGCAAGACGCTGTCCGCGCCGTATACGCCGCGCGCCCGCCGGGACGCCAGCGTATCCACGCCGCTCACCTGGGAGGAAATTGCCTTAAGACCGGACCCCCGCGACTTTCATCTGCTCAATATCGAAGAGCGCCTTAAAGCAACCGGCGATTTGATTGCCCAATGTCCGCCGCAGGATCTGGACCAGGTGCTGTCAGTGATTGGCGGCCGGCACGCTTAAAGCAACGGAGACAGCAAATGCGCCGCCGCCTCCATGCCCTTCTGCCAGCAGGAACGGCGCTCGAAGCGCTCCAGCTTGATCTCCGTGCTGTTCTTCAAATCTTGCAGAAAATCGCTCTCGATCCGCTTGATTGTCTCCTGATCGAACAGCACGGCGTTCAGCTCGAAATTGCTGAAGAAGCTGCGCATATCGACATTGGCCGTGCCGACGGACGCCATCAAATCGTCGATCAGCAGCACCTTGGCATGAATGAAGCCGGCCCGGTAAGCGTAGAAGCGAACGCCCGCGTGCATCAATTCTTCCATATAAGATAGCGAAGCATAATGGACGAGCCGGGAATCGGCCTGTTCGGGAAAAATGACGCGCACGTCGATCCCGCTGGCCGCTGCCGTCCTCAGCCCCATGCTGATGCTCGGATCGGGAATAAAATACGGCGTCGTTACATAGACCCGCTTCTTGGCGGCGGTGATCGCGCCGAAGTACATTTCGAGAATCGCGTCCGAATAGGCGTCCGGGCCGCTGGCGATCACCTGAACGGGCTTGCCCGGAGCCGTGCTATGCTCAGGAAAATAACGGCTCTCGGCGACAGCGCTTCCGCTGACAAAACGCCAATCGTTCAAAAAAACCTGCTGCAGCGAATAAACGGAATCCCCGCTCAAGGCCAAATGCGTATCCCGCCAATAGCCCAGCTTCGGGTTTCCCCCCAAATATTCGTCCCCGATGTTGATGCCTCCAAGGAAGCCGACCGTGCCGTCCACCACAATAATTTTGCGATGATTGCGGTAGTTGATTCTTTTATCGAAAAAAGCGATCGCCGCCGGCAAAAAGAAATAAACCTCCGCCCCCGCTTCCCTCAGCTCCTTGACGTATGCGCCGTCCAGCGCGTAACTGCCGATCCCGTCGAAAATGCAGCGGACCTCGACGCCTTCCCGCGCTTTGCGGATCAACAGCTCCTTGAATGCCGTGCCGATCCGGTCGCTGCGCACCGTATAAAACTCGAAATGAATGTGATCCTTGGCCTGCTCCATCGCCTTGAGCATCGCCGGGTACGTCTCGTGCGCATCGATGTAGATGGAAATCTCATTGCACAGCGTGATCGGCGCGCCGGGCATATTTCCGAGCAGAGCGTAGAGCCGCGGTTCGTCCCGCCATTCCTCCATGCCCCCGAACTCCAGCACACGTTCGACCGACGGGCGCGCCTTGACCGCCTGCTTGCCGATCCCCGTATGCCAGGCGCGCCGCTTCCGCACCTTCCGGCGCTTCCGGTATTCCGACGCCAAAAAATAATACATCACGAAGCCGATCAGCGGAAAAACGAACAAAATCGCCAGCCAAGCTACGGTTTTGGAAGGATTGCGGAATCCCCCGATCAGGATCGTCAATATTTGAACGATAAATAAAACAAGTGCGGCGATGATCCAAATCATGATGTCGCTCTCTTCCTTCCCTTCCCATGCAAATGCCTCGCAGGCTGCGCTTTGGACCTTTGTTAGCTTTTACCGCCAATTCCATGCCTATTCCTCGCAGCAGAACTTTTTGCGACGCGAGACAGTTTCAGCCGCTTCGCGTGCTCGCTGCTGCATTTGGCATAATTTTTCGTTATTGGAGAAAAATAAGCCGTATCCCAGGGATGTTATTGCATGGGCTTACGCAAGGAGGTCAGCAGTCCGGTGAAGCGCAGCCGCGGCAACGCTACTGAACAAACGCGCAGCAAGCAGCTGCACCAATTGGACTACCGTTTTATCGACGACCTGAAATCCGCGCCGATCGCGGATCGATTAGAAGACAATAAACAATATTTGAACGAGCTGTTCGAGGATTGCTCGGATTTTGTCGTACGCGAATTCCAAATTGAGCAGGGCGCCAAAGCGCTGCTGTTTTTCGTCGACGGCATGGTCAACACCGAATTGGTCAACGACGTCATGAAGACGTTGATGGTGTTTGACGGCGGCGACCGGGATATTGAGCGTCTTCTTCGCCAATCGCTTCCCGTATCGCAAATCCAGCAGGCCGACAATTTCGGCGATCTCCTCTTGTCGCTGTTGGGCGGCGACGCCGGGCTCATCCTGGACGGCAATCATCAGTCGCTGCTCTTGGGCATACGGGGAATGGAGAAGCGGTCGATCAACGAGCCGGAGAACGAAGCGGTCGTCCGCGGTCCGAAGGAAGGCTTCGTCGAGAACATGCGGACCAATACGTCGCTCGTTCGCCGCAGGCTGAAGACGCCGCGGCTCAAGATGAAGCATTTGACCATCGGCCGGGAAAGCAATACGAGCGTCGTCGTCACTTACCTGGACGGCATCGCCGACCCGCTGGTGGTGGACGAGGTGCTCAACCGGCTGGAGCAGATCGATATCGACGGCGTGCTGGAGTCCGGCTACATCGAGGAGTTTATCCAGGACTCTGCGTACTCCCCTTTCCCCCAAGTGCAGTATACGGAACGGCCGGATATGGTGGCGGGGGCGCTGCTGCAGGGCAAAGTCGGCATCATCATCGACGGAACGCCGTTCGTTCTGATCGTCCCCTTCGTCTTCATGGATATTTTGCAGGCGACAGAGGATTATTACGAGCGGTTCCAGATCGCTACCTTGATCCGCTGGCTGAGATATTTGTTCATGTTCCTGTCCTTGCTCACGCCCGGCCTGTATGTGGCGATCACGACGTTTCACCAGGATTTGCTGCCCACGTCGCTGCTGCTTTCGGTCGCGGCAGCGAGAGAGGCGATCCCCTTTCCCGCCGTCGTGGAGGCGCTGATTATGGAGATCACCTTCGAAGCGCTGCGGGAAGCCGGCATTCGCCTGCCCAAGACGGTGGGCTCCGCCGTCAGCATTCTCGGGGCGCTCGTTGTCGGACAGGCCGCCGTACAGGCCGGCATCGTCTCGGCTCCGATGGTCATCGTCGTATCGATCACCGGCATCGCATCCTTTACGATTCCGCGCTACAACGGAGCGATCGCCGTGCGGATGCTCCGCTTCCCGATCATTATTGCGGCGTCGCTGTTCGGACTGTACGGAATTATGATTTCCGTCATGCTGATTATCGGACATCTGGCCGACCTGCGCTCCTTCGGCATTCCGTATTTGTCGCCGCTCGGCCCCTTGTCTTACGCCGACCTGAAGGATGTGGCGATCCGGGCGCCGTGGTGGACGATGAGAAGCAGGCCTTCCTTTATATCGCTGAAGGATACGCAGCGGATGGATACCGAGCTTCCGGAGCAAATCTATAAGCAAGGCGGACAGCGGGGCATGGAATTCCGGCATCAGAAGGAGGAGGATGAAGCGCAATGAGGCGAATACGCCAAGCGGCCGTCTCGGTTCTGTCGCTCATCTGCATGCTTCCCGTGCTGTCCGGATGCTGGGACCGCACCGAGATCAACGACCTGGCTTTTATTTTGACATCGGCCTTAGATCTTGAGCCCGGGGGCAAAATCCGCTATACCGTGCTCGTTCCCCTGCCCGGGCAAATGGGCGGCGCGACCGGCGGCGGCGGCGGGACCGGCGGCGACAAAAGCTATTATGTCGATTCCGAGGTCGGCAATACATTCCCCGAGGTGCAGGAGAAGCTGCAGAGGCGCATGTCCCGCCGCATGTTTCTGGCCCACCGCCGAACGATACTGATCGGGGAAGACTTGGCCAGGCAAGGAATAAGCAACTTTTTCGACCATACTCCCCGATCGCCGGAGAGCCGAATGACTACATATTTAATCATTACGAAGGGCAAAGCATATGAACTGCTGCAGTCGAACCCCCGATTCGAGCGGTTTCCGTCGGAGACGATTCGCGAGCTGGCCAAAACCCGGGCTGTTATCGACATGGACATGAAGGATTTCGGTCTCGCGCTCAGCGCGCCGGGAAGCGACGCATCCGCCGCTTATATGTCCATCCGCAAGTCGCAGAAGAGCGAGAAGCCGTCGGAGGAGGTGGAAATCATCGGCTATGCCTTGTTCCGGGACTACAAGATGGTGGGAACAGTTAGCGGCATCAGCGCTCAAGGCCTCGGGTGGCTGAAGGCCCGCCCGGTCATGGCTACCGCCATGATCGAAATGGAAGGCGGGCCAAAGCTGACGATGCGCATCATCGATTTGCGCAACCGCATCCGCGTTAAAATCGTAAACGGCAAGCTGCGCTTTGTCATGAACGTCGAGGCCAAAGCCAAATTGCAGGACTCCGCCCCTCCCGTCGACATGATGCTGACAAGCAACGTCCGCAAGGCGGAGAAGGCTCTGTCGGATTATATCGAAAAGGCCATGCGCTCGACGCTGAAGGACATGGAGAAGCTTGGGGTCGACGCCGCGCAGCTCGGCGCTTATATCTGGCGAGCGTACCCGAAGCTGTGGGAGGATCGATATCTGCCGCAATGGCCGCAAGCGCTGGGGAAGGCCGAGTTCGATATCCGCGTCAACAGCCGGATCGTCGAAACCGGGCTCATCAACAAAAACGTCCTTACGGAATAGACGCCTACGACCGAATGCTTCCTTCCGTCATCGGTCATCACCTGCGGCGTTGAAAATTCAGCGTATGGATACCGCAAAATTTTCAAGATAGACCCCCATTCCGCTGGCGCAGCACCATCAGAAGATGAAAACGGGCCGCGCACCAAGCGCTATTTTCAAGATAGGAGAATCGCAGCATGAACAGCTTGTTTCTACTCGTTTTCCTGTGCTTTCTGGCCGGGCATCTTGCGTTGGACCTCAAAAAACTGAAGCGGGCCGGGAAGCCCGAACGAGGCGTATATTTCACCGTGTATGCGTTAACGGCAGCGTTCTATTGGTGCCTGGCGATCGGCTGGCTGCCGCCTATGCCTTCGCAGTGGTTCGTCCATGCCGTCTCGCCCAAGGTTATTCAAATGATGGGACTTTAACGCGATTCCACCCTTAAAGGAGGTATCCCCCTTGGACCGTACGCAAGTCGTCCAGGTGCGCCAGATGACCTGGCTGGTCGCTTCGCTGCTGATCGGAGGCGGGCTGCTCAGCATTCAGCACGTGCTCATTCGCATCGCCCGCATCGATGCCTGGACGTCGTATTTGCTGCCGATCTTTTATATATTCGGAGTCGCCTACGTCTTCTACAAGCTGTCCCAGCGCTTCGAAGACAAAAACCTGTTCGAAATCAACAAGCTCGTGTTCGGAAAAATCGCCGGCACGTCGATCAATGTGCTGCTCATTGCCCATTTGTGGCTGATGCTCGTTCGCGATATTCGCCTTTTCAGCCGGTTTGTCGGCACGGTGCTGCTTCCAAGCACCCCGGAGGAAGTGCTGGTGCTGCTGTTCATGCTGCTGCTGCTGTTTTACGGAAGGACCAGTCTGGAGGTGGTCGCACGGGTCAACGACATTTTCTTTCCCGTCTTCATGCTGCTCGTGATGTCGCTGCCGCTGCTTCTTTCCAACGAGCTGGACAAGCATTTTATTCAACCGGTGCTGACTGTGCCCGCGGCCAGCTTCCTCAAATCGAACCTGCTTGGCATCGGCTGGTTCGGCGATGCGATCGTCATCGGAGCGTTCCTGCATATGCTGTGGAGCCCTCGTCAGCTCCGGTCCGCGCTGCGGCACGGAGGCATTTTGGCCGGGGTGATCCTGACCGTCTTCTTGCTGATGGAAGTGATCGTGCTTGGGCCGAAAATGCCGGGCAACTTCATTAATCCGAGCTACAGTCTCGTACAGCTGATCCATATCACCGATTTTCTGGACCGCATTGATCTGACGATGCTGAGCATCTGGTATCCGATCACGCTTTGCAAGGTGATCGTCATTTACCTGGCTTTTTTGACGGGCATCGCCTCTTTGATCGGTCGGCGGGACTATACCTTAATCAGCTCGCCTGTCGGTCTGCTGCTGACGCTGACGGCCATCGCCTCTTTCCGGAACACGTCGGACGCCTACAGCTTCGGCAATTTCAGCTCGCTCGTCATCACGCTTGCTTATCAGCCGCTGTACTTTGCCGTCCTGCTGCTGCTTGTCCGCAAGCGGCCGGTCGTGAAGAACGAAGCCGCCCGCCGGGCGGGGGCCACCTCTGCATCCGGCAAGACGGCAAACGATTCAGAGCGGCAGGACGGCGGCCAGCGAAACGGCAGCAGGCGAAAGCGGGTCCGGTACGAGACGTGGTCTCTGGCCGGCAGCTTGCTCATGATTGCCTGCCTCGCTCTTATCGGCATCGGCATCGCCTGGAGCCGCTATTACTCGCTTGTCGGCATCGTCTGCGGCATCGGCTATGCCGCGCTGTTTTTGCTCGCGCTGCTTACCACCCGCATGGAGATTTCGTCTGTCCTGAAGCAGGCCGAATCGCCCGAAAATGCGCCTGCGGCGGCCAAGTCGGCCCCGGGCTAAACGGCTCGGCTCGTGGCCAGGAATGCGGCGGATTATTGGATATCGTCCGACTCGCCGATGCTTCGAACGCCGATCACTTTGTTGAAGGGGATGAGAATCGTCAGCTCTTCCTCCTCGTCCGGCCGATCGACGGTCAGCTCGAGGAAGTCGATTCCGGTTCGGTTCAGCAGCGCTACAAAGGCAGGCGCATACGTCGTATGCGTCAGCACGCGCTCCGCCCCGGCTCTGCGGGCAGCTCCGAACAGCACGATTTCCTCCATAACATAAGGAATATAGTATCCGTCATCCACGCGGATGAACCGTTTGCCAACATGCCGAAGCACGCCGGGCCCGCTGTCGAAGTCCCGGGCTTGCAGCGCAATCTCTTTGCTGACGTGCCGTGCGAGCCTCTCCAGCAAACTCATGCGGCTCGATTTCAATAAAGACAAGTCGCATCCCTCCCGGCATTGACTCGCTGTCTCCAATATATGCCGCAGAGAGAGGCATCATTCCGACCGAAAGGAGTCGTCATGCTACTTAACCGTTTCAAGCGCAAACTGACCTTCGTGATTATTCCCGAAGCGGACGAAAGCGTCATCCGCCTTTCGCTATCCCGCGCCGCGCTCTGCGCGATCGCCGTCTGTGCCGCCTGCATATTGGCCTCCTCAGGCTTCGCCTGCTTAAGCTATGCGAAGACGTCCGCAGCGCTTGCCATGTCGAGGACGGAGCTGCGCGGCAAGAACGAGCGGCTGCAGCAGGAAATGCGCCAAAAGAACGCGGCGATCGAGGAATTGCGCAGCCAAATCTACACCATATCGGAGCAGGCGGCGAAGGTGCGCGCTCAGGTCGAAGATTTGAAGCGGCTGGAGCGTGATTTGAAGGCGCTCGCTCCGCACGCGGACAGCGGCAAGCCCGCCGGCGCCGCCGCAGACGCTGCGGCGTCAGGCATGGCCGAGCGCGGAATGGGCGGCCCCCGCGTCCCGGTTACCGCGCAGGAGGTTCGCGCCATCGCCGCAAATGCCCGGGCCAGCTACGATCAGCTGCTGCAGGAGCTTTCGGGGCTGAGCAGCCGGCTGGACCAGGCGAAGGCAGAGCTGGCGGCGGCGCACGAGCGCAGCCGGCGCACGCCCAACCATTGGCCGACCGTCTCCCGCCTCATCACTTCGCCTTACGGTTACCGGCACGATCCGTTTACCGGCAAACTGAGCTTCCACCGCGGGATCGACATCGCCGGCAAGCTGAACGATCCGGTCTATGCGGCGGCCAGCGGCATCGTGCATACGGTCGGCTCCGACAGGCTGCACGGCAATCACGTGATCGTCGAGCACTCCGAAGGCCTGCGCACCTGGTATATGCATCTGAACAAGGCGACGGTCAAGAAGGGCGATGCGGTCGATAAAGGCCAAATGATCGGCAAGCTGGGAACGACCGGCCGCAGCACCGGCCCGCACCTGCACTATGAGGTGATCAAGAGCGGCAAAAGCATCGATCCGCGCACGTACTTGCCGTAGCTTTTCATCGGCCGTCATCTTCGGTATTGAAATGTTGTCGGCGGGTTACCGCCAAATTTTCAAAATAGACGCCTATGACGAGTGATTCCTTTCGTCATCGGTCGTCACCTTCGGTGTTGAAAAATTCGCCGGAGAGTTCCGTCCAATTTTTCAAAATAGACCCCCATGCGGCTTGCGCAGCACCATCAGAAGGTGAAAATGTGCCGCGGGTCTGGGGCGGGGCTATTTTCAAGATAGATAGGAGCGAAGCAGCATGCGATGGTTGAACAGGAAATCCGCCGCAAATGGCGGCCTCACTTTGATTGGCGAAGGAAGCGTATTCTCGGGACAGCTGGAAGCGGCTGCGGATATCCGCATTGAAGGGGAAGTGCGCGGCGATATCCGCGCGGCGGGAGAAGTCACGATCGGCCAGGGCGGCTTCGTCCGCTCCGATCTGACCGCCCGCGATATCGTGATCGCCGGCCGGATGGAAGGCCGCGTAATCGCCGAGAGGTCGCTGCGAATTACCGCTACGGGACGGCTTGCCGGAACGGTCCAGGCCGCGACTCTGATCATTGAGCCGGGCGCCGTCTTCCAGGGAAGCAGCGAAATGCTCGAGGCGCTGTCGAAGCCGGACTTGTCGTGCGTTGGCGTATAACGTGATATAATGTTGAACAAATGCCGACACGATACCCGGGAGATGAGGAGCCATGAAGCCGCAAACGATATTGTTCGATTTGGACGATACGCTCATATACTGCAATAAATTTTTCGATATGGTCATCGAGCAATTCGCCGATCAGATGGAAGCCTGGTTCCACGGTTACGGATTGTCCATGGACGAGGTTAAGAAGAAGCAGGCGGAGATCGATCTCGGCCGCGTGATGGCCGAAGGCTTCTCTCCGGAGCACTTCCCCCGCTCGTTCGTCGACACTTACGAGCATTACGCCAATCTGACCGGGAGAGCCAAAGACCCGGAAGAGGTCGCTCGGCTGGCCGAGCTCGGCCGCTCCGTGTACGGTCATCAGATCGAGCCCTATCCTTATATGGAAGAAACGCTCGAGGAGCTGCGCCGGCATGGCCACGAGCTGCGGCTGTATACCGGCGGCGATCCGGCCATCCAGATGCGCAAAGTGAAGGAGGCCGGCCTGGAGCGTTTTTTCGGCGATCGCATCCATGTAACGCGGCATAAAACGTCGTCATTCATGGATCAGTTGATCCGCATGTGCGGCTTGGACCGGAAAGCGACCTGGATGATCGGCAATTCGCTGCGCACCGACATCGTCCCGGCGCTGGAGAACGGTCTGCACGCCATCTTCATGCCAGCCGAACGGGAATGGTCCTACAACATGGTGGAAGTCGAAGTGAAGCCTGCCGGCGCCTATTTCACGCTGCCTTCGCTCAGGCTCATTCCCGAGACCATTCATTCCTATATTTCCGGCGCATGTGCCTCAAATAAATGAAGAACGCAGCGGCAATCGGAATCAGACCCAGCTCGACGACAGCCAGCGGCAGCACTTTGGCCTGATACAGCGCCGGCAAGAAATCCACGGCGGCATGAAGCGCGATGGCTGCGACGACATGGCGGAACCGGCCGCTGCGGACGCCGTGCAGCACCATAATCGACAGCGCCAGGTGAAGCAGCAGCGCAGGAATGCGTTCCCAGGCGGCGACCAGATAAAGCGCCCATGGCGTATCCGTGAGCTGCGCCTTGATCTGCTGCATCGCCTCGCCCGGCATGGCGGACCCCAGCGCCTGATCGAACGTGCCGGAGTTGATCATCAGGGCAAATCCGAGCATCTGCGCACCGCCGACAACTCCGAGCAGCAACGCTTCCAGACCGCCGTGGCCGAAGCCGAACGCGATGCCGTCGCTCCAGCTGCGCCGCCGCTTCAACCAAAAGCGAAACCCGATATAACGGCCCAGCTCTTCGAATACGCCCGCCGCCAGCGCCCCGTATGCGGCGAACAGCCACGGGTTTTGCAAAGCTTTGGCGGTCGCCGCATTCCCCTGCAGCATATAGACGTGCAGCACTTTTTCAAGCAGTTGGGAGAATAGCAGAAACACCGCCATTCCCGCCAGCAAGGGCAGCCAGCCGATTCGCTCCGTTTTGCGGAAATAAACGAACAAGCTTGCCACGAGGATGACGATGCTCGCCATCTGAATAATAATTCCTGCTATAGAAGCAGCGCTAACCATATAGCTCCTCCTTATTTTCGATAATTCTCGGGATTCGTTGTTTCGGGCGCCGGAATCAGGATCGTAGCAAGCGTCCGCTTGCGCCGCCCCGGCCCAGGTTCATTGGCCATAGCCTGCATAACGGCCCCCCCGATCGTATACAGCAGCTGCCGCAATTCTTCGTCGGTCAAGTAAAGGGCCGCCTGGCGGAACGCAACGCCGTCCTTAAACATATCCATCTTGTCCTGCTCCAGATAACTGCCGAACTCTCCGATCAATCCCGCAACGAACTGCATAAAAAATTGCATATGCTCTTCTCTTGTTGCCGCGCTCACCTCTTCAGGCGTCGGATCAATCCCTGACAGGGCGAGACGGTACGTTCTCTCAACGGCCCCTCTTACCTGCTTCTCCTCGGCAATCTCCAGCACGCCGCCCTTCAGCAGCAGATTGAGGTGGCGATAAAGCGTAGCCTGCGGAACGTCGGGCAGCCTTTCTGCCATCTGCTGGACGGTCAGCATTCGTCCCCCGATTAGCGTCTGAATGATCTTCATCCGCACAGGGTGGAGAATTAGTCCCGATTTCGAACGGATCATGCGAATCGACGTCCTTTTCAGATTTTATTATCGTTTTATAAAATGATAATAATAAATCAGCATTCGCATGTCAACATTTTCCTCTATCGGGAGCAAAAATAAAAGCATGGCTCCAAAGACCATGCCTGAGATGATGATCATTATGCCCAGGGCAGACCGTTCACCCCCGGCAGCCGCTCCCGCGAAACATGCCGAGCAGCTCGCCAACCAGGGAATGAATCTCTTCGCCTGAAAGAGCCTGCCCCCCATCGACCGAGGCAAGCAGGCGGGTGAGCGCATCCGCCGCATCGCCTGCTCCGCCGCCAGCTTGCGCGCGCAGGCCCTCCGCTGCTTCGCGGAGACATTGTTCTGTCCAAGATACGGATAATGGCGTTCTCCCTGAATGCATTGTCTGTCCTCCTCTTTCGCCCGCCTTAGGCTCGTTTTGCATCGCCCGCATCCCATCCGGCTTGAGCGGGTGCAGCGGCAACTGCCTAGCTTTATTGTAGCTCTTAAAACAGGAACAAAAAGCGCAAATTACAGGCACTGGTTTTCCTATTTTGTGCACTCGGTTATGCCGCCCCGCATGCGCGCTGCCGCCCCATCGCCGGCTGATTCAGAAGCAGCGGCGAAGCCAATACACCGGCCAACAATCCCGTAATAAAAATTTTTATTTTTTATTGAAAATGTAAATTATCCGTTATATATTTATTCGGAAAGTAATCATTCACTTCGTTTCACATACGTATTGCAACTATCCATCCCAACTGGAAAAGGAGTTGACTCGCCGTGCATAACGACACGCCTCCGGTACAGATCGACGATATCGATCGCCGCATCATCAAAATATTGAATGCAAACGGAAGAATCTCTTATACCGATCTTGCCAAAGAAATCGGCCTTTCGCGCGTTGCCGTCCAGGCCCGGGTCCAGGCGCTGCAGGAAAACGGGGTGATCGAGCGGTTTACCGCCGTCATTAATCCGGAAAAAATCGGCATCGGCGTCTCCGCTTTTTTCAACGTGGAGGTCGAGCCGAAGCATTTGCACGAGGCGGCGACAGCGCTGGCCGAGGAGCCAGCGGTCACCAGCCTGTATCATATGACGGGACCCAGCAAGCTGCATATGCACGGACTGTTTCAAAATAATCAGGAGATGGAAACGTTCCTGAAGCAGAAGCTGTATAAGCTGCCCGGCATTACGAGCGTGGATTGCCAGGTGCTGATTACGCGCTACAAGAGCAGAATGGGGATGAGATTGTAGAAGTATGGCTATATCACCGCATCGTCAAAGTTATTCTCAGCTTGCCTGGGCTATGTTCAAAACAGGCATCCTCGGGTACGGCGGCGGCCCCTCCGTTATCCCGCTCATCCGCCACGAAGCGGTCGCCCGGTACCGCTGGATGGACGACGAGGAATTCGGCGAAATTCTTGCTTTGGCCAATGCGCTGCCCGGACCGATCGCCACGAAGATGGGAGCGTATCTGGGCTACCGCCTGCATCGCACGCCAGGCGCGATCCTGGCGGTAGCAGCGCATATTTTGCCGTCCACGCTGGGCATGATCGCGCTGATGTCGGCGGTTCAAGCGCTGAGCAGCTCGCGGGTTGTCCAGGGCATGATTGCCGCCGTCGTGCCGGTCATCGCCGTCATGCTCGGGGTGATGGCCTGCGAGTTCGGCGAACGCGCCGTCAAAGGGCTGGGCAAGCCGCTCGGACTCTGCATGTTCGCCGTCTCCTTCGCCCTGCTGCAAACGGCTCAACTCCATCCGGCGCTCGTCATCGTCATCTTCCTCGGCTACGGCGCTGTTCACCACCGCATTGTCGGCTGGTTCAAAGGCAGGAAGCGGCGAACCGAACATACCGGAGAAGAGGAGCGCTCGACATGGACTGGTTAAATCTGCTGATCGGATTTTTGCTCTCCAACCTGCTCGGCTACGGCGGAGGACCGGCCTCGATTCCGCTGATGCACCGCGAAATCGTGACGAATTACGATTGGGCGACAGACCAGGAATTTTCGAACATGCTCGCCCTCGCCAACACGCTGCCCGGGCCGATCGCCACGAAGCTGGCGGCTTACGTCGGATACGACGTGTACGGCCTGCTCGGGCTTTCGATCGCTCTGGCGGCAACGGTGCTGCCCTCCGCGGCGGCGCTTATCTGGCTGCTCAAGCTGCTGCAGCGCTACCGCCAGTCTCCGGTCGTCAAAGGCATGACGCTGCTCGTCCAGCCGGTCATCGCGGTCATGATGGCAGTGCTGACCTGGCAGATGGGAGCAGGCTCCATAGAGGACATCGGCGTATGGCAGTCGCTCGGCATTGCGGCTGCGGCCTATTGGCTGATGGAGCGGAGGAAAATGCATCCGGCCCTCGTCATCGTCCTCGCCTTTGCCTATGGCGCGGCCGTGCTTTCCCATTTTATCGTTTAACGGCAAGCCCCCCTGGAAATTTCCGGCGGGGCTGCTTTTGTGCATGCCCTCCTCCCCTCCCGCTTGCAAAACAGGAACAAAAGAAGTAACTTGAAGCTAATAAATTTCCTATTTTACGCCGGCATGTTACGCTATGATGAATGAAGCATCTGCATTCGCGAAGTACAGATCGGGAGGTTGGCGCTCGTGAAGCTCGAGCATCACTATTTGAAGCTGCGGGAAGGGTATCCCCTTGCCGGGGAAGACGAAGCGCAATATGTCACTTTGGACGAGCTGGCGGCCGTGCTGCAGTGCACCCATCGCAATGCGGCGCTGCTGCTGAAAAAAATGGCGGCCCGCGGCTGGCTTCAGTGGTCGCCGCAGCGCGGCAGAGGCCGGCGGTCCGCTCTATGCTTCCGGGTGCCGGCGGAGGATTTGCTGCTCGGCCTGATGCAGTCGCTCGTCAATCGGCACGATCTGCGCGGCGCCATGGAGCAGCTGCATGTGGCCCGCTCCGAGCCGCTGAAGGAGCGATTTCGCCATTGGCTTGACGGCTATTTCGGCTATTCCAGCGAATTGCGCGGAGACCGCCGCTTCGACACGCTCCGCTTCCCGCTGGCGCAGCCGCCCGACTCGCTCGATCCGCTTACGATCCAGTTCGCCGCCGAGGCGCATCTGGTGCAGCAGCTGTTCGATCCGCTCGTCCGCTACAACCGGCTGACGCAGAGCGTCATCCCCCATATCGCGCATGCCTGGGAAACCGATGCGAGCCGCACCGTCTGGACGTTCCATCTGCGCAAAGGCATCCTGTTTCACCACGGCCGCGAGCTGCATGCGGACGATGTGAAATATACGTTCGAGCGGCTGAAGCGGTACGGGGGCGGGGCGTTATACAGCTGGGCGCATCAGCGGATCGAAGCGGTGGAGACGTTGGACCCCGTTACCGTCCGCTTCCGGCTGGCCGCCCCGAACGAATTGTTCCTTGCCTATGCGGCAACCAACCGCGCCTCGATCGTACCGGCCGACGTCTGCGCGGAGCTGGGCGAGCAATTCGCCCGCGCTCCTGTCGGAACGGGGCCGTTCAAGCTGTCGCTGAACGACGGCGCGATCTGCATTCTCGAAGCGTTCCCCGCCTACTTTCAAGGGCGGGCTCATCTCGACCGGGTCGAGCTGTGGCATATGGGCGAAGCTTCAGGCAAAGAAGCTTATCGCCCGCTGGACAGCTTTCAGATTCTCCACAACTACACCTTGCCCGAAGACCGGCAGCCGGAGGAATGGGAGCAGGTTCAGCAGCAAGGGGCGACGTGTCGGTTCCTGACCTTCAACCTGTTGAAGCACGGCCCCTTGGCCGATCCCGATCTGCGCGGCGCGGTCTGCGCCGCATTGGACCGCACCCGGCTGTTCGAGCGCCTCGGCGGCGACGTGCTCTACGCCGCGGACAGCTTCGTTCGCGGCGACGCCGGCGTCCTCGGGCAGACGCCCTGCCCGCAGGCGCTTCCCGTCGCTCACGATCCCGCAGCCGTCCGCGCTCTGCTGAAGCGGCTCGGGTACGCTCGCGAGCGGCTCGTGATCTGCACGATTCCGCAATACGAGCGGGATGCCCGCCTCGTGCAGTCCATGCTGCAGGAATCGGGCTTCGCCGCCGAGGTGCGGCTGCTAGCCATAGAGGATTTCCGCAGCGAGCAGCGGCTGCAGGCAGACCTGCTGCTGTTCTCGATTATGCTCGACAACGATGCGGAAGTGCGGCTGATCGACCTGTTCACGACCATGCAGCGGCATCTGGAGCCCGCAGCCAAAGCGGCAGTCGGCCGCGGCCTGGAGGAGGTGCTTGCGGAGCGGTGTCCCGAGCGCAGGCTCGAGCGCCTCGAGCGGATCGAAGGGTATCTCGCCGCCCGTCGGCTGCTGCATTTTCTCTATTTCAAACGGCTGAAAACGGTGTTCCGCACCTCGGTCAAAGGCATCGCGCTCGATTCCCTGGACTGGGTTCATTTTAAAGACATATGGTTTGAAAACGGTGCGCCCTGACCCCTTCTTTGGCAAGCGGTCCGGCCTTCCAGTTGCCATCCGCGGTATATAACCCTTTTTCTCCGAATACAGTATAGTAGCAACCATAGCAAGAGAGGAGACGGGGGAATGCCGAGACAACCGCAACAAATCATCTATCGCGATAACAAGTACGGATTCACCTTGCGGTTTCCGGGCTGGTGGCGGGCCTATACCGTGATCAGCCGCAAAAAGACGGACCGCGACACCGAATATGAGGTCCACTTTAAATTCAAGTATAAGGGCAAAGTGTACGACGACATTTTTGCCCTGCTCGTCTACCGCATGACCCGCAAGGAATGGCTGGAGGCAGGCTACGGCGATTCGCCGCTCGTTTACATCGCCGAATATAACGGGCGGGTATTCGCCTATCTTCCCCCCAGTGAGCTCCCTTATCAATTCATCGACCCGCAAACAGGCGATTACGACTACAAAAAATACGGAACCGCCATCGCCATCCTCAAACGAATGGTCAACCGCGATGTGCCGCGAATTGCGGAGACGCTCCGCTTTCCTTGCGAAGGCTCGGCCATCCGTTCGCTCCCGCTGCGCTCGCGCCAGGTGTGGCCCCGCAAATGCCGACGGAAATAGCCTCCCGGGCTCGGGTATCGATCGCAGCAGACGTCGGCCTTGCCTTCTCTATTCCGCTTGAGCGCTGCCGCTCCCCGGGCCCAGGCAAACCGTCGTGCCCGACTTGATCAGCGTCAGCTTGTCGTCCTGCCCGCAGGCGAGCTCCTCCTCCTTAAACGCGATGCCGGCGGCACGGAACCGTTCGCGGTTGGACCAGCTGTAGGCGAAATCGGCGGAAACCGGTCCGGGCGAAGCCTTGAGCACAGCCAGCTGTTCCCGCAGCGTCTGGTTCCACTGCGTCTGCCTCACCGTATATGCCCCTCCGACCAGCAGCGCATTGACGGCAAGCACCAGGACAAGCGCCCAGCTCACGCCGCGCACGAGCCGTCCTTCCGGCAGGCTGATGCCCAGCCAGGCCGCCACGAGCGGAACGAACCACAGCTGCGGCACATAGCGCGCCCACCAAACCCCCGGATTGATCAAGGCCGAGAAAACGAGCCAGCCCATGACGCCGGCGGCAATCAGCGCCCATCCCAAGCGGCGGCGGAAGGCCAGCGCCATGACGGCCAGCGACAGCAGCAGCGCTCCGCTGAACAGCGGCCCGAAGCCGGACACCGCCACGTCGGGCTCGGCGAACGCGCTTAGCTCCCGGGCGCTAAACGTGAACGGCCATTTGAATTTTGTGCGGATTTTTTCGGTGCTGTTTTCCCGCGTCTCCGCAAAATAGGAGGCGACCGCCTGCTCCGCCCGGTTCATCGTCTCCAGATTGCGCGGGGTAAAGCTCTCGACGACATCGATCGCCCCTTCGCCGGCCAGCGGATAGAACGGATGGCCGTTGTTCAGCGTATTGGTCACAAAAGGATTGTAGCCGAACAGCAGCACCCCTGCGATGCCGCCGATTGCCGCGAACTTAAGCAGCCGCTTTACGCCCGCGAACTGCTCGCTCATATACAAAGCGGCCAAAACACCGATCGTAACGAGCCCGGCATAGGCTATCGCCGTAAATTTGATATTCATCGTCCATATCATCCCCGCCGTATAAACGATGGCGGTGACCGGCGACATCCGGGTAACCATGAGCAACCCGAGTGCGAGAAGACACAGCAGCAGCGAAGCGATCAGGCCGTCGACATAAAAGCTGAACACCTGATAGACGCTTACCGGATTGAGCGCCAGCAGCATAGCGATCGCCAGCCAGCGGAAAGGCTTATCCGGCTTCAGCGCATGCAGGGCGGCGGCGCTGAGCAGGAACGAGGCGGTGATCATCAGCGCGTTCAGCGCCTTGCTGTGCTCAATCAGGCCGGTCGCTTTGAACAGCACAGCCGCGGCCGTCTCTCCCCCTCGCCCGTAATGGTTAACCCACAGGGCATGTCCTGTTGGCAGCGATAGCGCGCCGTCGTACACAGGGTTCCACCCGCCGGCCAAGTGTAAAATCGATTCCTGGTGATACGCCTGTCCATCGTAAGACAAATCATAGAACCAGCCGCTGACGACAAAGCAGACGGCAAACATCGCCGCCGCTGCCGCCAGGCCTGCGGCGAAAAGCTTGCCCGCCGCCGCAGCTTCCCCGCTGCCGGATCTCTCCCGCGCAGCGAACCAGGCCGTGGCGAGCGCCAGGCCAGCCGCCAGCCACAGGTGCAGCGGCAGGATCGGAATGCCGCACGCGAACAAGAGCGTCGGCACGAGAAAGCAGCCGGCGCACAGCGACAATAGCGCGATTCCGGCCACATAACTGATCGAAGCAAAACGATTGCTCATTCGGCCTTCTCCCCACATTCTTCTAAATATTGCAGCGTCAGAGCAGCAGCGAACCCGCCCAGCCGAGCGCCAATCCGACGCCGAGGCCGCCGAGCACCTCGAGGCGCGTATGCCCTTGCCGCTCGCGCAGCCGTGCCGTCTCCGCCCCTGCTGCCAGCCCGGCCGACAGCGCGTTGATCCGCTTGGCTGCCTCGCCGACAGCCCGGCGAATGCCGAGCGCATCGATCACGACGATGAACGTGACGGCAACCGCCAGGCCGAATAGCGGCGAGCCCCAGCCTTGATCGAAGCCGATCAGCATCGCCATGGAGGCGACGATCGAGGTGTGCGTGCTCGGAAAGCCGCCATTGCCGATCAGTTCGTTGGCCCTCCGGCCGTAGCGAACCCGGTTGACGGCATATTTCAGCGTGCCCGACGCGAACCAGGCCGCCGCAGGCAACGCCGGATATATAAGTCCTGGAAATAGCTCCATCGGCTTCTTTCCTCCCGCTTCATTCTGAATCCGGCTGACCTCATGCTCCCGCCCGGGCGATCAGCAGCACGCCGACGCCAATGAACGCCGCGCCGAACCAGTGCTGGGCCGAGACCGGTTCCTGGAACAACAGGCTGCCGCAAATCATGACGATAATGTAGCTCAGGCTGACCATCGGATAAGCCGTGCTGAGCGGAAACTGCCGCAGCGCCAGCAGCCAGAACACGGAGCTGAGTGCGTAGCTCGCCAGTCCCGCCGCCACCGGGGCGAATGTCGCAAGGCCGGACCATGAGAACGACGGCATGCCCCGCAGCTGCAGCGATTCGACGCCCCATTTCATTAATATTTGTCCGGCGGCTCCGAGCACGATCGAAGCGGCCAGCCACAAATACTTCAAGATCATGCGGTTCCTCCCCGAGTTATAAATACAGCAATATGAAGGCGACGGAAAAACCGTACAGCACGACCGTCAGCAAAATATGCCTGTCCTCCAGCAGCACCTTTTCCGGCCGCCCGCCTTTGCCTTCCATATGAATGAGATACAAATAGCGGAACATCCCGTACAGCACGAAAATGAGGGTCCACATCAAATGAACGGAACGGCCCGACGTAAACGTGAACAGAGCATAGCTCATAATGGTAGCCGTCGTCACGATCGCCGACATCTGATTCAGCATTTCCATGGAATAATACTTCAGCACCTTGCGGTGCGCCGTTTGATCCGCTTGCAGCAAATACAGCTCGTGACGCCGCTTGCCGATCGCCAGAAACAGCGCCAGCAGCATGGTGCACAGAAGGAACCAAGGGGTCAATGGCACATCGATCACCAGTCCGCCGCCGACGGCCCGCAGCACGAATCCCAGCGCAACGACAAGCACGTCGGCAATTACGATATGCTTAAGCCGCAAGGAATATAAGACGTTCAGCACAAAATACAGCGCGAGCACTCCGCCGAACGCGAGATGGAACCGGAAGGCGAACCAGAGGCAGACGGCCAGCAGCACGAGACCGCACAGCAAAGCCCCATGGGGGTTAATCGCCCCGCAAGCCAGCGGCCGGTTCTTCTTCTCCGGATGCAGCCGGTCCCGCTCCCGGTCGACGTAATCGTTCAAAATATACACGCAGCTCGAAACAAGGCAAAACAGCACAAACCCGATCACGGCCTGCCCCAGCATGAACAGGTCGGCGGAGCGGATGGAAAAAATCAGCGCTGCGAAGACAAGCACATTTTTGCTCCATTGCCGGGGCCGCATCAGCTGCAGGAAGACCGCAGGAGGAAAGGCTTTGCTCTCACCTCCTTTAATTTTGACATCCGCTTTCCAAGGATCCATAACCGATTCTCCTTTTTCGGTAAGGGTCAACAGACGGGGAGCGCCTGTCACGCCATTCATTATAACGAATGGAATATTCACTATAAAGAACAACATTGCGACGCATTTTGGCGAAAAAAGAAGAATAACCGCGTTTTTTGTTCTCTAAAACGAAACAAATGCCTTTCATTGGATTTTTCATTTTCAGAATCAAGTGGTATACTTCGTTGTGTCCGTTCGTTATAAGGAACAATTAAAGAACAACGATTGGCGCCCATCGCTCGAATGCGGTGCATCCCCACAAAGTGAGGCGAAGCTGGCAAGGCCACCCTATGCTTTGCGGGAACCCAAGATTTTACGCAAAGGACCGATCGACATGTTGGGAAAGCGTGTGAGGGAGCTGCGCAAGGAAAGGGGGCTGTCGCTTTCCGAGCTGGCGGAAGCCGCAGGTGTGGCCAAGTCCTATCTCAGCACGATGGAACGGGACATTCATTCCAATCCATCTGTCCATCTGCTCGCCAAAATCGCTGGCGTTCTCGAGGTTTCTCTGGAGGAACTGGTTTATCCGCAAGCGCAGAAGACGGACCCCCTGACGAAGCAGGCCTGGTACGAGCTGTTCAGCGAAGCGCTCGATTCCGGCATCAGCCGCGAGGAGCTGCGCAGCATGATCGCCGTTCGGAAGCGGCATAAAAGCCGGAACGCAGAATGAGGAGGAATAACGATTATGTGCGGAATTGTCGGTTATATCGGCAAACGAAATTCGCAGTCCGTATTGCTTAACGGGCTGAAAAAATTGGAGTATCGCGGATACGATTCCGCCGGCGTTGCGGTACATACCGCTCAAGGACTTCATATTTGCAAATCGAAGGGGCGCATCAGCGAGCTGGAGTCCCGGTTGCAAGACGCGCCGCTGGTCGGCTCCGCCGGCATCGGACATACCCGCTGGGCGACGCACGGCAAGCCGTCGGACGTCAATTCCCACCCCCATACGGACATTGAGACGAAAATATCCGTCGTGCACAACGGCATTATCGAGAATCATCTTTCATTAAAGGAAGAGCTGGAAGCGCTCGGCTGCACATTCGTCTCCGAAACGGACACCGAGGTCATCTCCCATCTGATTGCCCGTTATTACGAAGGCGATCTCGTGCAAGCGGTGAGACGGGCGGTTGCCCGCCTCCGCGGCGCCTACGCCATCGCGGTGCTGTCCGAGCATGAGCCGGACAAGCTGATCGCCGTCCGCTGGGCCAGCCCGCTCATTATCGGCGTCGGCGAGGACGAGCATTTCATCGGCTCCGATATCCCGGCCATTCTGGAGTATACCCGCGACGTGTACATTCTCAACGACGGAGAGATGGCTGTGCTCACCCGGGACGGCGCCGAGCTGATGACGCTGGAGGGCAATTTTATCGCCAGACAGCCGTTTCGCATCGAGTGGGATTTGGCGATGGCGGAAAAAGACGGCTACGAGCATTTCATGCTGAAGGAGATTCACGAGCAGCCCCGCGCCTTCCGGGATACGCTGCGCGGCCGGATCGATTCCGGGCGGCAGGCCGTCGTTCTTCCCGAGCTTGAAGCGTCAGGCTTCGACCCGCGGCAGGTCCGCCGGATTCACCTGGTCGCCTGCGGCACCGCTTATCACGCCGCGCTCGTCGGCAAGGCGGCCATCGAGCGGCTGACGCGCATTCCGGTCGAGGCGGAGGTCGCTTCGGAATACCGCTACCGCTCTCCGCTCGCGGACGAGCATACCTTGGTCGTCGCCGTCAGCCAGTCAGGCGAAACGGCGGACACGCTGGCCGCCATGAAGGAGGCCCGCACGCTCGGCGCGCGCGTCATCGCGATTACCAACGTCGTAGGCAGCTCCGCAGCCCGCGAGGCCGACGCCGTCCTCTTCACGATGGCCGGCCCGGAGATCGCGGTCGCTTCCACCAAAGCGTACACGTCTCAGCTGATCGCGCTTTATTTGCTCGCCATCTATCTCGCGGATCGCCTGGGGACGATGGACCCGTCCGACAGCGCGGAGCTGCTGGCCATGCTGGAGAAGCTGCCGCTGCAAGCCGGGGAGACGCTGGCCGGGGCGGGCCTGCTGCAGGAGCTGGCGGCGAATATCGCCGGGTGCGAGCATCTGTTTTTCATCGGGCGCGGGCTCGATTACGCGGCGGCGCTGGAGGCGTCGCTCAAGCTGAAGGAAATGTCCTATATTCATTCGGAGGCCTATCCTGCTGGCGAATTGAAGCACGGCTCGCTGGCGCTGATCGAGGACGGCACGCCGGTTGTAGCAGTTGCGCTCCAGGATTCGCTGCTGGAGAAGACGATCGGCAATATTAAGGAAGTTAAAGCGCGCGGCGCCTATGTCATCGGCATCGCTCCCGAAGGGGACACGGAGCTTGCCAAAGCAGCCGATCGGGTCGTCTATGTTCCCCGCAGCCACGCCCTGCTGTCTCCGGCGCTGGCCGCCATTCCGCTGCAGCTGCTCGCTTACTATGCGGCGCTGGCGCGCGGAAACGACGTGGACAAGCCGCGCAATCTGGCGAAAAGCGTGACCGTCGAATAAAAAGGAGGCGACTGCGATGCCGTCGACCATGGACGAATTGACGCCTGTTGTAGCCGTGCTGGGAGTGCTGTCCGCCATGACCGCAGGAGGCATCGCCCTGCTGCTGGCGCTCAGGGCGCGGCACGCGCGGACAGCGGCCGAGAGGGCCCGCTCCTTAAGCAGGCTGCGGGACTACTTCGCTTATTTGAGCGCCAGCATCGACCGTCCGGAACCGCTGCAGAAGCCTCCCGGGCCGCTTCAGCCAGGCGAGCTTGCGGCCATCCGCGGCAAGCTGCTGGAGTGGATCGAGACGATCGGCGGGCCGCAGCGGCGCAAGCTGACAGAGCTGTGCCGCGAGCTTGGCTTGGTCGAGGCGGAGAAGCGGCGGCTAGGCAGCAGCCAGCACGGCGTGCGCATCGATGCCGCGTATCACCTCGGCGTCATGCGCGCCGCGGACGGCTTCGAGCCGCTGCTGGCGCTCTTTGAGCGGGAGCGCGACAGCACCTCCTTCGTCGTGGCCCGGGCTGCCGCCAAGTGCGCCCGCAATGCGGACGAGCTGCACCGTCTGGCCGAGCAGCTTGTCAGGACGCACCCCGCTTCCCTCCAGCTCATCGCCGATATTTTGGCCTCCTCGTCTCTCGACCTTATCCCGTTCTATGCCAAGCTGCTGGAGTCGGAGAACGAGGCTCTGACGGCGCTGGCGCTGACTGGTCTGAGCGGCAGCCGCTATATTCCTGCCGCCTATCCGAGGCTGGAGAAGCTGCTCGCGTCCGGGCACAAGGAGGTGCGGATTAAAGCGTCCAAGCTGCTTTTGGCTGCCCCCCATCTGCTGTCTTCCGCACGCCTGACCCAGCTCATGCGCCACCCCGATTGGCAGATCCGGGCCATGGCGGCCAAGGCGGCCGGCGAGCTCATGCGCCCTCATTTCCTCGGAGAACTGCGGCAAGGCTTGAAGGACGACAGCTGGTGGGTGCGGCATTACAGCGCCAGAGGCTTGTCCAGGCTCGGTCCGGACGGTTTCCTGCTGCTGTGCGAGGCGGCCGCGGACGGGGAGAACGTCCTCGCCGCGGAGATCGCCCGGGAAGCCGCCCGCCAGGAGCTGGACCGCTCCGCCGCTGCCGCCGCCCGTGAGCTGCCGCACGCCGCGCATTTCAACAGGCTGTCCCGAATCTATCAAAGCGTGCTTGGCGAAGTGTATGCGCCGGCCAGCGCAGAGCCGCCCGCCCAGCCCGATATAGACCGCCGGCGGACCGGCTGAGTTCGGACAAAGAGGAGAGTAGGATGAGAGACTTTTTACTGTATTACGGAATTACGGCCGCCTGGCTGGTCGCCGGCTCCGGCCTGCTGTATCTGCTTATCATGGCGGTATCCTGCAGGCGAATGACGGCCCAGCTCAAGAGCTCGACGCATTCCCGCTTCCCAGAGATGGCCGGCTCGGAGCACGTCCCTCCGGTCTCGATTCTGGTGCCGGCGTATAACGAGGAGCTGACGATCATCGAAAGCGTCCGTTCTTTGATGACGCTGGAGTTTCCGGTCTATGAGGTCGTCGTCGTCAATGACGGCTCGCGTGACCGGACGCTCGAGGTGCTGATCGAGGCTTTCGGGCTGCGCCGCTCCCGGCAGGCCGGGTTTCGCCGGCTGCTCGCCTGCAAGTCTGTCAAGCAGGTGTATCGCAATCCGCAATATCCGAAGCTGGTCGTCATCGACAAAGACAACGGCGGCAAAGCTGATGCGCTCAATGCCGGCATCAATGTCTCCCGCTTCCCGCTCGTGGCGACCATCGACGCCGACTCCATTCTGGAGAAGGACGCCCTGATCCGCATGGTCAAGGTGTACATGGAGAACCCCGAGCAGCATATCGCCGTCGGCGGCAATGTGCGCATCGCCAACGGCAGCGTCGTCGAGAACGGCCGGGTGCTTCAGGCCCGCCTGCCCCGCAATCCCCTTGCTGCCATGCAGTATGTGGAATATATGCGGGCTTTTCTCGGCGGCCGGCTCGGCTGGAGCTCCATGAACGGGCTGCTCATCGTCTCCGGCGCCTTCGGCCTGTTCCGCAAAGATTATTTGATCGAGGTCGGGGGCTACGAGGAGGATTGCCCCGGCGAAGACATGAACATCGTCATGAAGCTGCACCAATACATGCTCGAGCGCGGCAAGCCTTACCGCATTCTCTTTTGCCCGGATGCGGTGTGCTGGACACAGGCACCAGAGACGCTCGCCGTGCTCGGCGCCCAGCGCCGCAGATGGATTCGCGGCACCGTATGGAATGTAGTACGCTTCAGGAGACTGCTGTTTCTCCCCAAATATAAAGTGATCGGCTGGCTGGCGCTGCCGTACACGATCGTGTACGAAACGTTAAGCCCGTATATCCGCATCACCGGGCTGGCCGCGCTCGTCCTCTACGCGCTGATGGATATGACGCGCCTGCCGATCGTGCTCGCTTTCCTCGCGGCGAACGTCCTGATCGGGCTGGTGTTCACCTGCGGCTCCATGGTTATGGAGGAGCTGGCCTTCCCGAACCGAACCCCTGCCCGGGACATGTGGCGAATGATCGGCTGGTCTGCGGTTATGGCCATCAGCTTCGATCAGCTCAACGCCTGGTGGAAGCTGCAGGGCCATCTGGAATATGTCCGCAAGAGCAACAGCTGGGGACATATGGTGCGGCGCAGCTGGAATGACGACCCGCGTCCGGGCAAGAAGGCGGAATCCAACGCGGCCAAGGCGCAGGCGCTCGGATAACCGGCTGGCGTGAAAGAAACGTTTCGGCAGCGGAGGGCCGCAGCGAGGGGCTGTAGCGAGGGGCTGTAGCGCCGGGCCGCTGCGGGGATCGCCCGCGATCGGCTGTGGCGGCGTACCGCAAAGACGTGCCGTGGCGGCACGCCGCTGCGAGGGCCGTGGGCGGCACGCCGCTGCGAGGCGCCTCTGCGGGGCAGCCGCTGCCGGACGTCTCCTCCCATAACGGCCCTTGGCCGGGCCGGATAACGCCGCCGTTGCCCCCGCAAATCTTATTTTCCGACCAAAGGAGCGATGATCTTATGAAAGCAACATTTTCCGCCCCGCGTCTGGCCGCAGAGCCGGGGGCAGGGCCGATCGGCCCGCTGCTGCAGCAGGTGGCCCGCGCGGCCGAAGCGTCGCAAAGCTGCGGGGTAATCCTGGCGCATGCCCGCGAACCCGGCGCCGCTGCGCTGCTGGAGCTTCAGGCGCGGCTGCGCCTGGAAGACGCCAGCCTGACCGCGCTGCCGAGCTATGACGCCGCGAGCGGCGCGCTGACCGTGGCGCTGCCGGGGTGCTCGCTCGCTTTCGCCCATTATTTGGCCTTGTCGGTCAAGGCTTATCTGCACCACGCCGGGCTGCTTGCCGGAAGGCTTGTCGTTGCCAGCTTTCCCGAAAGCGCCGACCCGGAGCCTGCGGCATTCCGGGAATTGCTGGCCCGCTTCTGTGCTCCCGGCGAAGAGGAGCAGGATATCGCGCTCTACTACCGGCAGCCTGCCGAGAAGCGCCCCCCTTCCATCGTGATGGCCGATACGAATGCGGATCTGATGGATTTCCTGAACGTTCGCTTCGGCATGCAGGGCTATGAGGTGCATCCGGCGCAGGACGGCCTGGAAGCGCTCCGGCTGATCGAATCAGTGAAGCCCGACATCGTGATGACCGAACTGACGCTACCGGCGCTCGACGGCTTCCAGCTGATCCGCCGCATCCGCCAGGCCCCATACCGGGAGCAGTGCCGCATCGTCGTGCTGACCGAGCTCGGGCTGGAGCATGAAGTCAGCCATTGCTTCGAGCTGGGCGCCGCCGATGTCGTCAGAAAGCCGTTCTCTCCGGTCGAGCTCGATGCGCGTGTGCGCCGGCTGCTCGGCTGAGATCCCCGATATGCCGAGGAGGGCTGCGTCATGAGAACACGATCCGCATCATTGCATTGGGCCATCAAGCTTGCCGCAGCCGCCGTCATCGGGGCGCTCATCTGGCACTACTGGCCCGTCAGCACCGTAGAGAGCGCCACAACGGCAGACGGCTCGCAAATCAAGTTTCGCACGCAGGAAGACCGCATTGAAATATACGCTGACGGCGCCTGGTCCCCTTTCTTCGTCAAAGGGGTGAACGTCGGCGCGGCGCTGCCGGGCGAGGACCCCGGAGAGCTGCCGATCACCAAGCAAAAATATCTCGAATGGTTCCGGCTGATCAGCGATATGGGAGCCAATACGATCCGGATCTACACGATCCTCCCGCCCTGGTTCTACGAGGCGCTGGTGGAGTATAACCAGAAGCATCCGGAGCGGCCGCTTTATTTCATTCAGGGCATCTGGTCGCCGGAGGAGGCTTTGATCGAGAAGCAGGACGCATATCTGGAAGAGATTTATGTCGAATTTCAGGGCGAAATCAGCTACGCCGTAGGCGCGGTATACGGTACGGCGGAAATTCCGGAGCGCTTCGGCAAAGCCGGCGGCTCCTATCGCGCCAATGCCGCTCCCTATCTGCTCGCCTGGCATATCGGCACCGAATGGGACCCGGCTATGGTGAGGAATACCAACGAGCTGCATAAGGACAATATCGGCTACCAAGGAACGCACATCTCGTCGAAGCCCGAGGCGAATCCGTTCGAGAACTGGCTGGCCGAGATGCTGGACCATCTGGCGGTGCAGGAAGCGCAGCATGGCTGGAAGCATCCGCTGACATTCACCAATTGGGTAACGACAGACCCGCTCTCCCATCCCGGCGAGGTGCTTATCGAAGAGGATATGGCCAGCGTCGATGCGCTCCACCTGTCCGTCCACGACTGGCCGGCAGGATATTTCGCCGCCTATCACGCTTATCCGTACTATCCCGACTTCTTCCGGCTGGACGAGTCGGTGCGCGATGTCAAGGACGAGGATGGCGAGATCAACACGTACCGCAGCTATCTCCGCAAATTAAAGGAGCATCATCAAGGAATTCCCCTGATGATTACGGAATTCGGCGTCCCCTCCTCGCTCGGCGTCGCCCACCTGGGCAACAAAAACCGGAACCAGGGAGGCCATAACGAAACGGAGCAGGGGCAGATTGACGTGTCGCTGCTGGACGACATTCACCGGGAAGGTTTGGCCGGCGCCATCGTCTTCTCCTGGCAGGACGAGTGGTTCAAGCGGACGTGGAATACGATGGCGTTCGAAATGCCGCCAGCCCGCCGCAAGCTGTGGCATAATGTGCTGACGAACGAACAGCATTTCGGTCTCCTGGCCATGCTGGCCGGCAAGGAAGGCGTGCTGACGATCAACGGCAGCGGCAACGACTGGGAGGCGCTGGACGAAAGCGAGAAGCAGCGGCTGAAGGGCGATTATCCCGGCTGGAAGGACATTTGGGTTACCCATGACGAAGCTTACGTCTATATCAAGGCCGAGCTGGAGCAGCCGTTCGATCCGCAGCGGGAGCAATTATACATCGGAGCCGATACGATTCCGGGCGGCAACCGGCACGGCAAAGAGCTTGGCGGCCGCACGCTGGACGAAGGTCTGGAAACGCTCGTCGTTCTGGGCAATGATCAAGAGAGCGAAGTGCGGATAGCCTCGAATTACGACTTCCATAAGCGGTTGTACGGGCACCAGTACGGCATGCTGGAGGTGAAGCCCGAGGAGATGAAGGACGATTCCGGCATCTTCAATCCCTGGAAGCTGGCCGTCGGACTGGAGCTCATCCCGCCCGATTCCAAAAAATATCACCCCTTCGAGGACGTCCCCGCCGGCAAGCTGGCCCGCGGCACCACCGACCCGTCTTCTCCGGAGTTCAATTCCCTCGCGATGTGGCAGCTGCAGGGGACGACGCTGGAGCTGCGTATTCCATGGATGCTGCTCGGCTTCACCGATCCGAGCTCTCTGCACGTCATGAGCTACGGAAAGACTGCGGGGGCTCCCTTGGAGGCGGTCGAGACCGAAGGCATTCGCTTCGTGCCGTGGATCGTTCGGGACGGCCAAGTGATCGGGCTCGGGAGAGAAACGGGCGGAGCCGCACCGCCGGAAGCTCCCTACCGCGTGTCCGAGCTGCCCTATTACCGATGGGAGCCGTGGGACGAAGTGAAGTATCAGGAGCGCCCGAAGCAAAGCTACTACGCAATGAAAGCCGCATTCGAGCGGCTGAAGGAGTAAAAGTATAAGCCTTCCATCCGACAGGGCAAACGACGTGCCGGAGGAGGCGGATGCACTGATGGCAGACAAGGAGCAGAATAGGGCAGCGGCAGACCGGCCGACGAGCTGGGGAAGGAGCTGCCGTCCGATAACGGCCATGACGTCAGCGCCGTGTTCGGCGTATTGAAGCCGGCGGCGGACCGGCCGGGCAGCGACGAGGAACGCCCCGACCGGTACCAGGGTAAATGCGAAAAGCGGCAATAATTACGAAAAAACTCCAACGCCCGAAATTGAGTCAGCGGGCTTTGGAGGTTTTTTTGGAATGAAGCGGCGCCGATCAAGACTGCTTGTCCCGGTTCATTCGCCACTTGTTATATTGAAGGAATTCGAGAAACTGTTCCTTGCTGATGCCGGATTCCATCGCTTCGCGGACCAGCGCCAGCCACTCCCCGTCGAGCTCCTGCGCGCGGGCAGAGGAATCGTGCAAAAAATATTCGATGGGCACCTCGAGCACCGAGCATATTTTTTCCAGAAAATGAAGCGACGGATTCGACTGGATGTCGCGCTCGATCGAGCTCAAATACGATTTGGCGACCCCGGCTTTCTCCGCCAGTTCTGTAAGGGAGAGCCCTCTTTCCAATCGAAGCTGCCTGACTTTTTTGCCGATCATGCGCTAACCCCTTTTGTCTCCGCAATTTCTTTTATTTCATTTTATCATAAATAAGGGGCCAGTGGGCATAACAAGCAGCAAGATTTTCATAGACGGATCATGAATTTATAACATTTTGTTCATATACGAAATCGCTTTCAAAACCCTTGAAAAAAATTCGCGTGACAATCGACGACGAAGGAAGCGCTTGTCATAGGCGTCCGCCTTGAAAATTGACGGCAAGCCGCCGCCCAAAATTTCAACACCGAAGGTGACGGCCGATGACGAGGAAGTCGCTCCTCATAGACGTCTATCTTTTTTATGAAAATTCGTTATGATCCATCAATTGGGTTGATCGGCGTCCTCGATTGCGTCTTCCGCCTGTTCGCGGATAAACTTTCTGACCTCGTCTTTAGGGATACCCATTTGGCGGGCGACAATCATCAGGCTGACCCAATTCTCATCGAGGTTCGCGTTAGGTGCAAGGGTGCGTACTGCATGCATGTGCCCGTTCCCTCCGATTCCGGAAAATTGGTACACTATATTTATTCGAAATGGCGAACGCTTAAAGGTGGGTATGGCCTGTCGGGCAGCGGAGCAAGCAGCGCTGTACCCGCCCGCGGAAGCTGTGCTATGATGAGTTGACGTCAAGACAGGAAGAAAGCGGTGAAGCGAATGGCCCAGCTATATTTCAAATACGGCGCAATGAACAGCGGCAAATCGATCGAAATCTTGAAGGTCGCCCATAACTACGAAGAGCAGAAAAAGCACGTGCTGATCTTTACATCGGCGGTCGATGACCGCGACGAGGTCGGTTACGTCTCCTCGCGCATCGGACTGCGCCGCAAGGCGATTCCCGTATACGACGATACCGATATTTGCGACATCGTCCGGCGGCACGGACAGCCCGTCTCCTGCGTGCTGGTGGACGAGGTGCAGTTTCTAAGCAAGGAGCAGATTGTGCAGCTGACGCGGATCGTAGACGAACTGAACATTCCCGTGATGGGCTTCGGCCTGAAAAACGATTTTCGCAACGAGCTCTTCGAGGGCAGCAAATATATGCTTTTATATGCCGATAAAATCGAAGAAATGAAGACGATCTGCTGGTTTTGCGAACGGAAGGCGACGATGAATTTGCGAGTCGACGAACACGGCAAGCCGGTGTATACGGGCGAGCAGATCCAAATCGGCGGCAACGACTCGTATTACCCGGTATGCCGCAGATGTCACGCCCATCCGAACCTGTAATCGGCCGCGAGGGCGCTGGCGGCCGAGATATCCGCTACAGCATCAGCCGGATGGCTGCCAGCGCCAGCCCGATCAGGAAGCCGCACAAAGCGCCGTTCACGCGAATCCACTGCAGGTCCTTGCCGACCTTCGTCTCCAGCATCTCGATCAGGCTGCGGTTATCGAGCTTATCCACGTTTTCCTTGACTAGCGCGCCCAGCTTCGCATGGTTCCGCTCGATCAAGGCAAATAGCCGCTCCTGCACCCAAGCCTCCGCCTGGGCCGTCCACTCCGGATCGTTCCTGACCTTTCGGATGAGCCCCGTCAAATAAGGGACGGCAACCCGCTCGGCGTACAACTCGTCGCGAACGAACCGCTCCAGGCCGGAGCGGAGACGTTGGATCGCTTCCCGGACCAGCCGCTTCAGCTCCTCTCCCTCGGCGAGCCGCTCCTTCCACTGCTGCAGTTCCGCGAGAAAAGCCGGCGACTCGCCGAGCTCCCGCAGCTTGCCGCCGAGCTCCCGCAGCATGCTTTGCCGTGCCGCGCTTCCCAAACGCTTCAGATCGAACAACGCCGTAATAGCCATGTTCTGCAGCAGCCCGCCCAGCTTCTCCTCGGTCATAAATCCGGAGAAGGCGCCGACCGCAAAGCCCATGATGCCGCCGAGCTGAACGTTGTTCAGCGCCTTCAGCGCAAGCGCCCCCATCAGATCGCGCGTCTCGCCTCGCATAATCCAATCCTGGGCTTTGTCCAGCAGGAAATCGAGGCCCGCCGAATCCCATCCCCGCTCCAGCGCGGTATCCGTCAATCGGGCGAAGACGGCGCCGCTGTCAACGTCCATCAACCACTTGCGCGCTTCCTGGACGATGCGCTCCTCGATCGACTCCCAGGGCAAGCGATCGACAAGAAAGATGCTGGCTGCGGCGACAGCACGCCGTCCCTGTGCGGAGGCGAGCTCTGTCTCCGCCCAATCGAGCGCGCGCTCGGTGACGCGAATGCTTTTGAGCTTCTCCTCGATGCTGGCGCGGTTCAGCAATTCGTTCTCCACTGCGGAGACGAGGGCATTGGTCAGCTTCTCCCGGTTGCGGATCAAAAGCGACGTATGCGGAATCGGGATGCCGAGCGGATGCCGAAACAAGGCCGTGACCGCAAACCAGTCGGCCAATCCGCCGACGAGTCCCGCCTCGAAAGCGCCATGAAGCAGGCTCCCCCATACCTGCTCCTCATACGGAAGCGTGGCGGCAAAGCCGACCGCCATTGCCCCGAGTGATATGCTTGCGATATGCTTCGTTGTCTTCTCCATTTTCGCTCATTCCTTCATCCATTCGATGTTTAACTCTTTTATGTGAATGATCGGACGTCCGCCCGAATTCGGCTAGCACTTTCTGGAATCCCTTCTTAGTGTAGCTGGATGGGACATTTGTATTCGCCTGCCTGCGCAAGGCTCGCATGTTCAGAACGTTCCCATTCTCCATCAGTTTACACAAACTTGCCGGCCAGCACCACATTCGCTTCCAAAAAGCCTGCAACAAGACGAAAGGTCTCCAGAGTGAGGCTCCGAAGACCTTTCGTATGATTTGTTGGAAAATAGCCGCCAAGACGGTGCGGCACATTTTCAGCTTCTGATGGTGCTGCGCCAGCGGCACGGGGGGCTATCTTGAAAAATCAGCTTAGCCTACAAGCTGATTTTTCAACACCGAAGGTGACGACCGATGACGTAAGGAAGCGCTCGTCATAGGCGTCTATAACGTTAATTGGGCCCCGGCTTCGATCATTCCGGAAGCTTATTCGGCCGGCAGCACGAGCTGCTGGCCGGGATAGATCAGGCGCGGGTTGCTGAGACCGTTCAGCTGCTGCAGCTTTTGCCAAGTCGTCTGATACTGAATCGATATTTTCCAAAGCGAATCGCCCTTTTGGACGATATACACTTTCGGCCGCGCAGCGGCCTCCGGCTCCGCGGGGGCCGGTGTTGTCGCGGGCGGTGTTGCAGGTGTTGTCGCAGGTGTTGTCGCGGGAGCTGCCGGCGAATTTTGCGGCGCTTCCTGCTGCGGCTGGGCGGCCGCCTGCTGCTTGGCGACGATGCGGCCTTCGACCGCCGCCTTCGCCTCGCCGTTCTTCTGCAAATAAGCGATGACCGACTCCTCCAGCGACGAATAATCGTTCGCTACGGGATAATCCTTGAACATCGTATATTGGTCGCCGCCCGCAGCCATAAAGTCGTTGGTCGCCAGCATGTACGTCTGCTCGGGATTCAGCGGCGCTCCTTGGATCTTCACATCCGTCACCCGCTGCCCCGCGGGCAGCCCCGGGTCGAATTCGAACGTCATTCCCGCCACATGCGGGAAGCCGCCAAGCGGCTCCGGATAGGCGGATACGCCGTGCTCGAGCGCCGCTACAATATCGGAGCCCTTGACCTGCTTCGTCTGAATGTAGTTCCCGAAAGGCAGCACGGACACAACCTGCCCTTTCGTAACCGGCCCCGCTTCGATGGAAGCGCGGATGCCGCCTCCGTTCGTGAGGGCTACGTCGGCTCCGGTCTCATCGAGCATGGCGTCGGCGATCAGGTTGCCGAGATTGGACTCGCCCTTCCGGACGACTTCCCGCTCGCCCACCAGCTTGACCGGCGTCGAACCGACGACTTCAGACAACACCTTGTCCTGCTCCTGCTTGATTTCGTCGATGATACGGATTACCGCCTGGTCCGGCTGCACCGATTCGGCCGCCGCGCGCGTGATTACCGACGCGGTTTTCGCCGTGACTTCGCCTCCCGATACGGTCAGCTCGACGCGGCCGAGATTTTTGCCGTATTCGCCGGTTTGCACGATCAGCGTGTCGCCCACCTGCATGCCCTGCTCAAGCAGCGTATGGCTGTGCCCGTCGATAATGAGATCGATGCCCGGCACCTGTTCCGCCACTTTAATGCTCGTATCGACGCTGGACTTGTCCACGCCGAGATGGGCGATGGCGACGATCACGTCCGCCTTGCCCTGCAGTTCGGCCACCGCGGCCTTCGCTTCGGCGACCGGATCGGCAAAGTCGATACCGGCGACGTTGTTCGGGTGCGTCTTGAAGGCAGTTTCCGGCGTCGACAGGCCGAAGAGGCCGATCTTGACGCCTCCGACCTCGCGAACGACAGAGGACTCCAGCAGACGGCTGCCGTCCTCGCGCTTCACGTTGGCCGCCAGGATCGGAAACCTGGTCTCTTGTGCCAGCTCCAGCAGCCGTTCCTGGCCATAGTTGAAATCGTGGTTACCCGGAGCCATCGCGTCGTAGCCGATTTCGTTCATGATGCGAACGATGCTCTCGCCGCGCACGAGGTTGGCGATCGTCTGGCCGTGGAACGTGTCGCCGGCGTCGATGACGAGCGTATTCGGATTCTGCTCCTTCACCTGCTTGATCAATGCGGACAGCCGGGCGTAGCCGATGCTGTCATCGCTGCCGTCCACGCGCGAATGAATGTCATTCGTGTGCAAAATCGTAATGCTGGCGCTGCCGGCATTCGTCTCCGCCGCTTGGGCGGGCATAGCCAGAGCCAGCATGAAAGCGGCCGCAATGCCGGACAGCCATGGTCTCCATCGTTTCATCCCCAATACTCACTCCTTAGCCAATATTTCATTGACTCCCTATTCGCTTGAAATATCTTTATGGGTTGTCCCGCATATTGTAGCAGGCAAATATTAATGGAGCTTTCGGGGAATGTAAAGATTTTTTGAAGAGGCAGTCATTGCCTGAAAAAGACCGGTCGCAAGCTATGCCAGCATTCTTAAGCAAACGCAAAAAAACGCCCCATGACTTGCTCAAAGTCACAGGGCGGTTCGCATCGGGGCAGCCGTATCGGTTAGGCTTCATGCAGCTTTTGCGTTGCATGATCTCGAACCGCAAGGCATGGCCTGGACATCATAAACCGCTGGCTAGAAGCGGGCCTTCATCTCTGATCATCTCTAACGCTTGTGACAAACGCTATTTTGATGAATTGTGCCCTTTTTAAAATGTAACGAAACTGAAGAGCGCTATTTTGTCAAAAACGCTGAATCTAGCAGTCGAAATTAAGAATAAGGCTGCTCACCGTCGTTAGAATGCCAAATCGATCGTTTCGAGTGAAATAAGCTCTGTGGCAAGCGTTATCCCAAGTTAGCTCAAGCTAGCCCAGCGAAACACGATGCGAAGGCTAACGAGCGAGCCATCCATTCCCGGCAGCTCGGGTCCCTGGTGGAGAATGCCGGCGATGATCGTTCGCCGTGACCCGGATGCAAGCCGCAGGTATGCCATGCCCCCTTCCACGGCCCCTTCAGCCTCTTACTTCATGAGCTTGCCCATCGTTTTCAGCAATTCATCGATGACTTCGCTGTCCCCCTGCTCCAGCCGTTCGACGACACAGCTTCGCATATGGCCTTCCAGCAAAATTTTGCCTACGCTGTTCAGCGCCGATTGAATCGCTGCGATCTGGTTAAGCACATCATCGCAATAAGTATCCTTCTCAATCATGCCCTTTACCCCGCGAATTTGGCCTTCGATTCGATTCAGCCGCGAGATCAGGTTATCCTTCACCTTCCGGGAATGGTGGCTCTTGCGCTCCCCGTCCGTATGACAGGCATGCCCTTGATCGAAATTCGGCTGTCCCGTCGATTCGCTCATCAAGCTTCATCCTTTCGCGTTCCCGGGCTGGGGGGACCCGGACCAATATAGAAATATTGCGGCCAATCCCGCACCCGACCGATGCCGCATTCAATGCCGTTTACGAATGCCGTTATTATATTATACCCCCCGGCTGCATTCAAGCGATTAAAACCCCCTTCGCGCGAGCTTGAAGGGGGTTCGTTTCTGCAGTGCGGAAGCAGCGGCAATTAGAGCGGATGCTATAGCGGACGGGCACTCACAGCAGGCTGGCGATCCGCACCTTCTCGCCCTTTTGCGCGCTTTCCAGGGCGGCGTATACCATCGCCATGCTGACGATATTATCGGTGCAGTACGTCTCCGGCTTGCGGCCTTCCCGCAGCGCGGCAAACATCTCGTCCAAGCAGCCCGCGTGCCCTTCCCGGCCGCTCCAGTCCATGCGCGCTTCGACCTTCCGGAAAGCGTGGGTAAGGGAGCGCTCCTCCTTCGGCAGCACGATCTCCGCGTACGGGTCCGCCGCGCCTTCCCAGATGGCCGTCCCCTTGCTGCCGGAGACGCGCCAGCTTGCTTCCCATGACGTAGGGCAGCCTTCGGAGCACCAGGAGCCGCGGTAGCAGAATACGCCGCCGTCGGCATATTCGAAGATGCACACAGCCGCCGCATTGCCCGCATACCAGGACCCTGCCGGGTTGAATTCATGGCAGTACACGGCGACGGGGTCCTTGCCCGTAATAAACCGCGCCTGGTCGAACGTATGAATGGCCATATCCAGCAGCAGCGGGCTTTCCATCGCTTCGCGGAAGCCGCCAAAATGCGGCCCCAGAAAAAAGTCGGCGTTCACGAAACCGATTGCGCCGATGCCGCCATGTAGTACCAGATCGCGAAACGCGCGAATTCCCCTTAAATAGCGGCGATTTTGCATAACGGCATACGTGCGGCCGAGCTTCTCCGCCAATGCGGTGACTGCGCGGGCTTCCTCCATGGAGACGGCCATCGGCTTCTCGCCCAGCACATCGCAGCCGAGCTGCAGCGCGGTTGTCGTCACGCCGGCATGGGCCGCCGGAATAGAGATGTCGAACACCAGGTTGGCTCCCGACTGCTCGATCGCTTCCCGGACGTCAGTGTAAGCTTTGGCATTGAGGCCATACTGGACCGCAGCCTGCTCCGCCTGCTCAAGGCGCAGATCCACCAACGCGACGATCTCGCCATCCGGAAGCTCCTTGGCATATTGAATCCAAGCTTTGGACATTGCTCCGCACCCGACGACGGCAATGCGAAATGGCGCCATGGTCATTCCTCTCCTTTTTCCCAGATTGACGCCTATGACGAGCGCTTCCTTCGTCATCGGTCGTCACCTTCGGTTGTTGAAATTTTGTCGGTAGATCACCGCCAAATTTTCAAGATAGACGCCTATGACGAGCGCTTCCTTTGTCATCGGTCGTCACCTTCGGTTGTTGAAAAATTTGCCGGAGGATTCCGTCCAATTTTTCAAGATAGACAATATGATTGATTCCATCATACCCGAACGCTGCCGCTGCTATCTTTATCTGGAATTGGCCTTTTCCTCCTCCATTATGTCCACCATTATGTCCCCTGAAGCGCCTAGTATATTGGGCCGTCAGCAAACGATATCGAAAACTCCTACGATAGAACTAGAAAATATGGTATAACAAAAATAAATCATCTAAATTATACCAAGGGGGAGCACAATGGGGAAAAAGGTCGTTATTTTAGGCGGCGGGGTTGCCGGGCTGAGCGCGGCTCACGAGCTCGCCGAACGCGGCTTCGATGTTACCGTGTACGAGCTGCGCCGCATTGCGGGAGGCAAGGCGCGCTCCATTCCGGTTCCGGGAAGCGGCAAGCAGGGGCGGAAGGATTTGCCCGGAGAGCACGGGTTTCGCTTTTTTCCGAGATTTTACAAGCATATTATCGATACGATGGAACGCATTCCCTACGGCAACAATCCGAAGGGGGTCGCGGACAATCTTGTAGAGGGGACGCGCCTGGGCCTGGCCCGAACCGACGGGCCGCCGGTGGAATTCCTCACCGAATTCCCGACCTCGCTGAAGGATCTCCGCGCGCTGCTCAAATCGTTGTTCGACAATCGGCTCGGCGTGAGCGAGCGGGAGTTCGAGCACTTCCTCGACCGGATCTGGCAGGTGATGACCAGCTGCAACGAGCGCAGGACGGAAGAATATCAGGATATCCCCTGGTGGGATTTCATTGACGCCGAGCGCCAGTCCGAGGCGTTCCGGCGCGTCTTCACCGGAATGACGCGCATTCTGGTGGCGGCGAAGGCCAGAGAAGCGAATACGGCGACGGTCGGATCGGTCGGAGCGCAAATTTTGGCCGATATGGTCGTCCCGGGAGGAAGCGCCAGCCGAATACTGAACGGCCCCACGAACGAAGTATGGATCGATCCGTGGGTCGAATACTTGCGGCAAATCGGCGTCGATTACCATAAGAATGCCCGCGTGGAGCGGATCGAGTGCAACGACGGTATCATTACGGGAGCGATCGTTACGAAGAACGGGGAAACGTTCGAGGTGAAGGGAGATTATTACATTGCCGCCTTCCCGGTCGAAGTGATGGCCGAAATGGTCACGCCGGAGATGGCCGCTACCGACCCTTCGCTGAACAATCTCAAAAAGCTGGCGGAAAGCGTCGACTGGATGAACGGCATTCAATTCTATCTCAAAGAAGACGTCACCATCATTCACGGCCATATCATCTATATCGATTCCCCGTGGGCGCTGACGAGCGTCTCGCAAAGACAGTTTTGGCCGCGTTTCGATTTCAGCGAGTACGGCGACGGCCAAGTAAAGGGCATTCTGTCCGTCGATATCTCCGATTGGGAGAAACCGGGCATCCTGTACGGCAAAAGCGCGCGGCACTGCTCGCCGGAGGAAATCCGCGACGAAGTTTGGGCACAGCTGAAGGCCGGTCTGAATGTCGAAGGAAAGGTCGTGCTGGAGGACAGCAACATCCATTCCTGGTACCTCGACGAGGACATTCATTATCCGAATCCGGACGGCCTGCCCGTCAATCTCGAGCCGCTGCTGGTCAACAAAGTATATACGTGGGACTGGCGCCCCCATGCCTATACGGCGATTCCCAATCTGTTCCTCGCTTCCGATTATGTCAAGACGAACACGGATCTGGCGACGATGGAAGGCGCCAACGAAGCGGCCCGCCGCGCCGTCAACGCGATTTTGCACGCCTCCGGCTCCAGGGCGAAACGGTGCAAAATCTGGGACATGTACCAGTTCGAGCCCTTCCTCTTCCTGTACCGGGAGCATGATGAATTCCGCTTCCGCCGCGGACTTCCGTGGAACGGCAAAATGATAGCCTCGCTCGGCTAGACGCCTATGACGAGCAGCCGCGCGCTTTAATGAAAAAATAGCCTTGGCAAATCGCCAGGGCTATTGTCTTTGAATTTGGGAAGAAATCACAGGGAAAGTAAATGCAGAAAGCAATCGACCGCAGCATATATTCGGCGCCGCCCAATTCCAGCTGCCGCATGCTTCGCGGCTTCCTATCTCCAAGAAATCCAAGATGCGTTATCGTTTCAATATACTGCGGTAGTTCCCAGTTGGTTTCATAGACCCCCTGGTTGGGCAGCAATAAAAGCTTCCGTCAACTCAGGTGAATGCAATCAAAATCACAATTCAATCCAAATTATGGTATAATTTTGTTATCGGGATTCATATTACAACCGGGAGAGTGATCGTTATTTCGAACAACATAGCGCGTTATTTTCTGCCGGGCCTCATATTTCTCGCTGCTCTATTCGTCTATCCAGGCAAAACCGAAGCGCTCCGCCTTATAACAGCCGAAGTAACTATCTTGAACGAAACACCTATTTACGGCAAGCCCGATCCAAAGAGCAAGCCGATCGGAACGCTTGCCCCTATGCAAAGCCTGTCCGTGGATAGGCAAACCCCCGAAATCGATCCTTCGACGCTCTTGACCGAAACCGGGGATTGGATAAGAGTAAACACGTGGCTGGGCCCCTGCTGGATTAAGGATAATGACAACGTCATTTATGGGACTCTGACAGAGGAAGCTCGGGAAGTGACCATCATGAACACCGCCGGTCTATACCATAGTCCAAAATCGGATACGAAGACAGGTCAAAGTCTATCTCCTCAGAAAGTAAAAATAACCGCCAAGCTCGGCTATATCCCCAAAAACGCTGTTAACGCGATTAGTGTGGAGTTGAGCCGCGGCACATGGTATCGGGTACAGACCACGTGGATGGGAGAGAAATGGATCGTGAACCCGGCTATCCTGGAGGATGTAAAAGAGATGCCGGCTTCCATGCAAATCAAACTGACGGAAGCGGAGATGGCTTATCCGGTCCGCTATGCCGACGACGGCGAAGGCGAGATCGTTCCGCCCGGGGCTATCGACGTGATTGCCACTTCGACAGAAGGGTTCGGGCCTTGGTCCACGACATGGTATAAGGCGCAGCTGCCTCAAGGCGTACGCTGGATTAGACCAAAGCATCAGATTCTTACGGATTATCGAGAGATGGATGAAACGGTTCAACTCACGACAGCTGCGAGGTATTTCGATGAACCGATGCAAGGCTTGGATACGGACAATAACCGTTGGCTGCCTGAAGGGAACTATCAAGCCATCGAAGCGTCCGGCAGTTGGATTCATCTGGAAACCCCGTTTGGCCCAAAGTGGGTGAATCGGGACAGAATTTTGGTTGAGCGGCCTGAAGGAATTGTGCCGACCTCGGAAACAGTAGAATTGACCGACGAAACAGAGACGTATTACTTTCCGGACGGCGAAAGTGTTTGTCATACGCGAGGTTTCTTTGCCCCTCAGCTTGCGCAGGCCTTTGAGAAATGGGAGTCCGGGGATGGCTTTACCTGGTATCGCATCCATACCTTTAGCGGCGAAGAATGGGTTCGGGTTATCAAGTAAACCTGGCGCGCCGCCCCCCTATGCATGTAAGCAACGGCGAAGGCTGCCTTCCGGCAGCCTGTCGTCGATTGGCGCAGACGCTCTTGCCTATTTGTTGTTATCGAAGATGCGGACGATTCCGCTATAGAAATCTTCCACGCCCTTTTTCACGTCTTTCTTGCCGAAGCCGATCTCCTGCACCGTCGTCTCCGCCAGCTTCGAGAATTCCGTGAAGCCCGGCAAATTGTAGCTGACCTTCACCGGATTTTGCTTGTTCGCCTCTGACACTCTGCCCACATAGTCGTAAATGATCTGGTCGACCGGGGACGCCTCCTTCGCCAGCAGCTCGCGCATCGCCGCCGTGACGGGAACGCCGCGGTCGTTGCCCAAAATTTTCGCCGCGTCGGGATCATTGATGAAGAAGTTCATCAGCATGGCGACTTCCTTCGGATGCTCGGTTTTGGCGTAGCCGGACAAGCCCTGGCTCGATTCGAACACAACGGCGGTACCCTGCGGGCCTCTGGGCACCTGCACGAGCGTCAGCGGATCCTGCGTAAGGTTCTGGTGAGCGACGAGTTGATTGGACGAAATGAGATTCATCGCCACCTTGCCGGTTACGATCAGCGACTTGCTCGTATCGGCGGGCGGATTCGCGACCTGCTGCTCCGGCGTGACGACGCCGCCGTTCGTGCGCATCGCATCCCAATATTCAAACCAGCCTTCCACATCCTTCGCCTCGAAGCCGAGCCGGTTATTGTCCATATCGTAGAGCTGCTTGCCTCTCTGTTTCAAATAAATGTCCATGCCGTCCACGGTAAAATCATAGGTGCCGGCGTACCCCGGGCCGAGCTTGTCGGCGATCTCCTTGCTGATGCGGGCGTAATCTTCCCACGTCCAGCCGTCCTTCGGCACCTCCATGCCGGCTTTCTTGAACAGCTCGGTATTGACGACGATGCCCCTGGCGTTCGCACCTGCGGAAATGTGCAGCAGCTTCCCTCGGATCGTGCCGTAATCGATCATCGCCTGATCCATGCCGCTGATATTAAGCTCCTTACCTACGTACGGATCGAGCTCGAGCAGCACGCCTTTGTTCGCATAATCGACGACGTTGCCGCCGAGAAAGAACACGTCGGGAGCGGTGCCGGAAGCGAGCTGCGTATTCAGCTTGTCAAAATAACCCGAGCTGGGCGCGAATTCCCCGACCACCTTGATGTTCGGATGCTTCTCCTCGAACTTGCGCAGCGCTTCGTTCGTCTTGTCCGCCCGCTTCTGGTCGCCCCACCACATGATGCGGAGCTCGACCTGCTTCGCCGCCCCCGAATCGCCGCCTCCCCCATCCTGAGTGCCCGAAGAAGCGCCGCCTCCCCCGCCGGAGCAGGCGGACAAGACGCCAAGCAGTGCAGCCATCGCTGCCAAGGAATACCGTTTGTTCATTCGATTTATCCCCCTATCATGAAAACCTGGCGGTTTCCACCGACAAAATTTCAACAACCGCAGGTGACGAGCGATGACGAGGATTCGTTCGTCATCGGCGTCTATCCTGATAATTTGAAGACGACCCTTAGAAAATTTTCAGTAACCCCGTATTACCGGGAAGCGCTTTCCACAGAGTGGGATGAGCAGCCTATTTCAATCCCGTTGTGGCGATGCCGTCGAGGAAATATTTTTGGAACGACAGGAAGATCGCCATAATCGGCACGAGCGACAGGACGGACATCGCCAGCAGCGCGCCCCAGTCGGATTCGCCCGACGGATCGAACAGAGAGCGGATGCCGAGCTGTACGGTGAACAGATCGACCTTGTTCAGGTAGATCATTTGGCTGAAGAAGTCATCCCACGTCCACATGAACGTGAAGATCGCCGTCGTGATGAGCGCCGGAACGAGCAGCGGGCCGACAATCCGCAAGTAAATTTGCCATTGGCTGCAGCCGTCCATCGTCGCGCTTTCGTCCAGCTCTTTCGGGATACCGCGGATGAACTGAACCATCAGCAGGATGAAGAACGAATCGTGGGCGAGCCACTTCGGAATGACGAGCGGCAGAAACGTATTGATCCACTCCAGCTTGTTGTACAAAATATACTGCGGCACCAGTGTCACATGGTAAGGCAGCATGATCGTGACCAGCATCAGGGCGAACCACAGCTTCTTCAGCCTGAACTGCAGCCGGGCGAAGGCGAAAGCCGCCAGCGAGCAGGTGACGATGTTGCCCAGCACGGACAAGATCGAGATTTGCGCCGAATTGGCGAAGAAGCGGGCGAACGAGATGCCCTGCAGCCCCTTCCAGCCGTTCACGTAGTTGTCCAGCGTCACTTCCTTCGGCCACAGGCTCGTATCCGAAAAAATAAGCGTATTCGGCTTAAAGGAGCTGCTGAGCAGCCACAAGACGGGATACAGCATGATCAGGCCGAGGGCGGCGATCAGCGCATGCCTGGTCCATCGCGATAAGGTCGAAGTTCGTATCATGCGACCAGCCCTCCTCTCATTTTCCGTCTCCGTAGAAGACCCAATATTTCGAGCTGACGAATACGAGAGCCGTAAATAAGCCGATAATGACCACCATAATCCAGGCCAGTGCGGAGGCGTAGCCCATGTCGAAGAACGAGAAGCCCTTCAAATACAGATACAGCGTGTAAAACATCGTCGAGTCAAGCGGCCCTCCCCTGCCGTCGCCGATCACGTACCCCGGAGTGAACACCTGAAACGAATTGATGATGCCCATCACGAGGTTGAAGAACAGCACCGGAGACAGCAGCGGCAGCGTAATTTGCACAAACTGGCGCGTCTTGCCGGCTCCGTCGACCTGCGAAGCCTCGTACAGATCGGCGGGAATTTGCTTCAGTCCGGCCAAAAAGATGACCATCGCGGAGCCGAATTGCCATACCGCCAGCGTCACGATCGTATGCAGCACGTAGTCCGGGTGAGCGATCCACGCCGGCCCTTCGATGCCGAACCAGCCGAGAAATTGATTGAACAGGCCGTCGCCGTCAAAAATCTTTTTCCATACGATCGCGATCGCCACGCTGCCCCCGAGCAGGGACGGGACGTAGTACACCGTCCGGTAAATGCCCAGTCCCCGGAGCCCTTTGTTCAGGGCCATCGCCACGAGCAGCGCGAACGCGAGACGGAGCGGTACGGAAAACAGCACATACTGAAACGTGATTTTTAAGGAGTGGGCGAATACCGGGTCGTCGGTAAAAATTTGGATATAATTTTGCAGGCCGAGCCAGCGCGGCGGGGTCAGCAGATTGAATTTCGTTAAAGACAAATACAGCGAATAAAGCATCGGTCCCAGCGTCAGGCAGAAAAAGCCGATCAGCCACGGCAGCAAAAAAGCGTAGGCCGTCCTGTCCTGCCGCCACAGGGCCGACCTGCGGGAAGCTCCCATAAAATCCTCCTCCTTCTCCAGATGACGGTATATTGATCATAAGGATTGGAGCGGCAGATTTGAATGCGATTTCTTCAGCTCTTCGCTATCAATTTTTTCGGAATTGCATTTTTTCGGAATGCGGCGATCCGGATCGCTGCTGCCGAAATTCCGAAGGAGTCATTCCGTACATCCGTTTGAACCTGGAGCTAAAATAGCTGGCGCTCGCGAAGCCGGTCAGCTCCGCGATATCCCATAAGCTGAGCGGCGTTTCCCGCAGCAGGCGAACAGCCTCGGCCATCCGCACCTCTGTCAAATACTGAATAAACGTCTTGCCGATCTTCGCCTTGAACAATTCCGAAAAATACGACGGGTGATAGTTAAACCGCTCCGCCAGCATCGTCAAATGCAAGTCGTACATGTAGTTGCCGTCGATAAATTGCTTGGCCGCCAGCATCGCCGACTCGTCCGAATCGCCGCTACCCGCCTGGTATGTGCGATAAATTTTGCTGCCCAGACGATACAGGAACGTCCTCGCTTTCTCGACCGAATCGAGATCAAGCGCCATTTCCGGGCGGACCCACAGCTGATCGCCGCTGTCCAGCGGCGCGCCGGCCTCGTATGCCAGCGAATCGAGCAGCAAATAAAGCTGGAAAATCGTTTTGACAAAGCGTGCCCGCGATTCCCGGAAGGCATCCGTCAGCTCCTTGCCGACCGCCCGCTCGAACGACGCCAGGTCGCCTTGCGACAGGTACCGCTGCAGCAGCTTCGCGTGTTCCCCGGTCAGTGCATGCATGCTCTCCGTCTGCCGGTCCGGCGCGGCATTGATGTCGCTTTCTGCCAAGTTCCAGGCGACGAGCGAGGAGAGATACCCTTCCTTCCAGGCTGTGAAGCCGGCAACCGGCCGGCCGACGCCAACGGCCGGCTCGAAGGCAAGGTGCCCGTGCACGCACTGCCGCAGCGCCTGCGCAAAGGCGTCCGCCTGCTCGTCAGGCAGGACGAAATGAATAAGACCCGGATAACGGGCATCGCGAAAGACCGGCGTCTCGAACGGGTACGTCTCGGCGAATTCCCGGCAGATCAGTTCGAACGGCAGCCTCAGCTTATCCGGCGTACGCCCGCCCGGGCCTTGGTCCGCCGCCCGCTTCCTCTCGCTCAGGCCGGCGGTAACGAAGCGGACAGCCGAGCCGTCCCAGCCGTCCAGCTGGAACAGCCTGGCCTTGTCCCGAACCGCTCCTTCCTTCTCCAGCTCCTCCGTAACCAGATGGACGATGAAATGCTCTTTCATCTGTTTATAATATTGGGACAATCGCCACTGCACCGTCTCCCGCTCTGCCTTGAGGGCCCGCTCCTCATCCAGCTCGCGGGTCACCTTGCGCAGCGCCGCCGCCAGCTCCTCCTGCGAGACGGGCTTGAGCAGATAGTCGCGGGCATGGTGGCGAATCGCCGCCCGGGCGTATTGAAAATCCTCATAGCCGGTAACGACGATGCACCGCAGGGACGGATGCCGCTCGCCGCATGCCTCCAGCAACGAGACTCCGTCCATGAGCGGCATGTTCATGTCCATGATGACGATGTCGATCGCTTCGCCGGCGAGCCGCTCCAGCGCCTCCCTCCCGTCCGCCGCCTCTCCTGCCACCGTAAGGCCGAGCGCCTCCCAATCGGCCTTAAGCCGGAGGCCTTGGCGAATTTCCGGTTCATCGTCAACGATCAATACCCGATAGCTCATCCTGTTTCTCCCCCTGTTGCCGGTATTTGCAGCTCGATGGTTGTTCCTTCGCCGATGCGGGAATCGATAGCGAACGCAAACAGCGGGCCGTAGTACAAACGGCACCGGGCCAGCACGTTGCGCAGCCCGATCTGCCGCGAGTCGCCGGTTAACATTTGGGCGAATTGAGCCGCCTCCGAATCCGCACGAAGCCGCTGCACAAGCTCGGGCGGCATCCCTGCCCCGTTGTCGCGGACGGAGAGACGGAGCCGGCCGCCCTCCGAACGGACGCGGATGGCGACGACCGCCTGCGGCTGCATTTGAAAGCTGTATTTCACCGCGTTTTCCACGAGCGGCTGCAAAATAAACTTGACAATCTCCGCTTTGTCCAGCCTTCCCTCTTCATCGATTGAGATGACAAGGCGTTCACCGAAACGAATTTGCAGGATCGAGATATAATAGCGCAAATATTTCAGCTCCTCCGAAAGCGGAACCAGATCGTCGCTCATTTTGAGCGAAAACCGCAGCATTTTGCCAAGCGAATCAATGACCTTCACGGTGTCTTCCTTCCGGCGCTGCATTGCCAGGCTGCTGAGCAGTTCCAGCGTATTGAACAGAAAATGCGGATTGATCTGCATGAGCAGCGATTTGTATTCCGCCTGCTGGCGGAGCAGCTTCAGCTCGAACTCCGTCTTGATATGATGCCGCAGCTGCACCACCATATTGCGAAACGTCGCTGTGACATAACCGACCTCGTTGCGGACGCTTCGCTCCGGAGGGATGCGCAGCTCCGCCAAGCCGAAATCGCCCTTCTGCACGGACCGCATCGCCGAGGCCAGACGGGAAAGCGGCTTCGTAATCCCGTAGGAAAGCCAGGTCGCCGCCAGAACGGCGGCGATCAGCAGCGCAGTGCTGAAGATCACGATGGTGTTGCGCAGCATGTTCAGCTTGGCGAACAGGTCGCCTTCGGGGACGACACCGACCAGCAGCCAATCGTTCACGTTCAGCTTTTTGTAAACGACAATATTGTTGGTTCCGCTTTCATTTTGCATATACCGAACGCCGTACGGCTTGTCGCTGTCGCGCAGCTCCTTCGCATTCAGCAAGTCCTTCGCCAGATTGAATTCCTCCCGCTGCGGCAATACCGGATCGCCTTCCCGATCCAGCAGGAAGATCGTGCCGCTTTCTCCAAGATGTATCCGGTTCAGCGGCTCCAGCAAAAAATCGGCGCTGATGTTGACCTTCATCCAATTTTTGGACGGGGACGGCTCGAACGTCCCGATCGGCAGCATCAAGCTGACGACCTGATACGGCTTGGACAGCGATGCTTCAAGGGGATCCGTATGCGCCGGCACCCAACGCTTGCCGTGCCGGATGAAATCGTTATACCAGAAGGCTTCCAAGAAGGAAGTATCGCTTGCCACCCGGTTGCCGCCGGTGACTCTTAAGCCGTCCTTATGGTATACGGAAACGGACGACACCCCCGAATAGCTGTTCGTCGCCTGCGTCAAAAATTCGCTCAGCCGGAGGTTGGCCAGCATTTTCTCTCCCTCCGGCAATCCCGGATCGGATAGCGCGATATTCCAGCTCTTTGTCAGTTCACTGTTGAATACGAGCGACGACAAATCGTAGATTTGCGTCAAGGCCATGCTGATGAACGAGCCGTACTCGTCCATTTTCTCCAATGCCGAGGATTCGATATAGGAACGGATGATGGATCGGGATTCGTTGAACATAAGCGATGACATCGTCGCAAACGACAGGACGAGCAGCACGACGAAGAACGCGATGAGGCGGCTTTTCAAAGAGTAGAACATCGGGGCATCCTCTCCCTAGGCCGAAACTGCGCAAATGAGGGCCGTTATTTCCTTCTATTCTGATTCGATTGTGGAAGGCTGTCAAACGGTAAGGGAGCGAAATGCCTGCGTCATCAATGATGGACCGTCGGCTCGTCGGCCTCGGGCCGCGCCGTGGGCAGGACCGGCACCTCCGGCTTGAGGCCGCTCGCGGCCTGCTGCCCAACAATGCCTTTCTCCTCCGCCCATTCCTCGATTAAGCCGTTCATGCGTTCCCAAGCCTTCGTCGGCAGCTGATGGCGGACGCCGGGCAAAAAATAGAGTCGGCTGTCAGGCAAATGCTCGTTCAGCAGGCGGGCATACTTGTAAAAGCCTTTATCCTTGGCCCCGTACAGCAGCAGCATAGGCTGACGGATCAGCTCAAGCTGCGCCGTGCAGTTGTATTTGAGGCTGTACGCATAATACTCGCGCACATTGCGTATGTCTCCGCGCACCGCCTCGCGGAACAATCGGCGGAACGTCTCCGGCGAATCTGCATTACCGAGGGAGATCGCGGAAGCGAGCATCCGTTTGAAGCGAAACGAGGACAGCCGAACCGCCGTCCAAATTTCGCTTTTCAGAAGGACGTTGCTGACCTCCGACAATCCGCTGATCATCACCCCGCCGATGAAACGTTCCGGATAATCCAGCATCGCTTCCAGCGCGATCGATGCTCCGGTGGAGTATCCTCCGATGCAAGCTTGCCTGATACCCAAATAATCCATCAAGCCGACGATATCGTCAGCAATCAAGGCGTAGGTGATCGGCGTTTTCGAATACCGGCTGCGGCCGTGCCCGCGAATATCGAACGCAATGACCCGGAACCGATCGGACAACCCCGACAATTGGTAACGGAAATTGCCGCTTGCCAGCAGCGGCGGATGAATGAGCAGCAGCGGAGTCCCGCTTCCCTTCACTTCGTAATAGATCGTCGTCCCGTTAATTTCCGCATAGGGCATCGTTATTCACCTCATGTATGTGCAAGGAAAATGCGCCTGCTATCATTGTAGTTTTCAAGATAGACCCCCATGCCGCTGGCGCAGCACCATCAGATGGTGAAAATTGGGCTGCGGGCCCGGCGCTATTTTCAAGATAGACGCCTATGACGAACGACTCCTTCGTCATCGGTCGTCACCTTCGGTGTTGAAAATTTTCGGCTTTGATCGCGTCAAATTTTCCACATAGCTTTCCACCGCTGTCCGAAAACCATACACTTGCCGAAACGATGAGCGCTGGTCGCTCGCGGTGCGGCGGGCCAGGCCAGTCGCATCCGGCTTCCTTCCGGCTCTGCTCGCATAGCCCGAGACTTTAGCCGGCTGGCGCAGAGCTTTATCATACAAGCGCTCCCGGCAAGTCGCATCCGGCGAAGCCTGTTCTTTTTGGGCATTTCCTCCCGTAGCCCGCATTTTTGTATGCGGCCGGTCATATGCTCTACAGACATTTCGTTGCGAGGTGACTTGCCGTGAATCATGAACCGACCGGGACCCGCGCGGGATGGCCCGGCGGGGAGAACGCAGCTCCGATCATATCTACGAAGGATTGGATGCTGACGCTATTCCTCTGCGCCATTCCGGTCGTCAATCTGATTTTGCTGTTCGTGTGGGGCTTCGGCGACAAGACGAATCCGAACAAGCGCAATTATGCCCGGGCTGCGCTGCTGTTAACCGTTATTTTCCTCGGTCTATATCTGATCTTCGCCATCGTTTTCCTGAGCGTCTTTAGCTCAGTACTCAACATGTAGTCTCCGTCCCTTAAAAAAGCAATAGCCCCGAATATATCAGGGCTTCGCCAACAGGCTGAACATGGCCTTCGGCAAGGACCTTTATCGCGCAAACCAATCTTGCTGGGATAGGGGATATTCAGCCGGCGGTCCCCGACCTCCGCGCTAGCGTTCGAACTCTGCGTTAGTGCTCCCCCTGCGCGGCACTTGAGACGGCGAATCCTGCAAAAAATGCAACATTTTCCTTACCCTTCGCGCAAGGGAAAGGGAAATGTTGCACTTTGTGCAACAATTTAGGTGTGATGGGCTTCAAACCCGGGAACATCGCCCGAAAAGTTGTACTTTCTACAACATTGAGCGGCCAGTGCGGTTTATCCCCCTGTTTTTGTTGTACAAAATGCAACATTTGTTGACTATCTTGAAAATAGCCCCCAGGGCCCGCGCCCCATTTTCATCTTCTGATGGTGCTGCGCGAGCGGCATGGGCGTCTATCTTGAAAATTGGACGGAATACGCCGACAAAATTTCAACACCGCAGGTGACGACCGATGACGAAGGAAGCGCTCGTCATCGGCTCGGCCTTGGCAAATGTCCATCGACGTCGTTATGCACTTCGCTTTAACACTTTATCGAATAACGCTACAGCAAAAGCAAAGCCGCCCGAACGGAGCCTTCTAGGCTTACGGGCGGCTTTTTGGCTTTGTTGGCGATGCGCCGACAAGCGGCATGCTGCCAAGGGGAGCGGCCTTCTCGGTCAGGAGCGGGAACGAATCTCCTGGCGCATGAACAGCGCATACGAAATGCCGAAGCAGACCATCGTCGCGGCCAGCAGCCCGACGAGCTGAGCCCAGACGAGCAGCACGCTTTGGCCCAGCGGCAGGGGGCTGGCGATTGCGCCGTACACCTGATCCATCGTCAGCGGACCGAGCGAGCGGACGCCGGGCGTCAGCAGCGTGGTCGTCGTCTCCGAGAACAAATAGGCGGGCGACAGCCGGTTCAGCAGCAGCATGGCGTTCGCGTGCGAAATGATTGCGGCGGCTCCCGCCGTTTCCGGCGGCGCGGTCGAACGGCCGATGAGATCGGTGATCATGCCGTAAAAGAAGGAGAAAAACAGCCACAGGCCGATTCCCGACAGCGCAGAGGTGGCCGCCTGGCGGAAGCGAATCGAGAACAGGATGGACAAATTCAGCCAGAACCCGACGTACACAATCCCGACGCAGACGAATAGCAGCACGCGCAGCACTTCCTCCGGCGTCGGCGGATAGCCGATCGTCAGCAGCCCAAGTCCCATGACGAGCAGAGCAAGGGCGAACAGCACGATGGCGACAAGCAGCAACGATGCGGTGAATTTGGCCCGGATGAATTCGTCCCGGTACAGCGGCTGCGACAGCAGCCTGCTGAGCGTCCCTTTGCTCCGCTCGGAATTGACGGCGTCAAAGCCGAGCGCGATGCCGATCAGCGGCCCGAGAAACGACACGAACGTCGTAAAGCTGGGCAGCGAACGGTCGGTTACAGTAAACATCTTCAGAAACAAAAAGGACGAGTCGGTTTCGTTCGATTGGACCCCGTTTCGCAGCGCGGTGATGGCGGCATAGACGGAGCCGATGCAGGCGAGAACCACGATGGCGATCAGAATGCCGAAGCGCCAGCTGCGCATATGGTCCCCCAGTTCCTTGTGCACGATAACCCAGAAGGGAGACGGCGTTCGGACGTTGCGAGCCGGAGCGTCGCCGGCCGGATCAGCTTCTTCCCCGGCCCGCAGCGACCTCAGCGCGAGGCGCAGCTTGCCGGGGATGCTGGCCAGCCGGCCGCGCCAGTCCTTCAGCCGTAACAGCCAGTCAGCCATGCGCTCCACCCCCTTCGAAATAGCGGTGATAAATATCGTCAAGGCCGTACTGCTTGCGCCGGACGGACACAATCCTCGCCCCGCAGTCGACGGCGGCCGCCGCGGCGTCGGCGGTTACATCGCTGCGGCATAAGAGCGTGGCGGCGGTCTCCCCCTGCCTGCCGCCCTCCGCGACGCGGCATTCGATCACGCCGGCGAGCCCGCTCAGCCGCTCGGTCAGCTCGGCGGACCAGTTCGCGGCCTCCAGCTCCACCGTCACCGTCCCTTCCTCGTCCAGTTGCGCGGCCAAGGTGGAGATATCGCCCGAAGCGATCAGCTTTCCCTGGACGAACAGCCCGACCCTGTCGCAAATTTGCTGCACCTGGTGCAGATGGTGGGAGGACAGCAGCACGGTCAGCTGCTCCTTGCGGCTCAAATCCGAGATCAGCTGCAGCAGCTCGCGCACCCCCTCCGGGTCGATGCCGAGAGTCGGCTCGTCGAGGATGATCACCTCGGGCCGCTTGATCAGCACATCGGCCAGCCCCAGCCGCTGCCGCATCCCCCGCGAGAAAGCGCCCACCTTCTTCCCGGACGCCTGCTCCAGGCCGACGCGCTCCAGCAGCTCAAGCGCCAGCCGGCGCGCCTCTTCCTCGGGAATGCGGTTCAGGCGGGCCGTGAACATCAGGTTGTCGAGCGCGGTCCGGTCTTCATAGAAGCCGACGTCGTCGGGCATATAACCGACGCGGCGCTTGACGGCGAGCGACTGGCGCACCGGATCGAGCCCGCACACCCGGGCGGTGCCCGAGGTCGGCTCCGCGAGACCGAGCATCATGAGGATCGTTGTCGTCTTGCCGGCGCCGTTCGGTCCGAGCAGGCCGAAGATTTCCCCTCTGCCGATCGCCAGATCCAAATGATGGACTGCGGTAAATTCACCGTACTTCTTGGTCAGCCCCTTCAGCTCGATAATGGGCGGCTCGCTTGCAGCCTGAGGCCCTGCATCCGGGCGATCCGCCAGCGTCTCCTTGTTCGCTTGCATCACATTACCGCCTCCCATATTTGCGGAACAAATGCGCGATGCCGGCCGCCACCGCGGCGATGATCAGGATGCCGACCCAGCCCCAAAGCGCGGACGATTTCACGGCGATGCGGAATTGGGCGTCGGCTTTTTTCTCCGGCGAGGAAGCCGTCATTTGCACGACATAGTCGCCGGCAAGCGCCTTCTTGTCGGCCTTGATCGTCGCCTGCACACGCGCTTCCGCCCCAGGCTCGATCGCCTCGACGGTGGAAGGCTCGAACGAGACTTCCCAGCCGGACGGGCTGGATGCGGACAGGCTGACATTCTTCAGCTGCGCCGAGCCCGTATTGGCCACGACGAGATCGATCTTGCGCTCCGACCCGGCGGTAACGTCCGTACTGAGCAGATCGTTCGGGGTGCTCAGCTTCATGTCATAGGTGCCGGTAATGACCACCTCGAGCTTCGTTTCGGCCGAGGTCGAATTGTTGGAGGCGGTGACCGGAATCGAATACGTGCCGGCAGTTATATTGGCTGGCGGCTTGATGTTGATCGTGATCGACTGCTCCGCATTCGGCTCCACCTCGACGGAGGTAACGTCCTTGCCGCCCGAGTTGAAGGTTACGTTCCAGCCGGGCTGCGCGGCCGACTGAAGCGAGTAATTTTGCTTCTCGGATGTCCTGTTGCGCAGCTTGGCGCTGAAGCTGAAGGACGACTCGGCGTGGCCGCTCATGTTCGCCTGATCGGTCGTGAGCTCCGTGCGGAACGTGCCTTTTTCCGTTACATGGACGGTCAGCGGCAGCGGCTCGCTGCCTCCGGCGACAAGCTGGAACGAATAGGCGCCTTTATCGATTTCCAGCGGAACTTCGAGCTGCAGATTCATCGTCTGCGACTCGCCGCTCTTGACCGCCAGCCGGTTGACCGCCCGCCCCCCTGCCGTCAGCTCGTACGTCCAGTTGTTGCCTTTCGTATCGAAGGACAGATCGACTGACGCGGTCGAGCTTCCCCGGTTGATGACATCGACGCTGTAGCTGATTGATTCGCCAGGCGGCGCGGACAGCTCCAGGTAAGGCGTGTACAGTTCCACCGTGCCGGCTGCGGCGGCCCGTGCGGGAACGAATCCGGCCGCGAACAGCAGCACTCCAAGCGTTAGGACGGCGATAAAACCAATCGACTTGATTCGGCATGCGGCTTGCATGCGCATCCCCCTTTCCAGGCGTTTGTTCATCTGTCGGTACGCACGAGACGGCGCTGCGGATTTACACATTTTTCGTTTTTTATCGGTTTTCTGCCGAGCGATTTTTTGATAAAAAAAGAAGTAAAGGGGTTCACCGGCAATACTTCGTCGCAAGGAGGTCTCGCAGATGAACGAGTCTGGCGGCGGCATGGCGAAGGTGCTTCGTGCGATGTGCGAAGGGTCGGCCGAGGCGTTCGACCTGTTTTACGCCAGATACGCGCCATTCATTATGAGCATCGCGCTGCGGATGCTGGACGACCGGATGGAAGCGGAGGATGTGTGCCACGATGTGTTCCTGGAAGCGCTGCGGAGGGGCGGCGATTACGACCCGCTGCGGGGCTCGGTGGAATCGTGGCTGGCTGTCATGACGCGCAGCCGCTGCCTGGATCGGTTGCGCCGGCGGCAACGGGTGCGCTGCGGCATCGGGGAAGAAGATGCCGCAGCGGCCGAGCGGATTGCGGCATCCTCCGCTCCCGGCAACGCTTCGCCTGAGGAGCAGGCGCTGCTGCGGGTGCAGAAGGAAGCGCTGTGGGAGGCGCTGCATGCACTGCCGCCCAATCAGAAGCAGGCGATTGTCGGAAGCTACTTGGGCGAGATCAGTCAACGGGAGCTGTCGGTCTTGTGGAACGTACCGCTCGGCACCGTGAAATCGTGGATTCGCTACGGAATGAACGGCATGCGCCGGCAGTTGGCAAAACGGGGCTGGCAAACAAGCGGCAACAGCCGCGCGAAGGGAGGAAAGAGCAAAGGATGAAGGATTGGAAGAATCTCGTTTCCCGTCCGGACGCCGAGGCCGCAGAAGCTTGCCGCCAAGCATACGGCGAGCAGGCGTGGATCGACTGGCTGCTGGGTCATACGGGGCGGGCGGAGATGCAGGCAATGGAGCGACATCTGGCGGAATGCACCGCGTGCCGGGCGATCGTGTCCGAATGGCGCCCGCTGCTTGGAGCGGCGGCCGAGCCGCGCAGCGGACGAGCGGAGACGCAAGGCCCCTTATCCGATGCATCCGCGGCGCTGCCGTCCGCATCCGTCCGCCGCTCGCTGCTGGCGCGCGTCCGCTTGATCGGACTGCGCCGCCGCCTTCGCGACCTGTTGCGGCGAAAGCGGCGATGGCTGTACGGGGCGACCGCCTCTCTGCTGCTCGGACTCGCCGTCTTCAGCCTGATGCGAACCGCCGCCGCGCCGGAGGAACAGCGCAGCCATTACGTCGCCGAACGTTTGCCCGAGGCGGCCTACATGATGGGCGACCCTGCGACGGCCAGCTTTCGCGCCGAACCGGCGAACCGGAGCCTGGGCGAAGGGTTTATCTGGTACAACATTGCTTCCGGCGAAGCGGTCGTGCTGCTGGAGGGCTTCATGCCGAGCGAAGGCTACGTCGTTCAAGCGTGGGCGGTTCGCGGCTCGGCTCGCGCCAATCTCGGCCTTATGCGCCAGAACGTCGACCGCGCCCACCTCTATATCCGCGACCGGTCGCTCAGCCAGGCCGACAACATTTCGCTGACGATCGAGCCGAGCGGCGGCAGCGACTCGCCGACCTCGCCGGAGGCGCTTATTTTCCGGTTGCCCCAGCGCTGAGGCGACAGGCGCTTTGCGGCGTTCTTTTACCAACTACGATGTGCTTGGCGTGACCGCGTGACTTGGCAAAGGGGGCAGCTGCCGCTCTTTCCCGTGCTCCCGTGGATCGCTATCAAACAAAATCCCTCGGACAAAGGCCACGCCGATTGTGCCGAGGGATTTTTTTATTTTATTCTTGCAGCACGCCGCCGGTCGATCCGTCAGGATATACAATGTATGAGAAAATGCGCTTCTCCCCGTTTTGCTCTGCCGTATACCAGAAGTCGTATCGCTCCAGCTGCCCGGAGGCGTTCCAGGTCAGAAACAGCTGCGCGGCCAGGTCGCCCTTCTTCAGGCCTTCCGTGTCTGTGCTCAGCCCGCCGTGCTGATACCCCTGCTTCGCCCCGACGTCGTAGCGCCACACCTGCTGCGAGGCGGGCTCGATGCGGGTCACGAAGGAGGGGTCGCCGAACCAGCGCTTCACGTCCTTGGATTCCATGCCCCGTTCCAGACGGTATTTGACCAGCCAACGGGTAAGCTTGGATTCGTCGGTCGTCTCGGGCTGCTTCACGATCGACACTTTGCGGGCCTGCGGGTCGTAGGAAGCGCCAGCGCCCAAATTTTCCGCGACAAACCGGATGGGAACATACGTATTCCCTTCATAGTTCAACACCTGATACCGCGCATCCAGCTCCTGCGCCTTGCCGTCAAATTCGAATGTTACGGGAAACAGCACCGCGCGAACTTCATCCGAGGCCGCCGCCGCGGTCGATATAGCAAGGCCGATGCCGCACAGCAGACCGAGCATAAATTTTTTCAAAGCCGATACCTCCCCAAATCTAGCAGTTCCGTCTTCCAGCCTATTATACCGCAAAGAGAGGGATGGCGCTCGTTTCGTCAAGTTCCTTATCTCGCCGAATGGAATTCGGCCGGGACGGCGATCATTCCTGCCCAAAAGCATAATCCCGCCAAACCGTAGGCAACAGGCAAAGAGAGCGACTGCTTCAAGACGCCGGACAAGCTCATGGCAAGCAGCATCGAGCCCGTCATGAGCGGCGTGCGAATGCCGGTGACCCGGCCGATGTAAGCTTCTCCGGCATGCTTCATGACCAAGCCTTGGTTGCCGATGAAGATGGCCGGCTGGAACAGCGCCAACATAAATTGGGCGGCCATTGTCAGCCACAGCTCAGCCGATAATCCCGTCAAGACGATGCCTGCCCCGTTGACAAAAAGTCCCGCCAAGAGCTGGCGTCGGGGAGACACCTTGGCGGCCAGCATAAATGCTGCCAGCCCACCGATGATTTCCCCCGCTCCGTAAGGAACGGCGAGCCACGGCAGGTGCAGAGGGGACAAACCCAGCCTTTCGGTCGCGACAAACACCGTCAGCGGCGTAATAAGGCCCACCCCGAGCCCTGCTAGCGCGAAGCATACGTTGAGCTTGAGCAGTTCCTTGACTCGCAGCACATAACGGATTCCGTCCGCCATGTCGCGCAGCAGCGCCGCCCGGGGCTCCTCTGCCTGCACCCGGTCTGAGGGCAGACGCAGCAGCGCCAGAGCAGACAGAACAAAGGCGGCCCCGGTCATCCACAGCGCGGGGACGATCCCCCATTGCCGGTACACCAGCGTGCCGAGCGGCGGGCCGGCCACCATAAAGACAGAAATCAGCGTCTGCAGCAGCGCCATGCAGGTCGGCGCGTCCTCGTCCCGCACATGCAGCTTGAACAGCTTCATTCCGGATGGCTGGGCAAATTGCGAGACGATGGAAGAGCATAGTGTGGCAACAAAGATCGCCGGCCATGCCCCGCACTCCACCAGCGCCAAGACGGCAAAGACGGACAGCGCGCTTAACACCTCGCAACAGACGATCGTCCGCTTGGGGCGCCAACGATCGGCAAAGGCGCCGCCGATGAAGGCAAAAATGAACATGGGGACGTATTCGGCGACGGAGATCATGGTGACGGCGAAAACATTCTTATCCGGCGAGAAGATGAATCAGCGGATTCAACGCCCCTCGTATGACGATCATATCGATATCGCTCCACCCGATCACGTACATGCTGTTATGAACGGCCGCTACCGGACCGTACAGCATCCCTTCTCCCCTGCTCCGCCTCATTCTCCTGCAGCGAACGCGCCAAAAAGTCGACGAGATGCAGCGCCTCCATCTGCTGCGTCAGACCGGCCCGGGCGATGCCCCACTTCATCTGTAACAGGCAGCCGGGGTTGGCGGTCAAAACCACGTTCGCCCGCGTCCGTTCCACGTGCTCCATCTTCCGGTCGAGCACGCGGGAAGACATGTCCGGCTGCGTCAGGTTGTAAATGCCCGCCGAGCCGCAGCAGCGGTCCGCCTCCTGCAGCTCGCGCAGCCGGACGCCCGGCACGGAAGCGATCATCCGCCGCGGCGGCGACTGGACGCGCATCACGTTGCGCAGGTGGCAGGAGTCCTGATACGTGACGGTCACCTGCTCCCCGTCCGCGCGCAATGGCTTCAGCGGCAGCGGCCGCCCTTCCGCGAGCAGCTCGGTCACGTCGCGCACGCCGGCGGCGAACCGGCGGGCGGGCTCAGCCAGCTGCGGATCGCCATGAAGGAGATGGTCGTACTCCTTCAAGCTGGCTCCGCAGCCCCCCGCGTTGCTCGCGACGCAGTCCACGCCGGCGGCCGCGAAAGCGGCCACGTTGCGCGCAGCCAGCCGGCGCGCGCTCGCCTTCTCTCCGGCATGGGCGTGCAGCGCGCCGCAGCACGTCTGCGCCGCCGGAATGACGACCTCGTAGCCGGCCAGGCGCAGCAGCTTGATCGTGTGCACGTTCGTCTCCGTGAACAGCGCATCCATGATGCAGCCGCGGAACAGCCCGACGCGGGCGACCGGCTTCGCGGCGGCGTCCAGGGCGGCGGGAATGACAAGCTGCCGGTCGCCGCCCGACACCGCCTCCCAGCGCGCCGGCAGCCCCAGCCGCTCCCAGCGGCGAATGACGCCGTCGCCGGCGGCGTCCGGGAGCACCGCCTCCATCTCGCGCATATGCTGCGGGAAAAGGCCGAGGATGCCGAGCCGCCGGGCCAGCGTCCGCAGGCCGCTGCGCTGGTACAGCCGCAGCAGGCCGCCGAGCAGGCGCATCCGGCCGTGGTGCGGGAACAGCCCCTCCAGCGCCAGACGGCGCAGCAGCTTGACCGGCCGCGAGTATGGCTGCTCGCTGGCGATCGCCTCCCGGGCCTGCTCGATCAGCTGTCCGTATTTGACATCGGACGGGCAGGCAGGCTCACAGGCGCGGCAGCCGAGGCACAGGTCCATCTGCTGCCGGAACGCCGCATCCGGCTCCAGCATGCCGTCGGCCGCCGCCTTCATCAGCGCGATGCGCCCGCGCGGCGATGCCGCTTCGAGCCCCGTCTCCTCGAAGGTCGGACAGGACGTCTGGCAGAAGCCACAGCGCATGCAGTTGGTGAGCTGATCCGCATCCAGCGTCAGCTTGAGCTTCTCGCTGAGCGATTTGGCGCTAGTCGTCATGGCGCGTTCCCTCCCGCTTGGCGTCGCCGGCTTCTCCCGCGCTCCAGACGATGCGCCTTCGCGTCTCGGCGAACAGCTTGCCCGGGTTCAGCAGATTGTCGGGATCGAAGGCGGCTTTGAGACGCTTCATCAGGTCGATGCCCGCGGCCCCGACCTTCCACTCCAAATAAGGCGCCTTCACGCGGCCGACTCCGTGCTCGCCGGTAATCGTGCCCCCCATCCGCAGGGCGGCGTCGAAAATTTCCTCGAACGCCAGCTCGACGCGGTGAATTTCGTCCGCATCCCGCGCGTCGGTCATTGCCGTCGGATGCAGATTGCCGTCTCCCGCATGGCCGAATGTGCAGATCCTCACGTTGTGCTTGGCGGCGATGCGCTGAATTTCGAGCACCATATCGGCGATTTTCGAACGGGGAACCGTCGCGTCCTCCAATATCGTTGTCGGCCGCAGCCGCGAGAGCGCCGCCAGCGCCGAGCGCCGGGCTTCCATCACCTTGGCTCCTTCCTCCGGCGATTCGGCCACCTTGACCTGGATCGCCCCTTCGGCCGCGCAAAGCTGCTCGATCTGCCGCAAATCCCGCTCCACCTGCGCTTCCTCGCCGTCCTGCTCGATCGCCAGCACCGCCTGCGCCTCGACCGGCAGCCCGATACGCGCGAACGATTCGACGACCTGGATGGTGGGCTGGTCCATAAATTCCAGCGTACAGGGGGTGATCCGGTTCGCGACGATGCGCGATACCGTCCGCGCCGCCGCGTGGAGATCGCTGTAGACGGCCAGCATCGCCCGGCGATAGACGGGCTTCGGAATCAGCTTGACCGTCGCTTCAGTCAAGATCGCCAGCGTCCCTCCCGAGCCGACGAGCAGCCGGGTCAAGTCGTAGCCGGCGACGTCCTTCACCAGCTTGCCCCCCGTGCGAATCACTTCGCCGCTGGCGAGCACCGCTTCGAGACCGATCACGTAATCCTTGGTCGTGCCGTACTTCAGCCCGCGCAGCCCGCCCGCGCCAAGGGCGATATTGCCGCCCATCGTGCAGATGATCATGCTGCTCGGGTCCGGCGGATAGAACAAACCGGTTTCCTCGACCGCTGTATGAAAACGCTTCGTATTCAAGCCTGTCTGAAAGGTCGCCGTCAAATTGTCCTCGTCGATTTCGAGCAGCCGGTTCATTCGCGTCATAACCATGACCAGCCCCCCATGCAGCGGCACGACGCCGGCGCACAGGTTGCTGCCTGCCCCGCGGGAGACGACGGGAATCCGGTGCCTGGCGCACACCTTCATAACGGCCGCCGCCTCCTCCGTCGAAGCGGGAAAAACGACGCCGTCCGGCATCGACTGATACAAAGGTGTCGCGTCGTAGCTGTAGGCGATGAGCGATTCCGCATCGTCGCGAAACCACGAAGAGCCGACGATCGCTCTGAGTTCATTGCAAATGGATGCAGCGAGCATGAGAATACAGCCTCCCATGAGACAACTTTTTTGGCATATGCGATATAATTGTTCAGGTCATCTGATGACTTTAAGTGAACAATCCCATTATAGAAGCCGCTATTTTCCGGTGTCAATCGTTTTCAGCAAAATTGCTCCGCAGGCGCTGTGGAGGCCCCGGGCGACCGCGCGGCAAGCGCTTCGGCAGCGTCAGCGCGCTCTTCTGCTGCGCCGCCCGTTGGATGCGATGAGGGTAGAGCTTCAGCGCGATTCTAACGTGGTAATATTCGGCGAGGCCACGCGGAATGTTCAATACCGCAGGCGGCGAGCGGTGACGCAAGGGACTCGTTCGTCATAGGCGTCTATGATAAAATAAAGAGACTTACATCCGGCTAATGCGCTAGCCAGGAATCAGTTACGCAGGAAAGCGAAGTGACCGCTTCAGTGATACGCAAAGCATACGAATTCGCGGCCGAGGCGCTGCGGGAAAGAATCGTTCGCGGGGAATGGCCCGTCGGCACGCGGCTGCCGTCGGTCGAACAGCTCGCCAAGACGCTGGGCGTCGGACGCTCGACCGTGCGGGAAGCGCTCACGGTGCTTAGAACGGAAGGGTGGGTCGACGTACGGCACGGCGGCGGCACCTTCGTGCTGAGCAATAGCGGCAGCGCCCGGCTGGAAGCGCCGCCGATCGTGAATATGCCGCAGCTGCTGGAATGGCTGGAGCTTAGATGCATCCTGGAACCGGAGAGCGCCGCGCTCGCGGCAGAAAGACGAAGCGGGGAGCGGCTGGCGGAGCTGGAGGCGATTCTCGGCGAAATGATGAACGAGACGGAGGAAGAAACGCTGGAGCGCAGCGACATCCGCTTCCATGCGGCCGTTGCCCGCGCGGCCGGCAATGCGCTGCTGGCCCGTACGCTGGAGACGCTGCTAAAGTCGATCGGGCCCGTCATGCGCGAGAGCCGGAAGCTGTGGCTGTTCGCCGAGCAGAGCGAGGCCGCCCGGCTTACAGCAGAGCACCGGTCGATCGTCGAGGCGATAAAGAAAGGAGACCCGCCGCTGGCAAAACAGCGGATGGCCTCCCATTTGCAGAAGGTCGAACAAACGCTCCGGGAGCTAAAGACGAGCGGCAGTTAATGTCTCTGCTGCTCCAGCGGGCATTCCCGCTCACACGAGCACAGCGCTTTTTGCACTGAGCACCAGGAGCGCTTGGCATAATAAATCGGCAGCGATTGCTCCTTGGCTTTTTGCCGAATCGCTTTGGATAAGTTGTGGTTCACATAGTCGGTCAGCACCAGCACGGCATCGACATGCTCGGGAATGCCCTTCTTGACCGCCTGGCACTTGCGTCCGGACACATGCAGCACCTCGCGGTAGCCAAGCGTCATAAGCTGCTCCGGCATGTTGCCGAGATGATCGGCGCCGACAATCAGTATCGAAGACACGGGCGAACACCTCCGTTAGGATTCAAACACATGGCATCCGGCAGTACAGCCAGGCGCGGGAAGCGGCTATTGGCGAAATCTTGCAACAAACTCTTCGCGTCGATCGTCCGGATGCGACGCTATTTGCCGTCCCGGTATGTATACATCCATTTGCAGGTTGCGCAAACTTTCCCTCTTCCAGCTGATCGCTGCCAGGGATACAAGTTTATGATAACGATTATCATTGTCGTCTATTCCAAATGATAATGTTTCTCATTCTCATTGTCAAGAGTAAGCTTCTGCCACACTTTTACGCCTCCCGCGAGGGAAAGTACGGTTATATTTTGTGCGATGCCCGCAGGCTTTCTCCGTCTAAGGACAGCGCTTACGAAAATCTCTTTCCTTCCCCCAGGCCAAATGGTACTATGAAATCAACGCCTGCCGCTGTTTCCGGATGCATTCATCCATGGAGGTAGAGTCTCAATGAATATCGAGCAATACGAGCGGTTAATTCCCCGCGTGAATTATTTTGTGGACCGTCGCTGCTTTCCCGATTGGGAGATTATTAAGCACAAGATTAATTTTCACGACCTCACCTTTGTCATCGAGGGCCGCTCTCATTATTATGTGAACGGCGAGCGGTATTTGGCGGAAGCCGGCGACGTTATTTACATTCCCGAGGGAGCCGTGCGGGAAGCGCAGACAGTCAAAGAAGCTCCCATGCATTCCTATGCGTTCAACTTTTATTGGGAAGAGCCGAGCAATCATATTCACCTTCCGTTCAACACAGTCAGCAAGCATATGATGACCAACGAAATTTTGAGCTATATCAAGGAATTCACGTATGTATGGATGAGCAAGCAGCCGGGATACGTCATGCACGCCCGCGGACTGTTTCAATTGATCATTCACCGGCTGCTTGCCTTGTACTTTCGCCAGTCGTCTCCGCAAGGCGACTCGCGCATCGACAAGATCAAGGCATATATTGTCGAGCATTATTCAGAGGATCTGGATATGGCCGAAATCGCCAAAATGGTCCATCTCCACCCGGTCTACCTCGGCAAGCTGTTCAAGCAGCATACGAACTATACGTTCAAGGAATTCGTCAACCGAATTCGCATCAACAATGCGGAGATGATGCTGTCCACCGGGGGCTTCACGGTGACGGAGGTTGCGGAACGCTGCGGCTTCAACGATATTTCCTATTTCAGCAACGTGTTCAAATCGATCAAAGGCTATCCTCCCTCGACCGTCGTCAAATAATCCGGCGGCTTCAGCAATTCAGCAATAATATGATGTACAAAAAAACACCTCTCCCTCAGGTGATCGCTCATTGAGGCGAGAGATGTTTTCGCGCTTGGAACGAATTAGTTCAGCTTGATGCTGCGGCCGGTGCTCTGCGACTCGAATGCCGCCAGAATCACGTTCAACGAGCGACGCCCTTCTTCGCCCGTAATGAGCGGAGGCGTCTTCGTCACGATGCTTTCCACGAAAGCGTCGATGACGCCGCTGAAGGTCTGCTTCTCGTTGGTCGCCATGGCGCCGACCTTGTATTTCTCCACGGTGCCGTTGCGCAGTTCGACGATGACCTGATCATCCGGGTCGGTGCCGATATACATGACGCCGTTCTCGCACCACAGCACCGTGCTGTTGTCCCCGCCCTTGTACTGCGTCCAGCTGGCGACCAGCGTGCCGATCGCGCCGCTCTTCATGCGCAGCACGCAGGCGGCGTTGTCGTCCACATCCGTGCCTTCCTTATGCAGCGTGCCGATAAACGAGGCCACCTCGGCCACCTCATCGCTGAGCAGCCAGCGGATCAGGTCCGACTTGTGCACGCCCAGATCGCCCATCGCCCCCATAATCGCTTCCGGCTTGCGGAAGAACCAGCTCTCGCGCTTGTCGATGCTCCAGCCTTCCGGGCCGGCATGGCCGAAGGAGGTGCGGAACGTCAGCACTTTGCCGAGGCGGCCGCTCTCCAAAATTTCCTTGGCCTTCTGGTGCGGCGGCATATAGCGCTGGTTGTGGCCGACCATCAGATATACACCGTTATTGCGGGCCGCTTCGATCATCGCCGCCGCTTCCTCGTCGGTCGTCGCCATCGGCTTCTCGACGAGCACGTGCGCGCCTGCATTGGCCGCGTCGATAGACACCTGGGCGTGCAAATAGTTCGGCGTGCAGACGCTGACCGCATCCGGCTTCACTTCGCTCAGCATTTGCTTGTAATCGGCATACGCCTTGCCGCCGTGCTGCGCCGCATACCCTTCGGCCCGCTCCAGCACGGGATCGACGAAAGCGACCAGCTCGACATGCGGATTGACCGCGTACTCGGGAATATGGCGATGCTTCGATATCGAACCGCAGCCGACGACGGCTACACGAATTTTGCTCATTTGCTTCATCTCCTTTATCTTTGACCGGGTTGATCGTTTAGCGGATTAAACATGAACGAGGTAATGCTTCTTCAGCCATTCGATGCTCGTAGCTACGCTTTGCAGCGGCGGATTTTGGCAGCGGTCCTGCTCGACGATGAGCCACTCTGCCCCCGCGTCCGACGAGGCTTGGATGATCGCCGGCAGATCCAGCTCGCCTTCGCCGAGCTCCAGCGTCACCATGCCGCCGTTTTCGTCCTTGCGGTAATCCTTCAGATGAACGAGCGGCAGCCTTCCGGCATAGCGGTTAATGTACGCCAGCGCATCCTGCCCGGCAAACTGCACCCAGCCCGTATCCATCTCGACGACGACCGATTCCGCCGGCGTCGATCCGTACACTGCATCGAACGCGAATTCGCTGCCGACCTTCACCTCGAACTCGAACGCGTGGTTATGGTAGCCGAACACCAGTCCCTGCTCGCGGCACGCCGCGCCGATCGTCTTGAACTCCTCGATGACGCGCTCCCACGCTTCGCTCGAGCCGCGGTCCTCCTCGCCGAGCCACGGGCAGATGATATATTTCGCTCCGATCGCTTTCAGGTAAGCGATTTCACCTTGCAAATCCTCGCGCAGCTTGGCGATCCCTACATGCGCCCCGATCGCCTTCAGATTCAGCTCCTGGAGCAGACGGCTCAGCTCCTCTGCAGACATGCCGCCGTAGCCGGCAAATTCGACGCCTTCATAGCCCAGTTCAGCTACCTGCCGAAGGGTTCCCTCGAAATCCTGGGCCAGCACATCCCGCAGCGTAAACAACTGCAGACCAATACCCATTCTTCTCATTTCGCTTCGCTCCATTTCGTTTCGCCGAAGGCCCGGCACCTGTCGCCGAAAGCCCCGCGGATTCAATTACATTATAAGGAGACATGCATTATAATGGCTATGAACGATGTGCCTGCAACATGAACTATTTGGCTACAATTTCTGGGCCGGGGGTGCGTTGGCGGATGCATACGGAGATCACCATGTGCAGCTATTCTTATCATAACGAGCCTTTTTACACGGGATACAGCGAGGGAGTGCCGACTTACTTATTTCGCTTGCAGACGGAAGGAATGAGCCGGGCGCTCATCGGCGGCGTCATGACCGAGGTGCGCAGCGGCGATCTGCTGCTGTATAAGCCGGGCGACGCGTATCAGCTGGCGATCGAGCCGCATACGAACGAGCTTGGGCAGACGCAGGTGTCCAGCGCCGATTATTTTCTGTTCTGCCGGGGCGGCTTCGTGGACAGCTGGTGGAAGCGAAGCGCGCGGCCGCAAAAGGTGCGGATCGATCCCGACGAGAAGCTGATCTCCTTATGGCGCTACATCATTCTGGAGAAGCGCCGCTTCGAGGAGGAAAACAAGGAGCTGTCGGACTATTTGCTGCGCTCCCTGCTGCTCTCCATCGACCGGGCCATTGAGCAATCCGCGGCGCCGCACGGTCGATCGTTCATGGCAACGCGGATGAAAAACTTCGTCGAGGAGCACGCCTCCTCTCCGTTCAAGCTGGAGGACGTCGCCCGCCATGTCGGCCTCAGCGTCTCCCGGGCCGGACATCTGTTCAAGGAATGCTTCGGCAAAAGCGTCATGCAGTACGCCCAGGAGCTGCGGCTCGCCATTGCGGTGGAACGGATGAAATACAGCCAGATGACGCTCGAGCAGATTGCCGAGACGACCGGCTTCGGCAGCTATTCCTACTTCCACCGCGTGTTCCGCGACAAATACGGCGTCACGCCGTCCGTATACCGGGAACGGCAGTAGCCGGCTTGCCCGGCGGCCGGCGGCTGTGAGCGTGCTTGACGGGGCGGCTCATTTCATGAGTCCTGCGCTTTTCACAGTCAAGTATGGCCTGGATGAGCGGAGCGTGCGTAAACTAACTATCCCTCAACACGTAAGAAGCCTGCACTCCGGCGGCAATCGCTCGGTCGATCATGACAGGGATCACTCCAGAGGCAGGCAGCAGAGCTTCCAGCCGCCGCTTGGAGCCGGATGTGCGTTTATCGATCCCCTAGCACAATAGTTGAAACTCGCGAAGACGGTCAAGCCCTGGAGAGCGAAGCGCGCTAGAAAAAATACCCCTAATGATATTGATAATCAATATCATTAGGGGTATGATTGTTAATGTGCTTATTGGCCGCATTCATTGCGGCAACGATCTTTGCTCTGGCTTAGACGGAAGTGAAGGAGGTGTTCGAAGATAGACATCGACATCAACAAGCTTGCGGAGCATTTTGCGCATGCCTCTTTCCGAGTGGAACAAGTATGCCGGTACGTACGGGAACCGGGAATGCGCTGCGACGGCTATACCGAACCTTTTCCCGGCTTTGTCTTTCCGCTAAGAGGAAAGGCGGAATTCATTTTTAACGGTACGTCCTATACCCTCGCTCCGGGACAGGTAGCGCACGGCGGAGCGCACATGCCGCTTAATCGCAAGGTCGTCGGCGATGCCAGATGGGAGTATCTGCTTGTGCTGTATCGCTTCTGCACTCCCGAGCCGGCGGGCTTGTGCCTGAGCCAAGCGCATTTCCAACTGACGCCGGGAGCGAGTCCCCGCCTGACGGAACTGCTTGAGCAGCTGTGGCGGCTGTCCCGTCAGCCGGGCGGGATTCGCGCCTTTCAGACGGAGACGCTGTTTCGGTGCGTGCTGGAGGAGCTGTTCATCCGCGTCCGCAATCAGAGTAGCGGCAGCGAGCAAGCGTTATTCGAACAAATATCGAATGATATCCACGAGCACTATATGGACGCGCTGACCGTGCGTGCTTTGGCAGAACAACATGGCATGAATGACAACAGGCTGTTCTATCTCTTCAAGAAATACGCCGGTATGGGGCCCGGCAAATACTTGATGACCTATCGTCTGAATCGGGCCAAGGAATGCCTGCTCGCCAGCGACGCGCCGATCAGCGAGGTGGCCGAAAGCGTCGGTTATGCCGATGCACTGTATTTCAACCGGATATTCAAAAAACAGTTCGGCGTCTCCCCCGGCGAATTCCGGGGCAGATTCAGGAATAATCCATATGAATTTCAGGATGGCTCCATTCATCGATAGACAACGTTTTGTTAAACTGACTTTATTCAGGTTAGACGTCGATGACGAACAAATCCTCGTCATCGGTATAACAAAACAGCACACATATCGGAGGAGTCGGAATGAGCAGACTTATGGGACTGACGATCTTGATCGCACTTTGGGGAAGCCTGTTATCGGGATGCGCCGGAGCGCCGGGAGCGGATCGCCATATGCCGCCGAATAGCGCGCCCCCTGCCGCCGGGGCCGGAACTTCCGAAACAGCCGATCGGGATGTGGAGAAATGGCCGAGAACGCATGTTGACGCGCTTGGCCGCGAGGTCGTATTGGAGAAGAAGCCGGACAAGGTAGCCCTTTTGTTTTTCAAGCATTTTGAGCCTTTGTTTTTGCTCGGCGAATCCCCGGTAGCGGCGGCGGATATCAATGTGCTGGACGATTGGGCGTCTTTGGCCCCTTATAAGGATAACGAGATTGCAGACCTCGGTTCGATCACCGGTCCGAGTATCGAAAAATTGCTGGAAATCGATCCGGATGTCATTATCATGTATTCGGGCCGATATGAGAACTACGGTGAAAAACTGGAGAAAATAGCCCCCGTCATTACCGTAGACAGCAATGAAAACGATTGGCAAGGCGTTTTGCGGGAATACGGAACCATCTTCGGCAAAGAGCAGAAGGCTGAAGCGGAGATTGCGCGGATCGAGGCATTGATCGCAGATTCAAGAGAGCGATTGAAGGCATACGCCGACCGGACGTTCGCCGTGATCATGCTGGGGAATAAACAATATTGGGCCTATACGACGCAGTTTATTTTCAACAAGGATAACGGCCTTGGTTTAAACCCGCCGAGCAACTATGCGAATATGGCAACCAAAGGGGAGCAAATTTCTTTAGAAGGGCTGGCAGCGATGAACCCCGACTATATGTTTGTTGCCGATATCGGCGGTTCTGTCGACAATTTGCAGAAGTACCTGAAGGATCTGGAGAGTGATGCGGTATGGAATGCTCTCGACGCTGTCAAGAACGGGCATATATTCGCTCTGGACAGCTCGATTGCCGCTGGCGGGCCACTGGGCATCGAGCTGGGGGTTAGAACGATTCTCGAACATATTGTGTCCGGTAAATAACGGTTTGAGACATGTGCTAACTTCCGTCAAATGCAGACAAGGGGCCACGGCATATTCACATCCTGCTTTATCAGCCCGACCCAAACGAAAAACCCTTCCGTCTAAGGACGAAAGGGTTACATATTGCCACCCGATGCTTACGGAAGCACATTGCCCGCGGCGCGGAAGATGTCGTACCATTCTTCCCGCGTCAGACGGATGTCGCTGGCCCGGCAGCAATCCTTCAGGCGTTCGATATTCATCGTGCCCGTTACCGGCTGCATGTTGGCAGGGTGGCGCAGCAGCCAGGCGATGGCGATCGTCGTGTTGCTGACCTCGTATTTGGCGGCGATCTCGTTGATTTTCCCGTTCAGCTCCGGAAACTCCGGGTTGTCCAGGAAAACGCCTTTGAAAAATCCGTATTGGAACGGCGACCACGGCTGAATCGTGATATCGTTCAAGCGGCAGTAATCCAGCACGTATCCGTCACGGTTCACGGCAGACTCATTCTCCATATTGACGTTAAAACCGCTGGAGATCATCGTGGCATTCGTGATGCTAAGCTGCAGCTGGTTGGCGACGATCGGCTGCTTGACCGCTTTCTTGAGCAGCTGGATTTGCAGCGGATTCTGGTTGGACACGCCGAAATGGCGCACCTTGCCGGACGCCTCCAGCTTGTCGAACGCTTCAGCCACTTCCTCCGGCTCGACCAGCGCATCCGGGCGGTGCAGCAGCAGCACGTCCAGGTAATCGGTTCTCAGCCGCTGCAAAATGCCGTCCACCGATTCAAGAATATGTTCTTTCGAGAAATCGAACATGCCTTTGCGGATGCCGCATTTGGATTGAATGATCATCTGTTCGCGAATCGCCGGGTTCATCTGAATGGCGTCGGCGAACAGCTCCTCGCACTTGCCCCCGCTGTAAATATCGGCGTGATCGAAGAAGTTCGCGCCTTCCTCCATCGCCGTCCGTATGAATCGTTCCGCACCGGCCTTGTCCAGCGAACTCAAACGCATGCAGCCGACGGCAATAACCGGCACATCCAGGGAGCTTGTTCCAAGCTTGATGGTTCTCATGCGATATATCCTCCCGTTCATTCGTGTAATAAGCTCACACGCTCATTGTATCCCAATCCGGCTGTGACTGTTTCTGCTGAAAGATAAGGTCCAACTACTGGCGGGATTGCCTGTCCAGAAGTTGCCGAATATAATGACCGTATCACAGGAAAGGAAAAGGATGCGTCCCATGAAGGTGAGTCTGCTGCAACAGACCCACGGGACGCATCCCCTACCCAACATGGTTATTGTAACAGAGTATGAGCTGGTTGAAAAGATACCCGGCGTTTTCCGTTAGATGTGCAGAATTGGTTCCTTCTCCTTGTGGCTTTGGCGGTGAAGATTTTTACAGCTTGTGGGAGCAGAACAACATCGGCTATGTCGGCAAGCTGAAATGGACAAAGCGGCTGGCCAACGAAGTTAGGGCTTGTCGTTACTGGACGCGCTATGTCGACGAAGAGTGGATCATCGAAGGCATTCGCTTGATCTACCAAGCGACCTCCTGGAACAAGGCGCGTCGTGTAGCGATCATCCGTAAGGCGCAAGTGTTCGAGGATGGCCAAGGCCGCCTCGTATTCGATACGGACTGGCAGTACGAAGCCAT
>NZ_KB905564.1 GCF_000380965.1 Paenibacillus ginsengihumi DSM 21568 | reverse complement strand
CGAGTGGCGCAGTTAGAATGATGATAGCAAAATTTTACATGGAAATAAGGACTGCCTCTTCATTGGGGAGGGGGAAAGACCATCCGCCGCAAGCTTCCGTCTCCACCAGGCATGGGAAACTCCTGCATTTTTACATCTTAAGTCGCCATTGCTTTAGCATCTTGCATTGATCTTATGCGCTTTCGAAATTCAGGATAAATTTTACTTTATAAGTGTACTATACACCCGCTGACGCGGGCCCGCTCGGCAGCAAAACCGATTCGGTGCCCGTCGATGGACTGATCGAGCGAGGTCGTCGAGATGGAAGGTTGCTCGCCGCGCAGCACGCGCACAAAATCGTGCACGAGCCGCAGGTCGCCGCCGCCATGGTTGTCGCCTGCGACGTCGATCTTCACCTTCTCCTCGGCGTATTCGCGCCCTTTGCGCGCATCGTGGGTCCGTACGACGAACTCCCCGTCTTCCATAACGCCCAGCATCTCGCCCTTCGTGCCGACGATATGAATGATCCGGCACGGTCGGGAGGTGGCGCCGATCATATTATGGGAAGCGGTCGCACCGCTGTCGAATTCCACGATAACGGATTGGTGATCGACGACATCGTTGTCGCAGCGCCAGACGCAGCGGCCGTACGGATTGTCCGTGCGCAGCGATTCGGCCAGCTGCTCCTCGGTCGGTCGCGAGCCGAGATGCCAGTTCGGCCAGACGTACGATTTCCACAAGCCTTGCTCGATGTAATTTTTGCGGGCCGAATACGGACAGGAGTCCTCGATTCGGCAATCGACGAGACAGCGCGTGCCTGACCCCTCCGGCGCCTTGTCCGGGCGGAACTGCATCAGGCTCCCGAAGCTCGACACTTTAACCGGCTTCGCATCCCCGGCCAGCCACGACAGTAGATCCGTATCGTGGCAGCACTTCGCCATAATCATCGAGGAGCCGCACTTCTCCTTGGAGTTCCACTTGCCGCGGACAAAAGAGACGGCCATATGATGATAGCTGACGTGCTCGGCCGTCTGAATATTGACGATCTCTCCGATCGCGCCTTCCACCAGCCGCTCCTTGATCGCCCGATAAAACGGCGCATACCGCAGCACATGGCATACCATAACGATCCGGTCATTCCTGCGCGCCTCCTGCCGAATCGTCTCGACCTCCTCCTCCGTGATGCCGATCGGCTTCTCCAGCAGCACGTGATAGCCGGCCCGCAGCAGCGGGACGGTCGTCTCGACGTGAAGCTCATCCATCGTGCCGTTAATCGCCGCGTCGGCCAGCCGGGTTCCCCCGGCGATCAGCTCTTCGACGGTGGAGAAGCAGGCCTCGGGCGGGAGCCCGAACCGCTCGGCCGCCAGCTGTCTGCGGGACGCATCGGGCTCCACGACGCCGACGATGCGCAGCTCCTCGGGATGCTTGGAGGCATACGAGGCATAGACGAGGCTGCGGTTTCCCGCACCGACGACGACCGCTGTCATGAGCTTGGTGGAAGATTCCGCGTTCATGTTTGTCGCTCCTTTATATATAAAAGTTATGAATGATTAGCACACTTTTTCTATTTGATAGTTTAAATCAAATTTATGATCTATTCAATCATGTTTTTGCTTTAAAATGATATTAACCCCTCTTGCGTTCACTCAAGAACGACCGTTTCAAGCACATGGCGCCGCATTCCGGAAGCGAATCACCGAAAATTCGAGCGACGAGCGGATCACGACATCCCGGAACGTCACCGAAAATTCGAGCGACGAGCGGATGACGGCTTCCCGAAACGTCAACAAATGGGGACCAGGAAATAGAGCGACTGACGCACTTTCCGGGGGCATCTCCTCGCAATGCGCAAAAGCCGCTTCGCCCGGCAGCGGGGGTTGACCCCCGACTGCTTATGGCAAAGCGGCTTATCATGATTGGATTCACCGAAACATGCTGCTGCTCTCGCTCGCGCGCTCGAATGACCAAGGTTTCTCTATAAGGGCATAGGGCGACGTTGAACCCGGCAGCCACTTTCTTTCGCATTCGCGCTGGCTTCACCCCCGAATCGCTTCACCAAGCGGGGGCTTGTGCGGCGAAGCTTAAACAGGTGCTCTGCGAAGTGAAAAACATCTATCGATGCCCATTCAAGGATGAACGGGCCGCGGTCTAGCAGTCGTTTTTCTTGGTACAGAACGTCGCACTTCGCTTGCGGGGCTCCGGCACCGTCGCCGTTAATCCTTTAGCGAAGTTAAACTTCCTGTAACGTTAAACCGAGGTTTGCAAGCGAGCCATTAATCGTCATATCCTCTCTAACGCAAGTGACAAACCCTATCTTGATGAAATGCGGCCTTTGAAAAATGTAACGCAACTAGGGAGCATTATTTGGGCAAAAACGCCGAATCGGGTAGCCCAAAATGCCGAATAAGGCTGCTCACTTGCGTTACAATTTCATACCGGTCGTTTCGAGTGAAATAAGCTCTGCGGCTAGCGTTAGCCGCTTTTCGCACTTGGCCGCAAACCGCAAACTGCTTCTAACTACCATGATGCTCAGCATACTCATCCAGCGCCCCCCAAACACTGCGTTAGCGCTGCTCCTCCCCGGACAGACTCAGGCACATGAGGCAGCAGATCCTGCAAAAAATGCAACATTTTCCGCATCCATCGCGCCAGAGGAAAGGGAATGTTGCATTTTGTGCAATAATTTGGGCGTGATTCACCGCAAACCCGGGAACATCTCCTGAAATGTTGCACTTTTTACAACAATGAGCGGCAAATGCGGTTTATACCCCCGTTTTTGTTGTACAAAATACAACATTGCTGACTCTCCCCGGAAATTCGGCGTTTCCACGCACTGAATTTTCAATATCGAAGAAGGTGATGCCCGATGACGAAGGAATCGCTCCGCTTGCAACGATTAGACGGCCGGCTCCTGACGCAGCATCTTGGCCAGCCAGTCGTACGAATGTCGGCCGCTGATCTCATGCTTGCCCTCGAACAGATCGAACGTGAAGCGGGCTTCTGCGTTCAGCGCGCCGTACGTCTGCGCCACCTGTCCGATCGCTTCCTTGACCCGCTCGACAGGAAACAGCCCGTCGAACGTGCCGGACTCGATGAACAGCGCGCGCGGCGCGATCAGCCCGAGCAGGTCGGGCATCTCCGCTTCGGTCAATATGCCGGGGATATAATTGTCAAGACAGTGCGGGCGCGCCAAAATGCTGCCCTTGTACGTATTGGAATATCCGCAGATGACCGAAGCGCGGATGCGCTCGTCGAGCGCCGCCGACAGCGAGGCGACCATCCCACCGCCGGAGAAGCCCATATTGCCGATCCGCAGCGGGTCGACCTCCGGACGGGCGGTCAAATAATCGGCGGCGCGCATCGCCTCGAACACCCGCAGCCCGGCGATCGTGCTTCCCGCCAGCAGCAGCTCGGAGGCGATGGAGAAGCACGAATTGCCGGCCTTCGGGTCTCTTTCCACATCCCGCCGCAGCTTGCGGTCGCCGAAGCCGACGATTTCGGGGACGAGCACGACGAGGCCGCGGCGGACCAGCTCCAGCGCGAAGTTCGCATGGATGCCCGGCGGACCGCTCAGCTCCGAACCGTCGGGAAGCAGGCCCACCGCCTCCCGGCTGCCGTAGCCGTGACCATGCCAGGCCAGCACCGCGGGCGTACGGCCCGGCTCCGCCCCCCTCGGGATAAGCACATAGGCCGGAACGCGGAGCCCGTCCGACGTGCTGTACTCCACTCGTTCGCGAACGAAATCGTCCCGCTCCGCCCGCTCGAGCAGCACCGGCTCAAGCGGCGCCTGCCATTCCTCCAGATGGTCGACGAATCCGAGCGCTTCACGCAGGCGCCGGCGAAGCCGCGCTTGCTTCTGCTCCGTTGTCTCGACTCGCTTGCTGCGCCCTGTCTCCAGCTTTCGGTACAGCTTCTCCAGAAATTCGTCAGGATGCCACATCAGGCTGTTCCTCCTTTAACGTATCGCCGCCCGCTCGCCTAAACGCACTTCCCGCACCGCCGCGCAACGTCGAGCGGGTTCGGCCTTCGCTATATCGGCCGTTATTCCGAAGCCAATCCCAACCATGCAGACGCGCAAAACGCGGCCCTGCACAAGCAAGCACTCCCGTAGGGCGCCTGCGGTGCAGAGCCGCGTATTCTCTGGCTTATCCGATCGATCCGCCGTCCGCTCCGCCGGTATAGCCCGGAATATCCACGCCGTCGCAATCGGCAATCTGGACGGCCGCAGTGTCCGGGTGCTTGCGCGTCAGGCGCAGCCCTTCGATCTCGGCGCCGCTGACGTTCTCCAGCCGCAGCGCCGGGCCCTGCCGCGTGCCGACGCGGACGCGGTGCATCTCCAGACCGCGCACATGCTTGCACAGAATGCCTTCGCCGGCCATGATCAGATTCTCCCGCACCATATCCGGCTCGCCGCCCTGCTCCTCCGGGTCTGTCGTCGTCTCCAGCGTCAAATGGCGCAGCACGACGTTCTCCACCGGCATCTCCGGCAGGCCGTAAATGAACCCGGCGGACGCCAGGCAGTTCTTGGCCGTTACGTCGCTGATATAGATGTTGCGGATCACCGGCGTCGCCTCGGTCACCGGCACGGCCTCCGGGCTGGTCATCAGCGGATTCGACGTGTCCACCCCGTAGCGGTAAAATCCGTTGATAGCGATCGGGCACAGCACATCCTTCATGAAAATGTTGCTGATATGAACGTCCTCGACGCCGCCGCCGCGCGCCCGGTTCGTCTTGATGCGGATGCCGCGGTCCGTGCCGATGAATATGCAGTTCGAGATCACGACATGGCGGATGCCTCCGGCCGTCTCGCTGCCCATGACGACGCCGCCGTGGCCGTGCAGCATCGTGCAGTTCGTAACGGCGACGTTCTCGGTCGCAATGCCGACGCGGCGGCCGTCCTCATCGATGCCCGATTTCAGGCACAGGCAGTCGTCGCCCACGTCGAAGTGGCAGTCGGAGACGCGCACGTCCTGGCACGAATCGATATCCAGGCCGTCGCCGTTCGGCGTAGTGTACGGATTTTTGAAGCTGACTCCGCGGATATTGACATGGCGGCAGTAGACCAGATGCGTATTCCAAAATGGCGAATTTTGCAGCGTGACGCCCTCCAGCACAACGTCCTCGCAGTGGAGCAGCTGCAGCAGCGGCGGACGCAGGAACTGGGAGTCCCATTCCGCGATGTTGTTCTTGATCGTCTCCGTCAGCGCCCGGTTGAGTTCCTTCAGCCGCTCGCCGTAGGGCGAATAGGGGGGCTGTCCTTCCCGCAAAGCGCGGTATGCCGTCCACCACGCTTCGCCCTGACCGTCGATGATCCCTTCCCCCTTGATCGCGACCTGCTTCAGGCCGTAACCGTACACGAGCGGCGAATAGCCGTAGCATTCGTAGCCGGACCAGCGGGTGCGGACAGGCTCGTAAGCCTCAAAGCGGGTCGTGAAGCGCAGGACAGCCCCCGCTTCCACATATAGCGTCATATGGCTCACCAGGACGATGGGGCCGGTCAAATACGTGCCCGCCGGTACATATACCGTGCCGCCGCCACCGTTTTGGCAGGCTGCTATCGCATCCGCGATCGCTTTCGTATTATCGGTGGTGCCGTCGCCTTTGGCGCCGAAATCCGTAATGTTGTATATAGCCACGGACGAGTGTCCTCCTTTTTGTCTCGCTTAGCTGGATGAATCTCTGACGAATCTCTATTTAGCCCTGCCCCTGCAGCTTGTGGACCTCGACGCAAGCCAGCACGAATGCGCCGACGCCGTGAAGATCGTTCTCGCTGACCGGACGCGTGACGTAATTGACGTAATCGCCCGCCGACGTCCCGATGCAAATGTCCGGAACGACCAGATGGCCGCTGTCGTCCAGCCGAACCCGCTTCGTCAAGCCTTCGTAGCCTTTGATGGCCGCCTCGCGGCATTCGTCGCCGACGACGCCGTGCTTGATCGCTTTGGCGATCGTGTATACGAACAGGCTCGTGCAGGACGTCTCCAGCCAGTTGTCCGGCTGATCGCCTTTGTCCACCACCTGGTACCACAGGCCGCTCGCCTCGTCCTGATAGCGGATCAGCGCGTGCACGAACGGCTTGAGCGCAGCGGCGATGTCGGCACGGCCCGGATGGGACTCAGGCATCTCGTCCAGGAAATCGGCGAGCGCCATCCCGTACCAGCCGAGCGAGCGGCCCCAAAATTCCGGCGAGCAGCCCGTGTCCGGATTCGCCCACGGGAATTGGCGGGACTCGTCCCAGGCGTGGTACAGCAGGCCTGTCCGCTCGTCGGTCATATGCCGGCGCATCAGCGACTCCTGGTGCAGCACCATATCGATCAGGCCCCGTTCGCCGTAATGCGTCTCATATTTCATGGCGAACACGCCGCCCATATACAAGCCGTCCAGCCACATTTGGTAAGGGTACTTGTCCTTGTGCCAGAATCCGCCTTCCGACGTGCGGTTCAGCGTGCGGAACAGCTGTCTCAGCTTGTCGGCGGCGATCCGGTAACGGCCCTCGCCGAACTGCCGGTCCAGCGTGAACAGGAGCAGCCCCGGCATAATAGCGTCCAGCTCGTCCCGCGCAAAATAGAAATTGCCCAGCTCGTCGACGAGCTTGTCGACATACTCCTTCGGGTAGTTCAAATACAGCTCCTCGCCCGTCTGTTCCCACACCTTGAGCATGCCGTACAGGAAGATGCCCTGGTGATAGTGCCAGCGATTTTCCGGCGGCAGCTGCTCCGGACGATATTTGGCGATCAGGGCGTCGCATGCCGCCTTGGCGTAAGCCAGGGGGGTATTCAATGTCGGTTGTGTACTGCTATTGCTCATAAAATATACAGGCTCCCTTCCTAATGGGTTATTGTACTATTGTGCTCTTTCTCTTGTGCCGCCGGAGGAGCTCCCGGCGACCAGCGCAAGCCTCGCCAGCCCAGCCAATTCTATTGAAGAAAAACGTCGTCTATCGAAGTCCATTCAAGGAAGAGCGACCGCGGTTTAGCGGTCGTTTTTGAGGCAACACATGCCGACCGCTTCGTCGTGACGCAGCGTATACAGGATGCTCTCGCACATTTCCCGCACCCTCGGCAGCGCTCCGAACCGGGGTGCGCCAGCACAGCTTGAATCCGCTTACGCGCCGAGTTCGCCAAGGTAGCCCGTCCTTTCGCTTCAGCCAAGCTTGATGCGAGTATTGCCATCCCTTTTACTTTAGCATATTTTTGCCAATTCGTACCGCCGCTGCCGAAAAAAAATTACCTCCCATGCCATTAAAGAGAAAATAAAGCCGCTTCATACATGGCAGAACAACGACGTTGCTGAAAAAAGACGAGCCGCAAGTCCCCGCACGTTCACCTATCCATTTCATCGCCGATAGGCCCTAACTCATACTTGAAGAGGTGCAGCAGCACCCCCGCCCGTGCGCTGCGGCTTCAGCCAGGCGGGGGCATGCGAGCGGTCAGCCCTTGATCGAGCCGAGCAGGGCGCCTTTGGCAAAGTGCTTTTGCAGGAACGGATACACCAGCAGGATCGGCAGCGTCGCGACGACGATGACCGCCATCTTGACCGTCTGCTCCGGCGGAGTGACGAAGCTGTCGTCCATGCCCGACGTGTCGGCGCTGAGGCCGCTGGCGAGGATGACGATTTGCCGCAAAATGACCTGCACCGGCCATTTGACGGAATCGTTCAGGTACAGAATGGCCGTCATATACGTGTTCCAGTACGTCACCGCGTAAAACAGCGAAATGGTGGCGATGGCCGGCATGGACAGCGGGATGACGATCTTGAACAGGATGCCCCAGTCGCCGCAGCCGTCGATTTTGGCCGATTCCTCGATGCCGTCAGGCAGATTCTGGAAGAAGTTGCGCATAATAATCAGATTGAACGCGTTGATGGCCGTCGGAATAATGAGCGACGCATAGGTATCGATCAGGCCCATGCTCTTGACGACGAGAAACGTCGGAATCATGCCTCCGTTGAACAGCATCGTGAACACGACGGCGAACATGATGATGCGGCGGCCGTCGAGATCGCGGCGGGACAAGCCGTAAGCCATCAGTGATGTCAGGAACATGCTGATCAATGTGCCGATGACGGTGACCCCGATGGAGACTCCGAGCCCGCGGATCAGCGTATTCGTGGAGAACACATAACGGTAAGCGTCAAGCGACCAGACGGTCGGAATCAGGACGAACTGCTTCTCCGCCAGCTCCTGAACCGTCGTGAACGAGCCGGCGACGACATGAATGAACGGCAGTATCGTAATGAGGGCGACGAGCGCCAGCAGCGTATAGTTGACCGCGTCGAACACGCGGCTTCCCAGCGATTTATCGTGCATCGATTTCCATCCTCCCAGACCCGCGAATTAGTAGATGCCTTCTTCGCCGGCTTTTTTGGCCAACCAGTTGGCGATCATGACCAGTATGAGACCGACGACCGACTTGAAGAAGCCGACTGCCGTACTGAAGCTGTACTGTCCCTGCTTGAGACCGGCTGTATAAACATACGTGTCGAAAATCTCCGCCACCTCGCGGTTCATGGAGTTCAGCAGGAGATAAATGTGCTCGAAGCCGAGCTCCAGCACGTCGCCGATCTTCAGCAGCAGCAGCACGACGATGACGCTTCGGATCGAAGGCAGCGTAATGTGCCAGATTTGCCGGAACCGGCCGGCGCCGTCCATGCGCGCAGCCTCGTACAGTTGCGGATCGATAGCCGCCATTGCCGCCAAGTAAATGATCGTGCCCCAGCCCGCTTCTCTCCAGATCACCTGCAAGATGTACATCGGTCGGAACCATTCGTTGCTGAGCAGGAAATTGATTTTTTCGAAGCCCATCATAACCAGCAGCTCGTTAATGATGCCGCGGTCCATCGACAGCATGACGAACGTAATCGAGACGATGATGACCCAGGACATGAAATGGGGGACGTAGATCAACGTCTGCACGAAGCGCTTGAACGCTTCCCGGCGAACCTCGTTCAGCATCACGGCCAAAATGATCGGAACCGGAAAATAAAAGCATAGATTCATCAGAAACAACAGCAGCGTATTCCTTAAAATCGTAAAGAACATCGGCTCGGCAAACAGCCGCTCGAAATGAGCGAGGCCGACCCATGGACTGCCGCTGATCCCGAGATACGGCTTATAGTCTTGAAAGGCGATGATCAAACCGTACATCGGCGCATATTTGAATATGATAAAAAACAAAAGACCGGGAAGAATCATCAAATAGATGGCGCGGTTTTTAATAATTCTCTTCAGCAGTCCGGATTCCCCGGTTCTTCTGGCGATCGTCGTGTTTTTGACGGCTGTATCGCTCATGTCGGTTCTCCCTCTCTCCGTGTTGAAAATGCTCTGATGACAAGCCTTAAGCTTGCATCATCGGAAAACGGGCATTCGCCCTCCGCGAACGCGCGCTTTCCGATGATGCAAGAGAATCCGCGTTGGCCGCCGGGAACCCGGCGGCCTTACGCGTTTCACGCATCGAACTGGCGCAAGCGGTCAATACGTTTATTTTTTCTGGGCGGCTTGATACGATGCGTTGAATTCCTCGATGATTTGATCGCCGCCGTCTTTTCTCCATTTTTCGACTTCTTGCTGGAAGCCGGCTTCGTCGATGCTGCCCAGCATAAACTTGTATGTGGCGTCCTTGATAATTTCCTGGAGCCGCGTCCCTCTCTCCGTATACGTCTTCGAATCGAGCGGCGCGGTCGGGTCGTGGATCAGGAACTGGTTGTTGTCCAGTATCAGCTTCTCTGCCTTCTCCTTGGCCGGCAGCGTGAACAGGCTCTCCAGCATACCGATCGTGCTCGGTCCGCCGATTTGCAGCGCCTGGTAAGCCTTCACCTCGCGCTCATGCAGCTTCGAATCCTTCGTAATCTCCGCTTTGCCGTCCTTGATCGTGTAATGCTTGCCCTCGATGCCGTAATATATCAGGTTGGCCAGCTCTGGGCTCATCAGCTTGTCGAAGAACGACAGGATCGCTCTGAGTTCCGCTTCCGATTTGACCGCCGATTTCGGGAACAGCACCGCCGAGCCGTAGCCCGGAATCGCCCACACCCCGAGACCTTTCGGGCCTTCGATGCGGTTCTGCACGTCCAGCTCGATATTCGGGTTGACCTCCACCATCTTCTGATGCAGGCTGACGACGTCGCCCATCGCGCCGACATACAGCCCGGCCTTGCCGGTAATGAACAGATTTTGCTGGTCCGTCTTGCTCGTAACCGGGAAGTCCTGGTTGATGAGGCCTTCCTGATGCAGCTTGCGAACGTACTTCATCGTTTCGATATAAGCGGGGTCCATGAATTCGGGATACAGCTTGCCGTCCTTAATGCCCCAGTTGTTCGGCACCCCGTGGTAAGAGGCCAGCGTCTTGAAGGCGCCGTATACGAGGTCGCTGCGGTCCGCGAAGCCGATCGTGTCCGCCTTGCCGTTCTTGTCCGGGTCCTGCTCCTTGAACGCCTTCGCCATGTTGTACAGCTCTTCAAGGTTTGTCGGCGCGGACAAGCCCAGGGCATCCGCCCAGTCCTTGCGGTAGATGACCCCTTGGCGGGACAGCGGCCGCTCCTGGTACAGCGAATAGATTTTGCCGTCGACCGACACGTTGTTCAGCACGTTCGGATCGAGATTTTTCAGGTTCGGATATTCGTTCAGCAGCGGCCCGATTTCCCAGAACTGGTCATTGCGGATCGCGTCCCGGAACATGAGCAGCGACGTCTGATTCTTCATAAAGACGACCTGCGGCAGCGTGCCCGTCGCGAACGAGGCGTTCAGCTTCTCGTCGTAGCTGCCATCCGGCACCCACTGAATCGTCAGATCGGTGTTCGTTTTCTCCTCCAGCATCTTCTCGATGGTCGGATCGGGCACCTCCGGCGTATGGAGGTTGGCCATAATCGTAATTTTGGTAGGGCCGCCAGACTCCCCGCCTGCGCCGGCGCCCGTCTGCGGATCGCCGCCGCCGGCGCAGCCCGCCACGAGCGAAACCGTCAGCGCAGATGCGAGAACTGTCTGTACGTGTCTCTTTTTCATTGTTCAGACCTCCCATGTGGAATAGCTTTTGAATGATAAGCTTGATTCGGATGATGTTTACGTTTATCATCATATCTTGCGGCAGCGGTTACGTACATAATCCGTTGATATCCAGCTTGGATACAGCCTGCCGCGGAAGCGCTTCTGCAGCGCAAGCCCGCTTAAGATGATGCAATGATTATCCCGGTAATGCTACAATGGGCTACGTAACATCAGCCCTGACCGGCAGTCCCGTTTTCCAGAGACTCCGAAGTGAGGTCATGTTATAATCATTGCATAGGATCGCTTGCGACCGAACCCGCTGTTAACCGCTTACAGGCTCCGCTCTTTTGAATCTGATCCAATGACACCGGCGATTATTGCCGATTTTTGTCGATCCGGACGGTTCCATGATGGCCTCATAGAAGATGAAAGCGGCTCCGCTATGACTCGGTCAGGAAGGAGGAATGAAGCATGAGCAAATACAGCTTGTTTACGAAACTGGTCATTTACGGATGCGCGCTATGTATACTGCCTGTGCTCATTCTCGGTTTTTTCTCGTATATGAAGTCTTCCCAGGCGATTCAGTCTCACGTCAACGAAGGCAATCTGCGCACGATCAAACAAATGAACGGCAATATCGAGCAGGTGCTGCGCAGACTGGACAACGGACTGAACCAGGTGGCGAATTCGACCCTGATGGACGAGGCCATATTCGGACCGCTCACATTTCGTGAATTCCAAAAATACAACAACCTGCGCCGCGAGCTGAGCTATATTCAATCGTTCGACAGCAAGGTTAGCGAGGTCGTTATCTTCAATAAGATCAACAACTGGCTGATCAACAACAGCGGACTGTACGCCTTTGAGGGCAGCGCCGAACAGGAAGCGTTGCTGCCGCTTATGGCATTGCCGACGCAATCGAGCTGGACGTTGCTTCCGAGCCGAAGCGCCGCTTCGGCATGCCCTTATACCGTGAGTCTCATCAAAAAGCTGCCTACCGGAAGCTTCGATCCGCGCGGACTGGCCGTCGCCTCCATTCCCGTATGCACGCTGGCCGACATGATGGATAACGACGGGACGCACGGCGAGGCGATGATCGTCGGCCCGGATGGGCGAATCTGGGTGCACCCGGATCAAGCCTTGATCGGCAAGCCGCTCACCGAGACGAGCTTTTTGACGCAGGAGGACCTGCATCAGCTTGCGGGCAGTTCCGGCCAATTCGAGACGCGAACGGATGCGGGGCATTTTACAGTCACTTACGTCCACTCCGATTTTAACGGCTGGCGCTATCTTTCGTTCAGCGAGAACAGCGTCGTTACGCAAGAATCGCGGGCCATCGGCTGGTTTACGGCGTATGTTTGCATCATCGTGATTGTTATCTCGGTATGCGCCGTATGGTTAGGCTCCCGCAGAATGTATACGCCCGTTCGCGGCATTTTGAAGGCGATTGCCGACAGACTGCCCGATCCGCTGCCGCGCAAGGCAAACGAGTTCCAGCTGATTAACGAGCATATTCAACAGCTATTTCATTCCAACTCCAGCCTGAAGAACGAGCTGCATCAAAACTCGCAAATGGTTCGCACCTTTTTCCTCAGCAAGCTGTACGGCGGCCAGCTGAAGGAAAGCGACGTGAAGGAGCGGCTTGAGCTGTACGGATATGGCGAGCAGCTGGGGCGCTGGGAATATATGGCCGTGCTGACGCTGCAGATCGATATGCTGGAGCAGACGCGGTATGAAGAGAAGGACCACGACCTGCTGCTTTTTGCCGTCAACAATATTATCGAAGAAGTGATTCCGCCGGAGCAACGGATCATGCCGGTCATTCTCGATCAGACCCAGGTGACCTTGGTCGGCAGCGCGGACCGGTCGCCGGAGGAGTTCAACAGCTTCCTGTACCGCCTGACGGAATCGATCCAGACGCATGTCCGAAGCTTCCTCGATCTGAGCGTCAGCATCGGCATCAGCCTGCCGTTCCAGACCTTGTCCAAAGCGTCCCGCGCTTATCAGGAAGGGCTCGAGGCGCTGAAGCACCGCCTGAAGCTCGGCAAGGGCGTCGTCATCAGCTATGCCGGCATCAACTCCGGCAAGCATACGCTGATCTACCCGTTCCCGCAGCAGCTGGAAAGCGAGCTGATCGATGCGATTAAGCTGGCGGACGAGGAGAAGGCCCTCGAACTGCTGAAGCAGTGGATGAATGAAGTGTTTCATAAGGATCGATCGCTGCAGGATTATCAAATTTCGCTCATTCGCCTGCTCAACGACCTGATGATCGTCATGCAGGAGAGCGGCATCAGCCTAAGGCAGATCGATCCGGAAGGCGGTTCCCTGTACGACGAGCTGCTGCAGCTGTATGCCAGCTCGGAGATCGAGAAATGGTTCAAGACGAAGCTTGTCCAGCCGCTCGTGCAAGTGTTCAAGGACCGCCGCGATTCCCAGTATCAGAACTTGTCGGAGCAGATCATTCATCTGATCCACACCCATTACGATACCGACATTACGCTGGAGGAATGCGCCGCCCGGCTGCATTACAACGCCTTCTATTTAAGCAGCGTGTTCAAGAAAGAGACGAACCAGTCGTTCAGCGATTATTTGGCGGCTTACCGGCTTAATATGGCCAAGAAATGGCTGGTCGAAACGGATATCCCGATCAAGGATATCGCCCAAAAGCTGCGGTACAACAATCCGCAAAACTTCATCCGTTCGTTCCGCAAGCAGACCGATATGACGCCGGGGCAATACCGGAGCAAATATGCCCGGACGGCGGAGGGGTAAGCCCGGGTTGGCCATGTGACGCCGCGTAGCCGCTGTGTTGCCACCGCGTTGCCGCCGCGTAGCCGCTGTGTTGCCGCCGCACGCCCGCGCTCGTCCGCAAGCGGGATCTTTACGCCGCGTCAGCGTCAGGATGCGCGATGGACGGCAGCCCCCCCTGGGCCGCAAAGCGTTCCCATGCCCAAAAGGGGCCCGCCGCTGGTTCGCTGCGGCGCTGACCGGGCAGCCAACCCGCTGATCGCCGGGCAGATCAGAACCGCCCCGATTTCAAGATGGACAAAAGAAGCCACAGGAACATAAAAGCGGCCAAGCCGAAGCCGATCTCGACCGCAGGAATGTTCCACAGCGCATACGGGGCTTGATCCGCGGACGACCCGACGATCAGCCCTACCATCAGGATGCTGATGGCCAGCAGCACGACGCTGATCGACAGCCGGTTGCTGATGCGGTCCAGCGTGCGGAGCAGCGTCTTCAGCTCAGGCACGCCGATCTCCATCCGCAGCTGGCCCTTCTGCACCGTCGTCGCCAGCTCATGCGCCTTCAGCGGCAGGTCGGCCAGCACGCCCGCGTATTCGGAAGCCTCGTGCCAGATGCGGCCGAGGAAGCTGCGGGGGCGCAATCGCTCCAGCATGAGCCGGAAGCCGAACGGCTCGGCGATATCGAACAGGCGGAAGGCGGGGTCGAGCGCCTGCACTGTCCCTTCCATCGTCAGCAGCGTCTTGCCGAGCAGCGTCAAATCGGCCGGCATCCGGATGCGGTGGCGGAAGGAGACGGCGAACAGGTCGCTGATCGCGTCGCCGAGCCGCAGCTGGCTCCACGGCACGCGGTAATATTTGTCGCGCAACCGCTCGACATCCTCCCGCAGCGCCGCCATATCCGCCTCCGCGGGGATCAGCCCCATGCGGCTGACGGCTTTGACGATCAGGTCGGTGCTGCCGCGCTGCAGGCCAATGACGAGCGTGGCGAAATGATGCTTCGTCTCCGGCGTAAGCCGGCCCACCGTGCCGAAATCGAGCCAGGCGATGCGCTCTCCCGGGAGAATGATCAGGTTGCCCGGATGAGGATCGCCGTGGAAGAAGCCGAGCACGAGCACCTGCTCCAGAATCGACCCGGCGAACCGTTTGGCGACCGCAGAACGGTCGCAACCCGCTCCGGCGCTCCCTGCCAGCAGCTCGTTCATCCGCACGCCCTGGATGTATTCGCTCGTCAGCACCCGCCGGGTCGAGTAGTCCCAGTATACCTTGGGCACGACCATATTGGCGTCGTAGGCGAGCGCCTCGCCCATCCGCTCGGCATGGCGGCCTTCGAGGCTGTAATCGAGCTCTCCCTGCAGCGACTTGGCGAATTCGTCGGCCATTTCGGCAAGCCCGTATTTGGCGGCCCACGCCAGCCGCTGTTCGGCCAGCCTGGCCAAATCCCGCAAAATTTCCAGATCGGTCTCGATCACTCGGTCGATGCCGGGGCGCTGGACTTTGACTGCGACGGCGTCTCCTGCCGGCAGAACGGCATAATGCACCTGGCCGATCGAAGCCGAAGCGAGCGGCTCTTCATCGAATTGAGCGAACAGGCTATTAAGCGGAGCGCCCAGCTCACCTTCCACAATGCTGCGGGCCTGCTCGAACGAGAACGGGGGCACCCGGTCCTGCAGCAGCTCGAGCTCGCGGATAATGTCCCGCGGGATCAGATCGGGACGCGTGCTGGCGATCTGGCCGACCTTGACAAAGGTAGGCCCGAGTTCCTCCAGGACGATGCGGATTCGTTGGCCGAGCGTTCGCCGCGATGAAGCCTCCTTGCCGGAGGAGCGTTTGCGGGCCAGCGGCATGAGCTCGCTCAGACCAAGGTCGTGCACGACGAAGCCGAGCCCGTTGCGGGCGAACGCCCCGACGACCTCGCGGTAGCGCGAGAGCTGGCGGACTCTTCTTCCGATCACGCGCGTCACCTCCTATAACGGAAGCGGATTCGACGAGGGATCGAACCGTTCAGCGTCCGTCGTCAGCAGTCCCCGAAGTCCCGGAGGACTCGATGTTGAACTCGTTCCCCGGCACAGAAAAGCCTGCGGCCGGCGCCAGCCGCTCTTCCAAAGCGGCGATGCGCTGCTCCAAGCGGCGAATTTCGCTCATCGGCGCCATATCAAGCCCTTCGAGCACGCGCTGCACCTGCTGGCGGATTTTCCCCTCCAAATCTTTGGATGCCTGTTCGCCCTTGCTCACCAGCTTATCGACGAATTCCTTCGATTCGGTTTTGCTCATCTCTCCTTTTTTCTCCAGCTCATCCGCCAGCTTCTCCAGCTCATCCGCCAGCTTCTCCAGCTGCTCCTTGCTGGCGACGGCAAGTCCCATGCCGAGGGACAGCACTTTCGTCATAAAATCCTTCATTCGCTAGCAAACCTCCTTAGAATGGGTCATCGGCTTTTCGCAACAAGCGAAATTGCCGGATATCCGGTCTGACTGGGCGGTGTCCGCCGTCAGCTTTCGGGCGGGCTGCAGGTGACGGCCAGTGATGTAGATGGCTCCCGTCATAGGCGTCGATCCTGATTTATATAGAGGTTTCCCCAATGAAGCCGATCCCATGAGCTTGAAGCGGCAAAAGAGGAAATCCGGGCCGCCAGCTAGCCAGGCGGCTGATCCAGATAACAAAAAAACGGACAACCGCATCCAGGCGATTTATCCGTTTTCCGTCTCTTCTACGCGAATATTTTCAGACATGTTTCTTTTGACAGCAGCAAGCAGCCGATCGACCCGGCGCCATTCCTCCACCGGGATATCTTTGGCCATCCGTTCGGCCAATTCGCCCTTCAGCCCCCGCAGCAAGCGGGTAAGCTTCCAGCCGGCGGGAGTCAATTCAACGCTGTCCTCCTGCAGCGCCTCGCTCCGGATGCGGCGAACGAGCCCCTTCTCTTCCAAACCGGCGCAGAGCAGCGATACGCCTTCGACGGTGGCATACAGCTTCTCCGCCAATTCCGTTAATGTCTTCGTGCCGCCCCTCTCCAGCATCTGCAGCAATCCGGTTTGCGGGATCGACAGCTTCACGGGACTTACCGCATTCCACTCGGCGTATATTTTCGCTTGAATATCACGATGCAGCGACTCCAGCTTTTCAAAGAAATAATAGTCGTACATGGGTAAGCCCCTCCTTTTTGAATCCCGCAGGCGATATTTTTATTAACCGTTCAATATTTCGTTCGCAAAATATCTATATATGAAAATATAACAGAAAGAGCATGCCAGAGGGAAACGATCTATGCGCCCTTATATGTCCCTAAGCAGGATGCAGCAGGCGGCTTGCTTGATTTTGCTCCCGATTCCGAAGCCGTCAAAAAAATAAAGCCCCGGCGGCTCGGCATCTTCGCTTGGGGCGGGATGAGGCCTCGGGACTTCGTGATGGATCGCCGCACAGACGACGATAACGCACATCAAGGAAAGCGCCGCGTCAATGGCCGGCGCCGATCTGCATGAGCAGCTGGGCCCGCAGCTCCTCCGGCGTGTCCGTCTCGACCAGCGTGCTCGCGACCTTGAGGAATTTGCGTTCGTTCACCAGCGCGAACGGCTTATGCTTGCAATCGTCGCAGCGGTTCAAGCAGCCCCTGACCTTTTGCTTGACGGCAGGATGCTCCTCCTCGATTGCATCGTACACGCTCTGTGTAAATCTTCTTAAATTGTTTATACAATATTCGATATGCCGGCTGCTCACAATAACTCCCCCCTGCAGGCTTCGCGCGGCTGCCCTTCATTCGGCTTCGCCGGCAAGAGCAAGATAAGGCCGGAGCCCGTCCGCGATCTCCCGGTCCGTGAACCCCATCTCCCGCATATCGTCCAGGAAGGTGCCGATTCTATCCTGCCTGAGCTGCTCCCGCAGCTGCAGAAGCCTCCCCCGGTCTTCCGTGACGAACGTGCCTTGCCCTCTTCTCGCCTCGGATAACGACAGCCGCTCCAGCTCCAGATAGACGCGCTGCACGGTATTCGGATTGACGCCGTATTGCGTTGCCAGCTCCCTCACCGAGGGCAGCTTGTCCCCGGGCTGAAGCTCGCCGCGGACGATGCGGCCGCAAATTTTCATGATGATCTGGTAATAGATCGGGGCCAGTCCCGAAAACTCGACGCCCACCTCATCCCCTCCGTTCCATAAGCAACGAATGACAGGTTTATTCTATCATACTAGAACACTGTTTCAATAGGGTGAAGGGATGACATGGGGCGGATTCGGGAACCGTGTCCGAAGGAGACCAGGCAGCCGCGCCATGCGGCTACCGCTTGGCCGACGAATGCTTCATATTATAATTGATCGCATTGATTTCGCCCCCGACGATGATCAGCAGCGCGGAGATGTAAAACCATGTCATAAGCACGATGACGCCGCCCAGACTGCCGTACGTTGCGTTAAAATTGCCCCAATGGTTCACGTAATAGGAAAAGCCGAGCGAGCTGAGCTGCCAGCCGACAGCGGCAACGATCGCGCCGGGCAAGACATCCTTGCAGGTAAGGCAAGTATTCGGGGCAACGTAGTAGATGCCTGTGAAGACGATCAGAAGAATGGCAAAATTGATCAATAAGCGCCATATGTTCCACAGCTCAATTTTGTCCCACGGGATCGCGGTATACGTCTGCAGCCAGTTGACGATGACCTGCCCGAAGACGCTGAGCAGCAGCGCGGACGCGACGACCAGCAGCAAGCCCAGTGTCAAAACGATCGCCAGCACCCGGGAATGGATGAAGCTTTTGCGCTTGGGCAGCCCGTAAGCTTTATTGACGGCAAGCACGATCGCGTTCATCGCGGCGCTAGCCGTAACGAGCGTGACGATCAGCCCCAGCGACAGCGTCCCGCCGTGCCGCGCGCGAATCAAAGCGCCCAGCGTTTGCTCTAGTTGGCGGAATACCTCGCCCGGCACATACTGCTGCGCGAGCGACAACAAGTCGCCGGAGGCAATCGGCAAATAACCGAGCAGGCTGATTACGAACAAAGCGAACGGAAACAGCGAAAACAGGAAATAGTAGGCGCATTGCGCCGCCAGGCCGAAAGCGTCGTCATGATCCAGCTGATGAATCAGTTCATGGGCAAATCGCTTCATCGTAACATGTCCCCCATCCCCCTTCCGCATAGTATGAACGATAGCCTGCGAAATATAACCAAGCCGGTCGAAAGAGCGGGAATGCCTATGACTCAAACGAAGCCTTGCATTGCTTGGACTTTGGACAGCCTAAACCGCGGGCTTGAAGTCTGCCTCGCCTTAGGCAACATCAACCGAGCGCCAAGAGCGTACCCTTCGGAAGCTTCTGAAGCACATGATCATCTCTAACGCTTGCCACAAGGCTTATTCCTCCCGAAACGATCGATTTTGGCATTGTAACGCTTGTGAGAAGTCTTATTCGGTATTGCGGGCTGCCAGATTCGGCGTTTTTGACAAAATAGCGCTGCTCTGTTTCGTTACATTTTAAACAGGGTACGATTCAGCAAAATAACGTTTGTCACAAGCGTTAGAGATGATGTCTCAGCTTCCCGCAACATGGACAAAGAAAGCGCAGCAAACCGCCATTAGGTTCGCTGCGCTTCTTGAAGCGTTGCACAATCACACGACCTCGTAGCCTTGATCCTCGATCGCCGCTTTGATCGCATCCAGTTGAAGCTTGCTTTCATCGTACTGCACCGTTACCGTCTTGGCCGCCAGATCGACCTGGCCGGACGCTCCCAATTCCTTCAGCGCCCCTTCGACGGCACTCACACAATGGCCGCAGGACATGCCTTCGACTTTCAAAGTAATATGCTGCATATCGGATTCCTCCCGTATCGATGCATTTTGCGATAGCTACCTTCCTATCATAACATACCCCCATGGGGTATGTAAATCGTCGCCGCCGACAGATACGTTTGGCTTCATCAAGGTCCGGGGCCTCATTCGCCCGCATTCTTCACGACCGCACTTTCGGACAACGGTCTCTCCAACTCGGCAACCTGCTGCGGCAGCTTCGCTTCTTTGTCGGACGGCAAGATTGCTTCGTTTCCCCCGGTACAGCCCGATATCATGATTGCATGGAGGATCAGCAGTGATCAGCAGCATATACAGCAAGCATCGGCAACAACCGGAACGCTACATCGCCATAATGCCCCCTCACATGGATTACCCTTCAATTCACCAATACCTTCGTCGAAGCGAAAAACTTCGAAATCGCGAACGAGCAGGCCCCGAGCACGGTCGAACGGGCTCCCAGTCCGGAAAACTTAAGGCCCATCCCCGCTCTCGGATAAGGCATGGAGCGCCGCTCCACGGCGGCCAGCAGCGGCGCCTTCAGCCACTGCTCCGCCTCGGCGAGCTTGCCCCCGATCACGATCAGCCCCGGATTGATCCCGTTCATAATATTGACGATGCCGATCCCGAGATAGAAGCCCCAGCGCTCGAACAAGCGGATGGCGGCCTCGTCGCCCTGCTCGGCCAGCCGGATAAGCCGCCCCACGTCCAGCCCGCGGTCTTCCAGCTGCTTTCTGGCTTCCTCCAGCAGGGCGCTCTCCGAGGCGTACAGCTCCCAGCAGCCGCGGTTGCCGCAGCGGCACGGCTTGCCCTCCAGCTCGATCGACGTATGGCCGAATTCGCCGGAAAAGCCCGAGGAGCCGCGGTACAGCTCCTTGTTAAGCACGATGCCCGTGCCGATCCCGCTGCCGATGCTGAGGTATACGAGATTGTCCGCTGCCTGGCCGGTGCCGAACTGCAGCTCGCCGACGGCTCCGGCGTTCGCTTCGTTGTCGATGACGACCGGGACGCCGAACGCCTCCTCGATCGCCGGGCCGAGCGGCACGTTCTCCCAGCCGAGATTCGGCGCGAACAGCACCCGGCCCTGCCCGTCGCTAATACCGGGAATGCCGATGCCGATGCCGATAATGCCGTAGGCCGACGCCGGCGCCTGGTCTGCCGCTTCGCGAATGGCCGCCTTCAGAGCATCGATAACGCGCTCCACCGATGTGTTCGCGTGCGCGTGCCGGCGCTCGAAGACGATGCGGCCGCTCAGGTCGGTGAGCACGACCAAGATGTAGTCGACGCCCAGATCGACCCCGATGGAGTATCCCGCCGTCCCGTTGAACAGCAGCATCATCGGCTTGCGCCCGCCGCTCGACGCCCCGGCCCCGATCTCCTGCACCAGCCGGCTGCCGATCAGCTCGTTCACCAGCGAAGAGACGGTCGCCTTCGTCAATCCCGCCAGCTCGGCGATCCGTGCCCGGGAGATCGGAGACTGATGGCGGATATAATCCAGAACAATCGATTTGTTGATTTCCTTGACCAGATTCAAATCGCCTGTTTTTCTCATGGTGTCCCCCAAACGTTTCCTTTCCGTCATCGTTGTTTATTCATCGTTCTCTTATTCATTTGTCTTATCGCATGTACGAATGATTTTATCATGAATATTTTCTTAAATATAGCACTAAGTTTGTTTAATCAATTTACAAACTTATTTGTTGATGTTATGATCTAGCTGTAAGCGTTTATTTCCTTATGATCGAATTATTCATTTTATCCTTCGGAGGGATGATCGATGGGTTACTTTGGCGATGTGAAACCGATTCAGTACGAAGGCAGAGAGTCCACCAACCCGCTGGCTTTCAAATTTTACAATCCCGATCAAGTGGTGCTGGGAAAAACGATGCGCGAGCATCTGCGCTTTGCCGTAGCCTACTGGCACTCCTTCACCGGGAGCGGCACGGACCCGTTCGGCGCAGGCACCGCGATCCGCGGCTGGGATGCCTACTCCGGCATGGATCTGGCGAAAGCGCGGGTCGAAGCGTGCTTCGAGCTGCTGAACATTCTGGGCGCAGACTTCTTCTGCTTCCATGACCGGGACATCGCGCCGGAAGGCGATACGCTGCAGGAGACGAACCGCAACCTCGACGAGATCGTGGCGCTGATCAAGGAGAACATGAAGGCGACCGGCAAGAAGCTGCTCTGGAATACGGCCAACATGTTCACCAATCCGCGCTTCCTCCACGGCGCCGCGACGACCAACCATGCCGACGTGTTCGCCTATGCGGCCGCTCAGGTGAAGAAGGCGCTGGAGCACGGCAAGGAGCTTGGCGCGGAAAACTATGTGTTCTGGGGAGGCCGCGAAGGCTACGAGTCGCTGCTGAATACAGATATGGGACTGGAGCTCGATAACCTGGCCCGTTTCCTGCACATGGCTGTCGATTACGCCAAGGAGATCGGCTTCGACGCCCAGTTCCTGATCGAGCCGAAGCCGAAGGAGCCGACCAAGCATCAGTACGATTTCGACGCGGCGACGACGCTGTCGTTCCTCCGCAAATACGGCCTGCTGCCTCATTTCAAGCTGAACATCGAGGCGAACCATGCGACGCTGGCCGGGCATACGTTCGAGCACGAGCTGCGCGTGGCCCGGCTGGACGGCGCGCTCGGATCGATCGACGCGAACCAGGGCGACCTGCTGCTTGGCTGGGATACCGACGAATTCCCGACCGATCTGTACTCGACGACGCTCGCCATGTATGAAATTTTGCAGAACGAAGGCGGTCTCGGCCGCGGCGGGGTGAACTTCGACGCCAAGGTGCGCCGCACCTCGCTTGAGCCGATCGATGTCGTCTATGCGCATATCGCCGGCATGGATTCCTTCGCCCGCGGCCTGCAGGTGGCGGCGAAGCTGATCGAGGACCGCGTATTCGAGAACGTGCTTGAGAACCGTTACGCCACGTTCCGTACCGGCATCGGAGCGGACATCGTCTCCGGCAAGGCGAACTTCCATACGCTGGAGGCGTACGCGCTGCAGAACAAGCCGATCGTTCACGAGTCCGGCCGCGTCGAGCTGATCCGCTCGGTGCTAAACCAATACATTTTGAACGCCTGATCCGGATCGTCCTGACACGAACCAGGAAGCCGCACATGGGGCCGCCGCCCCGTGTGCGGCTCTTTTTTCCCCGCATGCACCTTCTGCTCCGCCCAACGATCTTCCAAAAAAAGTTAGCCTGAAGCAGCAGCTTATAGTATGATGTTTTTGCTGAAATCGCTTTCTGCTCCCAACGGGTCCGCCAGGCCGCCGCCGTGTGAGCCGCAGTGAGCGATTGGCGAGCAAAAGACTTTACCGCTGCGCAAAGGAGGATACGGTCATGCGGGTGGATTACCGGATCAAAATGCTGCTGACGAACAGGCAAAGCCTGCTTATTTTTACGCTGACCTTGGTCATCTCGACCTTGATTTCTGCGATCAGCTTGCTTCTCTACTACGATTACCGCGACAAGCTGGACAAGGAACTGAACCAGCCGATTGCCGAGCTGCTGCAAATCAACAGGGACGCAACCAACCGCGAATTCCGCCAATACGACAACAAAGCGGTGCAGCTTTCGTACCACCCATCAGTCGTACAGTATGTCTCCCCCTCCCTCGACTCGAACCAGGAAACGATTGCGAGCATCCAGGCTTATGTCAAGGCAGCGGCCAACGAGGATGAAGTTCATTCGATTTATGTGGTCGATTTGAACCGCGGCCGCGTGCTGTCTTCGAACAGCGAGAAGGAGCAGGCGATGGATACGATGGGCGACCGAACCTGGATTCCGTGGAGCAAGGAGCTGGAGACGAAGCCTCTTCTGATCACAAGAAGATCGGGAGGCGGCGGTCCGGAACCGGCTCCTGTGCCGACGGAGCTGATTTCGTTAATTCGCCCTATCCGGCACGAGGAGAGGCTCGCCGGCCTCGTGATCATCAACATCGATTACGACCGGCTGTTCACGGGCATCCACGCCAATCTGGAGGCTCCGCAGTACATTTTCAGCCTGGACGGCGAGCTGATATACCCGAAGACGAACTTGCCGATCAAGGAAAGCGACATGCGGCGGGTTGTCGCTGAGCTAAGCATCCTTCCGTTCAAAAACGTGCGGCTGGGCGGGCAAGACTATTTGGCGAATCAGACGTTCTCGGACATGACCGGCTGGCGCTGGGTATCGGTCATTTCGCTGGAGGACCTGCTGAAAAACGCGCGGCTCGTGCGCAACATCATCGTCATGCTGTCGCTGTTGTCCATTCTGATCGGATGCGTGGCGATGTGCTATTCCAGCTATACGGCGTTCCGTCCGCTGGCCAGAATCCGCGAACTGGTCGGATACCGCGGAAAGCCCGGGGCGCCCGGAGATTGGGCCGACATCGAGCGGCATATTTGGAAGCTGGTCAAGGAAGCCGATCTGCGCTCGGCGCTCAGCAAGCAGAGCCTGCCGGAGGTCCGCTCCAAGTATGTGCAGGACGTGCTGCTCGGCCGGATCGGCGCCAAGGAAATTCGCTTCAAGTGGCAGCGGTATTTCGAGGATTGGTCGGACGGCCCTCTGACGGCTGCGGTCATATCGATCAGCCGCTACAAGGTTTGGTCCGCCGATTTCAACGAGGAGGATCAGCTGCTGCTGAAATATGCGTTATCCAATCTCATTCACGAAATGCTGGACCTGCAGTGGCATTCTGCCAGCGTCGCCCTCGACAAGGAAAATGTGCTGATCATCGTCCAGCCGAGACACCCCGTGCCGGAGGCGGAGAAGCGGCTGCAGGAACGGCTGGACCAGGCGATCGAATCGGCCGAAGCTTATTTGCGAATGCAGCTGTCCATCGGGATCGGGCGGCCTGCCCCTTCCATTGCCGAGCTTCACCGCTCGTACGCCGAAGCGAACGAGGCGCTGGCGGCGCGGCTGTACGAAGGCTACGGGAAAACGTTCCGCTTCGCCCCGGACGCAGCGTACGGCGAGCTTGCCGAAGCCCGGCAGGAGAAGCTGATGCGGGAATGGCTCGGCCAGGCGGAAGCCGGAGACGCCGAAGCTCTGGCCCAAGGCACCCAAGCCTGGTCCGAAACCGTCGCCTCCGTCCAGCCGCCCCCGGAATCGGTCTACGCCTTCGCCGAGCGCTGGCTCGAAGCGCTGCTGCGGCTCTGCTCCGCCCACGATGCGCCAAAGCCGCCTCCGCTCGAGGATTATACGCCGCATCAGCTGAAAATGATGGACCTGGCCGACGTCACAACCCTCCTGCTGCAAGCTTCCCGGGCAGCTGCCGAGTCGATGCGCGGCCGGCTGGAGCGGAAGGAACGTCTGATCGTCCAGCGGATCATTCAATTTATGAGCGAGCGGCTCAAGGACAATATCGGCCTCCAGGACGTTGCCGAATCGGTCGGGATGAGCGTCTCCTCGGTCAGCAGCATTTTCAGACAGGAAACCGGTTATTCGGTCTTCGAATATTTGACATTGCTGCGCATCGAAGAAGCTTGCCGGCTGCTGACGGCGACCGAGCGCAAGGTAGCCGATATCGCGTCTCAGGTCGGCTATCAGAACGAAACGAGCTTCATTCGCAGCTTCCGCAAAGTGAAAGGCATGACGCCGGGCAAATACCGCGAGGTCAACCGAACGCCCAAGGACATCATGGAGTCGTAGAATCCTGTTTCCTTGTCCGATCCGGCGCAAACTCCCGGCGATCCGGCCATGTGCCGATCGACCAACATGCTTGCACATCCGCCAAATGCAGCCTGAATTGGCCGATTGGCGGGTAAACTGCACGATCGGCAGATTGCCGGCGGCCCCGCATCCCCCTACACTAGGAAAGCAAGCCGCGGCTTGCTAATGCAGCCGACGCGCTGACCATTCGATACGGAAAAGAGGGTGCAAGTTGATGAAGAAGCGGAAATGGAACGCTCTGCTCTCCACGACGGCGATTGTCGGCATGACGCTGCTTGCGGCATGCGGCGGAGCGGCGCAGACGACTGCCGGTCAAAATGCGGAGACGGGGGCGGCGAAACCGGTGAATTTCCCGACCAAGCCGATCAACCTGATCGTGCCTTACGCGGCGGGCGGCGGCACGGATACGACGGCCAGGGCGCTCGCCAAGGCGGCGGAGAAGCATCTCCAGCAGCCGATCACGGTCGTCAACAAAACCGGTGGCGGCGGCTCGGTCGGGATGATGGAGGGCTCCAATGCCAAAGCCGACGGATATACGGTCACGGTCATTACCGTCGAGCTGACGACGCTGCCCCACCTCGGCCTGTCCCCGATCACCTATGAGGATTTCCAGCCGATCATGATGATGAACTACGAGCCGGCGGCCATCACGGTGCGCACGGATAGCCCTTGGAAGACGCTGAACGAATTTTTGGAATACGCGAAGGCGAACCCCGGTCGGGTGAAGCTGGGCAATTCCGGAACGGGCGCGATCTGGCATCTTGCCGCGGCCGCCATGGAGCAGGCGACCGGAACGAAGTTCAACCACATTCCGTTCGAAGGAGCCGCTCCTGCCATCACCGCGCTGCTCGGCGGCCATGTGGACGCCGTGCCGGTCAGCCCTCCGGAAGTGATGACCCAGGTGGAGGCGGGCAAGCTGCGCTCGCTGGCCGTGCTCGATAACAAGCCGTCGCGGGTGCTGCCCGGGGTGAAGACGTTCAAGGAAGAGACTGGAACGGAATTCAGCTATATCGGGACATGGCGGGGACTCGGCGTGCCCAAGGATACCCCGGACGAGATTCTGGAGATCTTGGCGGAAGGCTTCAAGAAAGCGACCGAGGATAGCGAGTTCACCGACTTCATGCAAAAGAACGGCCTCAGCGTCGTCGTCAAGGACAGCCAGAGCTTCGCCCAATATTTGAAGGAAAATCACGACAATTTCGGCAAGCTGATTCCGGAGCTGGGCTTGTCCAAAAAATAGCGGAGTCAGCGCTCCATCGGAGGAGGTTTTCCATGAAACTAAGGCACAATGTGAGTTTCTTCATGTCGCTCCTGCTGCTCGCCTTGTCCGGCTGGATGTTCTGGCAGTCCTGGTCCTTCGAGTATTACAGCAGCCTCGGGCCGGGGCCGGGCTTGTTCCCCAGATGGCTCAGCGGCTCGTTCCTGCTGCTGGCGCTGCTCTACATGCTCGGCACGCTGCGCCGTCCGATCCTGTGGTCCGAGGTGATGCCGAAGGGCAAGGACCTGCGGCAGGTGCTTGCCGTGCCGGCCTCGGCAGCCGGTTTTGTCGTCGCCGTATCGTGGCTCGGCTTCGTTGCGACCGGCTTCCTGATGACGGCGCTGCTGCTGGCCCTTTCGTATTCGTGGCCGCGCGCGGCAGCCATCGCGCTATCGGTCAACCTGCTCATTTATTTGGTGTTCAGCAGTTGGCTGGATGTACCGCTGCCGACGGGCCGATTATGGGAAGGGGGCGGGTGAGCGATGCCGGATTTTCAGACGATCGCAGAAGGATTTGCAACCGCTTTAAATGGCTGGAACCTGCTGTACTGCCTCATCGGCGTCACCATCGGCATGCTGATCGGCGTGCTGCCGGGCCTTGGTCCGACGACCGGGGTGGCCGTGCTGCTGCCGATCACCTTCGGGATGGAGCCGGTATCGGCGATCATCATGCTGTGCGGCATCTATTACGGGGCGATGTACGGAGGGACGATCACCTCCGTGCTCATCAATACGCCCGGGGAGGCGGCTTCCGTCATTACGTGCCTGGACGGCAGCCCGCTGGCCAAGCAAGGTCGGGCGGGCGCGGCGCTCGGAGTGGCCGCGATCGGCTCTTTCGTCGGCGGGACGCTCTCCATTGTTGGCTTAATCTTCGTCGGCCCGCCCCTGGCGCAGTGGGCGCTGCATTTCGGCCCGCCCGAATTTTTCGCCTTAATGGTGCTCGGCTTGTCGACCGTCATCGGCTTGATGGGCAAATCGGTCATTCGCGGCCTGATCTCCGCTTTTCTGGGGCTGAATCTGGCCATGGTCGGCATCGATCCGATGTCGGGCACGCTGCGCTACACGATGGACAGCCCTTTTCTGATGAACGGCATCGATTTCGTCATCGTGGCGATGGGGCTATTCGGCTTGTCGGAAATTTTGCTCGGCATGGAGAATATGGCTTCCGCAGGCAAGCCTCCCAAGCTGCAAAAGATGCTTCCCCGCAAGGAGGAATGGGGTCCGAACATGCAGGCGATCGGCCGGGGAACGGTGCTCGGCTTCCTGATCGGCCTCATTCCGGGAACGAACTCGGTCATCCCTGCCCTGCTGTCTTATTCGCTGGAGAAAAAGATGGCCAAGGACCCGTCGCGCTTCGGCAAAGGGGCGCTGGAGGGCGTAGCCGGTCCGGAGACGGCCAACAACTCGTACTGCGGCGGCGCTTTGATTCCGCTGTTTACGCTCGGCATTCCGAGCTCTCCGACGATCGCGATTATTTTGGGCGCGTTCATGATGCACGGCCTGACGCCGGGCCCTACGCTGTTCGACCATAACCCGGTTTTCGTATGGGGCGTTATCGCCAGCATGTTCGTCGGCAACCTGCTGCTGTTGATCATGAATCTGCCGCTGGCCGGCTGGTGGGCCAGGATCGCCATGATCCCGCCCAAGCTGCTGTATCCGACGATCCTGGTCATATCCGTCGTCGGCGCCTATACGGCGAACAACAGCCTGTTCGACGTAGGGGTTATGATCGCGTTCGGCCTCCTGGGGTATTTGATGAAGAAGACCGATATTCCGATGGCCCCGATCGTGCTCACTTTCGTGCTCGGCAAAATGATGGAAAGCTCGCTGCTGCAATCGCTCAAACTGTTGGACGGCTCGTTCCTCGGCCTGTTCGCGCGGCCGATCTCCGGCACCATCCTGGTCATCGCCGTTGTCATCATGGTCGCGGGCATCGTGTCCGGCTTTCGGAAGAAGCGTACGGGACTGGCGGCGGATGTAGAAATGTAAGAGGTCTCAGATTACCGAATAAACGGAGGTATTTAAAGGATGAACATCGATTTGACGAACAAAACCGCGCTGGTGACCGGCGCAAGCTCGGGCATCGGGGCGGCCATTGCCCGCACACTGGCGGCGGCCGGAGCCTGGGTCGCCGTCAATTATCACCGCAACCGGGAGCAGGCTGAGGAAGTGGTTCGGGACATTGGCGGACAAGGCGGAATCGCCCGGTTGTTTCAAGCGGACGTCACCTCGAACGCGCAGATCGACGCGCTGGTTCGGCAGGTCGAAGCGGAGCTCGGTACGGTCGATATCCTCGTCAACAACGCGGGGCATATGCTGGAACGGCTGGCCAACGCCGATATGACGGAATCGCTCTATGGGCAAGTGATGGATCTGAACCTGAAAAGCGCCGTGTTTTTGTCCAAAGCCGTCCTGCCGGGAATGATTGCAAGGCGCTGCGGCTACATCGTGAATATGTCCTCCGTCGCAGCTCACCATGGCGGCGGTCCGGGCGCCAGCATATACGCCGCGAGCAAGGCGGCCGTCATCGCCTACACGAAGGGGCTGGCCAAGGAAGCAGCCGCTCACGGCATCCGGGTCAACTGCGTCTCCCCGGGCTTTATCGGCAACACGCGGTTTCATGAACAGCTGACCTCCGAGGAAGCGAGGCGCGCGATGATTGCCGGCACCCCTCTGAACCGGCAGGGGGAGCCTGAGGATGTGGCGAATGCGGTGCTGTTCCTCGTATCTCCTCTGTCCGATTTCATTACCGGGGAGACGATCGAGGTGAACGGCGGCGCTTATATGCGGTAAACCATGATCGATAGCCAAAAAAGAGACCCACAGCCATTGCGCCGTGGGTTTTCGAATATATATATATATCAAAAGGGGTCGATTCTTAGTATAGTCCCGTTACCTTAAAGAGAGATGAAAATCAGATTGCAATTCTATTACAATGCTGCGCGCGGAGGGAAGGACGGCTCGTCATCGGAGGCCGGATATAACCGTTCGGAGCCGATCAAGGCATGCTGCATTTTCCGGACAAGCCTCTTGGATACGGCACGCATATCGAGCCGCAGGAAGTGCGATGGCTGTCGTTCAATCGATTCATTCCTCCCTCAAGAAGAGGTCGCAACTTCATGCCATGCGCCAGTCGCCCTCGAAAGCTTCCCTCCCCCCCGTTCACTCCGCCGCCTTCGCCGCTCCCGCAGCCGGCCACGATTTTACGCTTCGCACGAATTTGGCGGGCTCGTCGGTGGCGAACCAGCGCAGGCCGAGGTCGAGCAGGCGGTGAATGGAGCGCTCGTCGAAGGCGAACGGCAGCACCTCCAGATCGATCCCGGCAGCCGCCGTCTCTTCCAGCGCCGCCCGCACGAATGCCTCGTTCAGCGCATACGGCCAATCGGCCGCGGCGTCATTCGTGTTCAGATGTAGCTGCACCTGATCCAGCCCGCGGAATCCGGATTCGCTTGCCTTGCGGAACGACCGCTCGATCCGCTCCGGCGTGCCCCCGATCCACAGCATGCTCTTGACGCCCGCCGCGATCTCTTTCATTCGCTCGCAATTGTCCTGCACGTTGTGAGTAAAGATGATCTGTTCGTTCACCTCGTAGCGGTCGATCAGCTCCCCCAGCCGCGTCAAATCAACCTCCTTCAAATCAAGATAGGCCATGCGCTCCGGTCTGCCCTTCATCTCCATGAACATCTCTTCCAGCGAAGGAATCCGCTCGCCCTTGAACGATTCCGCAAACTTGACCCCCGCATCCCACTGCCGAACTTCATCGAATGTGAGTTCGGTAATGGGCCGATCCTTGACCGAATCCGGAGCCGTTGTCGTTCTTGCCGGGGTGGCGTCGTGCAGACAGACGATGACGCCGTCCTTGGTCGTGCGGATGTCGGCTTCGGGGATCCCCCCTAAGCCCCAGGCATACCGATTCGCTCCCATCGTATTATCCGGAGCCTCATACGCCCCTCCTCCCCGGTGAGCCTGCCAAAATACTTGTTGCGATTCATGCGCCATCGAAATTCGCCGCTCCTCTCGATTTATTTGCTCGCAATTACAAATTTAATGCTCGAAAATGCTCGTTTTAGTTCATATTACAAACGTTAGCTTTGCCCTGTCAAGCATTCCGTTTGTTAAAAAAATATGTAGATATTGTGCAGATGATGTAAGTCACTTGACACTTTGCCGAAAATGGTCTATTTTCAAGGAAAAGCTCAAAATGAGCAGAATCGTACAATTCCAAGCAATCCGGCCTTCCGCTGCCGGGAAAGCTTGAGATCGGGGGATTTCCATGCTTGCAGCGGAGAGAAAACAGCGCATTGTCGAATATGTCAAACAGAAGAATGTAGCGACCGTCAGCGCTCTGGCCAAGGAATTCCAGGTGCATGAGGCTACCATTCGCAGGGATCTCGCAGAGATTGAACAGGAAGGGCTGCTGCGCCGAACGCACGGCGGCGTCATTGTCGATAAAGGGGCCAATATCGAGCCGGCCTTCAAGGACCGGGTCAGCGATCAGCTTGATCAGAAGATTCGCATCGGCAAATATGCGGCATCGCTCATCGAAGACGGCGATCACGTAATTCTTGACTCGGGGACGACGACGATGCATATCGCCCAGCATTTGATCGGCCGCTCCAACATTACCGTCGTCACGAACGATATCAACATCGCCGCCAGCCTTCGCGATTCGACGGATATCACCGTGATCGTCACCGGGGGTACGCTGTATCACGCCAGCTTCATGCTGAACGGCATGTACACCGATCAGATGCTCAAGTCGCTGCATGTGCAGAAAGCTTTTATCGGCACCCCCGCCATCCATCCGAAGTTCGGGCTGACCCATCCGGAGGCGCTGCTTGTGCCGACCAAGCAGTGGATGATCCGCGCTTCCCAGGAAATCATCGTCGTCGCCGACGATACGAAGATCGGGAAAGTTTCGCTCCACAACGTCGCGCCAATCGAGGACATCCATACGTTCATTACCGGCTCGGAAGCTTCCGGGCTGCAGGTCGAATCGTTCCGGGAAGCCGGCGTCAATGTGATCACCGTCTGAGCGTAAGCTTCATAAATGAGAACCGTCCGCGAATTGGGCGGTTTTTCTTTTTATGCCCGTTGCGCTCGATCAGGACGCCGGACGAAATCGCTTGCGGGTCGTTGTGCTTACCGCCGCATGAAGCCTTGCGCAGATGAACGCCGTAGCCCGTTTTCGTCCGTACGCCCCGGCGCTTCAAGATGGCCGAGCATTTATCCGGCCCGGACGCCGGCCTGGACGCCCCGCCTGCTCCTGCTAGTCCCGCTTCCCCCGGCTCCCGAATCGGCGCAGCGCCGAACGGTAATCGCCGTCGCTCATCGGAGCGTCCGCCGCCGCTTCCTGTGCAGCCGGCTCCGACGCTTTCTCCGGCTGCTGAGGCTGAAGCCGGCGGCGTATAGCCTCGCGGTATTCGCTGTCTGCGGAGACTCTGCCGTCATAGTTCTGAGCGGAGCCGGGGGCGGGGACTCCGGCTGCTTCCGACGCCCGGGATGCTCGGTTCACTTCGGCCACCCCTACGGACGCCGCTGCCGTCCAAAATGGCGCCGCTTCCCCAGACACGGCCTCCGCCCCTGCTGAGGGGACCTCTTCCGCTTCGCCCCTCTCAGCCCCCACTATCGCCCCGCTCGGCGCCGCCTCTATCGCCCGGGGTGCATCGACCGTGCCGGACACCGCTGCCGCTTCTGCGTTCCCAGCCGCTTCCGTCGCGGCGCTCGGCGGCTCCTGGTCCCCCGCCTGGCGAACATGGGACAAGCCAGCTCCCTCCGCCTTCGCTTCGATGCCGCGAGCGCTGACCGGCTCCTCTGCGGGAGACGGATCGAGCGGATATTGCCGCTCGCTTCTTCGCGGAGGGGAAGACGTGAACGCCTGCATATTATATACCAGCAGCGCGACGATCAAGATCAGCCCGACCGCCACGCTGGCTATGAACATAACCATCGCTTACCCTCCTTCCAACAGGCCGCTCATAAGAAACTACCTGCGTGCAAATCGACGGGTTACCTCCGCGACCCTTACGCCGAGCGCTCTACCCAGCGCCTGCCCTTTCTCGCTGATCGGTTCCTTCTGGTCTACCGGACAAGTGACGCCGACGCCATAATAAGAGCCGTACGTCGCATTCTCCGGCACGCTTCCCGGCAGGCCGACGACGATCATCCCCTGGTGCAGCATCGGTGTAATCAAGCTGGTCATCGTCGATTCCAGTCCGCCGTGTTCCGTCGCCGTCGTACAGAAGACCGCACCAATTTTATCGACCAGCTTACCTTCCGCCCACAAGTACCCAAGCTTGTCGATCCAGGCTTTCAAGCCGGCGCTGATCGTGCCGAAATGGCCCGGGCAGCCCCACAGGATCGCGTCCATGTCGGCCAACTCGTATACATTCGCCGATTTCACGTCATGGACGAATACTTCGGCGCCCGCTACGCCAGCAGCGCCCTCCGCGATCGCCTCGGCCAACGCTTCCGTATGGCCGCCCTCGCTGTCGTACACAATATATATTTTCATGCGAATGTCTCCTTTCGAAAAGGCTCCTTCCGTCATACCTTACCTGGTCTGAGAGGCAGCCGGCAGCAGGATCGCTTCAGCCCCGGGCTCCGCCTTCCTTATCGTGACCTTCGGATCTTTGCGCACATCCCGCAGGAACACGCTGAGGGCCAGCCCGACGACCGAGACGATCGATGTCCAGAAGAAGGCGTCGTTGATGCCCATCACCGTTGAATGAAGCTGCGCCTGTCCGGCGAGCGTCGAGACGGCGCGAGCCTGCGCCTCCGCGGCCGGCATATGTCCGGAAGCCGCCATGCTCTGCACGAGCGAACGGAACGAATCCATGAACCCCGGGTCCTGCGTATTCATCCGGTCGGCATAGGCGGCATAGTGCGCGTTCGTGCGCATCGTAAAGATCGTCGTCACCAGGCTCGTCCCGACCGAGCCGCTAATTTGCCGCAGCGTATTGGACATCGCCGTGCCGTGATTGGCCAGCTGCCGCGGCAGCTGGTTCATGCCCGCCGTCATGATCGGCATCATCAGCAGCGACATGCCGAAGTAACGAATCATGTACAGCAGGACGATGTAGCTGTAGGACGTCTCCAGCGTCAGCTTCGTAAAAGCGAACGTGGTGACCGTCGTAATAATCATCCCGATCACGGCAAGCGGCCGCGGCCCGACCTTATCGAACAGCACGCCGGAGACCGGCGACATAACCATCATGACCAGCGCGCCGGGCAGCATGAGCAGGCCGGAATCGAGCGGCGTAAACCCGCGCAAATTTTGCAGGTACACGGGCAGCAAAATCATGCCGGCGAACATGCTTGCCGTCACGAACACGTTGATGACGGTCGACAAAGAGAATACGCCGTACCGGAACACGCGCATATCGAGCATCGGCTTGTCCGACCGCGCCTGCTGGATCACAAATGCCACAACCAGCACGGCGCCCGCGGCGATAAAAGCGATAACCGCGGGATCGGACCATCCCTTCGAGCCGGCTTCGCTGAGGCCGTACAGCAGCGATCCGACGCCGAGCAGAGAGGTAACTGTTCCGAAGTAATCGAGCTTGATCTGCCTCGGCTCCTCGATGTTTTTCAGCGTAAAAAATGCGATCAGCAGCACGATGACGCCTAAAGGTATCATCCCCGAAAACAAAAGATGCCAATCGTAATACTGCACAACCCAGCCGGACAAGGTCGGCCCGACGGCCGGCGCGAACATCATGGCCAGGCCGAATAAGCCCATGCCTTTGCCCCGCATTTCCGGCGGGAAAATGTACAAAATAACGCTCATAACGAGCGGCGTCAGCACCCCGCCGCCGACAGCCTGAATAAGGCGGCCGATCAGCATCACCGAAAAATGCGAAGCCATGCTGCAGATGAGCGCCCCGACGGTAAACGAAAGCATCGCCATCAAAAACAGACGCCGCACTCCGAAGCGTTCGATCAGAAATGCGGACAGCGGAATCAATATCCCGTTGACGAGCATGTAACCGGTCAGCAGCCACTGAATGGTCGTCGTCGTGACGCCGAAGTCCGTCATCATATGCGGCAGAGCGACGTTCAGCAGCGTCTGGTTCAGGATTGCCAGAAACAATCCCAGCATAAGCACGACGAGCAGCGGGATGTGACGGGAGACGCCGCCCCCACCTTCCGCGGGAGAAGCCGCGCTGTTGGATTCCATAGACGATTCTCCTTTCCTTAAGATCATAAACCGTTAGCGGCATCAAACACCGGTGTGATGAGCCGGCAGCTATTTTTTCGCAATGACTACCTTGGCGTTCATCCCCGGCAGCACCGTATCGGCATAATTGGCGATCGAAATTTTCACCTGCACCTTTTGCGTCACCTTGCTGTAGTTGCCGCTAGTGTTGCTCGCCGGCAGCAGCGAAAAAACCGAGTTCGTCACATACCCGATCTCTTCGACCTTCCCTTTGATGATCGTGCCCGGGTCGCCGTCCACCGTCACGTCCACAGACGATCCGATCTCGATATCTTTAATGTCCGTCTCGTCGATATTGGCCAGCACATACAAGTTGTGCATATCGATCACTTCGGCGAGCGCCTGTCCGGTCTGCACGGCTTGTCCTTCCCGAGCTTCATTCTTGACGATGGTTCCGCCGATCGGGGCGACCACAGACAGCGGTTCGCCGTCTCCGTCGATTTGGCCTACCCCGCCGTTTTTCGTCACGACAGCCCCTTCCTTGCCGTTCCAGCTCGACAGCTTGCCGGCCGCCGGCGCCGTCACCGCCATCATATCCCCGGCTACGCGGGCATCTTCGGTTTTAATATATTGGGACGACTGGGTATAGTAATAAAATCCGCCCAGGACGAGCGCAACGATCACCAAGACGCCAACAAAGTTGACCAAAAACAAGCGACCTTTCATCATCGGTTCCCTCCATTATTAATGAAATGAATTACTTTGTGATAAAGTTATTTAGTATCGGAAACACTTTAGCATATAAAAAAAAGGAACACAACGAGCAAAGTCATCCTGTATACTGCTTTTATAGGCATTTTGCGAAAATATTGGCGGGAGGAGAGCGGAAATGGGAGATATTACCGAGGAACTGGCCAACCATTTTGAAGCGATCGACCATATGACCGAAATGTTTTTAAGCTATAAAATGAAGGTGCTCGAAACGACACACGGCGACTCGCCCTTCCGGATGAATCCGACGAAGTTTCATATTTTAAAAACGGTCTTTCGCCACGAGCCCTGCATGGTGATGGATATCGCCCGGAAGCTGCAGCTGTCGTCCGGAGCGACGACGATCGCCCTGAACCAGCTTGAGGAAGACGGGCTGATCGTTCGCCTCCGCAGCGAGGAGGACCGCCGCACCGTACGAACTATGCTTTCGGAGCAGGGCCGCCGTCTGCTCGTCGAAACGATGCAAGCGCGCAACAGGCTGATCAAGGAGATGCTGGAGCCGCTGACGGGAGAAGAGCGCGAGCAGCTGTTTCGCATCGTCGGCAAAATTTCCGCCCAGCTGGAACGGAAAATTCATTCGAAATCGGATAAGATATGAAGCACGGAAGCAACCTAATCGCATAAGCGCTGCTTAAATGCGAGGGTAGGGGGCTTATGATGCCGTGAGCTTGGAAAACAAAGTATGGTCTGTGCTGGAGGACATTTTGGACCCGGAGGTTCATATCAATATCGTTGATATGGGACTCGTGTATAACGTAGACATCGACGATAAGAATAATGTCAACATCCGGATGACGTTGACCGTGCCGGAATGCCCGCTGGCGGACGAGATTGTCGGCGAGGTTCAGGAGAAAGTCAGCGCCATTGACGGCGTCAACCAGGTGAATGTCCAGCTCGTTTGGGAGCCTGCCTGGACGCCGGCCCGCATGAACGATCAGGCCATCGAGGAATTTAAACGCCGGCAGACGATGGTCTAGAAGGCCAATGGATAAAAATAGGCGATCTAAACACCTTAAACTAAAGGCATATAGCCATTCCTCCGGCACAAAATGTTATAATAAAAGCTAAATTCAACCTTAAGGAATGATGATATGCAATTTAAAAACCTGGATAAAACCGATACCCTGATCTTGAAATATTTATCGGAAAACGGGCGCTTGAGCAACGCGGAGCTGGGGCGTCTCGTGATCCCGCGCGGCCGTGCGGGAGCGGATCAACGAATTAATCAACGATGGGGTCATTGACCGTTTTACGATCATCGTTAATCCTCTTAAAGCGGGAAAAATGCTGTCCATGTTCTTTAACATTGAAGTAGAATGGCCCAAGCTGCAGCAGGTGGCCGATGAATTGATCTCTGCGGAAGAAATTACGAACGTGTATCAGATGAGCGGCAAACCTCATCTGCATGTTCATGCCCTGCTGGACAATCCTGAGCACGCCGAACAATATCTCAAGAAGCTGCAGGCGATTGAAGGCATCGTGGATGTTCAGAGCGAGGTTCTGATCGCACGGTATAAAGAGCGGGGAGGCCTGCTGATTTAAACTGATCGGTCTGACAATAAAGAACGGCCGCCGTATTTCCGTCGAGATTATCTCTGTCGACGATACGGCGGCCGTTTATCCGTTATAGAATCAGCTTGCTTTCTTTGGCTTTCTCCAAAAATTTGTCGCTCGATTTGTTAAATGTTTTTTTCAGGGCGACGCCCATTAGAAATGCGATTCCTACATAAATGAATAGAATAAGCGCATGCTTCCCGGCGACGCTCCACAACAATCCGCCCACCGCCTCCCGCATTATGGTGATTGCATGCGTGAAGGGCAGGAACGGATGAATTTTCTGGAAAAATTCCGGTGCCATCTGGATTGGGAATGTTCCCCCGGAACCGGACAGTTGAAGCACCAGCAGAATGATCGACAAAGCTTTGCCCACATTGCCGAATACGGAAACAAGCGTATAGACGATCATTACGAATACTGCGCTAATCAACAGCCCGAACAATACAAACCAGACCTTGTCGACTACATAGGTTTTCAGCAGGAAGATATCCCCCAGCGTAACGATAAGCGACTGCCCCAGCCCCAATGTCAGGAAGGTGAAGAAACGGCCGAAATAAACCTCGTAGCTCTTATAGTCCTGCTTGTTCTCCACATCGGCCCTTAACAGCGAGACGAGCAGCAGAGCGCCGACCCATAATGACAAGGTAGTGAAAAACGGTGACATGGCCGAACCATAGTTAGGAATCGGGAACAGCTTGTGCTCCTCAAGCTTAATCGGATGGGAGAAGAAGTCGCTTTCCTTCTCGGCATCCAGGCTTAACAGGTCCATGATCTGATCGAGTGTCCCGTTCTTCTCAAAGTCGCGGATACGGTCGGCAATCTCCTTCAGCTTGGTTTGGGCAGCGGGAAATTTATCGCGAATTTGAGCAATTTCCTTCTGCCCCAATTCGACTCCCTCACCGGCCTTCAACAGAAGATTCTCAATATCCGGCAGAGCCTCATTGGCTTCGTGAATAACGTTGTTGGCCTTGCGCACCGTTTGCTGTGCGGCCGCAGACGCCTCATCGAAAGCCGGAGCGAGCTTGGTCTCGTACAGCTCCACCAGCTCTCCGACCGATTGATCGATTTGCTTGGACAGCTCGTTGACACGTTGAACGAGCTCTGCTGCAGGCTCTCCGCCTTCCTCTACCGCCTCATAAGCCTTGGCCAGCACTTCCTTCAATGTTTGAAGGCGCCCTTGTATGGCTTCCAGCCGTTCTGCGGCATCGCGCAGCGCTCCATCCTTCACGGCTGTCTGGGCTTGATCCAACGCACCGATCAGACGGCCTATAGCAGCCTGGCCGCGATCGATTCGGGCCATCCCTTCCAGCAGCTTCGTTCTCACCTTGCCGGTATCTATAGACAGAATCTTGTCCGTCAGGGTGACGGTCTTCCGCGCTGCTTCCTGCAGCTTATCCATCTCCGCCCTTACTTGCTTGTCAAGCTCCGCCGCTCGGTTCAACGCCTCCTGCAATGCCGGAATGACAACGGGGTCGTAGGCTTGAATAACCTCCCCAAGCAGGCGATCCGTCTCCTTGAGCAGCCCCGTGATATCCTCAAGCAGCTCCTTCGCAGGCTGCTGTCCGTTCTCGATCAATTGCAGCGCTTGATCCAGTCTTTCCTTCGTATTCTCCAGACGCTTCTGGACTTCCTTAAGCACCGTAACGGGATGCTGCAGAAGGTCTTTGCCCGTCAATGCGTCAAGCCGCTCCAGCCCGTTGATTAATCGCCCTGTTACCGTATGGCCGGCATCGACCCATGAGGTGACCTTCTCCAAATCTTGTTTGGCACGTTCGGCATCGAACGGCATGTCCAGCAGCTTCTCCACCGCCTGCTCGCCCGCCTGAACCTTCCCCTGCAGTTGAGTAAGCCCTTCTTTAAGCTTCGGCGCTCCCTGCTTCGCCTTCTCGACAGCTTCCTGCAGAGCGGGAAGAATTTGATTGTCGTGAAGCTGAATAAGCTGGCCGATCAGACGATCTGCTTCCCCGGCAAGGTCATGGATTCGTTGAATCAGCTCCCGTGCCGGTTCTTCTCCCTGATTAAGCACACGGACTGCGGCAGCCATGGCATTCTTTAATTGCCCCAGCCGGTCATGGGCCGTGATCAGCGCCTGGATAGCCTCCTGCAGCTTTCCTTCCTCCGTCACCAGAGTATCGATCGATTTCAACACATCCGTCAGCCTTTCCAACCCTGCCGAACCTTTATCGATAAGCTCCATGGCCTGCCCTAATCCGCTTAATAGGGTATCCGCGTTGATATCCGAAGCGATCAGCACATCTGTCAGCTCGCCCGTCATCCGGGCAACCTCCTGAAGCGTCTGCAGATCGGCCTGAATAGCCGGAGCATATCCCCTTATGACACTGTCCCCTTCGTAAAGCAATTGCTCGAATTGCTGGCCCAGCGTCTCGGCATGCTGCCCTATCTCCTTAACTTTGCCCAGCCCTTCATCCACCTTGCCCACGATAAGCTCGGCCTTGTCCAGGTCCGTCTGTGCAAGCTGGATCATCCGCTCGATTTCCGGCAAATCGGCCTCGAGCTGGAAGACCAGCTTCTTCATCCGCTCCATGGCAGGAAGATTTTGTTCGATTTCTATACCCATCTCGTTAAAGGCTTTGAATATCGCGCCATTGGCCACCTTGACGAAGTGGCTGCTGACGTTCTCGACAATGCCGGATGCGCCGGCCGATGTCACCTTAGGCGCAATGGCATTTATTTTTTCATTAATAAAATAATCCAATTCCGGCTTCTCCGGGTTGCTCGTCAAGACGGATGTAATCTTCTCCGAGAAATCTTCCGGGATGACGATTCCGGCATAGTAATCGCCTTGCTCCACCCCGCGCAGCGCCTCTTGCTCGTCTACGAATACCCAGCCCAGCTTATCATTTTCCTCCAGCGATTTAATAATTTCATCGCCAACCCGCAGTTCCTTGCCTTCCAATGTCGTCCCGCGGTCCATATTGGAAACGGCAATGGGGACGTCCTTCGTATTGGAGTAAGGGTCCCACGAGGAAATAATGTTAAACCAGGCGTACAGTGACGGTAAAAAGACAACAGCAGCTATGACGATCAAAGCTGCCGGATTCCTTGCTATATTTCTTAAATCTGTACCGAAAATTTTCAAAATGTTTTTCATATTGTCCAATCTCCCATTTTTCTCTCTCTATTGGCCGTACAATGCTCCGTCTCTCCATCCGCGAAGTTCATACGAGCCGAGTCTCCCGTCTGTTGATCATTAAAATATAGTACCTGATAGATTCCCGGAACGCAACGAGCCGAATAGGGAGAAAACCCTCTGGTAAAGGAGAATAATCGGACCGAAAGCTGTTTTTTAGACAAATTTCGCAAAAAAAATAGCGCGGCAAAAGCGGCGCGTGGGCGGCATTCGTTTTCCTGCCGCTTATCCTTATTGGGGATGTGGATTCGTAGCTTCGTACCATGCTACCGGCTGTTCATCGCTTTAACGACGTCTACGTTCCTTCCGCGCAGCGTGTCCACAATCAATTCGATAAATTCCTTGGACGTGTTGGCTGCCACAGCCTGCCGGTAAATATTCAGCAATTCTTTGCTGTCCAGCGTTTCCAAAGCCGATGGCCTTGGAGAACGATTATAGTGATTCCTGATGACCTCCACCCAATCATATGACTTAACGGCATGGAAATGATTCGTTATATTTTTCCAAGATGCTTGTATCGTTTTCTTGGAGGCTTCGGCAACATCGGTCATGATGTCTTCCTCCTCGACGTTCCCTGCGGTCTCTCTCTCGTTATCCGGCGTCTGAACATACTTTCCACCAGACACTTAACCCCTCTCCCTTCGGGAAATTTCTTTCTGGTATCTTTTACTTAGTCCTAGCATAACATGAGCCCATCGTCCCGTCTTTACCGTTTCGCGCTCCAAAAAACCTTTACATATTGTGGAAAATATGCAATAATATTTCCTTTGCTTTCGAAAAAAATCAAACAGCGCCAATGAGAAAAACTCGTATCGGAGTATTTCATGGATGAGCGACCGCGTTTAAAGGATGTTTTTATCGCCAAATAGAATTTGAAGTTATTCAGGACGCATAACTTATAAATTCTATTATGGTAAGAAAAACGTCTATCGACATCCTTTCAAGGAAGAGCGATCGTACAAAAAGCCCGGGTCCCCCCATGCTTATCCGGGGCCCGGGCTCTTGCTTATTTATGAACGCTGCCTCGTCTTTCTTCCTATAAGTATGGACAGGTCGACAGTGATCGCGGACAGCCCCTTCTTGAGCGCCCCGCTCCTCGACGCCTCCGAAACGCCCCAAGTGAGCGGCGTCATCGCGATCAGCGGCTCCAGCAGAGAAGGCTTCAACGGTACGGTATAACGGACCCTAACCCGCTCCGCCAGAGGAAAGCTGCTGGCGAATAGGCGGATCGTCCGCTCGTTGGAATAGCCGCCCGAATCCGGCTTAACGGAGAGCACTTCTCTTAACTCCTGAAGATAACCTGCCTCGGGAACGACCTTCACGACCGCTCCGCCATCTTTCAGCATTCTCGCGAATTCCCTGTAATTGGACGGCGACAAAATATTCAATACGATATCGAACCGCCCGTCCCTGAACGGGCATTGGGCGATATCCCCCACGCACCACAGCATATCCGGATAAGCTTTGGCGGCCAGTGCGACACCTTCTTTGGCGATATCGACTCCGGCGCCGATCGTCTCTGTCGAGACGGCCTGACGCAAGCCTGCAGCGATGCGGGCCAAGTGATAGCCCTCTCCGCATCCGGCGTCCAGCAGGCGGATCGGGCTTGCGCCGAACGGGCGGATGCCTGCGACCGCTTCGACGATCGCATCGCTGAGCGGCTCGTAGAAGCCGCTGAGGCAGATCCGCCTTCGGGCTTCGAACAACCGCTTGTCGTATTTGGTCAGGTGCGGACGGCCGAGCAGATGCACCGCCCCGTGCCTGGACAGGTCAAAGCAGTGGCGCCGCGGGCAGATCAGGCTCCGCCCCTCCAGCCGGAACGGCTCAGCGCAAATCGGGCAGCGAAGCAGCGTTTCATACGGCGGGCGGCGGCCGTCTTGCCGCAAGGAATGATTCATTTCGGACATAGGAAAGCCCCCATTCATTCGTTTATAGGTGAATGAATAAAGGCACAGACAAATAAGCCCTGGCCATGTCTTTTTTTAAAAATCGGCCGAGCCTAACCGTTTATCTGTGCCTCACATTACCTTAAACGAATGTAATGAATCATCGCGGGCTTCCCTCGCTCTTCGTCAAAATCGAAAAAACGTATTGCCGTTTTCAATTATATCATACTTATTCGAGACGAGCTGAGGGGATGCTGCGACTTGTCTTCACTTCGACATTTTTCAGCTTTTTTTAACCCTGCGCTCAGCTTCTTCTCACCGTGCGCTAAGGCCCCGTTCAGGTTGCCCCTTTATACTCATGCTTGTAAGCAGCGATGGCCTTGAACCAGGGAGCCCGCTTCGAAATAAGCGCAAAGGTGGAATGCATCATGAGAGAAGAAGCAACCCGTCCGTATACATTGTCTGAGGACATCGTCGATATTCAACCGGTCTCGGCATACAGCAAGCCGCACCGCCGCAAGGGAAGCAGCCTGTTCGCCGCCTTTATGGCCGGCGCGCTGCTCGTAGGCAGTCTGATGTACACCGCGGACAAGCTGAATCTGTTCAGCGGGGGCGGCTCCGGCCAGGCCGCTTCTGCCTCCGGCATACAGACGGCATCCAACCGCAGCAGTGCCGGAACCGGCGATATCTCGGAAATCGCCGAGCAGGCGAGTCCGGCCGTCGTCAAGATCGAGACGAAGGTCGCGGCAGGCCGCTCGTCAGCGGGGGCAAGGAACGGCAGTCCGTTCTTCGATCCGTTTGCTCAGGACTCCAGCGGTAGTGCGGCTCCCCGGGACGGAGGCGGCGAGCTGCAGACGAACGGAACGGGCTCAGGATTTATTTTCCAAGAGTCCGGCTACATCTTGACGAACGAGCATGTTATCTCTGGCGCCGATCAGGTCGATGTGTACGTTCAAGGCTACGATCAGCCCTTCCAGGCGAAAGTGCTCGGAAGCAGCGAAGAGCTGGATCTGGCCGTCCTGAAAATCGAGGGCGACGGCGATTTCCCGGCCTTGTCCTTGGGCGACTCCGACCAGTCCCGGATCGGGGATTGGGTCGTGGCGATCGGCAATCCACTCGACTTTGACTATACCGTAACGACCGGCGTGATCAGCGCCAAGGAGCGGCCGATTACGATCGCAGACGATGAAGGCACGCGCCAATACGAGCATCTGCTGCAGACCGATACGGCCATCAACCCGGGCAATTCCGGCGGTCCGCTGCTGAACTTAAACGGCGAGGTGATCGGCATCAATACGGCGGTGAATGCGGCAGCGCAAGGCATCGGGTTCGCCATCCCGGCCAGCACGGTCAGCTCCGTGCTCGACAATCTGATGCAGGGCAAGGACGCCGCACAGTCGTAAAGAGAACCCTTCCAAGAAGTGGCGGTTGAACGCCGGTCGGTATCCCCCTATAATGGGGAACCGAAAGGAGACGATGTCCATGAAGCAATGGAAACGATTCGCCGTCCTTCTCCTCATGTCGATGATCGTCATCGGCGGGGTTTACGCACCGCAAGCCCAGGCGGCGCCGCTGCTGACCCAAGGCAGCACGGGCGGAGACGTGTGGGATTTGCAGTTTCGTCTGAGCACGCTCGGTTATTATCAAATGCCGCTTGACGGCGTATACGGCTCTCATACCGCATCCGCGGTCAGCCGCTTTCAGAAGGATTACGGCTTAACGCCGGACGGCGTTGCCGGAAGCGCCACCTGGCGGTCATTGAAGAAATATACGCTGAACCAGCAAGAAATGGACATGATGGCGAGAGTGATCTACAGCGAGGCGCGGGGAGAGCCTTATACAGGCCAAGTCGCCGTCGGCGCTGTCGTCATGAACCGGATTCAATCCGAGCAGTTTCCGGACAGCATTCGCGATGTCGTATTTCAGCCCGGCGCCTTCACGGCAGTCGACGACGGCCAATATTGGCTGACGCCGGACCGGACCGCTTATCAAGCAGCCTATGACGCTGTGCGCGGCTGGGATCCTACGGGCGAAGCCCTGTATTATTTTAACCCTGTCACCGCAACCAGCAAGTGGATTTGGACCCGACCGCAAACGTTGCAAATCGGAAGGCATATTTTTGCCAAATAATGCTGCATCAATGCGAAAACCTTGCCCGCAGGCAGGGTTTTCTTCATAATAGAGCGCGGATAGCCGATTCCGCCTGATGGTCCGGCCCATGCTGCGAGGCCGCCACGCACTGTCCGGCGCAGCGGAAGCGGCCGTGGCGGACGAGGGTCCGCGGCTGCGCCGCGCAGCGGGAGCGCCCGCAGCGGACGCCACCCCTTAAGCCGAGGCGGTGCGGGGCATTTATTCCGCTTTTCCCGAAGTGCCGCCGTCCAAAAGCTGCAGCAGCGCCGGCGGAAGCGGGAACTCCTGGTTGCGGATGACGATTCGGTTCATTTCCGCCTCCTCCTCGCTTTCCCGGATCTCCTGAATTTCATTGTGCAGCCGCTCCATCTGCTTGTCCAGGGCGGCCGCGGCATGCGCGGCATCCTTCAGCTCGTCCAACAGCTTGGATGGCACCGTTTTGTTGTATTTATAGTAGATTTTGTGCTCCAGGCTCGCCCAGAAATCCATAGCGATCGTGCGAATCTGCACCTCGACGCATACCCGCTCCTGCCGGTCGGACATGAACACCGGCACCTCAATGATCAGATGCAGGCTCCGGTAGCCGTTCGGCTTAGGACGCGAAATGTAGTCCTTTTCTTCCAGAATGCGCAGGTCGGTCTGCTTCTTGAGCATATCGCTGATCCTGTATATATCGGACAAGAACGAGCAGGTGATGCGCAGGCCGGCGATGTCTTTGATATGATTCCGAATGTTGGGGAAGGAAAGGGCTCCGCAGTTTTTACGATACATCTTGTTGATGATGCTTTCGGGCGATTTCAACCGGGATTTCGTATGCTCGATCGGGTTGTAGTCGTGCAGCAGTTGAAATTCTTCCTGTAAAATTTCGATTCGCGTCTCCATCTCATCCAAAGCGAACTTATACGTCATCATAAAACGGGTAATTTCGTTCTTGAACTGCTTGATTTGCTGCATAGACAACGTATTCATTGGGCTGATCGGTTTGATTGGATTCATGTCGGTCCTTCCGTTTCCGATACCGCCGCAGACTTCAGCCGGTTAATCCCGCTTTACGGGCGCTGCTGAGCGGTATTCCTTATTCTACGTTATTATACGCGATTATTCCTGGCATCCGCAAAAAGACGCCGGAACGGCAAACAGCCGCATATTATTATACGGCTGTATCCGATGATTCGTTTCGGCCAAGCTGCTATGGCAACAGCTGCCCCCAGTCAGATCAGGGCACAATCGTCTTCGCGGACTCGCCGGGCGAAGCGCCGGGGAGCCACCAATCGCCGCATATCCCTTGAGGATCGGCTGCTTGCTAGCGCCCACTGCCCCCCTCACGCAAAGCTCCTCTTACTCGAGCATGCTGGAAGCGGAACGATGACCCAAGCTTAGGAACGCCAAAAAAGCGGGGCATCGTTTACCCCGCTTCGAACTGCTCCCTGAACCAGGCCGCGGCGGCCTCGGCTTCGCTCATGGTGAGCTGATGCCCGAAGCGCTCCCAATGCACCGTCACAGATGCGCCGCCCCCGGCGAGCAGCGATTCCAGCTCCTCCGTCTCTTGCGCCGAGCAGATCGGGTCGTTGAGGCCCGCGCCGATAAATATCGGCACACCCGCTAATCCCGGCAGGTCGATTCCTCTCCGCGGCACCATCGGATGATGAAGGATCGCCCCGCGGAACGCCTGCTCGTAATGGAACAGCAGGCTTCCCGCAATGTTCGCTCCGTTGGAGTAGCCGACGGCGACCAGATTGCCGCGATCCAATCCGTACTGCGCAGACGCTTGATCCAGAAATGCATGGATCTCCTTCGTGCGAAAAATCAAATCCTCCTCATCGAAGACGCCTTCCGCCAGTCTGCGGAAAAAGCGCGGCATCCCGTTTTCCAGCACGCTGCCGCGAAGACTCAGTACGGAGGACTCCGGCGAAAAGAGCTCAGCGAGCGGCAGCAGATCGCGTTCCGTCCCTCCCGTCCCGTGAAACAGCACGAGCGTCGGCGCCTCCGGCCGGCTCCCCGGCACGAACAGATGCTTCATGAGCCGCTCCCCTCCACTTCCCTGACCCGAATCGGCAGTAAATTCGCCTCGATCTGATCGCGATGCGGCTCGAACCACTCCGGCAGCATCAGCTTCTCTCCCAGCGCTTCGAACGGCTCGTCGCGCGCGAAGCCCGGCGGGTCTGTCGCAATCTCGAACAAAATGCCTCCGCTTTCCCGAAAATACAACGCATGAAAATATTGGCGGTCCACGATCGGAGTCGGGTGATATCCGTACTCGGCCACCTTTCCCCTCCAATGCTCATGCTGCTCAAAATCTTGGGCCCGCCAGGCGATATGATGAACCGTCCCGGCGCCATCGCGTCCCCGGTCCATGGCCGCCAGCGGTACGTCGACGATATTGCCGATATCGCCGGACGACCGGAATCGGGCGTACTCGGCGTCTTCGGCGATTTTCTCAAATCCAAGCAGCCGCTCCAGTGTCTGCATCGTCTTCTGCGGGTTCGTGCTGAATAATACTGCGCCGCCGAATCCTTTGATCGCCCGCTCCGGCGGGATACCGCCGAACGACCAGGCGCTCTCTGCGCCCTCTTCCCGCTCGACGAGCTCCAGCCGCAAGCCTTCGTTATCCGTAAACTGCAGGTACGTTTCGGAAAAACGGGTTGCCCGGCCGACCTCGATGCCGAAGCCGGTCAGCCGCTGCTCCCAATAAGGCAGCGCCCCCTTCGGGACCGCGTAGACAGTCGCCCCGACTTGCCCGCCTCCAACGCTGCCCTTGCGCGAATTCGGCCACGGAAAGAACGTGATAATTGTGCCGGGGCTGCCTGCCTCGTTGCCGAAATACAGATGATACACTTCCGGCGCGTCGAAGTTGATCGTGCGCTTAACGAGCCGAAGACCGAGAATGCTGGCGTAAAAATCGACGTTCGCCTGCGGATCTCTTGCGAAAGCCGTAATATGATGAATGCCGTTCGTTTGCAATGTCATAGTGAGATCCTCCCGCGATATTTCTGTAAGTTCTATTGGCGCTCTTTCACGCCCAGCCGAGCAGAGCATCCAGAGAGATCGCTCCGGCGCCGGCCAATGCAACGCCGATCGCTGCCGCGATAAGCACCAGATGGTATTCGTAGCCGTTAGCTGTCGCCCACAAGCCGTTGCCGCCGTGTACCTTCACGATCGCCCCCAGCATCGTCAGCGTCAGCAGCACGGCCGCAAGCGGCGTGAGCAATCCCAACGCGAACAATAGTCCTCCGCCCAACTCCATGATGCCGACCAGCACCGCCATCGCCACCCCCGGCTTAATGCCGATCGACTCCATCCAGCCGCCCGTTCCTTGCGGGCCGTAGCCTCCAAACCAGCCGAACAGCTTCTGCGCTCCGTGACCGACGAACAACAAACCAACCACCAGACGAATCAACAGCATTCCCCAATCTTCCATCATCAAAGCCTCCATTTATTTCAATTTAATAATCTTTAATTAAAGATATATGCTATAAAAATAGTTTCCCCATGCGTTAACCAGCCCTTTCCAGTTTTTTGTCTTTTATTTAATTATCTTGGATTAAAGATATATTATAAACGGTGCGTTGTCAATATTGTTTATAAAGTTCCATTGAAAAGCGCGACATTTGCGCCGGACGGAATAAGCCTTTAAGGTTAATATTCGGTTGGCTGCGGGACCGGCGCTATTTTCAATATAGACGCCATGCGACTGGCGCGGCACCATCAGAAGATGAAAATGAGCCGCTCACCCCGGGCTATTTTCAAGACAGACTCCCATGCCGCTGGCGCAGCACCATCAGAAGATGAAAATGAGCCGCGGGCCCTGGGGGCTATTTTCAAGACAGACGCCTATGACGAGCGATTCCTTTCTTCATCGGTCGTCGCCTGCGGTGTTGAAAATTCGCCGATGAGCTTCGTCGAATGATCAAGATAGCAAATGTTGTATTTTGTACAACAAAAACGGGGGGTTAGGCCCTATTGGCGGCTCAATGTTGTACTTTGTGCAACATTTCTGACGATGTTCCCGGGGTTGAAGCCAATTTTCGCCCAAATTGTTGCACAAAATGCAACATTCCCCTTCCTCTGGTGCAAAGAGGCCGGAAAATGTTGCATTTTGTGCAGGATTTGTCGCCACATATGCCCGGGGAAGGGCAGCGCTAACGCGGAGTTCGCGCAGCCAACGTGCAGTTCGAACGTAACCGTCAAGATCCGAACGCTGACGTGGAGTTCTGGAAGCTTCGGCAGAAGCTCAGGAGGAACAGCGCGGAAAGGAGCAGTTCAAAACAGGCACACGCCAATATACGCGATCAATGCGGCGCGGCCGTATCGCTTACGGCCATATGAAAGGGCAAGAACGCTCCGGCGTCCTTGCCCTCATCAATCCGACGTTTACGCATATTCCTTCGTGTCGATCTCCAAAAAATCGCTGACGCAGGTCTTCCATTTCTCTGCAACGTAACGCACATGATCCGGATGCGCGTTATAGGCGTCGTATGCCGACTGATCGGCGAATTCCATGGAAAACACGTACTCGTAATCGTTCTTGGCGCTGACCTGGCGATAGACGGCAAACCGTTCGACGCCGGGGATGGCGGATAGGACGGACTTGCTGTCCGCCAGGAACGAGCCGGCGGCAACGTCGGGACGCAGCCGGAATGCGACCTGGTGCACGATGCGCGATGACATGGGCGATCAACCTCCTTTAACGTTGGCTTCCATTATAGCTGATCCCGGAGGACGTGCCAATCCCGTATTGTCCGTATGGTCCGTAAGGTCTACATTGTCCGTACTGCCCGTATCATCCCCATAGTCCACAATTATCCGCATTGTCCGCACCGTGCGTACCGTGCGCAGCGTCGGCAGGCGGCAGGCACCATCTACGCTTTCCTGGCGATATAGATGACGTCCCCCGCCCGGACGGTTAGCGTCAGGTCAGCGCCGTCCCGCTGAACAGCGGCGTCCTTGCCCTCGGCATCCTGCACCCGCACCTCCACATTGACGCGCAGGCGGCAGACGCCCGAATGGCTCGCTTTTACTACGGCCCTAAGCAGCATGCCGTCTTCCCAGGCGATATCGACCTCGAAGCCGCCGCGGGCTCGCAGGCCCCGAACCTCGCCGCGCGTCCATGCTTTCGGCAGCGCCGGCAGCAGGTGAATCGCGTCCAGGTGGCTTTGCAGCAGCATCTCGGCGATGCCGGCCGTTCCCCCGAAGTTGCCGTCGATTTGAAACGGGGGATGGTTGTCGAACAGATTGGGCAGCGTCGACTTCCGCAGCAACTCCTTGACATGGCGATAAGCCTCCTCGCCGTCCAGCAGCCGCGCCCAGAAGTTGATGATCCAGGCCCGGCTCCAGCCGGTATGTCCCCCGCCGTTGGCCAGGCGCCGCTCCAGGGTGACCCTGGCCGCCGCGGCCAGCTCAGGCGTCTGCGCGGGGCTGATGCTCGTCCCTGGATGCAGGCCGAACAGGTGGGAAATGTGGCGGTGTCCGGGCTCCTTCTCCTCGTAATCCTCCAGCCATTCCTGAATTTGCCCGTGCTTGCCGATCGCCGTCTCCGGCAGCTTCGACCGCGCCTGACTCAGCTGTTCACGGAATGCCGCATCCGCATCCAGCCGCTGCCCCGCCTCCAGGCAGGCCGTGAACAGCTCCCGCAAAATCTGACTGTCCATCGTCGGTCCGAAGCAGATTGTTCCGCTCTCCCCATTCGGCAGCACATAGCAATTTTCCGGCGATACGGAAGGCGACGTGACGAGCCGCCCGCTGCCGTCCTCGATCAGAAAATCGAGGAAAAAGAGCGCCGCTTCCTTCATCGTATCATAGGCTTTGCGAAGAAACGCGTCGTCCAGCGTAAAGCGATAATGCTCCCACAGGTGCAGACACAGCCAAGCTGCGCCCATCGGCCAATAGGTCGCCGGCAAATAAATGTCCTGCGGCGCCGTATCGGCCCAAATATCCGTATTATGGTGCGCCACAAAGCCCCGGCAGCCGTACATGACGGACGCCGTATGCCTTCCCGGCTCCCGCATGCGCTCGATCAGCTCGAACAGCGGCTCGTGGCATTCCGGCAGGCCGCACGTCTCCGCAGGCCAATAGTTCATCTGCGTGTTGATGTTAATCGTATACTTGCTGTCCCACGGCGGCGACATCGAATCGTTCCAGATGCCTTGCAGATTGGCCGGCAGCGAACCCGGCCGGCTGCTCGCAATGAGCAAATAACGGCCGAATTGAAAATACAGCGCAACCAGCCCCTGATCCTCTTCTCCGCGCCCCACAGCCTCCAGCCGCTCCGGGGTGGAGCGTTCGGCCGCTTCTTTCGCATCCGCAAGCTGCAGAGCGACCCGGTCGTACAGCGAGCGATAGTCCGCAATATGCGCTGCGCGGATGTCCTCGTACGATTTCGCCGCGGCGCGCCGCAGCACCGCCTCGCACTCCGCCTCTGGATCGCTGTACCGGAACTTCGTGGCCGCGGTCAGCAGCAGGGTAACGGCTCCCGCTCCCTCCACGACCACATGCTCGCCTACGGTCGATACCGTACCGCCATCGGCAACGGCCTGCAGCATCATGACGTAGTCTTCTCCGTCCGAGCCGTAGCAGCTGTTGCGGAGAACGATCGTATCGCTGCCTTTTTTGGCCGCCTCGTCCATAAATTTGCCGCTCACCCGCTCCCACCGGGCATAGAACGACAGGCCTTGCGGATGATCGGTTTCCAGCCGAATCGCAATGACATGATCCGGATAGCTGGCGAGCATCTCCCGCTTGTAGCGGTAGCCGCCCCATGTATAGCTCACGGTGACGAGGGCGCTTGCCACATCCAGCGCCCGCGTATAATGCTCCGCCTTCCCCTTGCCGCGGTGGTCCATCTTCAAAATCAGATCCCCCGCGGTCAAATAATGGCGCTGGCTGTTCGGCGTGGCCGACAGCGCCAGCTCCGTCAGACGGTGCGCCTCCTTCAGCTTCCCCTCGAACAGAAGCCGGCGGATTTCCGGCAAATGCTTCAGCGCATCGGGATTGTTCCGGTCTCTTGGCCCCCCGTACCATACCGTATCCTCGTTGAGTTGAATCCGCTCCTTGTCAACACCGCCGAAAATCATGCCGCCGAGACGGCCGTTGCCAATCGGCAGCGCTTCATTCCAGCTCGCGGCTGGCTGCTTGAACCAGATCGATTGATTCTTGTTCATCGTATGATCTCTCCCCTGTGCTTAATGGCATGGCGCACCGCTTCCAGCTCGTTGAGCGGCTGCTTCTTAACCGGCGGCGGTATTTGATCCGCTACCAGCTTCAGCTGGCGGACCGGGCGATAATGTAAGCGCATGCTGAAATAGATGAAAGCGTCTCCGTGCCCATAATAACTTGATCCACATTTTCTTTCACGACGTGTTGACCTCGCCCACTGCCGAGCCCTTGACTTTCCTCTCCGGTAAAGGACAGCCCTTCCGGATTTTTGAACACCTCGTCTGTATGCGTTTTCTTTCCGTTGTTTCCGGTGTAGCTCTTGCCTTCGATGCCCCAGTTCTGCAGATCGCTGCCTTCCGGTCCAATCATGAAATCGAGCAGCTTGACGGCGGCTACCGGGTATTTCGCCTGCGAACTGATGAAAGTGCCTTCCAAAGGCGCGTTCTGGACCATCTGCGCGTGGCCGCTGTAGCCTTGCCGACCGGCCCGATCGGGGCGACAGTCCGATCAGTCCGATTAGCTTAAAGTCCAGATAACCAGGCTTCATCTGATCTTTTGAAGGCGTTAATGCCCGAAATATAACCCCGCCATACCCGTATCTTGGGCGAACTTCGCCTCGAATGCCCTGCGGTCGGTCGCAGCGAATTCCGAATCGATCAGCTCCTCCTTATACCATTTGTTCATCGTCGTCAGGTAGTCCTTGTAAGCCGGCTCGATCGGACCGAACGTCACTTTGCCCGTGCTCGGGTTCAGCTGGAGCTTGTCGGCCAGCACGCCGCAGCTGGGGCGAAGGAGCTGATGCTGCCAAGCCCGTCACCGCGGTCTCCTAGCGGAATTTCATCCTGCACGCCGTTGCCGTTCGGGTCCTGCTCTTTGATTACCTTAAGCACAGTATACCATTCATCGATCGTTGTCGGCGCTTTCAATCCTAAATTTATTGAACCAGTCTTCCCTTATTATGTGGCCGGAATAGGCGATCAGCATCTGCTTCCAGCGGTTCAGCGACGTCCATCGTCGCCGCGTCGTACAGCTGCGTATCGAAGGAGGATTGTGCGGCCCAATAAATGATCGAACCCCATCCGATGCCTTGCCATGCCGGAGCCGACGATGAAGCCCCCTTCCCCCAGCTTTCGTTCTGGCTTGCCGATCTGCCCTCTAACTTACCAGCTGCAAGGGGCGTGCTCAATGCACAAAAATTATGTGCCGTTTTTATTGGCCGAATATGCGCGAAATCCCGCCCGCACAAAGAAAAACCAGCCGCATCCGCAAAGGGATCGGCTGGTTTTCAAAGTTCTTCCGCCAGCTTATTTTATGGAGTCTGCTCCGCCTGCATGGCGGCGACGACCTGATCGACAGGCTGAGTGAGCATGGCATAGTACAGAGCGGCTTCCGCCTGACGGATCAACGGCTGCGTCGATCCGAAGTCGTACGAGCCGTCCGGCTGCGCCTGAACTTCGGGACCGTGATAGCCAAAGGCAATCATCATCCGAACAGCCGGCACTGCCCATTCGCTCGTATTGCCGGAGAGCTTGATATCGCTGAACAGCTCCGGCGGATACTGGTTCTTCAGAATACCCCAATTCATCATCGCGTACTCTTCGCGCGTAATCGCGCGGTCGGGCTCGAATTTGCCGCCGCCCGTGCCGGTAACCATTCCCAGCTCGTAGGCTTGCTGAATGAACGGCGCGGCTTCGTGGCCTGCGATGTCGCTAAAGGCGTAATCCGTCGTCGGACTGCCCTTCATATTGCTGATTTCAAGCAAGTTTTTGACGAATTCGGCACGGGTAACCTCGCGTTCCGGCTGGAAGGCTTCCCCGGCATCGTTCGGATAGTAGCCGAGCGATTGCAGCGCATAAATATACTTGGCATAGGCATGGTTCTCGTCCACATCGCTGAAGCCGGCCGGCGCCACGCCTTTGCGGGCATAGCCTAACGGATTGATATAAGGCTCCTTCATGTAAGCGACCTGCCCGTTCTCGTCCAGCTTGAAAGCCGTCAATTGGTTGGCGATGCTGTCGATAAACAGGTTATCGTCCACCTGCTTCAAGGGGCGCGGACCGAGAAACGCATCGGAAATCGTCAGCGTCGCCGCTTCATCCGCGTTCAGCGACGATACGAACGTGCCGATTCGCAGATCGGAATACAAGCCGCCAAACTTGTCCAGCGTCTCGCCGGCCGGCTCCGTCCAATCGTCGAACTCGACCGGTTCGGCATACTGCGGGAAGAAGGTGGAGATGAACTGCGGGTAAAACAGGTTCCTCAAGGCGCCCATTTTGTTGTACGTCAGAAATACGCCGGTATTTTGTTCAGGAATCATGAACAGATAAGAGCTGAAGCCGTGCAGATCGCCGGCCTTGCCAATGATTTTCGAGCTGCTGCCGGCTTCGGGGAGCTGCATCGGCGCCTCGAAACCGTACGTCGTGTCGGGCAGCAGCGGATGAATGGCCGAACGATATTCCTCCATCATCTTGACCGACTGCTCTGACAAAATGCGTTCAGTTCCTGCTGCGCCTCCATTCAGGAAGGCGAGCATAAATTTCCCTACATCTTCCGCCGTCGAGATCATGCCTCCATGGGGCATAATCGTCGGGGTCACCGCATACGGCTCGATCGGCTGGTTCGCCGCGGTATAGCCGACGGCCAGCTGCTCCTTCAGCTTGCCTTCGAGCAAAAATCCGCTGTCGTCCATGCCAAGCGGCTCGAACAAGTGCTTTTCCATATAGTCTTCGTAAGGCTCGCCGCTCACGTTCTGCACGATCAGTCCGAGCAGCAGGTAAGCAAAGTTATCGTACAAATAGGCCGTACCCGGCTCACGGACGACCGGAGGCATATGAGTACGCACGTAATCCTCGATGGCGACGTATTTGCTGAAGTCTTGATGGATATCCTCGGGCCGCGGGTCGCGCACCTCAAAGCCGGACGTATGCGTCAGCAAATGCTCGATCGTGACGGGCTTGTCATAAGGATTATCGTAGGACAGTCCGTTCAAATATTGGCGGACATCCCCTTTCAGATCCAGCTTGCCCTGCTCGGCCAGCTGCATAATCGCGGCCGCCGTGAACGTTTTGGACACCGAGGCGATCCGGAACGTGGTCTTCTCGGGATCGACCGGCGTCTGCTTCGCCGAATCGGCGTAGCCGTAGCCTTTGCTGGCGATCACCTTGCCGTCTTTGACGATCACGACCGAAGCGCCGACATAATAAGGCTTAGCCGCCTCAGAGGCGAAGAATTCGTCCATAAATTGCACGGCGCTGGCAGAGTCCAGCACGGCCGCCGGCTTCGCTTCGCTGACTTCGGCTGCCGCGGCGGGAGCGATGGGGCTCCATACGCATGCGACGGCTAAAGCCGCGGCGGCGATGCGTTTGAACCAGGCTTGCGTAGTCGTCGGAATGAAAGATCGATTCATGAGATGCCTCGCTTTCCTTCAGGTTGATGGCGTTGCTTTTCGATTCACCTCCCGATGTCTAATCAAGGTGGAACGACGGACCGATTCAAGCGGATCAACAAAAAAATCGGTACGTCCGTACCGCCGTGGTTCTCTCCGAGAACAGCTTTCTCTATTTAATACGTAATAGAAGGCAGTCGGTTGCCATATGGCAACGATTGGCTTTCCGGCGACGGGCCTACTGTCTCTTGGCGTAAAACTGCCGGTGAAGCTCGCGCACTTGCTCTGCGAGTTCAGGTACAGGACCGTCTACGACCGTATCGCGAATGACGTCTTGAATCGGAAGGTTGCGAACGCGCGGCGCGGCAACCCCCATATCGCTCAGCCATTGCGCCAGCTGCTCGGAGGAACTCGCATAAACAATCCGGCCCAAACCGACCCAGCCGTGGGCCGCCGCACACATAGGGCAATGCTCGCCCGAGGTATAGACCGTGGCCTTGGCCCGTTCTTCCTCTGTCATATTATTGGCTGCCCAGCGAGCCAGCGCGAATTCAGGATGCTGGGTATGGTCGCCCCCGGCTACATGATTGTGGTCTTCCGCCAGCACCTTTCCTTCCGCTGAGACGAGGACGGAACCGAATGGCTCGTCGCCAATCTCCAGAGCGGTCCTTGCCAGCTCGATACAGCGCCGCAAATGCTTCATATCGGTATCGTTGATCATGAATAAAGCCCCCTTAGCTTTTGTTCACTCTGCCTGTGCAATTTATGTTAACATGAAGACAGCTGGGCTACACGGCTAAAACTTGTAATACCAAAAAAGTGCCACTTCATTCGCCGTTGAAAAATTGGAATACAGCATATGATCGATTCCCCCGATGACAAACCCGTTTTTAGCATAAAACCGGCAAGCTGAAACATTCACATCTTGGGTCTCCAGCGTAAGGCCGATAAAGTGACGCTCTTTTGCCCACTCCACCGCTTTTTTCAATAATGCCGTGCCGACCCCCATGTGTCTCCAGTCTTGGCGAACAGCGATATCTTCAACAAGAGCGTATCCGTTCCAATGCGAACTAAGCATAATTTGTCCAACGCAGTTATTATCGCTGTAATAGAAAAAAACGGCTTTTTCGTTATCTTCGACATAGCTTAAGTCAATCTCATCCTTTTCGTATTGCTTGACATAGGGTTCGGAAAATGTCTCCTCCGTATATGTCCAATGGCCGTTCTCGTATTTAGGGATAATCCGTCCCGTCACGATAAAGCTCTCGTTGGATTGGTTAAAATCATGCATATTGGAACGCGTCATTTGAATAATCATGCCGGTCTCCCTCATATTCCGCCAGTCTCTTCGACTCCCAATAAAAAAAGCGCCATTCACTGCAACTTACTTGCCAGACAAATGCCCCTGATGAATCCAGAAGCGCCTGACGATATTGCCGTCTTCCTCGGTATATTCCGATTCGAAGCAGCCTCCGTGCTTCAATATCGTCTTCTCGGACCCGATGTTGCCCTTATCGCAGACAACGAGCACCTTGTCGAGCCGCGCCGCCTCGGTCTGCCGCAAGACCATTCCCAGCAGCGCCGTCGCGCAGCCCTGCCGCCTTCGAGACGGCCTTATGCCGTAACCGATATGCCCGCCGCTGTTCAGCAGCTTCTCGTTCAACCGATGCCGAACGTTCGCCGCTCCGACGATGCTGCGATCCTCGCCGACCAGCCAGTAGGTCGAATGGGGCACACGGCGATCGTCCCGAAGCTTTTCTTCACTATCCTGGGAATACAAAAAGTCAAGCATCGCCTCGAAATCGTATGGTTCTTTCTTGACAACCCAAGGAACGATGTTTTCCCCGCTTCTGATCCACTCTTCATAAAAGTCGATATATTCGTCCCGATAATCAGCCGACGGACGAACCAGCCGCACAGAAGATAGCATTTCGGCTCACCCCAATAGGGAAATTTCGACCATATTATCATAAATCATATATATTTTCCATTCAAAAATGGCCTCTCTTAGTCATTCAATGGAATTTGCAGGAGCAGCGTATATTTTTGTCGTACTAATATTTCTGGGGGAAGCTTAAGCATAAATTAAACGGAGGAGATCAAACGGATGCAGATGCCAGACAAGTCGGATTTGACGTTTTTGTTCGAAGGCGACCGACAGCAGTTGAAGGAATTTGTGGAAAAGTACGAAGAGACGCTGCAAAAAGTCGGGGTCATCGGCGACATCGAGGAGATGGCGAACGACTATACGGTCGAGGAGCAAATTCCGATCGTGTTTTCTTTCGTATTCGGCGTGACGGTGGACTGGCGGGAATATGACGATGAGATTGTCCGGTTGTTCGACGAAAATATGCCGGGCGAAACGGTCGAAGTGGAGACGACCGACGACGGGCTGCTCGTGTCGTACAACGGGACGCCGCATCCGGTTCGACTCAGCTTCTCGCCCAAAGACCGCTACATCACGATCCGGGCGTTCAATGCGATCATCAAGCCCAAGTACGAGATCCGCCTGTTCGAGGGATCGTACATGTCGGATACTCACGACTTCCTGGTGCTGCCGAAGGCGACATGGGAGGAGCTTGAAGCCAAGTATCCGGCCCAAGTCGCCGAAACGTTCCGGGTAATCGACGAGGCATTGGATTTCCCATAAGAAGAACAATCCGGTCGGCGTATCGAAGACAGCCCCGGGAAGGAGAACCTTCCTGGGGCTGTCCTTGTCGGGTAGCATTCTAACGGAACGAACGAGGCTGTCGATTAACGGTGCGTAACTTGATGCGGCGTTTATGAAAATATCAATATCCCCCGGTGGATAAGCTTCGGCCTGTCATCTAGTAGATAGCCCCCAAAATAACGTGACATTGGCAACGGCAGATCCGAGCGGATGGAGTCTAACAGACGTGAACGATCTTAATCGCCCAAAAAGATGCCGTTTTGATTTTTAACGGACAGGAGAGCAGTTATTGACTCGAAAAAGGCGAGATCTGTGCCCATCCGTGCCCATTAAGCTCTGCCGTGACCGTTACATTTTGGAAACCGTTAATTTTACCGAAATAACGGCGGTGGAGTCCGTTAGTATTGGCATTTACGGCCTGCGTCTTTACACGTTATTTCGGATCGAATCCACTGGGCTTAAGCCATTGAGTCCTGAGTTCAATCCATCGGAAACCACTCCTGCTGATCGATACGCGATTCCTGCAAGCCCCGTCATGACCGTGCATCGATCTCCCCCATGCCCGGCAGCAGATGTTCCCATATGAGATCGAGCAGCTCCTGCAAGTTGCTAACACCCGCAGTAGTCACGATGACCGCATCCTGTTCCGGCATGACAATGCAAAACTGTCCTTGCGCCCCGTCCCCCCGGTAAGCCCCGTGCCTGCAGCGCCAAAACTGATAGCCGTACCCCTGGTTGTAATCCATTTTCTTCCTGCCGGTCGAAACCTGGGCGGCCGTCGCTTCCTTTACCCAAGCCTCGGGCAGCAGCTGCGCATCGTTCCATCGGCCTCTCTGAAGATACAATTGACCAAATCGAGCAATATCCTCCGTCTTCAGCCGGAGCCCAGATGATCCGATAGAAATACCGCGCGGACACGCCCCCCATTCCGCTCCTCGAATGCCTAACGGCTCAAACAGCCTTGGCGTCAAATATTCAAGCAGCGGGAGCCCCGTCAGCTTCTGGATGATCGCAGACAGCATGTAGCTTGCGCCGCCGCTGTAGACAAATTCGGTTCCCGGTTCCCGCTCAAGCGGCAATTCCAAAAAAGCCTGCACCCAATCCTCGCCTCGGCTGCGCCATTCTGACCTCAACGTAACATCCGTATGGCCTGCCGACATCGTAAGCAGATGCCAGACGCGCATCGACCGCAGATAACGATTGTCTGGCACATTCCGATCCTGGAAGAAGGAGACGACGAAATCCTGGGTGGAAAGAAGGCCTTCATTTACAGCGAGTCCGACAGCGGTCGATGTGAAGCTTTTGCTCAACGAATGCAGCTCATGCCGCAGCTCCGGAGTATAGGGACTCCACCAATGTTCCGCTGCCACTTGTCCGTGACGGAGCAGCATCAAGCTGTGAAGCTCCAGCTGCCTGGAGCTTGTCTCATGCAAAAAAGCGTCAATCGATGACGGCGAAATACCGAGCGTCTCCGGCCGGCTGCGCGGAAAAATAAAAGGCTGTGATATGACGAATCACTCCTTTACAAGGATACATTGTAAATTCGCAATCAAGCCAGGGAATTCCTTCCTGATTAGTTTAGTTTACAACCTCAATTCCAATCAGTTTACCTTCTCCTTCGGCGTTAAGCTTCTTATAGTCGCGGACCGCCTTGATATCGACTTTCCCATCAGGTCTGTTCATTTGGCGCATAGATCCCTCGAATTTTCCGCTTTCCAGCTCTTCTCCGTTCGAAGATAAAATGTCGATAAACTCCCGGACAAGCTTGCCGTTATAGTACAAGCGATCCTTCTTTTTATCATAAGTTACGCCAAATGGCTCATAAACAGCGTATATTTTTGCGAGTTCATCCGGCGTTATGTCGTCTCCCGCACTATAAGCTGCTGTTGAAGCTGTGGAGGAGGCTTCATTCGAAAATTCCTGTGCTGTACCGGCGGAGGTATTTGCCATCGAAGACTCATCGACGGAAACGGCATCAGTCTGAGGCGGATTTTTAAGTTTTTCAATGTCTCTTGCGTTAAATTCAGCTTGACTGTAGGGTTCAACTCCGATAAGTTTGCCGCTCGGATCTATTGAACTATCAGCATGACGGGGTAATTTTGATAAATCCCGTACACCGTGAACATCGATCGTACCCTTTTCATTAAGGTAGTCGTTTCCTGCGCTGCTGTCTTCGTCAATTGGATAGTAGTCTGCAAAATATCTGACTAATTCACCTTTGTAAAATAGCTGATCCGTGCTCTTGTTGTAGGTAAGTCCATACGGTTCATAGACGGCAAACAATTCCGCCTTGCCTTCCGGCGTTTCTGCATATGCTGCTTCTTCCGCTGCAGCTTCTTGTACGACCGTAACATTTCCGTTCTCCTGCCTGTTATCAGTCGCTGAAGCGGCGTTCGTAGCGAAAACAGCTATGGTGCCACCAACCATGGCAGAGGCGAAGACCATTCCCATCAGGGAAGTTTTCTTTGTCTTCATAATCGCAACAATCCTTTCTTCAATCGCATTTTTGCTGAAATGGTTGATCAGAGGGACAAGGCCGCTGTTCTTTTCGGCTAATCCAATCAAGGCCAAGGCATAGGCTGCTTTCGTTGACTCTCCACATTTTCGCAGCACCGCTTCGTCACAGGCCAGTTCAATATCGCGGTTTGCCATCACATACATTAGCCATACAAAGGGATTGAACCAATGTACACACACGGCCGCTGCCAGCAATAGCTTTGTCAGCGTGTCAAAGCGCTTGATATGTACAAACTCATGGGCAAGGATAACCTTCAGCCGTGCTTCGTCCGTCCAATCGGTTTTCTTGGGGAGCAGAATCACAGGCCGGAATGCTCCATAGGTCAGCGGGGCCTTGATTCGGTCGCTTTGCCGTATTTGCATAGGCCGTCGCAACGGATGTTCCCGTAACCATTGGGCAATGAAATCATTGTTAACGGGCAAGGAAGTCTGGAACTCTCTGCGGCACTTGATATAAACGGTGATAAAAAACAAAGCAAAGGCGCATATTCCAGTCAGCCAAACAAGTTCCATCCAGGAAAAGGATGCGGTCGATGCGCCAACCCCAATCGTTTGTCCTATCCCGGGAATATTCCCTACTTGAGAGACACTTGGCATTCCCGCAGGAAAAGCCACATCTGTACTTTCTATGAACATGTTCTTTAACGTCTCAATTCCTGTATAAAAGCTAAATTGAAACGGGACAGAAAGCGGCAAAAGCAAGCGACAAATCACAACACCCCACAAGACAAGAAATGTCTTTTTAGGCAGCTTGTGCAGAGCAAATGCGCGGATAATCACAACCACCACAGTCAGGACGGATGCGGAAAAGCTCATTTGAACAATATCCATAGCCGCAGCTCACTCCAATTGATTGATCATCTGTTTGAGTCTTTCGATCTCCTCTGCGGACAGGTTTTTCCTGTTCAAAAGGGAAGCGAAAAGCAAATCGGCAGAACCGTCAAACACCTTGTTAATCAGCTCCGTAGTTTCCTGCTCCTGCACCTGCTCCTTTGAAATTAAGGCACGACACAAGAAACTCGGCTCTCTTCGCTCTATTGCCCCTTTCGCTATACACCTTTTAATAAGCGTATAAGTCGTATTTTTGTTCCAGCCTACCTGCTCTTTGAGAATATCCGAAATTTGCTTGGCCGTAGTATCGCCCTTTGCCCAAAGAACGTCCATGACTTTTAATTCGGAATCAAACAGTTTGATTTCCATCTTAACAACCTCCTACTACTGCAGTAGTCTGTCGACATTTCCTATACTACTACAGTCGTCCCGCACTGTAAATACTACTGGAGTCGTTTTTGACGAAGCTTTTGTGAAGAACAAGTTCAAGCGGGGAAAATGACGCAGTAAGAAGCAGACGAGATATTGAGCGAATTTCAAATAATGTGAACCATCTTAATAAATGATCTCCAGAATCCGTCGCAATGAGTAAGTCAGTACGAAAACGAATGAGGCGACTGAACAGAATCCGAAAACAAGGAACAAAAAAGGGCTGTGACTACGGCTTCTGTTATTGCTGCTTTTGGAAAACAAATGAGTTGCAAGCACAACGGAACCCGCCGCCATTAGAGGGATATTTAAAATGGTTCGCCAATCAAGACTCGCTATACTTTCTGGTGAAGGTGTTTTAAGTACGGGAGTTACCAAAAGCATGACGATAAAAAATAGAACATAACTGAAGAGAGCAAGCTTCACCATTCTCATGTCCGCTCACCTCCGCCAGTTCTGAAAAAATGAAGTGACTTATATTATATCATATTTCTGAGCCTACGATCCAAAAAATGGAACGAACCAAATATAATAAAAGCCTGTTGAAGGTTTTTCAACATTGAATGAAGTATAAGGTCAAAACACGACTTCAAAGGCGGGCCGTAAACTTTCTACCTCACACCCCTTCCCGACATTACTTGGCGCCCTCCGCGACTTCTTTTTTCCCTAACCGGTCTTTGGGCCCGTATTCCTATCCATGTATCCCCTTGTAATACTCCGGGTACTTCTCTCCTCTACAAGCTTCGCTTCGCAGGAAAATTGCGGTGGCATTTCCGGATTCCGATACTGCCTGTTTTTGGGAGGAGGTTCAGCTGCTCTCCTTCCTGCGTGCCCGCAGAGGCTCGCTGTCAAACTGCCTTCCGATGGAGCAAACGCTTGAATAAGCACGAAATTCAATCTTATCCCTGCAAAAAATCAGCGAAATACCAAAATAAGACTGAATTTCGTTCTTATCTTGGTGAAATTGATCCGTTTCCGGGGTCAGCGGCTCGAATAAGATCGTTTTTCGATCTTACTCAAGCTCATTGGGTCATTTTGGGAAAAATAAGTTCCTTTTTCGTTCTTATTTTACTTGGAGGTTAGGTTGGACTGGATATGGCAGGCCGCATGCCGTCTAGAAGCGCAGATCGCGGCAAGGCGATCGTCGCGCTCTTGGAACATTCTGATTATGTAAGAAAAAGCGGCCCAAGGAAATTTCCCTTGAACCGTTTTGTTTGCGGACCGGTTGAGAGCAGCGGATGCCGAGGCTTTGTGGCAGTTGAGAGCAGCAGACGCTGCGGCTTTACAGCAGTTGAGAGCAGCAGACGCTGCGGCTTTACAACAGTTGAGAGCAGCAGACGCTGCGGCTTTACAGCAGTTGAGAGCAGCAGACGCCGCGGCTTTACAGCAAAGTTGCAGCAGCTTTACAGCAGCCTTGCCCTGCCAATGCAGCACCTCACCGCCCGGCGCCTACTCATGTCCCCGCGACCAGCTTGGCGACAGCAGCTCCTTGCCCTCGCCCTGTCCCATCGCCATCACAAGGCTCAACGGATTTACTGTTCCCGGAAAATCGAAGCCTCGTAAGGAAGCAGGACGCCATGCTGCCTATCTTTCATATTGCTCAGCATAAGCTGCTCAGCGGGCGGTGTCTGCGCTTGTACCGCATTCCCGGTAAAATTGCACAGCACGGTCCAGCGCTCTCCGTCCAGGCTGCGGGTGTAGCCGCCGATCTGCTCGGAATCGGCGTGCAGCTCGCGGAAATCGCCGTAGACAAGCGCCCGGTTCTCCTTCCGCAGGCGAATCAGCCGCTTGTAAAAACTTAAGACCGAGTCCTCCTCGCGCTGCTGCCGCTCCACGTTGATCTCGGAGTAGTTGGGATTGACCTTCAGCCACGGCTTGCCGGCCGTGAACCCGGCGTTCTCCCCGGCACTCCACTGCATCGGGGTGCGGCCGTGATCGCGGCTCCGCTTGGCCAAGTAATCGAGCAGTTCTTGCTCTGAACGGCCGGACGCCAGCCCTTCCCGATACAGCTGCAGGCTCATGATATCGTTGTAATCGCCGATGCCGTCCATCGGGCAGTTCGTCATGCCCAGTTCCTGCCCCTGATAAATAAACGGCGTCCCCCGCATCAGGAAATAATAAGCCGCCAGCATCTGCGCCGATTCGGTCCGGTATTTCCCGTCGTCGCCGAACTTGCTGACCGAGCGGACGTGGTCGTGATTCTCCATATAGAGCGCCATCCACCCGTATTTCACCGTTTCCCGCTGCCAATCGGCCAAGGCCCGCTTGAAGTCGGTCAGACGCCACGGATGATAGACCGCCTTCGGGCCCGGCTTCATGTCCAGGTCCACGTGGTCGAACTGGAACAGCATCGAAAAGACGCCTTCCCGCTCGTCCAAATATGCCGGCACCTGCGAGAGCGGCACGCCCGGCGCCTCGGCCACGGTTACCGCGTCGCGGGGCGCCAGCACCTCCTGCTTCATTTCGCGCAAAAAATCGAGAATGCCCGGCTGGTTGAGGGTGCCCCCGTTCAGCGAAGCGAGCTCGCGCCCGCCGTCCGCAGGAAGATCGGGAAATTGCTGATTTTTCTTAATAAACGTAATCGCATCTACCCGAAAGCCCGCGACGCCGCGGTCCATCCACCATTCCATCATCCGGTATATCGCCTGGCGCACCTCGGGATTTTCCCAGTTCAGATCGGGCTGCTTGCGGGAGAACGAATGAAAATAATATTCTCCGGTCTGCTCGTCGTATTCCCATACCGAACCGCCGAAATTGGCCTCCCAGTTCGTCGGCGCCTTGCCGTCCTTTCCGGGCTTCCAGATGTACCAGTCCCGCTTAGGGTTGTCCCGCGAGCTCCGCGATTCGACGAACCAGGCATGCTCGTCCGACGTATGGTTGGCGACCAGGTCCATGATGATGCGGATGCCCCGGGCGGCCGCCTCCCTCAGCAGCTCGTCCATATCCTCCAGCGTGCCGAATTCCTCCAAAATGCGGTGGTAATCCCGAATATCGTAGCCGTTGTCGTCGTTCGGTGAATCGTAGACGGGACAAATCCAGATGACGTCGATGCCGAGATCGCGAAGGTAATCGAGCCGGGAGGTGACGCCCTTCAAGTCGCCGATGCCATCGCCGTTCGTATCCTGAAAGCTGCGGGGATAAATCTGATAGACGACGCTCTCTTTCCACCAGGCCGTTCCCTGCTTCATCACAATTCCCCTCCTGCCGCAGCGGGGTCTGCGCTTTCCTCCAGACCAACGCTGCGGTCCAAATCCCACTTGCGGAGCGCGACGATTCGCATCCGGCCATCGGCCATAAAGCGGATGCCCGTCGATTCGGCACCCGGATAGATGCGCGCGGTCATCGCAATCTCCCCGTCCTGGGCGAACACCTCGACCGACGAACGGTCGACGAACAGCCTCAGCCGGAGCAGCCCGCCGTCCGCGACCTCCACGGGCGCCCGCCGGACGCCGCCCGGTCCTTGGCCCGAGCGCTCCCGGTCGAGCGTCAGCATTCCGCTCTCCCGATCGTAGATCAGCGTCGTCTCTTCGCCGGACGCCTCGTTCACGCACAGCTTCACTCCGGCGCTGCGCGCTTCGCGGATGTCCAGCAGCAGCTCCAGCTCGAAGCAATCTCCCGACACGCCGGGCAGCTCGGCTTCGCCTTCGATCGTCACCTGGTCCAAGGAAACGGGATTCGTGCGCAATAAGGCCATCTCGGCGACTGGCAGCGTGATCAGCCGGCCCCGTTCATAACGCAGCTCACGGGGAAGCGTCATCGCCCCGGCCCACTGCCGCTCTTGCTCCGGCATCTCGCTCTCCCACATCGCCATCCAGGCGATCATAATCCGTCGTCCCCTTTCATCAAGCAGCGTCTGAGGCGCATAAAAATCAAAGCCGTAATCGAGCATCGTGAACCCGCCGTGCTCGAACTTGCCGGTCTCGTAATCCAGGCGGCCTTCCAAATAGCCGGCCTGGTGCAGATTCAAATATTTGTCCCCGTCGGGCTTCATGCCCTGCGGCGACAGCACGAGCACGTCGCGCCCGTCCAGGGAGAACAGATCGGGGCACTCCCACATATATCCGTACCCTTCCCGGCCGCCAGCCATGACGCTAACGAACTGCCAGCGGAGCAAATCGTCCGAGCGATACAGCAGCACCTGGCCCTTGTGATCCTTCGTGCGCGATCCGAGCACCGCATAGTACGCGCCCTCGTGCCGCCACACCTTCGGATCGCGAAAATGAAACGGATGAATGTCCCCTTCCGGCGCCTCGGCGATCACCGGATTGCCCGCCCATTTGTCGAAGCGGACGCCGTCCTCGCTGATCGCCAGGCACTGCGACTGCTTCAAATCGGTATCCCGATTATCGCCCGTCCATATATTGCCGGTATACAGGAGATGAAGCTTACCGTCCTTCTCGATGGCGCTCCCCGAGAAGCAGCCGTCGCGGTCGTAGGTTTCCCCGGGCGCCAAGGCGATCGGCAGCTGCCGCCAGCGGACAAGATCGCGGCTCACCGCGTGACCCCAGTGCATGTCGTCCCACAAGGGAGAATACGGATGATGCTGATAAAACAGATGATACTCTCCCCGGTAATAACAGAAGCCGTTCGGGTCGTTCATCCAATAAGCGGGCGGCGCTACGTGATACCGGGGACGCCACGGATCGGACGCCACCCGTTCCCGAACGTTCTGAAGCGACCGTTCGGCCGCCGCAATACGTTCCTGATGATGGTCTTTCATTCGCCACACCTCTTGCTTTATTTTACGGCTCCGTCCATAACGCCCTTAATAATGTGCCGCTGCATCGCCAGGTAGAACAGAATGATCGGGATGATCGACAGCACGAGAGCGGCCATCGCCTCGCTGTAATTGGATGTATATTTGCCGAAGAAATAGAACGTCGACAGCGGCAGCGTCCGGTTGCTGTCAGACAGCAGGACGAGCGAAGGCAGCAGGAAGTCGTTCCAGATCCAGAGCACGTCCAGGATCGCGATCGTCGTCGTAATCGGCGCCAGGATCGGGAAGATGACGCGCGTGAACACCTGAATGCGCGAAGCTCCGTCGACGAAAGCCGCCTGCTCGAGATCTTTCGGAATCCCTTTGATAAAACCGTGGTACATGAAGGTCGCCAGCGGAATGCCGAAGCCCAAATAGTAGAAGCACAGCATCCATTTGCTGTTCAGCAGGCCGAGCTGCCCATAAATCGTCACGAAAGGAATCATCAAGGACTGAAACGGGACGATCATGGACGCCACCAGCGCCATAAGCACGCCGGAGCTGAACTTCGATTTCCAGCGCACCAGGTAATAGGCGAGCATGGAGGCCATCACAATGATCACGACGACCGATACGACGGTAACCATCAAAGAGTTGCCAAGCGCGTGCAAAAAGTCCATCTTCCGGATTGCACTCACATAATTGTCGAGTTTAAATTCCGTCGGCAGCGACAGCGGGCTGCTTACGACCTTGAGCCTTGTTTTGAACGAGTTGGTCAATATAAGGAAAAACGGAAAGATATACAGCACGAAAAGCGCAGCGACGAGCAAAAAGGCGATCGTCTTTCTGGCCGATTTCAGGAGGCTCATTACGACTCGACCTCCAATCTCTTCATCACGCCCACTTGGACCATCGCAATGGCGGCCACAATGAGGAACAGCACGATCGCTTTCGCTTGGCCGGGGCCAAAGTTTTGAAATTTAAACGCTTCATTGTATACATGCATGGCGATCATCTCCGTGGAGCGGTACGGCCCGCCGTTCGTCAGGGACAGGTTCGTATCGTACACCATGAAGCTGCGCTGCAGCGTAAGGAACAGGCTGATCGTGAAAGCCGAAACCATGAGCGGAATTTTGATCCGGAACAGCTGGCCCCACGAGGAAGCGCCGTCCAAAGAAGCGGCTTCCAGCAGCGATTTGTCGATGCCTTGGATGCCCGCGATATAGATCAGCATCATGTAGCCCGAATTTTGCCAGACGCCGACGATAATGAGCGCCCACAGCGCCTTGTGCGGATCGCCGAGCCACGAGCTGGACAAGAGGCCCATGTCGAGCTGCTGCCCGAAATAGACGAATACGCGGGAAAAGACGAACTGCCAGACGAACCCGAGAATGATGCCTCCGATCAGATTGGGCGTGAAAAACCCGAGCCGAAAAAAGTTCTGTCCCTTCATGCCGCTCGTCACAAGCAGCGCCAGCACGAAGGCGATCACGTTCGTCAGGATAAGGCTGAACAAGACGTACTGGAGAGTAAGCAGCATCGAGTCCCAAAACAGCGGATCTTGAAACGCCGCTGTATAGTTGGATAAGCCGATGAAGTCGGTTGTAATCGTCCCGCCCGACGAATCCGTGAATGTCATGTACAAGCCGACGAAGAACGGCACGGCCATCACAAGGGTGAACACGGTCAGCGGGATAAAGCCGAAGGTTAGGAATGACTTGATTTTGCCAGAGAGTTTCTCTTCGTACACCGAAGCGGCAACCTCCTTCCGGAAGGAGAAGAGGACAAGCGCGAGGCTCGTCCTGCTCCAAAAGTCCGTTTATTTAACGCTGGTCCAATAGTCGGTGAATTCTTTGGCCAATCCGGCCCGATCGATGGTGTTCGACAAATACTTCTGCATCGTGGCCCCCATCTTCGGCCAGCCGTCTGCCGGATACAGGTTGTTCATCCATTCCAGCGTTTGGCCGTTATCCATAAATTTCATGACCGATTGCGAGATCATATCTTGAGGCTTGACTTCAAAGTTGTCGTATACCGGCACATAGTTGAACTTGTTGACATAAGCGTCCTGACCTTTCGGATCGCTGACGAGCCAGTTCAGGAACTCCTTGGCGGATTGCTGCTGCTCCGGGGTCGAGGCCGACGCATCGATCGCCCAGTATTGCGGCACGCCTACGGAAATTTGGGCGTTCCCGTAATCTTCAGGGTTGTTGCTGACCGGCACCGGCAAGAAGCCGTATTCGGCGTCCGGATTCGCTTCCTTCAGCTGCGGATACGCCCAGTTGCCCATAAACCACAGGCCGACTTCTCCATTCGCCAGGGCGAGCGTGCCGTCGTCGTATGTCGGAGCAAGCGGCGCACTTTTCGCCGAGTTGTATTCCTTCATCAGGTCGACGGTGTCCACCCAGCCGTTAAAGATCGCGTTGGCGCTTAGATCCGTCTGTCCCGACTTCAGGCTGTCCATGAACGCGCGGCGCTCTTCCGGCTTCGAGGATTGCGTCGTGAACATGATGTTCGTCAGGTGAGCGCCCAAGGACCAGTCCATCGGAGAAACGTGCAGAGCTTCCACACCCGACGCTTTGACCTTGTCGAACAAAGCCTTCAGATCGTCCCTCGTCTTGACCGTGGACGGATCGAACGTTCCCCCGACCGCTTTGTCAAGCACGGCTTTGTTGTATACGAAGCCGAACGCTTCGACCGTGGCCGGCATGCCGAGCACTTTGGAGCCGTCGGTGACGAAATCAAGCGTTCCTTTCTGAGCGTGGCTAACCCAAGGCTGATCCGACAAGTCGGCCAGCTTCGATTTCATTTCCGGAAATTCCTGTCCGAGCATCATCACCGTAGGCGCGTTGTTGGATGCGTACAGCGTGCTCAGCTTCTCGTAAGCCGTCTGCGAGCCCAAAGGAATAATATTGATATCCACGTTCTTTTCCTTGGAATATTCCCCGACCACCTGCTCGAACTGTTCGGCGATCTCGGGCTTGCCGATCAGAATGGAGAAGCCTGCTCCTTTGCTGCCGGCAGAACCGTTGTCCCCGCCGGGAGCGGCTTCTCCGCCGTTCGAATTGCCGCTGCAAGCCGTAAGTATGGTACCGCACAATAACGTCAGGGCGGTGAGCAGCCGAACTCTTTTCTTCATTGCGAATCCTTCCCCTCGATTAGTCTGGATGATGGAAATGCTTTTAGTCTGTATTTTAGCCTCGAACAAGAAATATGTCAATCGTTTTCACATAAACGTTCATATTTCCAGCTTTCACCCCATTTCGTTTTCGATATAATGCTTTATAAACAAGGGATTTTATTGGGATGATGAATGTGTTAAGGTTTTCATATAAAAGCATACCAAAGCGTTTTCGGTTCGTGTTATAATAAAGGAAAATCAAAGCCGCGCACAAAGGAAGGAAGCTGACGATGGCCACCATTAAGGAAGTAGCTAAAGCCGCCGGCGTCTCGGTAACAACCGTCTCGCGGGTTATCAACAACCGGGGCTATATCAATAAGGACACAAGGCAAAAGGTTGAAGCGGCGATGGCCTCGCTCGACTATCACCCGAATGAGATCGCCCGCGCTCTGCAGAGGAGCCAGTCCGACCTGATCGGCATCATCGTTCCGGACTCGAGTCATCCCTTCTTTGCGGAGCTCATTCACTATGTAGAAACGTACGCCAACGAGCTTCAATACAAAATTCTCATCTGCAATTCGCTCGGCCATTCGGAGAAGGAAGCCAATTATATCAGCATGCTGCGGCAAAATCGGGTCGACGGCATTATTATGTGCGGCCACTCTCTGAATCTCGAGCAGTACAAAAAAGTGAGCCTGCCGATCATTTCGTTCGACCGGATTATTACGCCGAGCATTCCGTATGTCGGAGCGGACAATTTTCGCGGCGGGGAGCTGGCGACGGAGCACCTCGTCTCCCGCGGCTGCCGCAAGCTGCTGCATATCTCCGGCCCGCTCAAGATCGACCTGCTGCCGAACCGCCGCACGGACGCTTTCCGGCTCGTCTGCATGAGACACGACATTCCGCACCGGGTGATCGAGGGCGAGCCATACAAGCTGACCTTCGAATATTACTGGGACTTTGTCGAGCGGGAAGTCTCCAAGCATTTGTCCGAATACGACGGGGTCTTTTGCAGTAACGATATTTTGGCCTACGCGCTGTATATTTATGCGACTCAGCACGGCATAAGCGTACCTGAGCAGCTAAAGATCGTCGGTTACGACTATCACAATTTCACGAGAATGCTGCAGCGGCCGAAGCTGACGACGATCCGCCAGCCCATCGACCGGATCGGAAAAGCGCTGATCTCCAATCTGATTCAGCTGATCGACGGCAACAAGGATCTCAGCAACACGGTCGTCGATGTCGAGCTGATTGAGGGCGAGACAAGCTGAACGGCGAATCGGGCGAATTGGCGGGCGTTAACATCGCCAAACCTGCAGGAGTAAGGAAAGGGAGGTCCCTTATAACGGGATCTCCCTTTGTCCATAGGCGTTAGTCTGGGACACTCAGGTGCGTCCGGGAAGCTCCCGGGTGGGCCGCACCGCTGCCTAAGCGGCCGCGCCACAGCTTAGTTCATGCGCCCCGCTGCTCAAGCAGCCGCACCACAGCTTAAGTCATTCGCCACGCTGCCCAAGCAGCATCGCCACAAGCTTAAGTCATTCGCACCGCTGCTCAAGCAGCATCGACACAAGCTTAAGTCATTCGCACCGCTGTCCAAGCAGCCGCACCACAGCTTAAGTCATTCGCACCGCTGTCCAAGCAGCCGCACCACAGCTTAAGTCATTCGCACCGCTGCCTAACTCGCCGATCTACATGCCAAAGATAGCAGCTTGCTTAGTACGAGATAGACTCCTCCATATGCATACTAACCAATGTTGTATTTTGTACAACAAACCAAGGGAAAGAGATGCTTTTCCGGGGCAATGTTGTATTTAGTGCAGCATTTTGGGCTATTTTCCTCGTTTTTACGCCGATCGAGCCAAAAATGTTGTACGAAATACACGATTGCCTCTTATTTTTTCAAATCATGAGGGAAATGTTGTATTTTCTGCAGGATTCATCATCACCACGAGAATCCTGCTCTCATCATCCGCCGGGATGGCAATGTCATCTGCCGTTTATGACCGCTTATGCCCACTCCAGCTCGACCAGGACAGTGCCGCCTTCATTCTCTACGCTGCCGGTCTGCACCACGTAATAACCGGTCCGTTCCTCCAGTTGAACCGGCTTCCCGCCCACATAGACCGCGGCTGGTTTGACCTTTGCGGCAAACCCGAATTCCCCTTCCTCCGGCAAACGATAGACGGCCTTCCCTTCGTCGGCCGAGACGGTTTCCACCGTTAGCGGAGCGAGATACTTGCCGAGCAGGCCGATCGGCGTGCAGCGGTCGGACCACGGCACGAAAACGCCGAGCTTCGTTCCGGCGGGACCCAGCTCGCATTCGATGCGCTCGTCCCGGGCGACCCGCTTCGCCTCCCGGAGATCGTAATCGTAGAAGAGATAGCCCTCGGGCAGATCCTTGAGAGAAGGAATGTCCGCGGCGGCGAAGCTGCCCTTCACCGGCTCGTCCTCTTCGTGAATATGGAACAAAGCCAATACGGCGCTCTCGCCCAGCGTATTCCATACCTTGAGGGGCACCCGCTCCCGGTGCGGGTCGGTCAGCAGCATGTCCGGCGTCGGCAGGCCGGGGTGATCGCCTCTCAGCACGCGGCCGTCCCGGAGAATAAGCGGCAGCAGATCCTGCGGATCGGTCGCGCCCACCCGGTCGCTGAAATAGACCGGCCCGCCGCTGACAGCCCGCAGCACAGCATTCTGCTTCGCTTCCTCGTGCGCCGTCCAGAACATATCCCAGTCTCCCCAATAGACGAGACCGTGATAGAGCGAGTTATACGCGTTTTGCAGCGCATGCTCCCGGAAGCTGATTTCCTTGCCCGGAACGAAATCGTCGCTGTTGCGGGAGACAGCCGACGCCGGCCGGGACCACATGTTTTCGCTCGTCATGCCCATGCAGTTGATCAGCCTTTGGTCGAAGTGAATGCCCGTCGATGCCTCGAGCGCCGCGTGCATGCCGGCCGCGGCCCGGCCGCTGGGCAGATGGTGGGTCAGGAAATTGGCGACCGCACCCTGGCTGTCCACCTTGACTATATCCACCCCCGCCTGCCGCAAATAACTGTGGAATGCGTTCCAGAAGCCGAACCCGCGGGCCGCCTCGGGGTAGGGAATTTTTTTGCCGTTGCGCGTCTTGTACAAATACTCGCCATATTCCGCAGCAACGCCGCCTTCCGGATGAATGCCGCCCCAGTAGCCGAACAGCGTATGCCATACGCCGACCCAGCGGACGCCGTAGTCCTGCTTGATTCGGTGAATCGCCGCTTCAAGCCCTTGCGGGAATTTGTCCTTATCGGCCTCGAACGACAGCATCATTTTGTCGCGGACATGCTGCCAGCCGTCGTCGATCATGATCCAGCGGACGGGAACCCCCTTGCCCTTCAGCTCCTCCAGCTTGCCGATGATGCCCTGTTCGCTGACGTCATGGTAGAACGCGTCCCAGCTGCACCAGCCCAGGTAATCCAGCGCTTCCGGGTACCTCCGTTCCTCCCGCCACCGAAGAGGAAGCCCCGAAATCCGCCGCGCCCATTCGAACGTCTCTTTGATGAGCGCGAAAGGCTCCTTACCCCGCTTGACGATAAAGGCGGGCACGCGGCAGCGGTCGATGCCTTCGAGCTCCGGCGACAGGCTTAACGTCAGACCGGATTCCGCTCCGTGCAGCTCGATCTTCCAATCGGGATGCGGAATCGGCAGCAAAAACAAATAATCGCTGCCGTCGCTCCACAGCACGGATTGGATGCGCTCCGGCAAATCCCGCAGCTCTCCCTTGCGAAATGCCGGCCGCGTCCACCATTCGTTGAAATGATAGTAGGCAAGCGCCCGCTCCAGCCGCGGGAATTCCGGCAGCTCCACAGTTAGCGCGCGCTGCGCCGCAAAGCTTCGCTGCTTGAAAAAGACGTTCTCCTGCGCAATGGAAGCCTCCATCGAGCCGACCACCGCATCCTCATAGCCGGACAGCCTCAGCGTTAGGCTTACATGCTGCTGTTCATCGGCATAATCGTGCTCCTCCTGCCGATGTGCTCCAAGCTCGTCCTGTGTGTCGGCGGATCGCTCGCCGATCGGCTCCAGCTTTACCGAACCGGTATCGAGCCTGGCTGCAACCGATACCCCGCTGACAAAGGGCTGCTGCGAATCCAAAAAACGAATCTGTTTCTTCGACATTGGCCTGCCTCCTTGATGTCACTATGTCCTTATGAACAAATATGATACAGGAAACGGATTTTATAGGCAATCGTTTTCACATAAGATCATCCTTTATTTCAAAATGTATTTAAAGTTATAAATCGGAATTATCGGCTATATAATGTGCCAACGTTACCATAATGATATTGGACTATTCATAGCACATGAATTAAAAAGAAGACCTCGGGCCGGACAGGCTCCGAGGTCTTCCCCTCTAGGCAAAACGTTACGGCTCAAGCTTCTATCGTCAGGCCGCTTTACCGCCCCCGGTGCTTGGCTTTCGCCTTCTGCCTGGCGATTTCGCGCTTGCGCTCTTTGTCGGCTTCCTTTTGCTCGCGGGTAAGGATGCGGCGATGCGCCCCACGGTGCTGCAGCTCCAGCATCAAGGCCGCTTTCGCCAGCTCCGAGGCCCCCGGCCGCCTGATTTCCGCCTCGGCCAGGCGGGCCAGCCGCTTTGGATTGATCCGTTTGCGCTTTGCCTCCGCTGCGGCAACTCCTTGCGAAACGCGGGATAAGAGCGGGAGCATTCCGCTCAGCACAAACTCGAGCACCTCCGCATCCTTCGGCTCCGCGCCGAACACATGTCTCGCGGCGCGAAGCTTGCCGTCCGTCACGTCCTCGACGACACCGACCCAAAATTCGCCTTCAAAATAAACGCTTAGCTTCATTGCTTTCCCCTCCGGCGCGCTAAATGAAGAGCGATGGACATCCCGAGGGGGAAGGATATGACACGATGCAAGTCGTGCATCCGGGCTACCAACCGGACCGCGATTTTACGCTCTTCCCTATTATATAGCAGTTGTCAACGGCGCTTTAGGGGCTTTATTTTGATAAACCCGATCTCCCGATAAAGCGGAGACGGCGATTGCAGGAGCGGCTGCAGCGCGCCTTTCAGATGCTGATCGAAGAAGGCGCGATATAGCTGCGCTGAGCCGATATCAACCGTTCCGGGCCGCGGTGCCTATGCTTGACCGGACGACGCCTTCCGACTTCGGGTTACGCGCCCGCCCAGACGTCCTTCGCATACCGGCCTTCGGCCTGGAGGCGCTCCAGCCATTCGGCCGCCTCCTTCTCGCCGGCTCCGTTCACGGCCCGGTACGCTTCCCGCAGGGCGCGCTCGACGTCCGGCGCCATCTGTGTGCCGTCTCCGCACACATAGAGCTTGCCGCCCTGATCGAGCAGCCGGATCGGCTCCTCCGGGTTCTGCAGCATGAGATGCTGCACATACGTCTTCGGCTGGCCGTCCTTGCGGGAGAAGGCCGTATGCAGCTTCACGATGCCCTCCTGCTCGAACTGCCGCATTTCGTCCCGGTACAGCTCATCCGCCTCGCTCCGGCAGCCGAAATAAAGAAGCGCTTCGCCGAGCGGCTTGCCCTGGCGCTGCCATTCGCGGCGGGCCTGCAGGAAGCCCCGGAACGGGGCGACGCCAGTTCCCGGCCCGAACATAACGATCGGCGTCTGCGGGTCCTCCGGCAGCTGGAAGCCGGCATCCGGCGAGTGCACGAACACGACCAGGCTGTCGCCGGGACGACGGCGGGCCAAATAGTTCGAGGCGACGCCGCGGTATTCGCCGCGCCCGCTGCGCGCCGGGCCGCGGACGACGGCGACGGTGATGCTGGCCCGCTCCGGCTGCGCCAGCGGCGAGCTGGAGATGGAGTAGTACCGCGGCTTCAGCGGCGGCAGCAGTTCCAGGAACCGCTCGAACGGCAGCTCGCAGGCCGGGTACTGCTCCAGCAGCTCGAGCATGGTCAGCCGCTTATCCAGCACCTGCTCCTTGTAGACGTCCTCCTGCAGCAGCGCCTCCAGCTCCTTCCTGTGCGGCGGGCATACGGTGCAGGACGCCATCTCGCGCAGTTGGGCGCGCGTGGCCGCCTCCTGCAGCTCCACGCTCTGGCTGAGCAGATCGCGCACGCTGACCGGCCTCTCCAGCGGCAGATGGGCGGCGCTGCGCCCGCTGGCGCTCAGCACGAGATAGTCGCTGCCGCTCAAGCCGTACCGCCGCAGCGCGCGCTCCACCAGCTCCGGGTCGTTCTCCGGCAGCACCCCGAGATGGTCCCCTTCGCGATACGCCACGCCTTCCGGCAGGGCGATCTCGAGATGGCGCGTGCTCCGCCTGCTGCCTTCGGCCTGCAGCTCGCGGTTTTCCGCGACGGTGGCGAGTGTCGCGTCATAGCTTGCGGCCAGCGGCGCGCCGACCGGTCCGCTGACGTAACGCAGGCTTAGCGTGCCGCGCTCCTGCTGCGGGACATAGGCGCTCTGCAGGCCGAGTCCCTCCAGCGTCTGCGGCCACAGCCGGGCGCACCAGTCGTCGACCTGCTTCTCAAAGTCGCCGCTGGCATCCGCCTCGCCGCGTTCCATGAGCCGCACCGCTCCCTTGGCCGCAAGCTGCTCGTCGATCTGCCGCGGCACCTGCTGATAGGTCGCCGCCCAGTTGCGGTCGCCGCAGCCGAACACCGCATAGCGCACCCCCTTAAGCTCGCCGGGCTCCACCTTCTCGAGCCACTGCACGAAGGCGCGCGCGTTGCCGGGCGGCCTTCCGTTATACGATGCGGCGACGATGAACACCGCCCCTTCCTTGGGCAGCTTGCCGACGCGGTCGTTCAGCGGCGCCACCTCGCTGATGAAGCCGTGATAGCGGGCGGTGTCCGCCAGTTCACGGGCGATTCCCTCGGCCGTCCCCATATTCGAGCCGTACAGCACGAGCAGCGGCGTCTGGTGCGCCTCCACCGCAGGGGAGGCCGGCTGCGGTTCCTGCCGCTCGGAGCGCCGTTCGACCGGCGCCGCGCTTCCCGCCGAGCTGAACGCATAGACGGTCTGCCCGGCGCGGGGGCGAACCTGCATCGTGAAGCCTTCGGGCTTCAGCGTCAGCGTCTCCTTCACCTTCAGCTCGTATCGGGTATGGTCGATCAGCTCGAAATGCTTCAGCACCATGCCCAGCACCAGCGTCGCTTCCTGAAGCGCGAACTGCTGGCCGATGCACGCCCGCTGACCGTTGCCGAACGGCTTGTAGGCGTGCTGCGGAATGCGGCTCGGGTCCTCGAACCGTTCCGGGCGAAAAGCCTCCACATCGCCGCCCCATACGCTCGTATCGCGGTGAAGCTTGGGAATCAGGATATTGACGCTGTCGCCCTGCTTCATCGGATATTTACCGGCCAGCACGGTGTCCTCCTTGGCGTACACGGAGAATGCCGGAGCGGTCGGCCACAGCCGGAGCGCCTCGTTCAGAATCATCCGGACGTACTTCAGCTCGCGCACCTGCGCATAGCTCGGGATCGGGTCTGTCAGCACCCGGTCCACTTCTTCATAAGCCTTCTTCAGCTTATCCGGATGCTTGAGCAGGAAATACAGCGCGAAGGACAGCAGGCCGCTCGTCGTTTCGTGCCCGGCGATCAGGAACGTGATGATCTGGAACCGGATGTTCTCGTCGTCGAGCGCCTCCCCCGTGTCCGGGTCCTTGCCGTTCAGCATGTGCGAAAGCAGATCGTCTTCGCCCGAGGGACCGTGCGCTTTGCGCTCGGCAATGATTTTATCGACCAGCGAAAACATGAATTCGATATCGTGACGGAACTGCCGCTTCGTCAGGAACATCAGCTTATCCTGAATGCCGAGCCGCTGCAGTTGGTTCATCGCTTCGCCCAGCGCCCGCACCATGCTCGTAATGAACGGATGCGGCTGCTCCCGATAAAAGCTGTTGAAGCGGTAATTGAATCCGCACAAGCCGATCGTATCGAGCGTCAGACGCGTCATATCCTCGGGAACGTCCACGCTTTCGTCGGGATTCAGCCGCGCCCATTTCTGGATGAGCTGCACCGCCAGATCGACCATTTTGTCATGATAGCCGCGCATGGCCGATTGACTGAAGCTCGGCAGCAGGATATTGTGCGCCTTCCGCCAGTTGGGCTCCTCCGTCTCGCTGGTAAACAGGCCGTCTCCGGCGAACGCCCGCACCTTCTGTAGCGGCGCCCACACTCTCTTATCGAACCGCGACTCGTCACAGGCGTCGGCGACCAGCTCGTAGCTGGAGATGACCAGATCCGACCTTCCCGGCAATTCCATGCGGTAGATCGGCCCGAACTCATCGGCCAGCTTGACCAGCGATTGCACCGGGCGCTCGAGGTCAAGCAGCGGCAAATTGCCCAGCGGTCCGAACGTTTTCGGCTGCGGAATATGTGTCATCATTAATCTCCTCCAGATATCGGATAGTATAGAGCTGATTTCCTTAGGTTATTCCAGAAAAAAACGATTATTCAGTTAGGAATGAATATTCATTCCGAATACGGCAGAAAGCATCCGCGTCAATGGACGCGAATCGCATTCCAGCAGCACTCCTCTATGCGGGCCCACAGCTCCGGCGACTCCTCGACCACGCCCAGCTTGATCGTTCTCGAGAGCCGCACCAGCGCGCCGTACACGATCGAGATCAGCGCGTCCGACGGCAGCGGGCAAAGGATGCCTTGACGCTTGCCCTCGTCCAGCATATGACGGAGAATGCCCAGAAATTCGTCGAACATCTTGCGGCTGCTCGCGTCGAGATACCGCGATCCGGAATGGGAATCGATGAAGGCGAGCGCCTTGTCGTGCTCGTTGGCAAAGCGGCTCATCTGCACAAAAATATGTTGGAACCATTCCCGAATCGGCGTATCGGCCGCCGGCCCATTCGCCAGCAATTTCCCGGATAACAGCTGGATGCATTCCTGAAAGAGCGAATTGACCAGCACCTCTTTGTTCTCGAAATAACGATAGATTGTCCCCGCCCCGACTTTCGCCTGCTCGGCAATCGCCGGCACCGTCGTCCCGTCAAAGCCCCGCTCAGCGAACAAGCTCAGTGCGGCTTCCAGTATATCCTCCCGCTTATTGCTCGACATCATGCACCCTCCATTATCCCGGAATGAATATTCATTCCCCATACCATCAAGATAAAGCATATTTTTGCCACAGTCAAGCCGGAACGCTGCGCGCTGTCGTTGTGCTGTGATAATTGACAGCCGAAACGCTGTGCGCTTGTCATTGTGCCCCGCATAACCGCACCGGCCGTTTAATAGAAGAGCATGTCGCCAGCGATCCTGTGCTCCCCCTTACAGGAATAGCGCCCGCATCCGATTGTACGCAAGATCGCAATCTGCAAGAAATCGGCGGCTGCATTTCGTGGTATATTGAAACCAACAGCCAGGGAGGAATGAAGCGGCTTCATCATTTCATTGTCACAACCAAGGAGGAATGAATTATTATGGAAACCCAAGCAAACGGCACGGAATTGGTCATTACCCGCGTCTTTGACGCTCCCCGCGAGCTCGTGTTCAAGGCGTGGACGGAACGGGACCGGTTCGCTAAATGGTGGGGGCCGCAAGGCTTCACGGTGGAGACGCACCGATTCGAGCTCCGCCCCGGCGGAATGTATCTCGGCAGCCAGCGCTCTCCCGACGGACATGTTATGTGGGGAAAATTCGTATACCGGGAAATCGAAGCGCCGGGGAAGCTCGTCTTCGTTCAGTCGTTTTCCGACGAGCAGGGCAACACAGTGCGAGCTCCGTTCAGTCCGGTCTGGCCGCTGGAAATTATCAACGATCTGACGCTGGCAGACAAAGACGGCGCGACGGAGCTTACTCTTCGAGGCGGGCCGATCAACGCCACTGATGAGGAAATCAAGGCCTATGAAGGCATGATCCCGATGCTGCAGCAAGGACTGGGAGGCACCTTGGACCAGTTGGCCGATTATTTGGCAAACAATCAATAATCCCTCATATATAAAAACCATCGCCGACCGCGATGGTTTTTTTTGCGTCTCGACACCGGTTGGCTTATCAGGGAAACTAGCAGTTGTTAAAATAGATGAATCGTTTAAAACCGCCTGTCACGATTCGCGCTTTTCGGATCGTTATAGTTATGTCATCACACAACAGACAGCAAGGAGGTGACCTTATTGGAACGACCAGCCCTGCTCGCCGGCCAAGCGAACCGTTCGTCGCCGGATATCGAAACCGCCGTTCGGCAAGTGAAGTCAGGCGATACGGAGGCGTACGCCGTCATTATTCGCGCCTTCGAAAAGAAAATATATACTTATTGCTTCTGCATTTTGAAAAGCCGCGAAGAAGCGGAGGATGCGGTACAGGACATTTTTATCAAGGCCTATCAGGAGCTCGACCGTTATGAGAAGCGGGTGTCTTTCTCCGCCTGGCTCTACAAGATTGCCTATCACCACTGCCTGGATCAGATTCGCAAGCGGAATCGCTGGAAGCGGCTCGTATCGCGCTATCAGGAGCAGGTATCCGCTTCGTACGACCTTAGCCCGGACGATGCCGTTCAAGCGCTGCTTCAGCATCTGAATCAGGACGAAACCAACCTTTTGCTGCTGAAGGCCGTCGAGCAGTACACCTTTGAAGAAATCGGCCAAATCATGGGATGCAAACCGGCAACGCTGCGCAAAAAATACGAACGGCTTCGCAAAAAACTGATCGAACATAACAACCTTGAAGGAGGACTCGTCCATGGGGAAATGGCAGGAACCACGTAAGGAGCAGCATTTGGACAACATACGGCGCACGATTCAACAGCTGGAGATGCCTGTCGACAGCTTCAGCGACCAAATTATGCAGCGGATTGGAGAGAAACCGATGAGAAAGAACAACAGCAAGCTGATGAAAAAAGCCATGATAGCGACATCTGCCGCGGCCGTCTTGGGAGTTGCCGCGATCGGCAGCGCCTCCGTATCTCCGGCGATGGCCGAATCGCTGAAGGGCATTCCGCTGGTGAGCAAGCTGGTTGCCGGGATTACGGGCCAAGCGCATACGTACGATCCTGCGGAACCATGGAGCATGGGCGAAGATTCGGGCTTGACCTACAAGGTCGACGGTACAGAATACAGCAAAGTGATGGTAGACTCGAAGGGCAAGCCGCAAAATATCGATATCGAAGTCAAGTGGAACGACCTGAAGGATTCTTATAAAGAACAAATGGCCGCCGCTTTGCAGCAAATATTTCCGGGAGAACGGGTTCAAGCCGATACAGTGGACATCACGGTCCAGTACGGCGATTTCCCTGAAGGGTCTTCCGTTAAGAGCGGCGCGGTATATCTGAGCACGAGAGTAAACGACACCACCGTCGTTCTCGAGGACGGCAAGCTGCACAGAGTTGTCAGAAGCCTTGCGAACGCGGATGTCGATCCCGCTGCGCTCAAAGCGGCGGAAACGGTCTTTGACGGAACGGCGTTGGACGGCTTGAATAAAGGGCCTTTGGTTAATCCGTCCTTCATCATAGAGAACGGAAAAGAAGTCTATGAGCTGCTGTTTGAGAGCTCCCAGAGCAACAAACCGGTCTTTGTTGTCGTAGAAAAAGGAACCAACCGCATCCTGAAGGTCATGGCCGGCGATCTGGAGGATCGGCCGAGCGATATGGCCAACAATGCCGATATCATGGAAGGCTACACCGAGGATCAGCTGCTGGCCAATGCGGCGGCTCAGGCCAAGCAATTGCTCAAGATCGATCTGGCGGGCTATAAAGCGGCCAAGGATCCGCAAAGCTTCTCCGTGGTCCGCTTCACCAAAGAAGGCGCGCCGGCCGTGCTCGGCAAATACAACGTCAAGGGACAATTTTACGCGCTTCAGTTCGAAGAATACTCCATCGGCATTTAATCATCCGGTTGCATCCTGAAAATTTGCTGACGATCGTCGGCAAATTTTCAGCAACCGAAGGGTGACGAGCGATGGTGAAGGATTCAAATCGCCGGGGCCTACCTGAAATAACAGCCTGCCCGCGCAAACACCCAGCCCCCGAAAAGGGCCGGGTGTTCTTGGCTTTGCGGCTTGGTATGATACTGTTACTTCACCTTCACGACGATCGTTTCGCTGGACGTCGTTCCGGCGGCGTTCGTCAATTCTCCCCGGTATTCGTAGGTTCCGGGCGCCCGGTCGGCAATCGCAGTGACGGCGCTTTGCGGGCGCGGGGTGGCCTCGTCCAAAAGCTGCTCGTCGATGAGGACCCCGTTTTCATACAGCCGGTATTCGCCGCCGTTCGTGCCCCACCACATGTTCATGGTCACTTTGTAATGGCCGTCCCCGTCCCAGTTGTCCTGCGACAGCACCGGCTTGCCGGGATTGGCGTCGGCGACGGTCACGACATGCTCGCCGCATTCGCTCGTCCCGTACACATTGATCAGCTCGCAGGTGTACGTGTACTTGCCGTTCGTTTTGCCGGTGATCTCGAACGCGGCCGTTTGCGGAGACGGCGAAGCGTCCGTCAAGCTCTTCGTGCCGACCAGAGCGCCGTTTTCGTAAAGCTTGACCGCCGTGCCGTTATTGCCCCACCACATGTTCATGGTCACCATATAGCTGCCGTCTCTAAGGCCTGTGTCGTGCCCGTTGTTGTCGGACAGAACAGGCTGGCCCGGCTTGCCGGCTGCGGCCGGTTCGACCACCGTAAAGATCACCTCGTTGGAGACGACGGTCTCGCCGCGATACGCCGCATGAGCGCTCACCGCGGCGCTGCCCGCCTGAACGGCGGTAATCCGCCCGTCGGCGCTCACTTCGACCGCCGGCCCGCCGCTGACGTAAGTCACGCCCGCAACGCTCAAATCGGCCGGCGTGCCGTCCGCCAGCCAGCCGCTGACAGCGGCGGAGGCGGTTCCGCCGACGGTCAGCAGCGTCGGCGACGCCTCCAGCGTCACCTTCGCCAGCGGAACGGAAGCGGCCGCGAAGTCGCTCAATCCCCGCGGCTTGAGCTGATAAAGATCCCGGAAGATGGCGGATACGCCTTGAATATCGACAACTTGCCCTTCGCTGTAGGGAAAGCTGCTCAGGTTAAGCCCGGTGCGGGCATCGACTCTGACATGATTGCTGACGCCCCCCTTCACCGCGTCGAATTCAAACGAGCCGGACGGGCTGGCCGGGACGATGTTGCGAATTTCCACGCCCTTTAACTTAACGAGCTGGCCCTGATTAGCAGCGTCGATCCGCTCGACCGGCGCCGCTTCGGGCAGCGGGGCGGTGCCGGTTTTTTCGATCGAAACCGGGGTCGCAAGCTCCAGCTCCGTGTTGTAGAGAACGAGCGGAGCGGTGATTTTGATTTTGTCTCCCTGGCGGAAGCCAGGCAACGTCTGGAACACGTAAATGCCGCCCGAGTCGTCCTGCAAGTAAAACCCTTGCCCGCCGAAAGCCCCCGGCTCTGTCGTCACGACGCCTTCAACCGTGACCACCGTACCCTGCGGCTGCGTTCTCGCTGCCGCGATGGAGACCGGCTCCGGAATGCCCGGATTTTCCGCGCCCGGCAGCGGCTCGGCAGGCACGTTCGCAATGGTCACCGATCTCGTCAGCAGGTTGGCGCCGTTTTGCCGCAGTCTGAGGTTGGCCGTGCCGCTCGTTCCCGGTTTGATCCGAACCGTCAAATCCTTGTAGGCGAAGCCGGTGCTGTCGGCCGTCACGCTGAATGCCGCGCTGTAGCCGTATGACGTCGGCCAGCTTCCGTCCGCATTCTGAACCTTTGCCACCTGCGTGCCGCCGGTCAAGTAAATTCCGGCGCTGAACCCCGCTACCGTCATATTCGGGGCGAGATTCTCGAAGACGACGCGAATCTGAAACTCCTCCGCATTCGGCAGCTGCTCCTGGTGCACGAAGCTGTACGTCGGGTTGGCGCTCACCGCAGCCCCGCCGTAGGAGCCGGGCTTAAATGTCGAGCGGTCCCACCATTTATAGCCGGCCGCCGGCGCAGACCATGGTTCCGGCTTCGGCTCGGTCGACAACTCCGGCTGCTCGAACGCAAACAGCTCGGTCGGCTCGTCCAGCTCAAGCCCCGGCACCTGGTCCAGGCGGGTGTAGGCTTCCGGCTCGCTGAGCCAATCGATCAGGTTGACCAGCAGCGTCCCGTCGTCCAGCTCCTTGAAGCCGTCGTACGTCGTCTTGGGCGCGCCCGTCTCCTCGCGCAAATATTTCGGCGTCGCATCCTCGACCGGCGAGGAGTCGCCGATAAAGGCCGCTTTGCCCGCGCCGACCTTGGCCACCGCCACATACGGACCTTCCTCGATGCCGCCGCCGTTGTATACGCCCTGGTCGACGGCATTGCCCCATGCCTCGTCCGTTTCCGGAACGTATACGATGCCCTTGGCCTTCGTCGGGTCGATAATCGCCAGCGTCGATCCGGCGTGCATCGCCACCGCCGACACGCCTTCGGTAATACCGAACGCCTGATCCGGCTCGACGATGACGTTCGCCGCAATATCCCCGAGCGCATTGTAACGGAAACGGACGCCGAAGTTATCCGCCAGCCAGTCCGAGCTGACGACGCCCTGCATCGCTTCCGACGCTTTCTCCTCCGCGCTCATGCCTTTGGTCGGATCGTCCCACGCGCCGCGGCGGTACCCGTTCAACGATTCGGAGCCGTCCCAGCGGTTTTTGTTGCGGTCGGCGTTGTAATGGTCGCCGATGAAGAAGATGCTGCCGCCCTCCTCAACATATTCCAGCATAGCGTCCTGCTCGCTCTGCTTGAACGGAATGTTCGGCTCCGCGACGACGAACACGTCGTAATCCTTCAGATCGTCGTAGACGATCGGGGTCGATTTGCGCAGCTCCTTCACGAAATAGCCGTTATTCGCCAGCGCATTCGCAAAATCGGAGAAGCCTCCGTCGATCACCCAATCCGCCGCTCCCGCCGTCTGGGCGTGCGTGTTGTCGAACAGCACCTTTTTGCCCGCATTCCCGTTGACGATCTTGGCTTCGATGTAAGGCGCCGGATCGTCCGGACCTTCGGCCTGCGCCGTCAGCGCGCCCCCCGCAAGCGCCGAGAGCAGCATGGTCAGCGCAAGCGTGAACGTCAGCCAGCGGTTTCTCCATCTCCCGAATGTAAACATTCGCAGCCTCCTTTTGGATCATATTTCATTCCAAAAGGTATTCTAGCATCCATGATCGCGAATTGTTTCAATTTTCTGTAAATATTATGTAAAAAAGCGGGGGCCACTGCTCCAAGGGAGAGCCGCTGCTCGCGCCGATCGGCTGCCCGGTAATCCAGCGCCTTTCCGTCAGAGGCCAGAAAAGCGGCGATATCGGCAATGTCCACAGGCTGCCCCATTGTCCGAAGATGGAATGCAGGCAGCCGCAGGACATCGTATGGCCGTTTCGGCTCCTCCCCGCGTCCGAAGATCGAATCATCGGCGCCGAATTGCCCTCCTCTTTCGTCTTGCAGCATCGCCGCGTTCATGTCGGTCGCGACGAATCCGGGACAGCTCGCATTGATCGTGATTTTGCGCGAATGCTGCTTTTCCATTCCCCCGCATTCCGACGCATCCGGGCTTCACTTTTTCATTTTCAAAATGCCCAAATATTCGATCCAGGGGCCGACATCTGCCCGGTACCTCGAAGCCACTACGCGCACGATCTGAGCAGTATGCGTTAAGTCGTGCACAACCCAGGTAGACAGCAGCTCCCGCAGCTTGACCTTGCCAAAGGCCGGATGAACCGCCGTCCATTCCAGATGCCGCTCGAGATTCACACGTTGGTTAAGCACATTGATATTTTGCGCCCTTAATGCTGCGAACTCCTGCAGACTCCGATCCACAGAGTATCCTGCGTAAGCATCGATATGGGAGTAACGGTCGAAGTCGGGAAGCTGCGTCTGCCCGTCTCCTTGCAGAATCGTCTCCATCCGCGGGACCCAGTTCTTTTTCTCGTTTTCTATGAGATGGTTCACTACTTCATGGACGGTCCAGGTTCCTTCTCCTTCGCGCCATTGAAGCCAGGATTCGGATAGACCGGATAACATCGACGTCAACGCCCGCGGCGTGCGTTCCAATATTTCGATCGCTTCAGCCACTGTAAAATTCATAGGCAAGGGCTCCTCTCAAGCTATTTCGGCTTCAAATTTGATTCGCATGCGCAACAATATTGACCAGCTTGCCGAACGGGTCGCGAACGTAGAAGCGCCGTACTCCCCAAGGTTCATTCACAGGCCCGTACTCGCACGGGAATCCGTGCGCTTTCATCTGCTCATATACGGCATCGACATCATCCACCTCTATGGACAGATCGGGAACCGGCGTACCCGAGCCGCCTTGTACGGCAAAGCTGATTTGAATTCCCATCGGCTCGCTCGACCCGTACGTCGCCATCCATCCGTGATCCATCAGCAAATCCAGCCCGAGCACATCCTGATAAAATCGCCCTGCGGCTGCGAGATCCTGTGCTTCCACATTCGCGACAATTCGTTTTACTTTGGCCATTGTTCCCTTCCCTTCGGTGCATCTTGTACTCAATAGCAATTAGACGTCTAGGACGAGCGATTCCCCTCATCATCGTTCGTCATTCGTCGAAATATCAAAAGAGACGCCCATGCCGCTGGCGCAGCACCATCAGAAGATGAAAATGGGCTGCACGCCCTGGGGGCTATTTTCAAGATAGACGCCTATGACGAGCGCTTCCTATCGTCATCAGTCGTCACCTGCGGTATTGAAATTTTGTCGGCGTATATCGCCAAATTTTCAAGATAGGCCGCATCAAGAATATGGTATACTCACCATATCTTATATATCAAGGTTGCGGAAAGGAGCGAAGGCATCATGGAGCTGGAAAAGGAACTGCAGCAAATCAACCGGCGATTGGAGGAGATCGAGAGACGGTTAGACATGGAGCGCTCGCGCCCTTCGTCGGCCAAGTCGTTTTTCACAGGCTTTTTTGCCGTGTTCTTCATCATGACGATTGTACTTTTCATTGCGGTTGGCATCATTCATTTTATAACTACACAGTCGTAACAAAAACATCTATTGATGTTCTTTCAAGGATGAATGGGCCGCGGCTTAAGCGGTAGTTTTTCTTGGTACAAAAAGTCGCACTTCGCTTTAATCCTCAAGGGATACTCAGTCGGCAGCCCTCGAATCCCGGGTAAGCGTTCGAACTCCGCGCTAGCGCTGCCCCTCCCCGGGCACATGAGGCGACGAATCCTGCAAAAAATACAACATTTTCTGTATTTTTCGCGTTAGAGGTAGGGGAATGTTGTATTTTGTGCAACAATTTGGACGAGATAGGCTTCAAATCGAGACTCATCGCTCGAAATGTTGTACAAAGTGCAACATTGAGCCGCAAATGCAGGTTATTGCCTCGTTTTTGTTGTACAAAATGCAACATTTGCTCTCTATTGAACACTCGACGAAGTCCTTCGGCGAATGTTCAATACCGCAGGCGGCGGCCGAAGATGAAAGAGTTGCTCGTCACAGGCGTCTCTCTTGAAAAATTGGACGGAACCTTCCGACGATTTTTTCAACACCGAAGGTGACGACCGATGACGAAAGGAATCGCTCGTCACAGGCGTCTCTCTTGAAAA
>NZ_KB905563.1:42565-88172 GCF_000380965.1 Paenibacillus ginsengihumi DSM 21568 | reverse complement strand
CGTTACCCTGCCAACTAGCTAATGCGCCGCAGGCCCATCCGTAAGCCGCAGATTGCTCCGCGTTTCTTGGCTCCCCCATGCGAAGAAGCCACCTATCCGGTATTAGCTACCGTTTCCGGTAGTTATCCCGGTCTTCCGGGCAGGTTGCCTACGTGTTACTCACCCGTCCGCCGCTCCGGATAATTCCCCGAAGGAAACCATCCAGCGCTCGACTTGCATGTATTAGGCACGCCGCCAGCGTTCGTCCTGAGCCAGGATCAAACTCTCCAATAAATATCACCCCAAAAAGTGACCCGAATGCTCCGAAGCTTATTCCGATTACTTTTCGGGGACCCCGGAAACCTAAACCGGGATTGGATGCTGATTTAGCTCATTGCATTGACTTGCTTAAAGTCGCACAAACACTTGCTCGTTGTTCAGTTTTCAAAGGACAAGTTATCTTGCTTGTCCGAGCCGCTCTCACGGCCGGAGTTCTAACTTACCACATTTCGTAGCTCGTAATCAAGAGGTTTTTTCTACCAGACCATCGGAATCGCTCCAACAGCCGAAGGAAATCCCTTCTTGATTCCTAACGTTCATCCCGCCTCTCAGGCAGGAATCCAATGTAGCACATCCGTCGTTCATTTGCAAGAGGTTTGTGAATCCAAAAATAAGGGTTCCCCTTAAACTCAGACGTTATAACCTGTTGTGCCGAACTATGCGATGCTCTATCAAATTTTATCGCTATCTGAAAGAGACAGCTCGAATAATATATCACGGTTTCGGATGGAATGCAACCCCTAATTTTCGTATTCTGTGATAAATCACTAGATAACCGTCGCTAAATATTCATTTTACAAAAAACAGTCGTTGGAAACAATGTGAACAGATCTCCAAGTGCTTCATGGATTTGTGGATATTAATAAATCTATTTAAGAAGCTGGGGAACCACCGACGATAATTAAACGTACCGATTCGAATAAGGATGGTTGATCGGCTATCGCTTTACACGCGGCTCTCGTCTATGAGCAGAGCGAGGCTATTTGACGCAAATCGAATCGAGATGCCGAGTCAGCACCTGTACGATCCGTTCCGGATGCAGCCGGCGGGATTCCAGCAGCGCATGCAGTGCCAGACCATTGACCAAGGCATACAGCCGTTCCACCTCAACTTCTTGATCGAGATCGCGCCGCAGCAGGCCATTGCCGTCCAAAAATTCGAGAAGCCGGTGCATCCCCTTGAGAATGCCGTCATCCTGCGTGTCGGTATCCTGCTTCATATATTTGGCGTGAAACGTGAACGCAAACCAGACCTCCATTTCGGCCATCTTCTGCTCATCGACCGGCACCAGCTCCAGCAGGATACTCAGCGCTTTGTCTTTTGGAGGCAGATCGCTCTCGATGATGAAACGGACACGGTCGGTTACCCGCTCTTTAACAAGGCTCATGGCAAAATCAAGCAGCTCGTCCTGCGTGGAAAAATAGTGGCGCAGCGCCCCCAAGGACAAGCCTGCCTCTTTGGCAATATTGCGCACCGTCGCCCCTTTCATGCCTTTCTCTTGAATGACCCGCCAAGCCGCCTCGGCAATATGATGTTTTCTTTCCCCGTGATCGACGATTTTAGGCATGCATTTATTGTAGCACTTAGACAGCCGGTTAACAAACAAAATAATACAGTTGTATTATAAAAAGCAGGATGATATACTTCCACTTGACTCATCATAATGAAACATTTCTTCAGAAGGATGGTGGGATAAGATTGAATTTTGTCGCCTGGTTGATCGTTGCCAGTGAGATTGCATTTTGGATTGTCATTATATTGGGCCTCGCCGCGCGTTATTTATTCAAGCAAAAGAAGCTGGGTCTGCTGCTGCTCGCTTTGACGCCGGTCATCGACCTGATCCTGCTGATCATTACGACCGTGGATTTGTACCGCGGAGCCGTCGCCTCGACCGCTCATGCGATTGCAGCCGTCTATATCGGCGTATCGATCGCTTTTGGAAAAAGCATGATCGAATGGGCGGACGAACGTTTTCGCTATTATGTAACCAAAGAAGGCCCCAAGCCGAAAGCATTGTACGGCATGGAGCACGCCAAACATTATTTCAAAAGCTGGTTCAGACATGCGCTTGCTTACGCGATCGGCGCCGGACTCTTGGCCGGTTCGATTTATCTTATCAACGATGCTCCCAGGACGGAAGCGCTGGCCGGCGTTTTGAAATTGTGGACGGTCGTACTGGGCATTGACTTGATTATTGCTGTGTCTCATTTTATTTGGCCGAAAAAAGCGAAAGCTTAATCCGACACGCTGCAAAAATAAAAAGAGCCGCTTCCCGAGGCAAGCGGCTTCGCATCGTTTCATTCGAGCATCATAATTATTCCGGGAGATCCCACTGAGGATTCCAGACGACTTCCCACAAATGGCCGTCCGGGTCGAGAAAATGGCCGGAGTATCCGCCCCAAAAAGCATCGTGCGGCGGGTCTGTGATGATCGCCCCCGCTTGTCTAGCTTGCTCCATGACCTTGTCCACTTCTTCCTTGCTGCCGACGTTATGTCCTATCGTCATTTCGGTGGAGCTGGGCGGTCTCAGCTCGACCTTCGTTTCATGCGCGAGATCTTTGCGGCTCCACAGAGCCAGCTTCAATCCCCCTTCCAGCTCAAAAAAAGCGACGGCGCCATGCTCGAATTCCCTTCCTACGATCCCTTCCGTCGGCAGCCCCAATCCGTCGCGGTAAAAGGCGACTGCTCTCTCCAAATCGTCCACGCCCAAGGTGAATACGGTAATGCGGGGGGTTCATATCCCCTCGTCTCCCTTCCCCAGCAGCGTTTTTTGCTTTGGAAAAACATTCCCGAGGAAGCTTTTCTGCACAAAAAGGCACTCTTCACGCTTTTATCGAGGTCCTCTCAAGGGCGAGCGAGCGCGGGTTGGCGGCCGCGCAAGAGGGAGAGCACACGTGTTCTTTTTTCAAAAGACTATAAATATAATCCAAATCCGTGCCGATATACTTTGTATAAATCGAAACGCCGCCGCAAAGGGGGAGGTTTTCTGCATTGAAGCGAAAAGACAAGCGAATTGCTCCTTCCGAGCTAGTTGTCATGAAGGTTCTGTGGAAGGAAAACAGGTGTACGGCCAGCGACATTGTGGATAAGGTGTCCAAGCAATCCAACTGGCATTTTCGCACGATCAAGACGCTGCTGCGCAATCTGGTGAACAAGCAGTTTGTCGGATATACGGTGGATGAACGCGATAGCCGCATCTACTATTACTTCCCGCTCGTTGCAGAGGAGGATTATTTGCGGCAGGAACGCCAGCAATTCCTGGATATGTATTATGGCGGCAACCGCAGCGCCCTGTTGGTCGGATTTCTAAAAGACGGAAATTTGTCCGCTCGCGAGGCGGAGGAGCTCAGACGAATGTTGACAGACGAAACCGATAGCGAGGAGCGCCGCTGATGGATATTTTGCTGCCTCTCCTTGTCGTGAAAGGGCTGGAACTGACGCTGACCGCTTCCGTCATCGCGTTCGTCGCCTTGCTGCTTCGCCGATTCGGACGCAGCTTACTGGGCCCGCGCGCGATTTGCTGGCTTTGGCTCCTTGTCCTGCTGAAGCTTTCTCTGCCGCTATCCGTCCCCAGTCCGTTCAGCATGGAAAACGGGCTCGATCGATATCTCTATGGCACATACGGAGTCACGGGCGTATTGACTGCAGCCGGAAAACATTGGAACGAGATGAGCAAAAAGGGCTGAGGAGGGAGACACCACTTCCGCGCCATCTCGGGAAATGCGCATGTATCGCAATGGGGAAGAAATGACAATGCCCCTCCCTCCTGCGGATCGCCAGCTGCTTGAGTCCGTCCGGGCCCAGACGGGACTGACCAATGTTCTGATCGCCATGGCCTGCTTATGGCTTGGAGGCAGCTGCATTTATGCCGCTATTGGTTGGGCGCGGGGGCTTCGGACACGCCGTCTTATTCAGTCCGCGCTGCCCTGCGAGGACCCGGAGCTGCTGCAACTGCTTGAATCGTGCAAGAAGGAGGCCGGAATCCGCGGACATGTGCGCCTGCTGCGTTCGGGCTCCCTGTTTCCCGCGCTTTATGGGGCATTCAGGCCTACAATTTTGCTGCCCTACGACTACGACAGGAAATATTCGGCAGAAGAATTGCGGTTTATCCTGCTGCACGAGCTGATGCATTGCAAGTATAAAGACCTTCTGTTGTTCGACTTCTCCCGTCTGCTGCAGATCATGTATTGGCTGAATCCCGTCGTGCATGCGGCGATGGCAGCATATCGGGACGATATGGAGCTTCGCTGCGATTCCCGCGTGCTCCAACTGCTGAGCCGCGAAGAAAGAACCCGTTACGGCATGCTGCTCATCAAGCAAGGCGAGATGAACAGCCCGTCGGCAGCGCCTGCTGCCTTCGGCGCGAATTGGTTGGCAGGCCGCTCCCAACTGATCGAACGAATCGGGCAAATTGCCCGCTTCCGATCGGAACGCCGCAGCAAAGCGAAGGCGATGGCATCTGTTGTCCTTATCGCGACCCTCTTTCTTTGGATGCTCCCGTCCCACCATTTGTATGCGACGATGTATCGTGATAATACGCCGACATTATACGTATTTTGGCTTCATGAACAAGCGAACCCCGGAAGTATGCAGACCATCACCAGCATGGCGGAGCAAATGTCCGGCGTTGCAGCCGCAACCCCGCAAGTTGCCTTGCTTCTAAAGTCGAATGTCGACATGCCAATCGTTCAGCAGACCTGGGTCCGCCTGCGGCTCCTCTCGGAAGCGGGGAAAGAAGCGCCTATTGCTGTGGAGACGAGGCCGATTCGCGACCGGATTCGGGAGGCTGGACTTCGGGAAGGCAAGCTGCTCATTATGCTGCAGTATCCGTACGCATATGCCAAGTACTGGGGGTTCGGTATCAGCAAAAATGCAGTTACAGATTTGTCCAGCATCGAGCGCTTGGAACGATTGAACGTGTATTGACTTCGCGCTTGATAGCCAGCCTGCATTGCCTTTAAAGCGCATACTTTTTTGCGGACAAAAAGACTATCTTTATAGTCCCTATATAAAGACACTATATAAAGACATAATCGAAGAAAGGATGATCATTGGTGCAAGTGACAGTTTGGGGAGACAAAACGTGCCTATGCACGGAATCGCCGGCCGGCAAGCCGGACGCGGCGCAAGGAAAGCAGCCTTTTGCCTATTATCTGGATCCGCTGATAACCGGCTCACCTTATGGACATTGGTTAAGCTCCACACTTACCGTCGGGCTATCAACCATGGGGCTAGCCTCTTATCCGCCCTATCCGCAATTCCCGTACCGTTACGGTTTCCCGTTATTGAGCAGCGGAAACAGCGATCTGTTCAGTCTGGCTCTGTCATTAAACGCCTGGAACAGCCTGTCCTATCCGTCATCGTACAGTTATTCGACGGGATGGGGAACGAAGCGGCCGCTCGGCGGGTCTTCCTTTTTCGACCTGAGGCTGTAGACCGGCAGAACCATCGCGGCCTTTCCAGCCGGTCGCTTGCCGCCGCCAAAGATGCTCGATAAGAAGATGGTCGTCAACACGATCCGCATTTTCAAGCGAAAGGAAGGGGAACCCTGTTCTGGCCGAGCAGTACGCTGATAAGCCTGGAAGCTCTGATCTGCCTTATGCCGCTCGCCTTCTTCATCCATGACGGAGAAGAAATTGCAACAACATACCTGACTCTCAGAGACTACGACAGCGGCGGCCAACTGAATACGCTGTTCGTCGGCATCGTTGCCGTGATTCTGCTTGACGTGGCGAAGCATGTCGGGGTTAGCCTGGTATCGGGGAAGTATTCGTCTGGCGTCATCACAGCGGCGGTTGTCGAAATTCCCTATGCCGCCTATACGCTTTATCGCTTGTTCGATGCAGCTGCAGCCGATGTCCATGCCAACAACCGCCCGGGCCGGTCGGCCTGGGCGGTGATGAGCAGATAGACAGGGCTAATTCAGCTTATAAGCTTCCCAGATAGTCCAGCGAGGCTTTGGACAGCCCGCCCATCCGCCATATGGCGGCTCGGGTCACCCCTCTTTGCTTCGCCGCGTCGATCCAGCCCTGCAGCGTGGCGGCATCCGCATACCATACGGTGTGCTCGGCGCCCTGCCAGTCCGTATACGTAAAATATAGCGAGCCGCTCGCCTCGTCGCGCTGCGGCTGAACGCCCGCCGCCTGCGCCAGCCGGATGGCGTCCGTCTCCATGAGCGCCGTCGCCTTCCCCGCGGCGTCCCAATCGAAGCCGCCCGTCGCAAATGCGAGGACGGGCGCTCCCGGCACATGCTCCAGCCTCTTGGCCAGCTTGCCGATGTACGCCAGGTCCGTCTTCGGCCCCGGGCCGCTGTGCGTCCCGTACAAATTATAGGCCATCATAACGTACTCCGGCCCTTCGGGCAGCTCGAGCCGCTCGACGGGGGCTCCGGGCTCCAGCACGATGCGCAGCTTCAGCCACTCGGCCGCAAGCGCCCGGTGCAGCTCGCCGAACAGGCGAACGACATTCGGCCAGTCCGCTTGCGCGACGCGCTCGTAATCCAGCTCGATGCCGTCCATGCCGTATTGCTTGGCCGCCGCGACGACGGCAGCGATATGCGCTTTCCGGCTTGACTCCGAAGCCGCCAGCCGGGATACGAGGCCGCTGTCCTTCAGCAGCGACGTGGCGTCTCCCTTGACGATGTCGTTGACGATCGTCAAATACCGTTCGTAGCCGGCTTTGCCGCCTGCCGGTAGCCCTGGCCGCTGCACCGCCTCCAGCAGCTTGAAGAAATCGTCGCGGAACAGCAGCTTATCCCGTTCGTCGAAGTAAGCCCCGAACAGCTGCACGCTTTCCGGAGAGCCGGAAAGCGACGCCCAATCGGCCGCTCCGAGCTTGTAATCCCAGTCGGCCACCCACACGGACAGCCTGGTTTGGGCCATAGGCTCCTTCGCCCCCGACAGCCCGAGCCCGCTTCGCAGATCGCCGCCGCAGCGCCAGAGCGCCGCTCCGATCATCGCAGCGGCGAATACGGCAGGCAGAATCCCCCTGCTCCATACTCGGTTCATTGCAACGTTCCTTTCGCGTCAAAACGTCTCGATCGCCCAATCCACGGCCCGGCGGTAGGCGCGGGCGACCGTCTGGCCCAGCAACTGCAGCACGTTCAGCCGATTGCTGTAGAGCTGCTTGCCCTGCGCTTCTTCCCCGGCGACAGCCTCCCTCACTTCGATAGCTTCGAATACGCCGTCATAGATCGTATCCTGCTCGTCATACTCGTTCCATCTGGCGTCCTCAGGGCTCGCTTTGGCAGCCAGCGTCAGCGCTCCGGAGGCGATACGCTCATCGATCGGCTGGCCGCTTAGCACCTCGCTGCCGTCCAACGCGACGGACAGCTTGCCGTCCAGCAGCTGCACGCGCAGCCTGGCCCGGTTCCGGCCGTCTGCAGCCGCCTCGAACGGAACCGACAGCAGCTTCTCCGGCTCTTCGCCAGGCGCCTTCTGCTCCACCGCGAACTCCCCCTCGCGCAGCAGCAGCCGCACGTAGGCAGCTCCGTCTCCGCTGTACCGCAGGAAGACGCTCTGCTCGCCGCTGTAATGCCCGCCAAGCCGCAGCCGCAGATCGACGTTGTCCCAGGCTTCGCTGCCCGGCAGCGCCAGCATTCCCGCGTCGCTCGGCGGCGACGTCAGCGCGATCCGGTCGCCGGCGAATTCCGCGGCGCCGGCGATCAGCTTCCACTGTTCGGCCCGCGTCTTATCGCCCGTCACGAAAGCGAGATCGCGGCCCGAAGCGCGGCGCAGTTCCATCAACAGATGGTTCGTTTCCCAATAGGGCGCAGGCTGCAGCCGGGTCAAATTCAGCGGGCTGTCCTTCGCCGTATTCATCGCATTCCCCTCGCGGTTGAAGTGGAGCTGAAACAGCTCGCGGATGCCCTTGTCGTTGGCCGCCTGCACCAGCGGGTTCATTCCGTTATACAGCGTATTGGCGTGCATAATCATATACGTGCGGGGCACGTACCCGAGCGCTTGCGTGTAGATGTTCTTCATCTTCTCGTAATCGCTGCCGATCCGCGCTTCCATCTCGTCGCGATGTTCGATCGGCACGCCGTCCGCATCGCGAATGAAGTCCATCAAGTAATGCGTATAATACCGCGCGGTTTTCTGCTCCGGGAATTCGCCCGGAGCGCGCTCGCCCAGAAATTGGCCGTGTTCGTCAACGATGTTGATATAGGACAGCCGGTACCCGTTGCTGCCGAGCTCCCAGTACCCGCTGCGCGTCATCTTGAGCAGCTCCTTGGGCTGGAGGAATTTCCCTTCTCTGCTGCCGAACTTGTTGGCATACGTCAGCAGCGTCGCCTTGAAATTATACTTCTTCAGCAGCGGCTCGGCAAACAGCGCCGAATCGTTGCGGCCGTCCTCGAACGAGAGGAACAGCGCCTTCTCCGGCAGCGGCTTGCCCTCGTTGTAATAGGCCAGCACGTCGTCCTGCGAAATCGTCACATAGCCTCGCTCGTACAGCGCCTTGAGCTGCTCCTCCAGCTTCTCCTTCGCGATCAGCTCGCTTGTGCCGCTATGGTCCACTCCGAAATAGGAGACGGCAACGAACCCGTTCCGGCTGTTCCAGCGGGAGCGATCCGGCTCGTCATAGCCGTTCCACGTGAACAGCGCCTTGACGATCAGGCCGGCGAGAAAGGCCAGGATCACGATCTGAACGGCCACTCGGCAAGCCTTGATCCGATCTTTGCGGCGGTAGTCGAGCGCTTTGCTGCGTTGTTCTCTCATTGCGGCATCCAGTCCTTCGTTTTGTATCATTAGAACGGAAGTCCGAACCGTCCGCGCGTTTTGCGCTTACGGGCTTCTTTGCGTTCCCTGGCCTTAACGTCCTGAGGCGTCTCCCGCGTTCCCCAGGTCGACTTCCAGAACGTCACCCAGGCGACAGGCATTTGCCACAGCAGCACCAGCTCATAGAACAGACAGAACACGATACCGAACACCCATAACCGGCTTTTGCGGAAAAACAGATGGGCGAAGCTCATCAGCAGCGCCATCAGCAGCAGCCCCATCAGGAATGTACTTGGAAAAATGCCGTGCGCCAGCGGGACGTAAACGAGATTGTACAGCACGATGATCGGCGCGGCGATCGGCACGATCAGACCGATGTAGAAAAACAAGGCCATGAATGGCTCCTTGCGCCAAATAAAGGAGCTGGCGATGAGCGATTCGCGCAGCCACGAGCGCTTCCAGCGCATCTGCTGCCTGAGGAATACGCCCAGCTTCGACGGCACGATCGTCGAGCAGACGGCGGAATCCTGATAGCCTGTCCGATGCGTGCGCAGCACGAAGTTGGTCATCGCCCGGTCGTCTCCGAACGTGGCCGGCTGACCCAGAAACTTCTGGTTCAGCCAGGCGTCGGCATGCCTGAGCACAAGCTCCTTCCGATAACAGGACAGCGGGCCCGACAAGCAGGTAACGCTGTCGAAGTAGGATTCCGCAGCTTTCATAATGCGGAATGCGATATAATAACGGACGGTCTGCAGCTTGGTCATGGCATTCGTGAATTTGTTCTCGACGTCCGTCCGCCCGGCGACGCCGCCCATCTTCGGGTCCTGGAACGGCTGCACGAGATGCCGGATTGCCGTCGGCGCGAGGAAGCTGTCGGAATCGACGAAGACGACCAGGTCGTGCTTCGCCAGCTTCACGCCCTGCACCAGCGCTTCCCGCTTGCCCCCGTTGCGGGGCATAACGACAAGCCGCAGCCGCTCCTTCGTGGCGAAGCGCGTCGCCTCGTTATGGATGCGCGCGATCATTTCCTCCATCCGGGCGACCGAATTGTCGGTGGAGCGGTCGTCCACCACGATGACCTCCAGCTTGTCAATCGGGTAATCCTGGTTAATGCAGCTTCGGATCGTGCGCTGAATCCACTCTTCCTCGTTAAAGCACGGGATAATGATCGATACGCCCGGCGTAAAGTCGGGATTGACCGGCACGTCCCGGTGCAGCGCCCCGAACAAATAGCGGGACAGCAGAAACGCCGCAGCGATCAGACTGTACAAATAAAGCAAGGAATTGTATTTGAAATAAAGGACGCTTTCCGTGCGCATCAGCACGACGATGAGCGAGGCGGCAAGCAGCATCGCGCTTGCCGTATAGACGGAATACCCCCATCTTCTGCGCCGAAAATATTCGGAAAGCGGCTTGACGAAGGCGAAGGCAGCCATCTGGCGCCCATCCTCGGCGCGAAAGCTTCTGGCGACCTTGGCGTCCAGCCTGACGCGCGATTCGAAGCCTTCGGGCATCGTACCTGGCGGAATATCGAAGCTCAGCCGGTATGTCTTATCGCCTTGAAGCGCGCCGCAACCGTCAGGCAGGGCGACGAGAATCCCGCTGGCGGAAATGTCGGCGGCCGTGCCGACGATATGCTCCTTGCGATGGCTTCCGCTCGCCCGCAGCCCGACCGCGAAGCTGGCCGCATAGCGAACGCTCAGGTCGTCGCCCTGCCTGCGATCGCCCCCGGAGCGAATCCGCTCCGGGTCGGGCACATTGGAGAGCATGCGCCGGTCCGGCTTCGGCAGCGCCATAATTTCCTTTTGGGGCATAGCGCTGCGCTTTTTGGACAAAAATAATCTCATCTTCTTCATCATCATAAGCTCCAGTAATCATAGCCGCGCGACAGGAACGTCCCCTTGTCGTATGCGCCCTTGATGTCCATGAACGGCTTGACCTGGCCCGGCGCGTACATCGCGTCGAACGCCTCCGGCGCAAGCTCCGCGAACGGCCGGTGCGGCACCGTGACCGCAACCAGCGACAAATTCCGCAGCTCGTCCAGCTCGGCCAAGGCTATGCCGTATTCCTGCATCGCCAGCTCCTTATCCGCGACCGGGTCGCAGACGACCGTCCGCACCCCGTATTCGTCGAGCTCGCGGATGACATCGACGACTTTCGTGTTGCGGATGTCCGGGCAGTTCTCCTTGTACGTCAGGCCGAGAAGGCCGACCGCCGCACCGGAAGGGTTCAGCTTGTGGCGCATCAGCTTTTTGACGATTTGCTGGGCCACATATTTGCCCATGCCGTCGTTGATGTGCCGGCCGGCCAAAATAATTCGGGAATAATAGCCCTCAACTTCCGCTTTGTACGTCAAATAATAAGGATCGATGCCGATGCAGTGCCCGCCGACGAGGCCGGGGCTGAATGCAAGAAAATTCCACTTGGTGCCGGCGGCCTCCAGCACCGCCTTCGTATCGATGTCCATCTGGTGGAACAGCATCGCCAGCTCGTTCATGAAGGCGATATTGACGTCGCGCTGGGCGTTCTCGATCACCTTGGCCGCTTCGGCAACCTTGATGCTTTCGGCACGGAACACGCCCGCTTCGACGACAAGCTCGTACACCTTGGCAATCGTATCTAGCGCCTCGTCGTCCATTCCCGATACGATCTTGACGATGTTTTCCAGCCGATGCGCCTTATCCCCTGGATTAATGCGTTCAGGGGAATAGCCGATCTTGAAATCCGGACCGCATTTCAGGCCCGACGCTTCCTCCAGGATGGGCCAACAAATTTCCTCCGTTACGCCCGGATAAACGGTCGATTCGTACACAACGACCGCCCCTCTGCGCAAATGCTTGCCGACCGTCCTGCTGGCGCTGCGTACGTATTCCAGGTCGGGCACATTTCCGCTGCCGATCGGCGTAGGCACAGCTACAATAAAGAACAAAGCCTCGCCAAGCAGGCGCTCGTCGCTGGTGAATCGAACCGAGCACGATTTCAAACGGCCGTCGTCCAAATCGCCCGTCAGATCGATCCCCTGGCGGTAGCTGTCGATCTTCGCAGCGCTGACATCGTAGCCGATGACATCGGCTTTTTCCGACAAGGCCACAGCGATCGGCAAGCCCACATAACCTAGTCCCACGACGGCAATTTTCTCTTGGCGGTTAACGATCTGTTCGTATAAGCCCACTTTGATTTCCTCCCGATCATGTTATCACCGTCCAATGTGGGGCCAGCGCCGAATTGGCTATCGCGGCATGACGGCCTTCCCCCTCTAGGTCTTTCAATCAAGCTATACGACATAATTCGTTGTAATTCGACATATCGAACTACAAACGATTATAGCATCTTTTTCGAACGTTTAAATGCCCGAAAATCCTGAAAGAGATGAAATTTTATCCGAGCGCCGCAACAGCCAAAAAAAGCCTTTGGGCTCCTCGTATGATCGGCATAGAGGAAGCCCGAAGGCTTACGTCATTTTATATTCTGATCAGCAAGCGGACAGGCACAATTGGCTGCAAAGTCACAGGCTTTCTTCTCTGAGCCGCTTGCGGGTATTCCAGTCGAACCTGCGTGAATTGCTCCAGAAGTTGTATTCTCCCTGATAGTAGCCTTTGTCGTCGACATGCAATTTCTTGCGTGCGATCATCTTCACATATCCGATGACCCGGCTGAATGTGGCGATATCGTCGCTGCCGCAGGTCGGGCAGCCGGCAATGTTGACGCCATCCGCCGCCGCCATTTGTTGGCCGCAGCTAAGACAACTGGATAACATCGGGGTTAGCGTGATGTACTGGATCGGCTTGTCGAATATTTTTTTTAAATAATCGGCCAATCGTTCCGGAGCGACTTTACTTTCCAGGAAGTGATACAGGATGCTGCCTGAGGTCGCATAAGCTTGGAATTCAGCGCTGTTCTCCACCTGCAACACAAAATCGTCCTCACTGAAAGGAAGCATGCATCCGGATGTCAAATATACATCTTCCCCCGTGCCTTGCACAAAGATGTCCCGGCCATGCTGTTTTGCCCATTTTACATCATGACGGGCGAGCTTGATTGCCGCATTCTCGCCCGGAGCATACTCAATGCCGCAGGCCACTTGATCCCTTACTATAAACTCATTGATCTTTTCCGTCATAAACTGCATGATACGATGGGCCAGCCGCTTGCCTGAATCATTGTTCATTCCCCCCTCATATCCGCTATTTATGAGGCCCTCATGCATTCCCGCTACACCAAAAACATTGAAATAATGGGATAAATCCCGATTCAAGGCGAAGAACGTCGGATATAGCTCCCGATTCCGCTCGATCCATTGCCGTTTAGCCATGTGGCCTTCCTGCATAATATTCAACAGTTCCTCGATGCGAGCAAACATCAGCTGTTCATCGTGCCCGTACTCCAGCATGACCCGATTCATATTCAAATTCAATACCTGGACGGCTCCCGTCGAACCTGTCGAGCTGCCGAAAATACCGCTTCCGACTCTCGACAGCACCGTCAGATCAATCTGCAAGCGGCAGCATAGACTGCGGCTTACTTCCGGATCTCGCGGCTTCAGGTAAGGGTTCAGCTTGCGATAGCGCGCGTCCTGGAACGGCGCCGTGCGGAAGTTCTCGAAATATACTCCGCCCCACTGATACATCCCATCCAGCAGTTCCAGAAACAAACGATTGTCATAGTCAAAGCTGTCATCAATAGGTACCGTTATTAACGGGAAGGTGAAGGGAATGCCTGTCCCTGTCCCCTGCTTCATGACATCGATAATCGCCCGATTGATCCGGTCAAAATATTCAGAGGGAATATCCCGATACCGAATATTTAAGGGGGAGCCGCCGATCACAACGAAATCATCCTTGATCTCATCGGACGGTTTTCCGAATTCCAGGGTAATATTGGTGAAGGCCGATTGCGAACCGCCGCGCAAGGGCATGTTCGTCTCCCAAATGAGACTTTGGAACAATTGCCTCAAGTCATCGGCTGAATAATGGCGCCCAAACGAGGTCTCCTCCATGTAAAGGTAAGAAGCCGATATCGTGGTCATCTGCGAAAGCATGACCGCTCCGGACACTTGCTGAGACATCAGCACAACCATATTGCTGTAATGCCGCAACAAAATATCCAGTTTCCGCGTTGGCTTGGACGCCATCATATTTTTGGCCAGCGTCGGAATTCCGTTTAACGCGATGTCTTTGCAGGAAACGCTTAAACAATACGGACTTAATTGCTTGTCGTGAATATAGATAACGCCTTCCTTATACAGCTCGGTTAACTTGGCCGGAAGAATGTGCTTTAATAAATATTCCTCCTCCGCATGATTGGTCAAGTTGTGCCTTAGCAGGGGAAGGGAGTACACGAAGTTGCTATTTTCCCTTTTGAGATAGTCGGACTGCTTCGTTTCCGAGCTTGATGTGAACGTGTTGATGATCTCTTCCGTAGTACGAAACATGTAAAACTCCTCCATTCGATAGGCTGCCGCTTAAGGTGTTGATGCCTGATAAGGGGGGTGATAAGGATTGATGAAATAAGGAACACGGCTGTTATATTTATCCTTCAACTTGTCCACATAGATTCGGATTTCATCGAAGAAATGCTCGCTTAATATGGGATAACGCACCGTTCGGACTTGACTGACATCGCTGTTATGGCGAATCACGATTTCTACCGACTCCAGTATCGCTTTGCAGTATGTTTCCGAAGGAGCGATGCCGATCACCGCTTCATAAATTTCGCGATCCTGGGCGGGATCCAAAGCATGATACGGCAGCTTCATATCGATATGCGCTCCATCGATGAGCTTGTCGTCGAATAACTGCTGAAGCTTGCGCGGGTAAGTTCCGTTCGTAAAAACGATGATTTTCCCATCATAGACCGCCCGTACTTCCCTGAGGCAATCGGCTATTTCGCTATACTCATTGATCAGAAATTCGCCGCCGCTGAATAATACCGCCTCAAACATGGAGCGGCACCCTTGCAGACGGTCTATGACTTGTCTGCCGTCCAGATGGCGGCCATCCGGTTTCTTCGCGATCAGCTCGTCGGAATTGTGGCACCCGAAACACCGCATATTGCAGCCGTTCCAGGAATGAATCAGCAATGAAGTATATCCGGGCAAATCATCGAATGTTCGAATGAACCGAGGATAGAACGCGAGCATAAGCTACTCCTTTCGCACGCAAAAAAGACATTTCCGACCAAAATAAAGTCAGTCATGCCCCCCGTATACATCCATTCAGCGGATCTACACAATAGAACACCTCCCTATCTACCTTAGGTCAAGCAGTGTTGTCGTTTATGGCAGGTCTCCTGGCTCCGGGTCTTCGCACTCGCTGCCGCCTTCCCGTCCCATTGCTGAAACAGTGGCTGTAGTGCAGCGCCGCTCGCCGTCACAGTGGAGGGACCGCGTCGGAATTTCACCGAACTTCCCTTTTAATCGATCTACGCAATGCGTATCGACACCATAAACCACTATATTTAGTTGTCCAAAATGGATAATAACACAATATATAGTTTGCATTCTGTGATGGGGGTCACGAATCATTCCTTGCCGGCAGACTCACTCATGGTCGGACTGGCGCCAGGATAGACTCACTTATGGTCGAACTACGCTCATGAACAAGATCCGTGGACTGCGTGGCTGCACAAACACCATTAAGCCCGCGAACTCGGCGTATACGCGGCCCATCCCGGGCATAATCGAGCAATGAGGCGGCGAAACCTGCAAAAAATGCAACATTTTCAATATTTTTTGCTCAAGACGAAGGGAAATGTTGCATTTCGTGCAACAATTTGGGGGAGATTGGCTTCAAGCCAAGGAATAACGCCTGAAAGTCTTCCTGACGGAATCGGTCCCGGACTTGTCGGGGGATGCTTTGAGTGCCTGTTGCGAATTCACTCATAGAAGGCTCATGGGATCGGCTCCGGCCCGAACGGGAGCCTGGTGGGGGAGTGGCTCGACAGGGCACAGCGGGTTGGGGTACGGGAGCTGGAGCTTTACTACAAAAAGGGCAAACAAAAAAACGGCATCTCTGCCGTTTTCTCGCTTCATATATGGACCCTAGGGGGATCGAACCCCTGACCTCATCGCTGCCAGCGATGCGCTCTCCCAGCTGAGCTATGGGCCCGTATGAAATTCACATGATGGTGGGCCCTAGTGGACTCGAACCACCGACCTCACCCTTATCAGGGGTGCGCTCTAACCAGCTGAGCTAAGGGCCCAAGCAGTGCTGCTTCTGATATCCGATCTTCACCGTCAATCACCAGCGGCGACAAGGAGAATCATATCACAGCAATAGGGCACTTGTCAACACTATTGGTTATTTTTATTTTTTATATCGTCCAATCCTGTAAGCTCGCCGACTTGATGTCTGGACAGCAGCTCCGTCAGCTCTTTCATGAACATATTGATATCCTTGAACTGCCTGTACACCGAGGCAAAACGAATGTAGGCGACCTCGTCGACAGGGTACAGCTCGCTCATGACGAATTCGCCGATCTCCCGGCTGTCCACTTCGGCTTGGGCCGTATTGCGAATTTGCTTCTCGACCTCGGACACAATCATCTCCAGCCGCTCGACGGAAACCGGCCTTTTCTCGCAGGCGCGAATTAAGCCGCGCAGCACCTTTTCCCGGCTAAACTCTTCGCGGCTGCCGTCCTTTTTGATCACGATCAGCGGCGTTTCTTCCACCATCTCGAACGTTGTAAATCGCTTCTGGCATTTCTCGCATTCGCGGCGGCGGCGGATCGATTTGTTTTCGTTTGCTGACCGTGAATCTAGCACTTTCGTGCCGGGATAATCGCAGTAGGGGCATTTCATAAGCTGATCTTCCTTTCTCCCGGAGAGAAGATTCGATTGCCGGCTTCGTTTACCAGCGAATTCCTGACATGAAGCCGGACATAACGAGCATAATAGGACTACCAACGACAAGGAGGTGAACAGACATGGGTGCAGGACAATCCCGCAGCAGCAATGTTCTGGTAGTGCCGCAAGCTAACGCCGCGTTGGATCAAATGAAATACGAAGTAGCTCAAGAATTGGGTATTGCCATTCCCCAAGACGGTTACTACGGTAACATGGCTACTCGTGATACTGGTGCGATCGGTGGTCACATTACTCGCAGACTGGTACAAATCGCCGAGCAGCAACTTGCCGGTCAGTTCAAATAATAACACGTTTTAGGGAATAAGCAAGAACCATTGGGCACGCATCCTTTTCCCGGGAAGCGTGTCCAATGCTTCATGATCACCTATTGTCTCCATTCTGCGGCGTACAGCTTGTTATATTTATCGTAATAATACATCACTCTCTGAATATAATGCCGCGTCTCCCCGTAAGGAACCTGATCCGCCCGTTCCAGCGTCCCGTCCCAAACGCCGCTCGCCAGCCACTGCTGCACTTTGCCTTGACCTGCATTATAACCGGCAATGACGGCAGCGGTATTGCCGTTGAACTGCTTGTTCAGCCAATGTATGTACCACGAACCAAGCTCGATACTGACGGAAGGATCATGCAAAAGCTGGCGGTAGCCCGGAGCGAATTTCCCTGTCTCGATAATCCAATCGGACGTATCGGGCATTAACTGCATTAACCCGTAAGCGCCCTTATGCGATTCAATATCGGCCCGGAAATTGGATTCTACCCGGATAATGGCAGCGATCAATATGGGGTCCAGCTCGTATTTTTTCGCACTGGAGCGAATTTCATTCTCGAAGTGAATCGGGTACAGCCAGCGGCTGATCGTTGCGTTCGATAAAAAAAGCAAGGCGACAAAGGTCAGCAAAAGCAGCGCAAGCACCCGCTTTTTTCGCCAAAATCTCATGGCAGCCCACTTTCTTTCCAGAACAAATCGATCTGCCGCTGCGTCTCCTCCAGCGTTCCCGCATTGTCGATCACGAAATCGGCTCTGCGCCGCTTCTCCTCGATCGGCAGCTGCGCGGCCAATCGCTGCTCCGCTTGCTCCTCCGTCAGCCCGTCGCGCTGTTTCAACCGTTCCCGTTGAAGCTCGGCAGGAACATACACGACCATGACGGCGTCGAACATCGCCTCCAGGCCCGACTCGTACAGCAGCGGAACGTCGACGATGACCGGCTTGTCCGGATACTGGCGCTCCAGGAGCGCCATTCTTTCCTTCATCAATGCGCGAATCGGGGGATGGAGCAGCGATTCCAGCGCCTTGCGCTGAGTCGGATCGGCGAATACGATCGCGCCCAGCTTTTTGCGGTTCAAGCTGCCGTCTGCAAGCAAAATATCGCTTCCGAACCGCTCCGCCACCCGGCCCAGCACAGGGCTGCCGGGCTCCACGACTTCGCGGGCGATAACGTCCGCATCGACCAGCGGGGCTCCCTTGCGCTGCAGCATCGAGGCCACGGTGCTCTTCCCGGTGGCGATGCCGCCCGTCAATCCGATTTTCATACGCGGTCTCCTATTCCAGCAATAATCTAGAAGTTATGTTATGTCCGTGCTTCATCGCCAAAGGCGGCACTGTCTGTTCGCAATTCACAACAGCTTCAATAGCCCCATCGCGATCAGCAAGACGCCCGGCAATGCAGACATCTTCCGCATCCATCTCCATCCGGCATGCTGAAGCCCGATGCGAAGGCCAACGCCAAGAAAAATGCCGCTGGCCAGCGCGATCACGGCGGAGGTGAGCCAGGGGGAGAAGCCGAGCAGCGCCGCCCCGAAGCCCGCTCCGAAGGCGTCCAGCGACAGGGCCAGTCCGAGCAACATCGCTTCGGAAGGCGAGATGACACCCGAGCGGTCGATATCGGCGATGGACGGCGTCTTTAATATTTGAATAACGAGCCCGAAGCGCTTCAGCTCAATGTACAGCACTTTGGCGGCAGGCGGGACAGGAACGTCCTCCTTCCCTTCGCCGCTCTCCGCTGAATGGCTGCAAGGCTTCGGATCGTCAGTCTTGCCTCCAGCCCCCTCTTCCCCTGTCCTCACCTGTCGAATCGCCCACAGGCCGATGCCGATCAGAATGAGGGCACCGATCCAGCGGGACAATACCGGGTCCACGAACCGGCTCAGCCAGACGCCGAGCTGCATGGACAAGTAAATGATCAATCCTGAACAAAGGGCAATGATCGCGATGGACCGCAGCGGGATGCGTATTTTGCGCAGGCCGTAAGTCACTCCGACGCCGAAGCCGTCAAGGCTTACGCCCAGAGCCAGCAGCAGCAATGAAAATACCGGCAGCATGTCGTTCCCTCCTCACCTGAATGCCTACCCATACTATATGGCATTGAAGGGAGAGAGGTGCCTATATTGCGCTGCGCTCTTTAATCAGCCGAAGCTTGCCGGTTCGGACGTCTGGTCTGCTGCACCTTAGCCTTCTGGCAGCCTGGGCAATAGTGGGTTCCCCGGCCGGCCACTACCGTCTTCACGATCGCTTGGCCGCAGTTTAAGCATGCTTCGTCCTTGCGGCCGTATACCTTCAATTGATGCTGGAACATACCGATCTCGCCCTGCCCGTTCACGTAGGACTTGATCGAAGAACCTCCAGCCTCGACAGCTTCGGTTAGCGTGCGGACGATCGCTTCGTGCAGCCTGCGCAGCTCCTGCCGACTGAGGCTTCCCGCCTCCCGCTCCGGATGAATCCCGGCGAGAAAAAGCGACTCGTCCACATATATATTGCCGATGCCGACAATGTATTCCTGGTTGAGCAGCAGCGGCTTGATCTTGGCCGAGCGTCCGGCAACGACGTCCCGCAACGCTTCGAGCGTAAAAGCGTCGTCCAGCGGCTCGAGACCGAGCTTCCTAAGCGGCGCTTCCTCCAGATCCCGGCCGCTGTCGAACAGATGCATCGTCCCGAATTGCCGGACGTCCTTGTATCTTAACGCCGTGCCGTCTGTGAAATGAAAAATAACATGCGTATGGAGCTCGAGCGGATCGTCTTCGCGGTACAAGCCGTACCTTCCTTCCATCCGCAGATGGGATACCATCGTCCGATCGTCCATCAGAAAACGCAAAAACTTGCCGCGCCGCTCGATCGTCCTTATCGTCTGTCCTTCCAGCAGAGCCGCGAACAAAGCCGGGTCGTCCGGCCGCTGAATAATTCTCCGCAGCATGACGGACACCCGCTCTATCTTTTTGCCCGCCACCAGCGCGTTCAGCGTGCGGCGGACCGTCTCCACCTCTGGCAATTCCGGCATGATGCGCACCTCCTGTCTTAGCTGCCCAAGCCGTGTTCTTTTCGACGGCTGCCCCTTCATGAGCTGCCCGCTTCCTGTGCTGCTTCTTCCTGGGCTGCTCCTTCATGAGCTGCTCCTTCCCGTGCCGCTTCTTCCTAGGCTGCCGCTTCCTACGCCGTTCCTTCCTGTGCCGCTTCTTCCTAGGCTGCCGCTTCCTACGCCGTTCCTTCCTGAGCTGCTCCTTCCTGCACTCCCGCCGAAAGCTTCCGCTAACGCTAGTGACAAACGCTATTTGGCAGAATCGGACCTTTTTTAAAATGTAACGAAACGTAGTAACGCTATTTGGCCAGAAACGCTGAATCGGATAGCCCAAAATGCGGAATACGAATGCTCACTTGCGTTAAAATTTCAAATCGGTCGTTTCGTGTGAAATAAGCTCTGTGGCTTGCGTTAGCCCGGTACACCAGCATCCTAGGCTAGCGAGCATTTAGAGAAGCTTCGATCGAAGCACCTTCGCCAGATGAGCGGCTGCGCTTGAGCGGCAGTTTTATCTGGTGCAGAAAGTCATACTTCGATTTAACACGTTAACGCTTTATCGAAACTGCCCTTTCTGGCAGCTTTTCTGCCAGCACTGAGAAAACCTTGCCCTCAGAATGGCCCTTTATTGTGCAAAGCTACACTTTACTGCGACAGACATACTTAGCCGGCAGCTCCCGAAGCCCGCGTGCAAACTCCATGTTAGCGTTTGGGCTCCACGGCAGCGTGCGAACTGCATGTTAGCGTCCAGACTCCACGGCAGCGCGCGAACTTCATGTTAGCGCGGCCCTCCCCGGGCACATGCGGCGACAAATCCTGCAAAAAATGCAACATTTTCCGCCCCCTTCGCACCAGAGGAAGGGTAATGTTGCATTTTGTGCAACAATTTGGGGGCGATTGGCTTCAAATCAAGGAACATCGCCCGAAATGTTGCACATTTTACAACATTGTGCCGCGAATATGGTTGATTGCCCCGTTTTTGTTGTACAAAATACAACATTTGCACGCTCTCTTGAAAATAGCTCGGGGTGCGCGGCTCATTTTCACCATCTGATGGTGCCGTGCAGGCCGTATGGGCGTCTCTCTTGAAAATAGCCCCCAGGGCGCGCGGCTCATTTTCACCATCTGATGGTGCCGCGCCAGCGTCATGGGCGTCTCTCTTGAAAATAGCCCCCGGGGCGCGCAGCCCATTTCCATCTTCTGATGGCGCTGCGCAAGCGGCATGGGGGCTCTCTTGAAAATCCGGCGGCAAGTCTGCCGACCAAAATTTTCAATACCGCAGGTGACGACCGATGACGAAGGAATCACTCGTCATAGGCGTCTGTCTGAAGCTGTTAGCCCGTTGCTCGGCTTCATGCCCGCTGCCGCCCGACAGGCCATTGCTCGGCTTCGCACCCGCTGCCGTCCGCCAGGTCGTTACTTGGCTTCGTACCAGTTGCCGCCGTCGTCCACATCTACTTTCAGCGGGACATCCAGCTCGATCGCCTGCTCCATGACTTCCGCTACGAGCTTCTTCATATGGCCGACCTCGTCTTCCGGCACCTCGAACACCAATTCGTCGTGCACCTGAAGCAGCATGCGGCTTCTCAGGTTCTCCCGCTTCATCCGCTCGTCCATCTGCACCATGGCCAGCTTAATAATATCCGCAGCCGTGCCTTGGATGGGCGTATTCATGGCCGTCCGCTCAGCAAACGAACGGAGGTTGAAGTTGGAAGCCTTGATCTCGGGAAGATACCGTCTGCGCTGCAGCAGCGTCGTTACGTAACCGTGTTCCCGCGCTTTCTTGACGATATCGTCCATATATCTTCGGACCCCTTGGAATGCGGCGAAATACTGCTCGATAAACTTGGCCGCGTCCTTCCGGGTAATATTCAAGTTTTGCGAAAGCCCGTAGTCGCTGATGCCGTAGACAATGCCGAAGTTGACGGCCTTGGCCTGACGGCGCATGTTCGCGTCCACCTCGTCCTCGGCGACGCCGAAGACGTCCATCGCCGTCTTCGTATGAATGTCGAGCCCTTCGCGGAACGCCTCGATCAGCTTCTCATCCTGGGAAATGTGCGCCAGCACGCGCAGCTCGATCTGCGAATAGTCTGCAGTCACAATGCGCCAACCCGGCTCGGAAGGGACGAATACTTTGCGGATTTTTCGGCCTTCCTCCAGGCGGATCGGGATATTTTGCAGGTTCGGGTACTGGCTGCTGAGGCGGCCCGTCGCGGCGATCGTCTGTTTGTAATAAGTGTGCACCTTGCCCGTATCGGGGCGAACCTCCTTGAGCAGCCCTTCCACATAAGTCGATTGCAGCTTGGCCAGCGTCCGGTAATTCAAAATATGGCCGACCAGCGGATGATACGGCTCCAGCTTCTCCAGCACCTCGGCGTCGGTCGAATAGCCGGTTTTCGTCTTCTTGATGACCGGCAGCTGCAGCTTGTCGAACAAAATTTCCCCGAGCTGCTTGGGCGAATTGATGTTGAATTCGGTCCCGGCCTCGTCGTAGATCGTCTGCATGATCTCCTCGAGCCGCGCCTGCAGCTCGCGGCCGTACGCCTTCAGCTCCTCGGTATCGACCCGGAAGCCTTTCCGCTCCATCGCCGCCAGCACCGACGCCAGCGGCAGCTCCAGCTCATAAAACAGCCGGTGCATGCCGTCCTTCTCCAGCGCGTCCTTCAGCCTGGACGTCAGGCGGAGCACTGCCGCAGCCTTGAGGCACAAATGATCCGACAGCTTGTCCTCCGGCGGAAGCTGGAATTTCGCTCCCTTGCCGTACACTGCCTCGTCGGAAGGCAGCGAAGGCAGTCCGTAGCGCGCGGCAAGCCCGTCCAGCGTCAGCGTCGATTCCGTCGGATCGAGCAAATAGCCGGCCAGCTGCACGTCGAAGTCGACGCCGCCCAGCTTCATGCCGCGCCAATCCAGCGCGACAATGGACCGGTGCAGATCGTAGACGGCAATGCTTTTGTCCTCAGCGGCGAGCCAATCGCGCACCTGCCCCGCCGCAGCGCAGGACTCGTCCTGAAGCAGGCCGAACGGGACATAATAGCTTCGCAGCGGCTCGTCCGCCGCAAAGGAAATGCCGATAACGTCCGCGGTATGCGGGTTGTCTCCGATCACTTCGACATACAGCGCCGCAACGGCGGGCAATGCGTCCACCAGCTCCCCCAGCGTGTCGCCCGTCATCCGCTGCATGCTGTCAAGCTCGAGCCTCTCCGTCTCCGCCGCGCCGGTTCCCGCGTCCGCCGCCGGCAGATCCATCTTCTCCAGCAACGACTTGAATTCCAGCTTGCGGAACATGTCCGCCATCGCCTGACGGTCGTAGCCTTGGAAGCGAATATCGTCCCAGCCGAGTTCGAGTGGCACCTCCCGGAAAATGGTAGCCAGCTCCTTGCTCATGCGCGCGGAATCCGCATGCTGGGACACCTTCTCGCCAAGCTTGCCCTTGATATTGGCCGCCTGCTCCAGCACGTTTTCGACAGAGCCGTACTCGTGCAGCAGCTTCAGCGCCGTCTTCTCCCCGACGCCGGGGATACCGGGAATGTTGTCGCTCGCATCGCCCATCAGCCCCTTGAGGTCGATGATCTGCTGCGGCTTCAGGCCGTATTTCTCGTGAAGCCGGGCGGGATCGTACAGCTCGATTTCGCTGACTCCCTTGCGGGTCAAGGCGACCGATACGCGCTCGGACACGAGCTGCAGCATATCCTTGTCGCCGGTAACGACGATGACGTCCATGCCGCCGTCCTCGTAGGCCAGCCGGGTCAGCGTGCCGATAATATCGTCCGCCTCGTAGCCGTCCAGCTCGAACTGCTTGATGCCCATCGCTGCAAGCAGCTCTTTAATCAGCGGAAACTGCTCGGACAGCTCCGGCGGCGTCTTCTCCCGGCCTCCCTTGTATTCGGCGTAATCCTTATGTCGGAACGTCGCTTTTCCGGCATCGAATGCCACGAGAAAATGCGACGGGTTCTGCTCCTCCACCAGCTTAAGCAGCATCGTCGTGAAGCCGTAAGCCGCATTCGTATGCAAGCCCTTGGCATTGCTCAGCAGCGGCAGCGCAAAGAACGCGCGGTAAGCGATGCTGTTGCCGTCGATCAATATGAGTTTGGACATTGGGCACCCCGATTCTCATCCATAATAACAGCGCATCCCGGGAACCGAAGCCGGCTGCCGCGGGAGCCGAAGCCTAAACAGGCGGCAACGCTTCGCAAGGTTCCCGCCCGTAGTGTCTGCATCGTGACATATATGATATATGATAACATACGAGGGCCTCAGAATAAACGCCTTCGCCCTCCTTATCTTCCCGCCGCAAGCAGACCTCCCCTCCCGTAAAAAAATAACGCGTCCTTCCTGTCCGACAGAGATTGGCTGTGCGGAATGCGGCATAAACTGTAGTAGCGCGGGCAATCCGCAAGCAGGCATCCGAAGGATGCGTTCGAAAGATCGGAGGTCGGCCGCCTTGAGCAAGCCTATACTTCCGCCCGGCAAACGGGCGATCTTTTTTGACGTCAACCAGACGTTAATCCGCAAGCAGCTCACCTTCGAGCAATGCTTTCGCCGCGTATGGGAGGAATACGCCGCCCGTTGGGACAGCGAGTACATTCCGTCGGCAGAGGAAATATGGAAGCAATATATGCTGCAGTGGCGAAAGCATCACAAAAACCGCGTGCCTCCGTCCCAGCTGGAAGAGCTGCAGCGCAGCTGTCTGCAAACAGCGATGACGGCGCTCGCGGTACCGGTGCCGGCGAGCTTCGCCCGCAGCTTCCTGCAGGAAGCGAGAACGATGCAGTCCGCCTCCAAGGCCCTCCTGCCCGGAGCGGACACCGCGCTGAGGACGCTCGCGTCCTCCTATCGGCTCGCCATTATCAGCAACAGCCCCCGGAAAGAAATCGTCGCTTTACTGAAGCGGTTCGGTCTGGCCGATCTGTTTCCCGGCGACCGCATCTTCACCCCGGGTTCCGCCTACGAAAAAAAACCGTCGCCGCATCTGTTCCGCATTGCGCTGAACGCGATGAAGCTGACGCCCCGCCAGGCCGTCATGATCGGCAATTCCTGGGCGCACGATGTCGTCGGAGCTGCCCGGGCAGGTATCGATTCGGTCTGGCTGCAGCCAGGAAGCGTCCGGAGCAAGGAAGCCGTCCAGAAGCCGAAGCTGGGGAAACGAAAAGTATATGTGATTCAAAGCCTGGATCAGCTGACCGAGCTGTTCCCTTAATGCCCGAGACCTCACATGGCGCAATGCCCTGAAGCGCCTGCATCGGCAGCCCGCGCACAACCCGGTGGCGGACAAAGCCGCCTTGACGTGCCGAATGGCGAGAAAAACTTTATTTCAATTTGGCAAAAAGGGGTGTATAATAAAAGCAAACGCACGCAGAAGGAGTGACTCACATGACCAAAAACAGACCGTCCGTCCGACTGCTGCTGCACCTCTTCTGGACATTCTTCACGATCAGCCCGATCGCCTTCGGCGGAGGGTACGCCATCATTCCCGTTATCGAAAAAGAAATGCGCAAGCGCGGCTGGCTGGGCACCGACGAATTGACCGACGTGCTTGCGTTGTCCGGCGCGGCACCCGGGGCCATCGGCGTCAACACCGCGACCATGGTCGGCTACCGACTGGCCGGATTTCCCGGCTCCATCGCCGCGCTGCTGGGCATCGTAATGCCCACTTCGCTGATCGTTCTGACGATGGCCTTCTTCTTCGCCGCATTCCGGGACAATCATTACATCGACGCCGCTCTTCAGGGCATTCGCCCGGCTGTCGTCGCGATGATTCTGTACGCTGCCTTTCGCGTATGGAAAAGCTCGGTGCCGGACAAATTCACCTTCATGCTGGCCGCTTCCACCGTGCTGATTTTGTTCGATTTCGGAATCAACCCGCTCTGGGCGATGGCTGCGGGCATTGCCGCAGGCATCATGCATTTCGCCTCGCACCGAAAAAAAGCGGCTTTAAGCCATCCAACGCAGCAGCACGATTATTTTTTCGGCGAAGGCATATGAAAAAATACTCAGGAGTACACGAGGCGACGAATCCTGCATAAAATGCAACATTTTCCGTATCCTTCACCCAAGAGGAAGGGGAATGTTGCATTTCGTGCAACAATTTAGGCGCGATGGGCTTCAAACCAGGGAACATCGCCCGAAATGTTGCACGATTTGCAATATTAAACCGCGGGTGCGCCTGTTTCCCCGTTTTTGTTGTACAAAACACAACATTTGCTGACTCTGTTGAAAATCCCCCGGGGACGCCGCCCATTTAGAAGCCCGATACTTACATATGGCAATCCGCCTTTGCTGCGATACTTTGCCGCGGCCGGAATCAGCAGGCGGCTTGCCGCGAAGCAAGGCGACTCGCAGCGAAGCAAGGCGGGGAGCCTCTCTCCCCGCCTTGCGTCCGTTAGCGGAGCTTGCGCGCCCCGCATTATATGTTCAAATCTTTGCGCTTGCCGGTCACCATATAGATGACGCCTTCGCCGATGTTGGTCGCATGGTCGCCGACCCGCTCCAGGAAGTGCGCCGCCAGCATCAGTTGCGTCAATTGGCGGTTGCGGGCGAACTCCTCGCCCATCAGCCCGATGATCTCGTTCATGACGGCGCTGTAGAGCTTGTCGACCTCGTCGTCCTTCTCGGCGAGCGCCGCGGCCCGGTGAATGCTCCGCTCGGTATACGCGGCAAGGCTTTCGCGCAGCATTTCCCGGACGAGCTCGGCCATCTGCGGGATGATCTCCAGCGGCTTCACCAGCTCTTCGCCGGACAGCCGCGCGGCGACCTTGGCGATATCGACGGCATGGTCGGCGATCCGTTCGAGATCGATGGAAATTTTCATGGCCATGCCGATCGTTCGGAGATCGACCGCCATCGGCTGCTGCAGGGCGATCAGCTTGAGGCACGCCTCTTCGATCTCCAGCATCTTCTCGTCGATCCGGTCGTCGTCGCCGATAATTTGCTTGGCCAGCGATTCGTCCAGCAAGGCGAGCGCCTTCACCGCCCGGCTGATCTGCTGCTCGACCAGCTTGCCCATGCCGAGCAGTTCGTTTTGCAGGTCCTCCACCGCATTGTGGAAGTTCGATCTCGTATCCAAATTCATCGCCCCTTTACCTTTGCCAGGCCATTTAACCGAAACGGCCGGTAATGTAATCTTCGGTTCGCTGATCGGTCGGCGTCGTAAAAATTTTATCCGTCTGGTCGGACTCGATCACTTCCCCGTTCAGGAAAAACGACGTATAGTCGGAAATCCGCGCTGCCTGCTGCATATTGTGGGTGACGATGACGATGGTGTACCGCTCGCGCAGCTCGCGGATCAGCTCCTCGATCTTCAGCGTCGAGATCGGGTCGAGGGCGGATGTCGGTTCGTCCATCAGCAAAATTTGCGGATTGACCGCCAGCGCCCTGGCGATGCACAGACGCTGCTGTTGTCCGCCGGAAAGCCCGTAAGCCGACTTCTTGAGATTGTCGCTCACCTCGGTCCAGAGCGCAGCCGCCTTCAGGCTCGACTCGACGATATGGTCCAGCTGCGCCTTGTCGCGAATGCCGTGAATGCGCGGACCGTAAGCGATATTGTCGTAGATCGACTTCGGGAACGGATTCGGCTGCTGGAACACCATCCCGATGTTTTTGCGCAGCAGCTCCACGTTTACGTCGGGGGAATAAATATTTTGTCCGCTGATCTTCACCTCGCCTTCGATGCGAATGCCGTTAATCATGTCGTTCATCCGGTTCAGCGTCCTCAGCAGCGTCGATTTGCCGCAGCCGGACGGGCCGATGAAAGCCATCACCGACTTTTCCTCGATGCTCATATCGACATTTTTTAGCGCATGAAATTCGGAATAATAAAGATTCAGTTTGTTGATGCTTACGATGGACATGCCCGCGTCCCCCTTATTCAATCTATTGCTTCTTCTGATATTTATTCCGTAAAAAGATGGCGAAGGCGTTCATGCTGAGCAGCATAATCAAAAGCACGATGATGCCCGCCGCGGCGACGTTCTGGAATTCCGCCTGGGGCTGGCTCGCCCAGTTGAATATCTGGATCGGCATGACCGTGAACGTGTCGAGCGGCGAGCTCGGCAAAAAGGCGACGTAGGCCACTGCGCCGACGACGATCAGCGGCGCCGTCTCCCCGATGGCGCGGGAGAGGGACAGGATCGAGCCGGTCATAATGCCCGGCAGCGCAGACGGGAGCACGACGCGCACGATCGTCTGCCAGCGGTTCGCCCCAAGCGCGAACGAGGCGTTGCGCAGCGACTGCGGCACCGTCTTGATCGCCTCCTGCGAGGACACGATAATGATCGGCAGCACGAGCAGCGTCATCGTCAGCGCTCCGGCCAGCAGGCTGCGCCCCATGCTCAGCAGCTGGACGAACACGGTCAGACCGAGCAGGCCGTACACGATGGAAGGCACGCCGGCCAGGTTCGAAATATTCGTCTGGATCAGCCGGCTCAGCCGCGTATCCTTGCCGTACTCCTCCAGATAGATCGCGGTGGCGACGCCGATGATAAAGGTCAGCGGCGCGGTAATGACCATCAGCCAGAAGGTGCCGACCAGCGCGGCCAAAATGCCGGCGCGGGAAGGGATCCGCGAGGCGTAGCTGGTCAGGAAATCCCAGTCGAGCCAGCCTGCCCCTTGGACGAGCACTTGTATCAGCAGCAAGGCGAGCGCTACGATTCCGAAGCAGGTGGACATGAAAAACAGCTGGTGGAACAGCCTGTTCTTTCTTTTGCGTTTGGCGATATGCCGCAGTTCCCCGTTGTCAGCCATCAATATTCCTCCCTGAACTTTCTGGAAATATAGCCCGCCAAAATATTCATAAGCAGCGTCATCACAAAAAGCGTGATGCCGACGGCATAAATCGTCAAATATTCAACCGAGCCGTAGCGCGTATCCCCCGAGCTGACCGAGACGATATAAGCCGTCAAGGTCTGAATGCTCTTCAGAGGATTGAACTCCAGGTTCGGCAGACTGCCGGCAGCCAGCGTCACGATCATCGTCTCGCCTATGGCCCGCGAGAGGCCGAGCACAAAGGAGGCGACGATGCCGGAAAGCGCGGCCGGCACGACGATTTTGACCGCGACCTCGAAGCGCGTCGCTCCCAAGGCGTAAGCGCCGTTGCGCAGCGAGTTCGGAACGGCGACCATCGCATCCTCGCTCATCGAGGAGATGATCGGGATAATCATGATGCCGACGACAATGCCGGCGCTAAGCGCATTGAAAATTTCCACCTGCGGAATAAACAGCTTGAGTAGCGGAGTCACGAACGTCAAGGCGAAGAAGCCGTAGACGATCGTCGGAATGCCCGCCAATATCTCGAGAATCGGCTTGACGATGTTTCTTACCCGGGCAGGAGCGTATTCGCTCAAATAGATCGCGCTGCCGAGGCCGATCGGGATGGCGACGATGCTGGCGATGACCGTAACCATCAGCGTTCCCGCAATCAGCGGCAGCACGCCGAATTGGGCCGGCTCGAACAGCGGCGTCCATTTGGTTCCCGTAATGAAATCAAGGAACGGCACGGCGCGGAAAAAGTTGACCGATTCGAAGATCAGGATCGCGACAATCCCTACGGTCGTGAAAATGGAGATGAACGCGAACAAGGCAAGTATTTTCGGAATCAGCACATCGGATGAAATCATCTTTTTTTTCTTTGTAAAATCCGTCGTCTGCGTATTCAGTTCTGTTTCCACTGGCCATTCCCCCACGTCGCAAGGCTTCTGAATATCGGATGAAAACCGTGGCATCCCATAGCGTTCGACTATGGCACACCACGGTTGTCGCTTGCGCATTCGCTGCGCTTTTTGTTCAATTATTTCAGGGCTTCGAGGTTTTTGTTCACAACGTCTTCAGGAAGTCTGATATATTTCACGGCCTCGACGAGCTCGGCGCCTTCGCTGCTATTGTAAAATTTCAAAAATTCCTTGATGTGAGGCTGCTCGATCGCCTTTTTGGTCGGGTAAATATAGATGTAACGAGACAGCGGCGCATAAGACATATCTTCGATCGTATCGTGAGAAGGCAGAACTGCCGGAGAATTCGCATCCTTCTTGATGGCAACGGCGTTCAGCTTATCTTTGTTTTCCTCATAGTAGGAGTAGCCGAAGTAGCCGAGGGCGAATTCGTCGCCGGCCACGCCTTTCACGAGCACGTTGTCGTCCTCGGAAGGAGTATAGTCGGAACGGGATTCTTTCGCCTTGCCGTTAATCGCCTCCGTAAAGAACTCGAACGTGCCGGAAGCGGGACCCGGGCCGTACAGCTTGATTTCTTTGTCCGGCCATTCCGGACGGATTTCGTTCCACTTTTTGACCGTGCTGTCCTTGGACCAAATCTTCTTCAGTTCTTCAACCGTCATTTCTTTGGCGAACGTATTGTTCTTGTTGACGACGACCGTTACGCCGTCCAGGGCGATCGGCATCTCGACCGCTTCCGTGTTTTGCTTCGTCTTCAGCTCTTCGAGCTCTTCCGCCTTGAACTTGCGTGACATGTCGGCAATATCGATTTCGCCGGCGATCAGCTTCTTCGCGCCGTTGCCGGAGCCCGATTCGCCTACGGTGATATTGACGCCTTTATGCTTGGCCATGAACTCTTCGGCGACTGCCTGGGAGATCGGATATACCGTCGAGGAGCCGTCGATTTTGATTTCGCCGGACAGCGCCGCAGCGGAGCCGCCGCCCTCTGCCGCCGGCGCGGGATTCGCGCTTCCTTGCGTGCCTCCGCCTTGCGACTGCTGCGTGCCGCATGCGGCCATTGTCAGGGTCAATACGGCCGTTGCCAAGGCCAGCGTGCTTTTCTTTGCGATTCCTTTCAACAACTTGACCACTCCTTGAATTCGTTTTTTGTTTTTCGCTCACGGGTTTCATGTTACCGCCCGTATGTTTTCGCTATTTCATCGGTTTGTTAACGGAATGTAAAATATGACTCGGAGCTTTCGCCCGTTCACCGCGCGCTCCTATCGCGGATTCCCCAAGGTCCGACAAAACATTAACACTTCCTTTACATTAGGGAGACATAGAGTTTACCCGTGACCGGTACAATCGTACCAGGCGGTAAGCCTTAAGACTCACGCCGAAATATGCGTCATCGGGAGGGAAACTATGAAGCTTGCCAAGCTTCTCATCCATGGACTTCGGAAAGGCCGCATTCGTGTGCGTCTATCCGTGCTGGCGAAGCTCATCCTCGGCTTTGCGGCCATCCTGCTCGTCGCGGGAGGCGCATCGTTCTTCCATCTGCTGCAATTCGGAAAGATGAAGGAGCAGATCGAGTTTCAGAACAGGGAAACAGGCAAACAGCTGCTCGCCATGCAGCTCAAGCTGAAGGCGAACGAGCTGGACGCCATCAAGTCAGCGATGATCGTAACCAGGAAGCCTGATCTAGCGGCCCATTACAATGAAGGCAAAGCTATCTTCTACCAACTCGTGGAACAGACGGCAGCCACGGCCGGCAATTCGGACGAACGAAAATGGGGAGCGCGGCTGAAGAATACCGCTGAAGAATTTACGGCGGCCTTCGATCAGGCGCTGGCCATTATGAATAACCAGGCGCTGTCGGAAAGCGAGATGAACCGGCAGTTCATCGAGGTTTACAACGAATCGCAACTGTTCAAGGAGTACATCTTCGAGCTGGCGGACCAGTTCGCCCAGGCTTATAAGGAAGACGCTGAGGCTGCCGCGGCTGCCACCAGCCGGATGATCGACGGCTCCGCAAGGATCGCGGTTGCCGGAATGCTGGGCGTGCTGGCGCTATGTATCGGCATCGGCCTGATCCTGATCCGCGCGATTACGAAGCCGGTCTTCAGGCTGCAGTCGGCAGTGCAGCGGATCGCCGCCGGCGATTTGCGCCATACGATCGGCGACGCTGCGGACGACGAGCTGGGCGACCTCAGCCGCGGCTTCGATCATATGGTCGAGCAGGTGAGCGGCATGGTCGGCCGCATTCGTTACGTGGCCGGCTCTCTGGCCGATTGTTCGCGGACGCTGACCGAATTTTCCGCTTCCACCGCTTCGGCCAATCGGGATATCGTCAAGGCGATGGAGGAGATCGCCTCCGGCGCCGCCGAGCAGGCGGAGCGGTCGGAGCATAGCGTGCGCCTCATCGCCGCTCTTAAGGAGCAGATGCGCTCGATCGCGCAGCATACGGAAACGGTGCGCGAGAGAAGCATCGAAGCAAGAGACAATACGGCGCAAGGCGCGGCGGCGATGGAGCGACTGTCCGAGGCGTCCTCTCTGTCGGAGGAACTGCTCGGCAAAGTGTGCGCCGCGATGGATTCGCTCGCCGAAAGCTCCGCGGCAATCGGCCGCATCGTCGGCACGATCGCGGACATTTCGAGCCGCACGAACGTGCTGGCGCTGAACGCCTCCATCGAAGCCGCAAGGGCTGGCAGCCACGGCCGCGGCTTTGCCGTCATCGCCGATCAGGTGCGCCAGCTGTCGAGCCAAACCGTGCAGTCGTCGCGGACGATCAGCGATTTGATTCGTTCGTTGCAGGAGAACATCGGGCGGCTCGATCTGGAGCTGAAGGAAGCAAGGCTCGCCTCCGAACGGCAAAGCGAAAGCATGCACGGCAGCATGGAGGCGTTTCGCCGCATCCGCTTATCCATGGAGGAGCTTGACCGCCAGCTGCAGGGCGTCTTCGCCGGCATCGCGGGCGTGCACGCCAAGCACGGCGAGCTGGTCGATTCCGCGCACCAGGCGGCGGGCATCGCTCAGGAGATCGCGGCAGGCACCGAGAAGGCATATTCGAGCTCCGGCGCCCAGGACGAAGCCGTCCGGCAAATCGCCGCGCAGGCGGACGACATTTTGGCGCTGTCCCGGCAGCTGTTCGAGGAAATCGATACGTTCCGCACGGCGCCCGGCTGAAGGAGAATAAGAAAACGAAAAACAACCATTATTCCTTTTTGGCGATCCAAAAGAAATAAGGTTGTTTTTCGTTCTCCCTCCTTAATGTGAGCTGGCTTGCAATGACATAAGGTTCCGCCTTGTGTCCCCGGAATGCCCGTTATTGCCGAGCGGCGAGCGAACGCCAATCAGGGCGTCCTGCGCCCCGCTCAGGCCGGTTCTCTTCTCGTGCCTAACAGCAAAATATGGAAGAACCATTCGATCACGCCGATCCCTATAGCTAATACAAACATCTCGCCGAGGGTCAGCGACCAATCCATCATCGCTCCGGCCAGGAGAAAATATAGAAAAGCGAACCCGGCATCCGCAATCGAAGCGACCGCATTGCTGTTTGTGTTCCTTAGCACGACTTGATCACCGACGGCATAAGCGATCAAACTAAGCAGTACAGCCGCTACCATCGCTTGCAGGAACGTAGCCTCGGTAAACATGAGCAGGAACGGCACGACAACGACGCCATTTAACAGAAGCTTGGTAATCAGCTTTAGCACGGCTGATTTCTCTCCTTTGCTGCATGAGGATAAGCTTACTGTTCCCCAAGCCGCAGCATTCCAAACCAGATGCGCAAAAAATTCTCCCTGCCTTTTCGCTACCATCCACCGGCTTTGCCGGCATCTCCTCCAAACTTGCCCGCGCTTCCTGCATCCATTTCCTCGACGGACGCGAAGCCGCCGCCGGACAAGTACAGGAGTTCAACTCGGCATCGATGACGCTCCTAAATTGTTATTAATTTCTATTTGATCCAAAAATTTAACCACAACCGAAGACGATGTTTATTAAGGAGCCACCTCAGGGACTCCAAACAAACGGCCGAGCGCCGTTGCCCTCTCCAAGCTGCGTATCCTTTTTTAACGTTACAGTAAGTTAACTTTGCGAAAGCGATAAGGCGAAGTGCGACTTTCTGCAGCAAGAAAAACGACCGCTAAAACCGCGGTCGCTCATCTCTGAATAGACGCCGATAGACGTTTTTCTTATCCTTTGATGCCTGTCAAGGTGACCCCTTCAATAATATACCGCTGTCCGATCATGTACACGATCAGCACCGGAACGACGGCAATGGCCGAACCCGCCATCATCAGCGTCCAGTCGGTAATATACATGCCGCGAAACAGATTGAGCAGCAGCGGGACCGTAAATTTGTCCGGGGTATTAAGGAAGATCAGCGGGCCGAAGAAGCTGTTCCACATCCCCAGGAAAGTGAAAATCGCGAGCGCTGCCAGCGCCGGCTTGATCAGCGGGATGATGATGCGCGAGTAGATCGTGAAGCGGCCCGCCCCGTCGACGATCGCCGCCTCCTCCAGCTCGTCGGGAATGCCCTTGATGAACTGGCGAAGCAGAAATACGCCGAAGGCGTCAAGGAGCGCGGCCGGCACCATTAATGCCAGATGCGTGTCGAGCCAGCCGATGCTTTTCATCATCAAGTACAGCGGGATAATCGTCACTTGGCCCGGCACCATCATCGTCGCCAAAAACAGAATGAACAGCGGTCCGCGAAGCGGAAAACGGATTTTGGCGAAGGCGTAGGCCGCCATCGAGCACGTAATCAGCTTGCACGCTACCGATATGAACGCGATATAGAAGCTGTTGAAGTACGCCCGGCCAAAAGGGAGCGCCTCCCACGAACGCTTGTAGTTGCCCCATTCCCACGGGTCGGGAATCCACTTGGGCGGAATGAGAAATACTTGCGAGAACGTCTTCAATGAGCTGAGCACCATCCAGATGAACGGGCCGACCATCACAATCGCCCCGAGTATGAGCAGCGCATGCAGCAGTGCGGTGGCGAGCGGACTCGTTCCGCTCCGGTTCGTCCGAACGATCGCCCAAGCCGCCCGGCGAGAGCGCTCCGCCCGACTGTTAATGTTAGCTTCCATGTCATTTCCCTCCTTGAATCGGGCGGCTTAGCCTCCGTAATGAACCCATCGCTTGGACGTATACATCTGAATCAAAGTGAGCGTCAAAATGATGAAGAACAGGATGACCGCCGCCGCAGCGCTTTTGCCAAACGTGAACTCGACGAAAGCCAGCTGATAGACATGATACACGATCGTATAGCTTGCCTTGGCCGGTCCGCCCCCTGTCATGACGAACGACTGGTCGAACACCTGAAACGAGCCGATGATGGACATAATAGTGCAGAAAAACGTCGTCGGCGACAGCAGCGGAAGCGTAATGTGCCAAAATTGGCGAAATTTGCTGGCGCCGTCGATTTGCGCCGCCTCGTAATAACTTGAAGAAATCCCCTGGAGACCGGCGAGGAACAAGACCATATTGCTGCCCAGCCCCCACCAGATGCTGAGCATGGCGATGGACGGGATGACCATCTTGCGGTCTGTCAGCCAATCCGGCCCTTCGATATCGAACCACTGCTTCAAATAGACGTTAATGATGCCGAATTCCGAGTTGAGCAGCCACAGCCATACGATCGAGACCGCGATGGAGCTGGTAACGACGGGCATGTAGTAAAAAAGCCGATAAATGACCTTCCCGCGCACCTTGTTCAGCGCCACCGCCACGAGCATAGCGAGCACGATGCCTACAGGCACGACGAGAAACGTATACCATGCCGTATTCCATAAAGCCAGCGTAAAATCCGGATTGCGGAATTGGCCGACGAAATTGTCCAGTCCGATAAATTCCTTGGCCCCGAAGCCGTCCCACTTCATAAAGCTCAGCACAAAGGCCGATACGAGCGGAATCAGGGCGAATACGATGAGCCCGATCATTTGGGGCAAAATGAAGGCGTACCCCCACAGGCTATCCGTCAAGCGCTTGTTCATACAGCACACCAACCTTCCAATGAATAGGGGGAAGGCGCCGCAAGCAGGCGCCTCCTCCCCGTTCAACCAGGCGCGAACAGCGCCGGTCCGTTACTTGCTTGCCTTGTATTCTTTAATCTTCTCGTTAGCCTTCACGCCAAGCGTCTTCAGCGTTTCCTCCAGATTGCCGTCCTTCAGCCACAGCGCTTCCATTTCGTCCGTAATGACCTTGCTCAAGCCCGGTACGCCCGCCTGGAACGGCGTCAGGGCATAGCCGATGTTCCGCGCATCGAGGAAATAGCTGGCATGCTCCGGCAAGTTGCCCTCCAGCACGACTTCGTCGGCGCCCTCGACGGAAGGAACGGCATTGCCGCCGCCCTGCAGGCGGAAAATTTGCCCCTCCTTGGAGACGAACTCGCTCAGGAAGCGATATGCTTCTTCCGGGTGCTTGGTGCTTTTGTTCATGACCATATAAGCGGTAGCGACGCCGGCGGGCTCGATTTTGTTGCCGGTATTCGTCGGAAAAGGAACGATGTCGAACTCCAGGTCTTTATTTTGCTTGAAGATCGGCAAATACCAGCGTCCCGCAGAGACGAAGCCGACCTGATTGGACATGAACATCGCATCGCCCCCTTGGCCTTTGGGCAGCGTTCCGGCGAAGGTGATATTTTTATTTTTCACGTTGTCATAGAGGAACTTGTACGCTTCAACGGTCTTCGGATCCTTGTCCGCGATAAATTCCCCCTGGTCGTTGTAAATCGTCCCCCCGTTGCTCGTCACGAAGCTGTAATACCGGTTCCAGTCGTTGTCCAGCACGAAGCCGTGCTTGTCGCTTGCTCGCAGCTTCTCCAGCATTCCCTTGAAGGCGTCCCATGTCCACTGCCCCTTCTCGAAGAGGTCCGCCGGCATCTCGGACACCCCGGCTTCCTGCAGCAACTTTTTGTTATACCACAGAATGAGCGGGTTGCAGTCGACGGGCACGCCGTACACTTTGCCGTCCTCCGTCTTGGCGGCGCCCCACAAGCCCTGGAAGAAATCGGCCTCCTTGATTTTGCTGTCCGGCGCTTTCATGAGCGGCGTCAGCTCGGTAATCGTCCCGTTCTCGATCAGCTTGGCGATCGTGCTGTCTCCGGAGTAGAAGATGTCCGGCGCCGTGCCTCCGCTGAGCTGGGTCAATATTTTTTGCTCATAATCGCTCGGCACCGGGATCAGCTCGACTTCCACGTTCGGATGTTTCGCGTTATATTCTTTTGTAAACTCCTGAAACCGTCCGAGCTCACCGGGATTTCCCCACGTGGACCAAGTCAGCTTGATTTTCTCTCCCGACTTCGGTTCCGCCCCCCCCTGGCTTCCCTCGCTGCTGCAGGCTGCAAGCGCCGGCACGAGCATGATGGCTGCCAGTGCCGCACACGGCATCTTCCTGTTCAACTTCATATCGATCATCCCCTTCGATATATAAATTGAATACGCTTTCAGTATAACGGGACCGGTTCTCTTGCATAAACCGATTATTTTCCGAAATGGTGTACTGCTTTCCGAAATTTGGGGAATTTGTTGGTTAACCGCCACGGCCTTCCCGGTAATCCGCCGGCGACACCTTCATCACCTTCTTGAACACCTTGCTGAAATATTTCACGTCGTTGAAGCCGGACATTTCGGCGATCTCGTATATTTTCAGCGTCGTCGTCCGCAGCAGCTCGCTGGCCCGGTTCAGCCTGAGCCTGATCAAATAATCGATGAACGTCTGTCCCGTCGTTTTCTTGAACAGCTCGCTGAAGTAATTTTTGCTGATCGCGACATGGTCGGCCACATCCTGCAGGCTGATATTGCGGGAATAGTTCTCCTTCATGTACTCGATCGCTTTGGCCACGATGCGCCGGTGCAGCCCCTTGTCCTCTTCCTTCTCCCCGGTGCGCCACAGCTCGTCGAAGGCGGCCTGGACCAGGCCCCGCACCTCGTCCGCCGTCTCCATTCCGCGCAGCGTCTCGATCCGCTCCAGCGGCACGGTGCGCCCGGCATCGAACAGGGCGAGCGCGTCCTGCGCCTCCCGCTTCACCTCCGCCGGCGACCGGTCATGCTCGGTCCAATGCTGCATCAGCTCGCCCAGGCAGGCAGTCGCATCCTCCCGCCGCCGATCCTCCACGGCTTGCCGCAGTTGCATCCATAGGCAGGCGGCCGCCTCCGCTTTGCCGGCATCCGGGCGGAGCGCCTGCCGGCGGCGGTGAATGCCGCCGGGCCCGCGAAAGAACCGCAGCTTGGCGACTTCGCGCCCTTCGCGAATCGCCTGCTTCACCTCGCCGGCCCCGGTATACATGCCGCTTATGCCCATCGTGAAGGAGAAGCCTCTTCCTTCCAGCAGGTCGCGATATGCTTTCAATTGGTCGACGAAGGCCGCCTCGTCCTCTTCCCGCGCCGGCATGACGGCGATCAGCTGGTCGGCATGGCCGCGAAAGGCCACGCCCTCTCCGGCCCACTCGTAGAAGCTGTCCTGCGCCTCCTCGATCACCATCTCCACGTAGATGCCCCCTTCCTCCGAGAGCAGCGCCGCAGCGCCGTCCAATAGGCACACGACCGCCCGGAAGCCTCCGGCAAGCCACGGCGGGCTCGCCGCAGCGCCGGCTTCCCCCGCTTCGCCTGTCAGCAGCCTGGCGAACGTCCTCTCCAGCTCGATCCGCCGTCCGGTCAGCTCCTGCTGCACGTACATTTCGCTGATTTTGCGGTCCTCCTCGATCTGCAGCTTTACCTTGTCCAGCACCTCCTTCAGATCGGCCGGCTCCAGCGTCGGCTTCAGCAAATAATCCGACGCCCCCATCCGCATGCCTTCCCTGACGAAAGCAAAATCGCTGTGGCAGCTGAGCAGCACGATCTTGATCCAGGGACAGCGCTCGCGGGCCGCCCGCATCAGCTCCAGGCCGTCCATGACCGGCATGGCGATATCGGTGATCAAGATATCGACCTCGCCCCGCTCAATCCATTTCATCGCGCTTTTCCCGTTGGCGGCTTCGCCGATCAGCACAAAGCCGTTGCCTTCCCAATCGAACGTATCGCGCAGCCCGATCCGCGCGAAAGCTTCGTCATCGACCAGCAGCACTTTGTACATAACCTTCTTCCTCCTCTCTCATTGGCACGACAAGCCGGACAACCGTCCCTTTCCCTTCCGTGCTGCTTACCTGCGCCCCGTAGGACGGGCCGTAATACAGCTGCAGCGTCTGATGCACATGAGCCAGGCCGATCCGCGTCATGCCGCTGGCCCGCTGGCCGCTGTTGCCGGAGAGCAGATGCGGCAGCTTCTCCTGCGGAATGCCGATGCCGTCGTCCGCGATGACGATGACAGCGTCCTTGCCTTCGGCATGGACGCTGACCGAAATCGAGCCGCACTCTTCCTTCGGAGCAATGCCGTGAAAAATCGCATTTTCGACGATCGGCTGCAGCAGCATGCGGGGGATCGAAATCTGCTTAAGGTGCGGGGGACAATCGATGCGCAGGGCAATGTCGTTGTTGTACCGGTATTGCTGAATGACCATATACTTTTGCAGCAGGCTGAGCTCCTCTCCAAGAGGGACCATCGGCCCGCTGCGCTCAAGGCTGGCTTCGAGCAGATGAACGAGCGTCGTGATCGCGTTGGCGACATCCTCCGTCCGCTGCAGCTTCGCCATCCAGCGAATCGAGTTCAGCGTATTGTACAAAAAATGAGGGTTGATCTGATATCTCAAGGCGCGGATTTCCGCTTTTTTCTTCTCGTTCTCCTCCTCGGCGATGCGCCCGATCAGCACGTCGATCTGCTTAATCATCTTGTTGAAGCTGCGGGCGAGCTGGCCGATCTCGTTCTTGCCGACGATCGGAGATCGGACCGTCAAATCGCCGGCTTCGCTGCGCTTCATCAGCCTGGTCAGCGATTCAAGAGGACGGCCTATCTTGTAAGCTACGTAGTATCCCATGATGATGGCGACGATCGCCGAGGCCAGCGCAATCCAGTTCGTCAAGTCGCGGATTTCGACCGAGCTGGCCACCAGCTCCGAGACAGGCACGATGCCGGCGACGCGCCAGCCGTTGTTCAGCTCGCTTGGCACGACCATCATGTCCTTGCCCTGCACCCGCATGACCTCCGTACTGGCCGGCAGCGTCAAATCGGACAGATGGCCGAACAGCTGCGGCTCGCGGTGGTACGTGTAGCGGTTATCCCGGTCGACCAAATACGTATAACCCGTCTGCCCGAACTGCAGATCGTCCAGCGTGTCGGTCAATATTTTACCCCGCACCTCGATGAACAGGACACCGAGCGGTTTGCCCGTATCCACATCCTTGACCATCCGGCCCATCCCGAAGACGGGAATGCCCATGTCGCTGCCCTTGACATAAGACGTATTGGACAGGCCGAACCAGACGGCGGAGCCGTCCGCCTGGACGACCTTCCGATACCATTCCGTCTGCCACGGATCGATCACGAAGGACGAGCTGACGACCGAGTTTTGCTTATGGATGTCGAGGATAAAAATGTCCATAATTTCCGGCATGTTCATGATCAGCGACATAATAAATTCCTTGGCCTCAGTGTTCAGTTGAATACTCTCGTAGTCGTTTGTGATATTCTTAGCTTGCAGAGCCTCGTGAATCGTCTTGTTGCTGACAAGCCGCATAGACGTATTATCGATGCTTTTGAAAATAAAATTCATGTTGTCCCTGACCTGCTTGATCGTCAGCGATGCGACGTTGCTCACCTGCTCCTCGATCATTCGCGCCGACTTCAGATAGGAAATGTAGCCTCCAATCAGCACCGGCAGCAGGATGCTGACGAAGAACAGCAAAAACAGCTGGACGGCAATCGAATGCAAGCGCTTGACACAACGACTGGAAAAATGATACAGCTTGAGCAGCCTGCGTACCCGCATCATACTTCCCCCCTTCGATTCGGCAATTAGGCAGTAAGATGCCCCTTTCGTGGATTATCGATGAGAAAATTCGCTAACAAGAGCCGATTTCCTTCCTGCAGGCCGCGGGTGAACAACTGCAAATTGTTTCCGGACCGAACGATAAAGCGCAAGCAGCCTTCACACCATGACTATGAAAGGAGCCCGCGATTCCATGACCGTTATCGATGAGAACGAAGCGTCCGCCGCTTGCGCCCCCGTTCGGCTGCTCATGGCCGGCGATTTTACGGTCAAAGCCGGCTGGACGCTGGGGCCGCGCCGGCTCGCCGAGTACGAGCTCGTCTATTTCCCGTCCGGCTCCGGCACCGTATACCGGACCGGCGCGCAAAGCTTCCGCCTGAGCGAGCCGTCTTTCGTGCTGACACGCCCTGGGGAAGAGCACGCGTACCGCTTCGATCCCGATGCCCCGACGAGGCATCTGTTCGTGCATTTCCGCGTCGGCCCATCCGCCGCTGCGCAGCCTCACGCCGCGGGCCCATCCGCCGCTGCACCATCTCACGCCGCGGGCTCATCCGCCGCTGCGCCGCTGCCTTCCGCTGCCCGCCCGGTGCTTCCGGCAGGGCAGTCCCCGCTGGTGCCGGCTATGCTCCGGCACCTGCTTCACTTGTCCGCGAGCCGGCCCGCCTGCTGGGAAGCCCGCTGCGTCACGCTGCTGCAGGCGATATTGGCCGAACTGAAGGGACTGGCCGAGGCGGACAAAGCGGAGGCGGCGGCTGAGCCTGCGCTGCCGCCGCAGCTGATGCGGGCGCTCGAATACATGGAGGAGCGGCTGCATCAGCCCCTGTCCGTGGCCGAGATCGCCCGCCGGTCCGGCTGGACGCACGAGCATTTCACGCGCGTGTTCGTGCGCCTAATGGGCATCCCGCCGCAGCAGGAGCTCGTGCGCCGCCGCATTGAGCGGGCCGCTTGGCAGCTGATCCAGAGCGAGGAGACGGTGAAGGAAATCGCCTACGCCGTCGGTTTTCGCGATGAGCATTATTTTTCCCGCTGCTTTGTGAAGATCAAAGGAATGAATGCCACAGAATACCGCAGACAGTTCGCCGATCCGCGCATCCGCCATTTGGCCCCTGCGGGCGCTTACGATGCGCCTTATCCGCTCAACCGGTATGTGCTGTTCGCAAATATCAAATAAATCCACCATCGGTACGGTTCGCTGCATGGAACAGGCAGCGCCGCAGCAGGGATAATGGAGGCAAGGCTCAAGCCTTGGATCAAATCCTTAAGGAGGGATTCGAATGCTGTCATACGCAGGCATCGCCAACCCGCATGCGCTCGGAGCGTACAGCGTCGAACAAAACGCCCGGTTGCTGCAGCGTTATCGATACATCCACGAGCGCCTGCTGCGAACCGCCGCAGGGCATTTGCCAGCCAGGGAGAATTGGGACTTGAAGGCGGCGCTCGGCAAGCATCTGTATGAGGACGCCGAGGCGGCGGACCTGTTGCGGCAGCGCATTGCCGAGCTGCGCACTTCCCCGGCCGCGCTGAGCCGGGAGCCTGACGCGGCCCTTGGGCTGCTGATGGATGAGCTGCTCCACGCCCGCAGCGACCTGGAGCTGACCGTCGGCATCTACGCTGTGATCAAGCCGGCGCTGCTGGCAGCTTACCGGCAGCATATGGCCGTCACGCAGCAAATCGTCGACCAGCCGACCATTCGCATTTTGCGGGGAATCGCGCTGGATCTGGAGGAGCAGATCGCCTGGGGCGGGGAGATGATTGGCGAGCTGGAGCGCTTGAGCGCCGGCAATGGGGAGCTTGTTCTTTTTAAAGAACAACTGAATTCCATTATGGCCGCCGCCGGAGGCATCGCCGGGCTTGGGAAGAAGCCGCCGCAGTTGCCTGGCCGCATTCGCTCCCAACAGCCTTACGTCCTGCCTGTCCGGTCGGTGCGCGACCCGCGGAGGATGGGCCCGACGACGCTGGCGCGCACCGGCGTTGCCCAGCCCCCGGACGATCCGGTGCGAAGAAGCTTGCTGGAGAAAATGCGCGTGCGGCAGGAAGAAATGACCGCTGCCGAGCTGATCGCCGCCGTTCTGTATTCGCAGCAGCATATGCCGTGGGCGTTCTACAAGGATTTGGCGCGCCATCTGTGGGACGAGGTGCGGCACGCCTTGTTCGGCCAGGCTGCGCTGGAGTGCGAGGGCGAGGATTGGATGAGCCGGCCCCAATACACGTCCGATTACGATGTGAACGCCGCGAAAATTCCCGGAGCTCAGTACGCGTGGCTGTCCATCGGCATCGAGGAGGGAGCGATGAAGCGGCCCGGCAAAGCCGGCGAGTACGAGTTTTGCCGGGATGTGGCGAAGCATCCGCTGATGGCGCAATTCCAGGATTACGACTGGGCTGATGAGGTGGTGCACGCAGGGCTGGGACGAAAATGGTCCCCCGAGCTGATCGGCGAGGATATTGGCTTTGTGCGGGAGCTGGCGGCGCAGGAGCTGGAGCACTTTTGGGAGCAGGTGCGAACTGCCCAGCGGCAGTGGAGCGAGGACGCTTCGGCCTGTTGAGCCAAGCTGGAGCACCTCGGGAGAGTAGGCCCCGCCCTGAGCGGCAGCGGAGCGAGGACGCTTCGGCCTGTTGAGCCAAGCTGGAGCACCTCGGGAGAGTAGGCCCCGCCCTGAGCGGCAGCGGAGCGAGGACGCTTCGGCCGGTTGAGCGGGAGACGAAGCGGACGAACGGCGGGGGCATTCCCTCCCCTCTCCTACACCCGCTCGGAAGCGGCACATAAGCAGAGCCGTCCCCGAGTCCCGAACCCGGGCCGGAGACAGCTCGCGCTCGCCGATCACGAAATAATTCGGAAATTCGGCTTCGCCTTATCGAAATAAGGGTTCTCCCCGCTGACCATCAGCCCCATCCCCCAGTCAAAATGCACGCTGCTCGTCGGAGCGTCGGCGGCGTCGCGGTACTGGAACAGCACGTTCCTGCGGGTGCGTGCGCTGCGGTTGACGTCAGAGCCGTGGATCGTCAAATAGTTGAAGAACAGCACATCGCCGGCCCGTGCGGGACACGGCGTCCCGAGCGAGATCGGATACTCCTTGTGGTTCAAATAATGGCGGCCCGTATGCGGGAGCGGCCCCTGCTTGTGCGAACCCGGGATCACCCGCAGGCAGCCGTTCTCCTCGTCTGCATCGTCGAGATGGACGCTGGCCGCCAGCATCGAATGCTTTTCGTGCGGAAAATACGGATAATCCTGGTGCATCGGGAACGCCGCTCCCTTCTCCGGCGGCTTGACCAGCATCTTGGAATGATGGAGCTGCACGTTCGGACCGATCAGCCGGTTCAGCACGGCCACCATGCCCGGGTGCGACAGCGCTCTCAGAAATGCGGCATCGTGGTAATGAACGTCGTGGAAGCCTTTCAGCACCAGCCTGCTCAGCTGTTCCGGGGGCAAATAATCGCCTTTCCAGGCATGATTGCGGTCCATATTGGCCTGGGCGGCACGTTGGATGATCTTTTCCACCGCCTCCCGCATCGCCTCCACTTCTTCTTGCGAGAATACGCCCCTCACCAGCAAATATCCGTTTTCTTTGTAAAAATCGGCATCCTTTTCCGTCACCATGTCAGGCGGCCTCCTTTGCTCGCGCGCGATCTGTACAGGCGCCATGTACAAATCCCGCTGTATTTAGCTTGTTACGCTTTTAGTATAATAGGGGCAGGGGAAAACGGTATTTATCCGGAGGCGCCGCTTTTTTGTCTTTTTCGGCCATCTTCTTGCAAGGGAGAGATTCGGCGTGACGTACTTGACGAAAGAAAGCGCCGCCCGCTTGAACGGGCACGCGATGCTGCCGGGCAGCGGAGACTTGTGCTTCCGGGTGCATTACTGGGGCTTTGAGCCGCGGCTGAGCTACAATCCCGTGCACCGGCATTCGTTCTTCGAAGTCTGCCATGTGCTGGACGGCGAGGGAACCTATATGGAGGAGGGGGAGCGGTACCCGCTGCGGCCGGGGACATTCATCTGCTCGAGACCCGGCGCGACGCATCAGCTCTTGAGCGACGGCGGGCTGCGCCTGCTGTACGTCGCCTACGAGGTGGATGAGGGCAGATCGTCCCGTCATGAGGCGGAGCGGTACGGCGCCATGGCGCTGCACGCCCGGGCTATCGTGCCGGACGGGGACGCTTCGTGCGCGGCGGCCTTGTGGAAATCTTTGCTCATTCCCGAGAAGACCTGCTGGGCCGCGGGACCCGGATTGCTGCCTGGGCTGGCGCACGCCCTGCTCGTCTCCTTCCATGGGCTGTTCATGGACGGGACGGCACCCATCGGCAGCGAGCCTCCGCGCGCCTCCGTGACACTGCAACGGGCCAAGGCTTACATCCGCGACAATCTGGACAAGGAGCTGTCGCTGAAGCAGATTGCCCGGTATCTGAACGTCTCCGAGCGCCATTTGTCCCGCCTGTTCACGAGCAATATCAAGGAAAGCTTCGTCCAGTACGTTCGCCGCGAGCGGGTGCGGCAAGCCGCCTATTTGCTGCGGACAACCGACCTGCCGATCAAAGAAATCGCCGGTTTGACCGGCTTTAGCAGCGTCCATTACATGACCCGGGTGTTCACGGCGGAGATGCAGGTCTCACCCGGCCGCTTTCGTTCCCTCTCTAACGCAAGTGACAAACGCTATTTTGCTGAAACGCGGCCTTTTTAAAATGTAACGCAGACTGGGCAGCCTAATTTGGTCAAAAACGCGGAATCGGGTAGCCAAACATGCGAAATAGGGATGCTCACTTGCGTTACCATTTCAGATCGATGATTTCGAGGGAAATAAGCTCTGTGGCTGGCGTTAGCCCGGCAAAACAGCACCCTGGGCTAGCGAGCATGAAGAGAAGCTTCTATAAAAGAAGCGCATTCGTCAGATGAGCGGCTGCGCTTGAGCGGCAGTGTTGCCTGGTGCAGAAGCCACACATCGTTTTAACACATTAACGCTTTATCGAAGTCGCGGTTTTTTGGGCAGTGCTGAGAAAACCTTGCCATAGGCATGCTCCTTTATTGTGCAAATCTACACTTTGCTGCGACGGAGATACTCAGCCGACGGCTCCCGGGGCCTGCGTTAGCGTGCGAGCTCCGCGCCAGCGTGCAAGCTCCGCGCCAGCGTGCAAGCTCCGCGTCAGCGTGCGAGCTCCGCGCCAGCGTGCGAGCTCCGCGTCAGCGTGCGAGCTCCGCG
>NZ_KB905563.1:4898-42445 GCF_000380965.1 Paenibacillus ginsengihumi DSM 21568 | reverse complement strand
CAGCGTGCGAGCTCCGCGTCAGCGTGCGAGCTCCGCGCCAGCGTGCGAGCTCCGCGTCAGCACGGCCCCTCCCCGAGCACATGAGGCGACAAATCCTGCAAAAAATGCAACATTTTCCGCCCCTTTTGCACCATGGGAAGGGAAATGTTGTATTTTGTGCAACAATTTGGGCTAGATTGGCTCCAAACCCGGGGACATCGCCCAAAATGTTGTACATTTTACAACATTGAGCCGAACATAGGGCTGATCCCCCCGTTTTTGTTGTACAAAATACAACATTTGCTCTCTTGAAAATTTGGCGGTATACGCCGACGAATTTTTCAACAACGAAGGCGACGACCGATGACGAAAGAATCGCTTGTCATAGGCGTCTATCTTGAAAATTCGACGAAGTTTATCGGCGAATTTTCAACACCGAAGGCGACGACCGATGACGAAAGAATCGCTTGTCATAGGCGTCTATCTTGAAAATAGCGCTTAGTGCGCCGCGGGCCTATTTTCACCATCTGATGGTGCTGCGCCAGCGGCATGGGGGTCTTACCAGACACCAATCGAAGCCTTGCGAAGCGAGCGGCCCATCTCCTGCAGCGCGGGTCCGTCGATCGCGCGCGAAGGCCAGCAAACCGGCAATCCGCCTTTGCCGCCATCCAGAAGCGAGCCGCAGGTCAAAGCGCCCTGTCGGGTGGTCCTGTGGCCCAATGGCAAAAAAAGAGCCGCCTTCGCGGCAGCCCTTAAGACAAATATAGGGTTCATCCTTATACAAGGTCGCACGCCTCCGCCGGCATCCAGTGGGCGTCCTGTCCGTCCCACTTGACGTTGCAGCCGATCGGATTGGTGAGCGGCACCGAGACCGGCCGGCCCGCCAAATGGTCTTCCAGCGCATTGGCCAGGTCGTTCACTGTGCTCTTGGCCGACTCCCTCGGGTTGTCGATGCCCCGTCCGGTGTAAATCAGGCGGCGCTCTTCGTCGAACACGTAGAAGTGCGGCGTGCGAAGCGCTCCGTAAGCCAAAGCGACCTGCTGCGTCTCGTCTCTCAGGTATACCCACGGGTACCGGTGCTCCTTCATATGCTCGACCATGTGTTCGAAGGAATCCTCCGGCTTCGTGTTCACGCTGTTGGAGTTAATGCCGACGAACCGGACACCCTGGTCCTTGAAGCGTTCTGCCGTCTCCCGCGTCACCTCGTTGGAGCCGAGAACGAACGGGCAGTGGTTGCAGGTAAAGAATACGACCAACACCTTCGCGTCGCCAAAATCATTCAGCGCATACGTCTTTCCGTCCGTCGCCGGCAAAGAAAAATCCGGCGCTTTGCTGCCGAGCGTTAGAGTGAATGCCACAGCGATCGACCTCACTTTCTGAAATAATTGGTTCATTCCACGAACCGCTTACATGAATAGTATACCGAATCCGCCCAGTTTGGGGAATACTTTCTGTTCCTTGCAAGACCATCCTCCGCTCGCAAGCTGCTTTAGGCCTCAAGATCAACACATACTCTATCTTGAAAATTTGGCGGTATACGCCGACAAAATTTCAATACCGCAGGTGACGACCGATGACGACAGGAAGCGCTCGTCATAGGCGTCTATCTTGAAAATAGCGCTTGGTGCGCGGCCCATTTTCATCCTCTGATGGTGCCGCGCAAGGCGGCATGGACGTCTATCTTGAAAATTGGCTTTGATCCGCCGTCAAATTTTCAACAACCGAAGGTGACGACCGATGACGAAGGCTTCGTTCGTCATAGGCTCTAGCCTCAATTGAAGGGAAGCGCTGGTTTCCAGTACGGCATAAGTTTCGTTTTTCAAGCCGGCGACTCACTCCTCCCAAGCGATCCCGATCTCCGCAAAAGAAGTTCGGCTTTCGCTCAATCCTTCGGGGTTATCCGATCCGATCATGTCGATCTCCCTTCGCGTTAACGCAATGGGATCCTCCGGATGCTGAATTTTTCTGGCATAGAGCGACGTTAACAGCTGCACTTGCGCCTCATTCATCTCGTAGTATTCCCGCCAGGCCTCGATAGCGGCTTCTGTATCCATAAACTGCTCTTCCAGCAAGTATCCTCCGTATCGAACGAATCTTACGATCGAATCGGCGGAAGACAGCGTACCCCGATCGCCCCAAAAAGCCGTCGTAATCAAAGGAGAGACCGTTCCGTCTTCGTCCTCTTCCAGCAAGTAAGCCAACGTTTCCTCCTTCGCCAGCTCCAGCACTTCTTTGGGTGCCCCTGCAAAGAAATCGATAGCCGCCGGGCGATCCGGACGAGAGACGCCCTCAACCCGAAACGCGCCAACGATATAGTTATCGTCAAAGGTCACGGTCCCTCTGCCGCCCGAACTGTCCACGACATTATAGTTTTGGCCATCCCATGAATGCTCGTACGCCAGCTCGGGATCATGAGCCACCATAATCGCATGAGCAATCGACGCCAGCATGCATCCGTTCCAGAGAGCGGTTTTATTTAAAGAATGATTGAGAATGACCGGCTTCATCCGCGCATCTATACCTCTTTCTTTTCGATTTGTTCAATGAACCGCCAGTCCACTCCTTCTTCCAGCTGACGATCGATCTTCTCCAGCAGCTTGAAGCCTTCCTGCTCTATGCCTTCGTCATGACCGCATACGTCATAATAGCGCCTCTTAAACCGGACAAACCAGTAGTACATACTATAATAAATACTGGGCTTATCCAGAGGAAGGTCCGCGGCGTGATCCCTTAAAAACAAATAATGCGCCATACATTGCTTTAACTGACTATCATTGTATTCGCTGCAAAAATTCCGCAGCTTCCCGTCGGAAACGTGTGCCCGCAGCTCGTCTTCCTTAAGAATCCTCATAGACCGCACCCGGCTCTTTTTGAAATCCCGTTCTCTTCCTATGGTAAAATAGGGAAAAGGAGCCGTCAAGCTCTTAAGGATCTCAAAGGAAGGTGCAGCCGCGTGCGGAATATGGTGCTTCCTATACATAGAGGCAGGTGACAAGGTTCAGGTATGGTTTAGCGGCGGGGGGGAATGCAAGCCCGAAACGACGATGTTAGGCAGGATGCAGGCCGCGTTGATGCCGAAAGCCGCGCCGAAGCTGCTCCACCGGGAAGAAAACCATAATTGGATCGCCGCTAACGGCAGGATGGCGATCCAGCCGCGCAGCGCGCTGCCAAGCGCCATCCTCCCGTTCAAACTTCCTTCCACGCCGGCGAGAATGACTGCGGTAGCGGCGGCTCCAACGAAAGCCAATTGAACCACAGCCAGCAGCACAGCCAATACAATGGCCTTGGCGGCGTATACCCGGGAGCGTGAATAAGGCATCGCGAGCAGCAGCTTCCAGCCTCCCGACCGATGCTCGTACCCGCAGAGCAGAGCGGCCAGCACCCCGGAAAACAACGGAAAGAAAAACATGGAATGAAGATTGAATACAAATTGCTGATGCCCAGGGACAAATTCGCCAGCAGATCGACAACAATAAACAGCGCAACGAGCCCCCACTGCACTTTCATCCATTCCGCAGCCAACAATGGCTTCATCGCTTTCACCCTCCTACCATTCCATGCCGGCAAAATGTCGCGCTCCCGCCATCAGCAGCAGTCCGCCCAAGAGGCTTCCCGCCAGCACCCACGGCAGATGATCCGGCATTAACTCTGTGCACGCTGCGGTCCTCGTGTCTCGTCTCGTTCTGCGATAGCGGGTAAGGACTGTAGATCAGCGTGAGCGCGGAAAGCCACGGATTGTCGCTGATAAAGTCCTCCACCAGCGCCCTGGCCTTGTCTTTATCCACTTTCTCTTGGCTGATATCGAAAACGTACTCCTTCGTTCTCCCGATTCCTTTGCGAACATTGACTGCAATGATTGCTCCGTCCCTCTTGGCCAGCTCTATGCTTCCGTAATAAAGGGGGTTGCCGTACCACTGTCCGGGCTCCGCGGAAAATGATATTTTCCAGCTGTCATACGGCTCCGCCACCGATTCGACCCTTGTGATTTGCGCGCCCTCGATCAATAAGCCGAGCTTCTCCACCATGGCGACCGCCTGCTCCTGACTCATGACGGCGTAGACTTGCGCCGCCTGTTCCGCAGCCTGCGGCTGAGCATAAACGGCGCTGCCTCCCGCTCCGGCCAGGATGCCCAGCCCGATCCCTATTCCTAGCCGCCTCATAGCCCCTCTCTCCTCTCCGAATCGCACGACCGTGGTCATGCCCGCACGCAGGCCTCCATACTGCATTTGTAGACGCAGCAGATGCGAAAGACGTTGCGAATTGTTTTTCGCACAGCGAGCCCCTGAAGCAGACCGTATTCGGCGTATTTTTCCTCCAAACCCGCTTTTGCGATTGCTCATGTTTTGAAAATGAAATGCCGATAACAGAAGCATTGTATCAATATCTGGTATAATAGGCGTGTTCGTCGCTTTCGGTGCTGAAAAATCCGCCGAGGACACCGCCAAATTTTCATGATCATTGAGGAGGAACAACGATGAGCGAGGAAGCAAGCAGCACCGGTTGGGACGCTATAGAGGAGGCCATGGCCAAGCTGTACGGAGCCCAGGAGCCGAAGCATTACGGCACGCTGGTCCCCTACATGCTGGGAGGCAACGATCCGCTGGACGGCATCAGCGCGTACAAGGCGGAACAGCCTTATCCGCATTGGCATTTTGTCACGTTTGGATTTTCGGAGCTCTACGACAAGGAGTCGGACAATGCCGAGCAGAGCGGCTACGGCTTTGAGCTGACCTTTCGGCTCGCGCGGGAGGAGGAAGAGGAAGAGCCTCCGGCCTGGGCGCTGAACCTGCTGCAAAACATGGGCAGATACGTATTCAAAAGCGGCAACGTGTTCCACTCGGGCGATTATTTGGATGCCAACGGCCCGATCTGCCTCGGCTCCGATACGAAGCTGACAGCGCTGGCCTTCATCGATGACCCCGAGCTGCCGGAAACGGATACGCCGAACGGGAAGGTTCAGTTTCTGCAAATGATCGGCATAACAGGCTGCGAGCTCGAAGCGATGATGACATGGAATACGCGCGGCCTGCTCAAGGCTTGCGAGGCGCATATGCCCCGTTACATCACGGATCTGTCGCGGGATTCCTTCCTGCAGGAGCCCGATGTCGCCGCAGCGGTGCAGCAGGGCATCGAGCGGGACGGGTCGAACACCGCCTTTTTATATGTCGATCAGCTCGGCTGGGAGCCCCCTCAGAAGCGTCTGTTCGGCAAAAAGCCGGCCGTCCTCAAGCTGGGAGCGAAGCAGGCCGGAACGGTCGGCAAACTGCTGAAGGGCCGCATTTTGAAAGGGGAGTTTCTGTACTTGTCGGGACAAGAGATCAGCGTCGTTCTGGAGCCGGGAGAGCAGCCGGGCTTCGAAGCCGATGACGAAATGGTGCGCATCCTGCTCGACGAGACGAGCGCCGCCGAGCTGTCGCGCAAGCTGCAGCCGAAGGAAGGCGTCATCGAGCTGTCCTCCATGAACGGAATGACCGTGCAAGTCCTGAAAACCTACATCAAGGATCAGGACGGCAACGTCGTCTCGACGATCGGCTAGCCGATAACGTCTTTATATGCATCGATACATAAGGAGAGTCGCATGAGCCCATATCCTGCCGTCATCGAGGCGTTTCATCAGACAATCAACTCGTTAAAAGGCATTGCGGGCGTCGAAAGCGGCGTCGAGAACATGGAGCCGATCAAAGCGGACATGCTTGGCTCCAGCGCTTGCGCCCATCTTCCCCATGCCGCCCTGCGGCGCACCGGCGGCGGACTTCCGCAGGAGGTGCTGCTCCAGTTCGAGATCGGCATCGACTATTCGCCGGAAAGCCTGCAATCGATCGAGTTTCTCGCCTGGTTCGCCAGGGATTGCGCGCGGGGCGGAACGAATATCCAGCTCAGGCCCTTCGCGCTGCCGCCAGAGAGCCCCAGCGGCAGGCAGTTCGGAACGACGCTGAAGCTGCATATGGACCTGTTTGTTGGCGGGATCGAGGAGACCCTGGAGCCGGCCTTTGAAGTCGTCCAGCGGCTTAATCATACGTTGCAAATGGCGATCCGGTTATACGACATTCCGTTGAAATGATATCGATTACCGTCTGGGAAGAGACGTCCGGGAGGAGCATATGCTGAAGGAACAATTGGATCGGATTCGCCGGAAGTTGCCGCAGGCAGCCGAGGCCGATCCGGAGTATCGCGTGTTTGGAGCGAGCAAACACCGCTATAAGCTGAACGAGCCGCTGAGCATTGACGAGCTGCGCCGATTCGAGCAAGCGCACGGAATTACGCTGCCCGAACCGTATGCGGCTTTTTTGACCGAGCTCGGAAACGGCGGAGCGGGACCGTATTACGGGATTCACCCGCTGGGCAAGAAGCAGTCCATCGACCTGGATCTGATTGGCGAGCCCTCGCCTTTGCGGCCTGGAGCCGAGCCGGCGCCGTCCGGCAGCGGCATGGACGACGATGATGATGACGACGAATACCCCGGCCTGCTCAATATCGGAGAGCAGGGGTGCACCTATGAGACGATGCTGGTCATTACCGGGGAATACCGGGGCAAAGTGATCTATATCGATCTGGACAGCCGGAGAACTTTTTTTACTTACGAAGCGAATTTCCTCGATTGGTACGAGCGCTGGCTGGACGAAACGATCGCCGGCTACGACAGCAGCTGGTTCGGCATGCGCCGGGGCGGGGACGATCGGGAGCTGATCGCGCTGTACCGCTCGGCCGCGGCGGAGAACGTCAGGCTTGAGGCTTTGGACGGCATGCTGAAGCTGCCGCGCATCGCTGACGAGACAGCCGACTTTCTGCTGCGGCAGATTGACGAGAGCTCCGGCGATGTGCGCCGCATGGCGCTTCAGGTGCTGGCGAAGCTGCGGTTTGATCGGGCGGAGCCACTGATCCGGCAGTTGCTCCGCAGCGGGGAGGCCGCCGATCGGCTGCTTGCGCTGAAGTTCGCCAAATGGTACATGCCCGAAAGGGACCGGCGCTTTACGGAGGAGCTGATCGCTCTGCTCCCGCAGGAGACGGACGGCGAAGCGTTCACCTTTTTGGCGATGATGCTGGAGGAGGCCGGAGCGGACATGCTGGCGCTGATGCTGCCTTACTTCGCCCATCCCGACCGGAAAATCCGCACCCAGGCGATATATCAGGCGGGGCAAGCGCCCGCAGCTGCGAAAGCGGCGAACCTTCCGGCATTCATCGCGGCCTTGGAAGATCCGGACCCATGGGTAACGGTCATCGCCCTGCAGGCGCTCAGAGGCGTCACGGATACGCGCTTGCTGGAAGTTTACGAGCGAATCCTGGAGCGGCATCGAACGGATCAGAACTACGTCCGCTCCAACGTGCGGAGACTGCTGGAGGAATATTCGTTCCGGTCGCTGGAGCAGGTGGAACGGGAAGTGCCTTCTGCCTTAAGGCAAGTGAAGGGGATGCTGCGGAAAATCATCGGGCCGTAACTCATCGGCTGAACCTCCCGGGATGGAGCGAGCGTCATTCGTAATGAACGCCATGGCGATACATGACATATTCCGAAACGGACTGGGGAGGTTGAACATGGGAGTAGCATATAAGCTGGAATGCGATTCATGCCGTTACGAGAGCAATATGTTTGTCGGTATCGGCTTTGCGTACTGCTCGCTGGAGTCGATCGCCTCGTTTGTCGAGGATGCTGAGCTTAAACAGCGGATGTTGACATTCATGAAGGACAGCTCGACACAATACAATGCCTATGACGCAGTGTATGTTTGCCCGCAATGCGGCGGCCTCCAAAACGAACTGTACATCGAGATGAGCTCGGATTCCGCTCAATACAAGCATACGTACAATTGCAAAAGATGCGGAACCGCGATGCATGAAATACAGATCGAGCACAATGGGCCTGTCGATGTTGTCGGCTGCCCGGACTGCCGGGACGGCAAGCTGACGGCGACGTTTTATATGGATTGGGATTGACTCGGATCGGAAGGGCCGTCAACCCGGCAGGAAAGGAGAAGGATTCGTGTACGAGCAGCGTATCGATCAGGTTCGGGCCAAGCTCGAGAGGCTTAGGCAGGCGGACTCGACGTTCGCCTTATTCGGCGCAAGCCGGCACCGCTACGCTTTGGCGCCGCCATGGAATCCGGAAGACGCAATCAAGTTCGAGAGGACGTGGCAGGTGACGCTGCCGGAGGAATACAAAGCTTTTTTGCTCTATGTCGGCAGCGGCGGCGCAGGTCCATACTACGGATTGGAGCGGCCGGAGAACGGCGTTTACACAGATCTTGATACTAAAGACGAGCTTAACCTCATCGCCGAGCCGTTTCCTTATACGGAGGCGTGGAATCTGGAGCTGGACGAAGACGTCGGCCTTTTGAGTCAGGATGAAAGGACCGAGATTGAAACGGCGTACTTCAGCGCGAAACATTCGGCCGGGCTGCTGCGCATCAGCAATTTCGGCTGCGGCGTGTCCATCAATCTGGTCGTGAACGGGCCGGCTTACGGCGAAATTTGGGTCGATGACCGGAGCAACGATAACGGCTTATATCCCGATCATTATTTCGGAAATCGAGAGCGCCTTACTTTTCTGGCCTGGTACGAAGCCTGGCTTGACCGATCGCTCGAGCAGATCAAGGAAGGAGCCGCGGCAGATGATGAGCTGGGCTGACATCTGCAGAACGAAAAACCCGGAAGCGGTTCGCCAGGCGGCGGCCGTGCTGGACGTGAACGAGCGGGACGAGCGCGGCCGCACGCCGCTTATGCTGCTGATTACGCAGCGGATGCCGGTCCAGGCGCTCGATCTGCTCATCGAGCGGGGAGCCGACCTGGAAGCGGAAGACAAGCTTGGGGACACGTCGCTGAAAAAGGCGGTCAAGTTCAACCGGAAGGAAACGGTCGTCAGGCTCCTCGAGGCCGGCGCCAGGCTCGATTCGCCGCACGGTATTCTCGCTACAGCCTGGAATGCGGCACGCGGCCGCAGCAAGGAGATCGCCGACCTTTTGCTCGCGACGACCGGAGCGGTTCGGCTGACGCTGACGGATGAAGAGCGGGATATGCTGGACGATATTTTATACGACGAGTCGCTCGCTTCCATGTGCCGCAAAATTCGCCGGCTGACTTCCCCGGTGCTGCTGCATGCTGTCGTGAGCGGCTATAACTGGGACGGCGGACCGGAGCCGATGCTCGCCGCTTTCGAGAATCCGGCCTGCCCGGAAATCACGCTGTCGGATATGTACGACTTGCTGGACGGGGATTACTGGATCGGGCAGGAACAGGCGGCGCTGAATCCGTCCGACGAAGCTGCGCGGTTTAGGGAGCTTGCCGTGAGATTGAAGGAACGCCTGAAGCGATTCACACAGGAGGAATAGCAGCATGAACGTAGACCGTGCGGTGCTGGAACAGCTGAGGCAGCTGAAATCGGAATGCGACCTCGCTGAGCCATATATCGCTTTGGCGATCTATGCTCCGGAGGAGCTGGAGAAGGAACAGATCGGCTACAGCACAGATGAGAAGGGCCGCAGTCTGGCCTCGGACGAGGACGGAGCATGGCAGCCGGGATGGATCGTGATCGGCCGTACCGAGCTTACCGGCGATCCGATCATTGTCGATATGAACGAAGCGGGACAGCCGGTCTCCTGCCTTATGCATGGCATGGACGAATGGGGTGCGGGCAGCTATATCGCCGGTTCGATCGGGCAATTCCGCGACGCGGTCGCCAAGATCCGGCTGCTGATGGCGAGCCATCGTCCGCAGGTGGCGAATACGCCCGTCACCTGCGCCGCTCTGGACGATGCCGTTGCGGACATCGCAGCGGCCGACGACTATGCCGATGCGGATACGTGGCAGGCCCTGCTGGAACCGAGCTACCGTATGGCGCGGCAGCAGGAAGAGGCCCTGATCGGGTCGATCCGGTCCATGAGCGGGCAAGGCATGAAAATCAAGGATATTGCCGATGCTCTCGGAATTCCTTTGAAGCTGGCGTACAGTTTTCTAAAAAAAGTAAAAAGCGAGGCGGACAATCGATGGAGCGAATGATCGCTGCGGCCAAGGAATACAACAGAAGCGGGAAGCATCGGGAGACGCTGGTTTTGCTCGGTCAAGCATGGGCAGAGCAGCTGCGGAATCCGGAAGATTCGCTTCAGCGGCATGCCTTTCTCCGCGGTCTGTATTATTATGCGGAGGCTGCTCTGCTTGACGAACAGTTTGCCTTGGCTCAGCAGGCAGCGGAACGGTTCGAGGCTGTACTGACCGATGCAGCGGATCACGAAGAAATCGACCAGGACATCCGGCTCATGCGCCTGCTGCTGCAAGCGGTCGCCTCCCTGACCGGTTCGGCGGAGGAATGCCGGCGAGGCCTGCGCAGTCTGAACAGATCGCTCGGCTACGGCGGAGCGAAGCCGGAATGGGACGTTCGGATGAAATACGTTTTGGCGCTGGCCGACTGCCTGGATGACAACGTCATCGACGGCAAGCGCAAATTGTCCGAGCTCACGCCGGAAGAGGAAGCGCTGTTCACCGAGCCGATTCGCCAGCTCAACCGCAGGCTGGAGGAACGAAGCCGGCTCGATTTCAGAGCGCTTCGCGCCGGGCGCCGGGCCTTCGTCGAGATCGGAACGCACGACGCCTGGATCGCGCAGCTGTGCCTAAGCCCCGGCGGCACGTTGGTCGCCGCGATGCATCAAGACGGCGAGCTGAAGCTGCTTCATACCGAAAGCGGCGAGGAAGCCGCCTCCTTCAGCGACAGCAAGGCGCTGTTCGAAGCGGAGAAGGCATCGGAAGCGGCTCTCGCCTTCAGCCCGGATGCGCGGTACCTCGCCGTCGGGTTCGGCGTCGGGATGGTCAAGATATACGATCTGCGGGAACAACAGCTTCATGCGGCGTACGACTGTCCCGGCCTGGACTGGGAGCAGCTGGATGACAATGCGTACTATGAGGAATACACCTATGTAACATTTAGCGCAACCGGCCGCTATCTGATCGTCGTGCCGACAGCGGCAAACTACGACCCGCAGGGCGACATCGGCTATCCTATCCCCGAGCCTTACCGCACGTTTTACTGCATCGACCTGGAGAGCGGCCGGGTCGTGCTGCAGCATACGTTTGCGGATCGAAGCAAAATCGCGGCGATCGCGATCAGCCCGGACGAGAAATGGCTGGCGGTCGGCCTGTTCGGCAAGCGGATGACGATATGGAATGTGGAGACCGGGCAATGTCTGTACGACGATGCGAGTTTCGTCTGGCTCGGCCTGCCTTCGCGCGTAGGAATGACGCAGACGATCGCCTTCAGCCGGGACAGCCGGAAGCTGCTCTACGCCGCCAGAGAAACCGTCCGCATCGTGCATCTGACGGACAGCTTCCGCACCGAGGACATCCCCATGCCGCAAGGCCGGGTATGCTGCGCGCTTTGCTTCGATTCGCAGGACAGCGTCGTCGCCGCCCAATACGTGCATAACGAGCCGGCCTATATCGTCAAATACCCTAGCGGCTGCAGCGAGGAGGCCATGCTGATCAAGCACGATTCGCAGGATGTGGACAGCATCTGGATCGATGAGGAGCGCGGCGAACTATGGGTGTACTCCTCCCCTGTTCTGCAAGTCAGAAACTACAGCAGCGGCGAGCTCATCAAAGCGTACGATCCTTATCAGTGGTCCTATTCCCCTTACGCGATCGGCAACTCCGTATCCGTCGAACCGAAGTCGGGGATGGCAGCGATCAGCTTCCGCTCGAAGATTCGGCTCGTTTAAGCGGGATCATTCACCGACATGACGCCGACGCTGCGGCCAGAACCGCGGGATCTCCGCCCGAACGCAGCAGCAGACCCCGCACATTCTGTGCGGGAAACAACCGGCGGCGAACTCAGCGGACTTGGCGAGCTGGCCGCGGCGCGCATCGCCCAATGTCCTCGGCGCGTCGGCGCAATGGCCGTTCCCGCTCCGGGAGCGGCCTAAGCCATCGTCGCGGCCCGCTCGCGGCGAATTTCCCACTGCAGGGGCTGGCCATCGACAAAGCGCCTCAGTTCCTCGACCATGTACATCCCCATGCGCTGGCATTCGTTCACCGTCATGCTTCCGGCAATATGCGGCGTCAACATCACGTTGGGCAGAGTGAACAGCGGAGAGTCCGGCTCCGGCGGCTCGGGGTACGTGACGTCGAGCACCGCCTGCAGATCGGGCCGCTTCCTTAGCGCCTCGATCATCTCCTGCTCGCGCACGACCGCCCCCCGGGCCGTATTGATGAACGAGGCTCTCCGCTTCATCGAAGCGAAATGCTCGCCGGTAATCAGGCCTTCGGTCTCCTTCAGCCACGGCGTATGCAGCGTGATGACGTCGGACCGGCGGAACAGCTCCTCCAGGCCGCACATCTCCACGCCGAGCGCCTCTCCCTGCTCCTGCGAGACGTACGGGTCATATGCCAGCACATGCAGATCGAACGGGCGCAGCAGCTCGCGGACACGCCGGCCGATCATCCCCAGCGATACGATCCCGACCGTGCTCCCGCAAGTGCCCGGCAGCTCCCCTCCCCATTCGCGCATCACCCCGTAATTGCGGTCCTGCTTGACCCGCTGCGCCAGCAGCCAGCCGCCGCGCAGCAGGAACAGGATCTGCGACAGCACATACTCGGCGACCGGCACCGCATTGGCGGCATAGGCGCTGGTGATCGGAATATTCCGGTCCCAGAAGTCCTCCGTCACCATGCTCTTCACCGAGCCCGCCCCGTAGAAGACGGCCTTGAGCCGGGGAGCGGCTTCCAAGAACGAAGCATCCAATTTCGGTCCGCCCCAACCGGAGAAAATGACCTCCACGCCTTCAAGCAGAGCCTCATGATCGCGGACCGTCCGCGCGTCCAACTGCGGGCCCAAAATATGCACGTGCTTCTCGATTTCCTTCCTGACCTCGGGCGTGTAAATTTTGCGGCAAGCCTCATCGTGCAAGATGAAAAGTCCGTTCAGCATTCGTCTTCCTCCCTGCGCATTCCGTCTGATGCTTTCGTAAAGCGCTTCCATTCCAGGAATTGTTCTCCGCTTTTGCTATTACACCCAACATCATAGTTCAGTTTCCTGCGCTTGTAAATGTTTACTTTTCTCCGGGAAGACGAGCCGAACATTGGCCGCCAGCAAAGGCGGGAGAGGCCCGGTCCGCCTCTCCCGATCGGCGTGATGCTAATGGATCAAGCCGCTTTCCTTCGCCTTGGCAACGAACGGCTCGCTCGTCCGGTTAATGATCCGCTTCAGAGCGAGTCCGATCAGCAGCGCCAGCCCGGCGTATACGACGAGCGCCAGCAGATCGCGCAGGACGATATCCCACAGAATGCCGCCGACCGCCTCGCGCATCATACTGATGGCATAGGTGAACGGCAGGAACGGATGGATCGCCTGGAAAAAAGGCGGCGTCACCTGGATCGGGAACGTCCCGCCCGAGCCCGCCAGCTGAAGAACGAGCAAAACGATCGCCAGAGCCTTGCCGACATTACCGAAGACGGACACCAGCGTATAGACAATGAGCATAAAAACGGTGCTGAGGAGCAGCCCGAACAGTACGAACCACAGCTTCTCCGCTACATAGGTACCCAACAGAAAAATGTCGCCAAGCGTCACGAACAGCGACTGCAGCAGCGCAATGGTCAAGAAGGTCAGGTAGCGTCCGAAATAAATGTGCCAGCTCTTGTACTCGCCCTCAAGGCCGTGCACCTCCACCGTCAGCAGCGATACGAGCAGCAATGCGCCGACCCACAGCGACAGGGTGGTAAAAAACGGCGACATGCCGGAGCCGTAGTTCGGAATCGGAAACAGCTTGTTTTCCTTCAGCAGGACAGGCTCGGCGAAAAATTCGCTCTCCTTCTCGAAGTTGTTTTTGAGCAGGTCGATGATTTGGCGAAGATCGCCTTCCGCCTCCAGCGCCCTGAACCGGTCGGCCAGCTGGACGACTTTCGCTTCCGCCGCAGGAAACTCCCGCCGGATCGCCTCCAGTTCTTGGCCAACGGCGGCAATTTCCTTCAGCGCATCGCCGGCAATCCGCTCCGCTTCCGGGATCGTCTTCTCCGCGGCGGCAAGCGCATCCCGGGCCCGCGCCAGCGATTGCTTGGCCGCCTCCGCCCCCTGCTTCACCGCCGGGACAATCTCGCTATCGTAGCGGGCGAGTACATTGTCCAGCGCCGCCGACGTTTCTTTCGCCGCCCGGTTCAGCTCGTTCACCAGCTCCTGCGCCGGCGTTTCGCCCTTCGCGACAGCCTCCCGAATTTGGCTGACGAGCTCATTCTGCCGCTGCAGCCGATCCTTCGCCTGCTGCAGCCGATCAATCGCCGGGGACAGCCGGTTGCCCGGAACGAGCCCATTCAGCTTGTCCAGCAGCGCGATCAGCCGATCCGCCCCGTCTGCGGCAATCGTCAGCCTGCGCGAAGCGATGCCAAGGGCGGCCTCGGCGTGCTTCGCCGCATCCGGCTTCAGCTCCTGCATCACGCCCGTCAGCAGCTCCGCATAACCGGCAGTCTGCTGCAGCAATAAAAGATCCTGCTTGAGATTCGGCGCGATGGCATCGACGGCTTCCGAGCCCTTCCCGATATACTCCGCCGCCCCTTGAGCGAGCCGCTGCCCTTCCCCGGCGATCCGCTCTACGTCCGGGATGCGCGACTGAATTTGCGAAGCGATCCGCTCAGCCGACGCCGCGTCGTTCGCGGCGGTATCGACGGCGAGTCGGATATCGGGGAGCGCAGCCTCCAGCCGGAAGACGACCTCCCGCACCTTCTCGATGGTCGGAAGCTCGTTTTCCAGCTCGATGCCGATGTCGTTGAATACTTGGAAAATAGCGCCGTTGGCCGTTTTGATAAAAGTGCGGCTGATTTCCTCCACGATTCCCGATGCGCCCTTCGAAGTGATTTTCGGGGAAATCGCATTGATTTTCTCATTGACATCGTACAAAATCTCCGCCTTCACCGGCTCATCCGTCAATACGGTGGCGATGTTCGCCGAAAAATCGGCGGGGATCGCGATTGCCGCATAATAGTCCCCGTGCATTACCCCGCGAAGCGCTTCCTCCCGGTCGACGAAGGTCCAGCCCATCTGGCCGTTCGCCCGCAGCGACTCAACGACCTGCTCCCCGATGTTGACGGGATGGCCGCGAAGCTCCGCCCCCGCGTCATCGTTGGAAATTGCGATGGCAATGCCGCTCGTTTGGCCGTAAGGGTCCCAGGACGCTTTAATGTTGAACCAGGCGTAGAGGGAAGGCATGCAGACGAGTCCAAAAATGATGATAAGGGCAGCCCAATTGCTGGCGATCTTGCGCAGATCGAGGGCATAGATGTGTGCAATTTTGTTCATTCGCTTCTCCCTGTCATGTTCTTTTCTCTATATCACCCCATTAGTATGGCACAAAATCCAATATTTGAATTGAAATTATCATAAGCCTATTGCATTTAGGGTTAGGTTGTTTTTCCATGCATTTCATGGTAAGATCATTTCATTCATCTTTGAAATGAATAGGTATTCGCGCACATATAGGGCGCACACTCCTTAGGGATCGTGTGCGCTTTTTTATTTTAAGGCAAGTGTAAGACTAAACAACCTTACAAGTAAGAATGCTTGGCCTATTCAACAAAACGAATAAAAACTCGAGGGGAGATTAACCATGAACAACATTCGCAAAATAGGGGAGTTGTGCTGGTTGGACATAAAAACATCCGATATGACAACCTCCAAATTGTTTTACAAAAAACTGTTCGGTTGGGAGTATCATGATGAGAATTGGCCGCATAAAATCTACACCATTATACGAAAAGACGGTGATCGTCTTGGCGGATTAACGGATTTAAACCTGGCACCATTGCCTCTTGGGACAGCCCCGCACATTAGCGTGTATATTGCTGCTCATTCTGTCGATGACATGACGGAAAACTGTGAAAAGTTCAACGGCCAGGTGCTTGTCGAACCGTTTGATTTGGAAGACCTCATGCGTATGTCTGTTATTCAGGAACCCGAAGGGGCTGTCTTTTCTTTATTGGAGAAAGGTACTTTTCAAGCGATGAACGCGGAGCCTAGAAAAGAAGGCGTGCCTTGCTGGTTCGAGTTAATTACACCCGATTTAAGTAAATCGGCAGCCTGTTATACTCAAAGCCTCGGCTGGACATTATCCGCTTCGGAAAAAGCTTCCGATCAAAGCTTGTACATCCAATGCGGGGAACAAGTTATCGGGAAAATGACCGCTTCTTCCAGGGAGCGTCCCCCCGAATGGGTAGTATATTACAACGTAAATTCCATCGAGCACGAGGCAGAACGCACACCAGCCCTGGGGGCGCAGCGCCTTGCGGATATTCGGGAGATTTGCGCATATAGGCAAGGCAGCGATATTCGCCGATTCAGCCGGAATGACATTCGGTCTTTTGGCATATGCGAACTGATTGATCTGTTGCCCGGCTCCCCATAAGCGGACGGCCGGGCATGACGTTATATTTTGGAGATGATGGTCCGCCCGGGCCCTTCCTTGTTCCCGAGCTGGATCGCTCCGCTGGCCAGCGCGGAGGCAAGGTACACGGCCAGCGATACCCCGATGGAGCCTGCGAGCACCCACAGCATGTCATAGCCGGCGCCGTGCAGGAAGGCGAACGTGCCCTGTCCGGCAAACGCCATGGCTACGAGACACAGTCCGGCCTTCACGTACTGCCGGAGATCCAGATAGAAGCCGATATACCCGGAAAGCGCAAAAAAGTTGAGGAAAGCAATCAGACAAGTTCCGAAATTGATACCGAGCGCGACGCCGTAAATGCCCCATTCCGAGCCGAAAATGAAAATCGCAATCGCCTTGAGCAGCGTCGCCATGATGAAGTTCCACATCAGCGTCTTCACCTTGCCCAGCCCGAGCAGGATGGCGTGAAGCGGAGCCTCCAAATAATGCAGCAGGAAGACCGGCGCCAATATTTTGATCAGCAGCCCCGCTTCCGGCGCGTGGTAGATCAGGCCTGTCAACTGCTCCGCCCACATATACAGGATGAATGTACAGGGAGCTCCGATAATGAAAGCGATGCGGATCGCCTGATCCATGCGCTGATGAATCAGTTGGGCGTTACGGCCGGCATTTGCCTCGCTGATCGCCGGAATGAGCGCTGAGGATAACGAATGCACGATGAAGGTCGGAAAGACGAGTAGCGGAAAAGCATAGCCGACCAGCAATCCGTACTGCTTGGTCGCGGCGGCGGCGCCGATGCCGGCGACGGCCAGGCTTTTGGTAACCAGCAGCGGCTGAAGCCCGTGGTAGATCGATTCGATGAATCCTTGCCCTGTCGTAGGCAGGCCGATCTGCAGCAGCTCATACAGCGTGCGCTTCCGCTTGCCGCCTGCGGCCGGTGCCGATTCCGGAGAGCTTGATTGTGCGGCCGCGGCCTTTCTTTTATACGCCGAATAAGTCAACGTCAAGTACAGCAAGCCGGCCCCTTCGCCCATGACCGAAGCGAGCATGGCCCCGGCCGCCGCATATTCGATTCCGCGCGGCAGCAACACTTGAACCAGAGCGGCAATCAGGGCGATTTGCACCGTATTCTCGATAACGTCGGAGAACGCGATCGGCTTCATGTTTTGCTTGCCGCGAAAATAACCTTTGAGCACGGCCGAAACGGCCACGAGCGGCGCGATCGGAATCAGCGCCAGCATGGCGTAATACGCCCTTTGATCGGCCAAAATCAGCGAAGCGATCGACTTGGCCCCGAAGAACGCGGTCAAGACGAGCACGATGCTGATCGATACCGTAATCGACAGCGACACCTTCAGGATTCGCCTAATCTTTGCCGTATCGCCCTGCGCTTCCGCCTCGGCGACCAGCTTGGAGATGGCAACGGGCAGCCCCAGACTGGTCAACGTGATCATCATCGGTACGAGCGGATGAGCCATCATGAGCAGACCGATGCCCTCGGGCCCCAAAAATCTGGCCAAAATAATGCTGTTCAGAAAACCGAGAATTCGCGTGACGAATGCCGCCCCCGTCAAAATGAAGGTGCCGCGCAAAAACGTTTGTTTATTAGTCATAAAGGTGCACATCTCCATCATTGACCGACTTGCATTATATATATTTCAGGACGGCCCATTGTATGCGTACAAGCATCCGGAGGGAGCGCAGGACGGCCTTTGCGGGACGTTATTTTGCAGGGGGCAGCGTGGTACGGCATCCGCGGGGCCGATAACGCCTCGGCGAGGCGTTATTTCGCGTTTCGGGGCCGCGAGGCGCCGCGTGGCACCCTACGCAGGGCCGATAACGCCCTGGCAAGGCGCTATTCCGCGGTCGATACCGCTTGCGACCTCGTTTAAGACCCTGGCAAGGCGCTATTTCTCCGGCCGATCGGACAAATCCAGATTGCCCTCAAGGCCACGCGATGGTAGAATGTACCTGTCAATCAAAAATACGATGGAATGCCACTAGGGGAGCCGCAAGGCTGAGACGGAACGCGCTTCCGGACCCTTCGAACCTGATCTGGGTTATACCAGCGTAGGAAAGTGGAGCCGCTCTGCTTGCCCACGATCTCTTGGGCTATGGGACGCGCAGCCTCTCCGCTTTTCGGCGGAGGGGCTTTTTTCGATTTAAAAATGGACGTAACTCCCGCGCTCTCCGCCGCCCGTGCTCCCCCTTGTGCCGCTTCCGAAGGGAGATGTTCCAATGAGCTTTACCGAAAAGTTGAGAGCCAAAGCCGAGCCGATCTTCGAAGCGAATTACCGGCATCCGTTCATCCGCGGCATTGCGGACGGCAGCCTGAAGCCGGAGCAATTGATTCATTACGTCAAGCAGGATTTCGAATACTTAAACGCTTATGTCCGCGTATACGGTCTGGCCATATCCAAATGCGCCAATCGCGAAGATATGGCGATGTTTCAGGAAAAAATCGGCTTCGTACTGAACAGCGAGACGCACCCGCATCATAATTTCTGCCAGCAGGCCGGCGTCCGTTACGAGCAGCTGCAGGGCTACCCGCTCGCCCCGGCCGCCCATCACTATATTCGCCATATGCTGACGGTAGCGCACGAAGGAACGCTGGGGGAAATTTTTTGCGTGCTGCTGCCCTGCCCCTGGATTTACTGGGAGATCGGCGTGCGGCTGACAGAGGAGATCCGGCCGACCGAGGATCATCCTTATTACGACTGGATAAGCTTCTACGCCTCGGAGCGCATCGGGGACAATACGCGCCACCTGTGCCGGAAAATCGACGAATGGGCGGAGCACGCGCAGGAATCCGAACGAAGCCGGATGGAGGAGGCCTTCATGCTGAGCGCGCAGATGGAATACATGTTCTGGGACATGGCCTATCATGTGCAGGATTGGCCGATCCCGCTCGGCGCCGCGGCGGCGGTGAAGTAGCTTCCCCGAATACTCGGGAGCACGATCCGGAGGCGGAATGCGCCACGGAGAGGCCGAGGCGCTCCGCGGCAATCGCCGCTGCCCGAGGCCGACGGACAAGCCCTTCGCGATAATCTGTCGCAATGGGCTGTTCCCTTCGCGGTTGTCCTGTGGTAGCATGAAGCATAGATCGCGAAAAATCATACAGCCATATGGAGGGAACCATGAAAGTCCTCATTGCAATCGATTCGTTCAAAGGCAGCGTCAGCTCCGCCGAGGGCAGCGAAGCCATCGCTTCAGGGATTCATGCCGTATATCCGGATGCGGATATCGCCCAGGTTCCGCTGGCGGACGGCGGCGAAGGCACGACGGAAGCGCTCGTTCTGGCGACAGGCGGACGGTTCGTCAGCGCCGAGGTGAGCGGCCCGCTGCAGGAGCCGGTATCGGCTACATACGGAATCTTAGGCAGCGGCCGCACCGCAGTCATCGAGGTCGCCGCGGCCTGCGGCCTGCCGCTTGTGCCGGAGGCGCGCCGCGATCCGCTCGTCACGACGACGCTGGGCGTCGGCGAGCTCATCCTGGATGCGATCGGCCAAGGCTGCCGCGAATTTGTCATCGGCCTCGGTGGCAGCGCTACCAACGATGCCGGCATCGGCATGCTGCACGCCTTGGGCTACCGCTTTTACAGCGAGCGCGGCGAGCTGTCCTCGTTCGGGGGACAAGCGCTGGCGGACATTCGCCGCATCGATGCCTCCGGCGCGCATCCGCTGCTGAAGGAATGCTCGTTCCGGATCGCCTGCGACGTGAACAATCCGCTGTACGGGCCGAATGGCGCGGCTTATGTATACGGGCCGCAGAAAGGGGCTTCCCAGGCCGTAGTCGAGCAGCTCGACCGCGGGCTGGAAAGCTTCGCCCGGACCGTCCTGAGCGAGCTCGGCCTCGATATCGGCTCGCTCGAAGGCGCGGGCGCTGCAGGCGGGCTCGGCGCGGCGTTCGCCGGATTTCTCCAGGGCCGGCTCGAATCCGGCATCGGGCTTGTGCTCGATGTCGTCGGCATGGAAGAGAAGCTGCGCGGCGCCGATATCGTCATCACCGGCGAGGGCAAGCTGGACGGCCAGACCTCGATGGGCAAAGCCCCGCTGGGTGTCGCCTCGCTGGCGAAGCAGCACGGCATTCCCGTCATCGCTCTGGCCGGGGGCGTCACCAAGGAAGCGTCTGCGCTGAACGAGGTTGGCGTCACGTCCTATTTCTCCATCGTGGGCGCCCCGATTTCATTGGAGCAGGCGATGGACCCGGCGAACGCCCGCGACAACTTGCGCAGGACGGCAGAGCAGCTGTTCCGCCTGATCCGCGCCGTCAAGTAAGCGGTCGGCATCGGCCATCGGCTGCAGCGGCAAAGAAGCTCCAGTCCGCTTCCTCTTGCGGCGGTCTGGAGCTTCTCCCGCTTGCGTCATCGGCTTATTTCGCCATTTCCGAGGCCAGCAGCTTGTCGATCTCCTCTTCGGCCTTTCGCAGGGTGCTGTTAATGTCCGTATTTCCTTTGACGAACTCACGGATTTCCTCATACAAGAGACCTTCCGCCTGCGTGTCGAGCCTGGTCTTATGCGGCGTCGCCGCGAACTCATTTTTAAACACCGAATAGTAATTTTTGCCCTCGACCGGGGCGGCGGAGCCGAACGCCTGCTTGATCTCCTCGTTTTTCAGAATGGGCATCATGCCCTTGCGCGAAATTTCCATTTGATACTCGTCAGAGATCAAGTATTTGATGACTTCCATCGCCTCATCCTTATGCTCGCTCATCTGCGTTACGAAAAAATACGTCGGATAAGCCTGCGAGCCGACTCTGGGCGCTTCCTTCAAGGTCGGCAGCGACACCATGTCCCAGTTCACGTCGCCCATATCCTTCGTTCGCACGCTATAGCTGGACAGGAAGACGGACATCGCCACGCCAGCCGTCATCAATTGATCGAGCGTATCCCCTTTGTCCAAAATGTAACGGATCGAATAGTTCGGAAACTTGCGGCGGACGTTTAGAATGAAATTCAAGACGAAGACGAGGAATGAAACAAGTATCTCTTGCGCTTTGATTCTGTAGAGGGTTTAAACATGCTCATCGGTAAAAAAACAAGCCCTCCCCTTCGCCGGGAGGGCCGTACACCAGGCTTCGCTTGCTTTATTTGTTCAGCAGCTTCTCCGCCTTTTCCCCCGCTTCCGCAATCGCCTGCTCGGCGGTCAGCGACGGATCGACGACCGCGCGGGAGATTTGGTCCTTCAAAATCTTGGAGATCTCGGGATACTCCTTCAGCATCGGACGGGGTCTGGCATGCTCGAGTTGATCGACCGCCACCTTGAACAGCGGCTTCTCGGCATACAGCTTCTTCATTTCTTCGCTGTCTACGGCCGACAGGCGGCTCGGCAAATAGCCGGTGTACGTGCTCGCGTAAATGGTCTGCTCCTTGGACGTCATCCATTTGATGAATTTCCAGGCCGCCTCCTGCTTTTCCTTGGGCAGCTTGGCCGACATGACCAGGTTGCACCCGCCGGTCGGGACGCCGTAGCTGAGGTTGGCCGGCATGAAGCTCGCGCCGAGCTCAAAGCCGGAATCGTTCGCCACCTGCATCAGCTTGGTCAAATCCGCCGTTGACGTGAACAGCATGGCCGAGCGCTGGTTCTGGAAATCCGTCTTGGCCTGCGTGCCCGCATCGTCCGTCGTCGGAATGCGGATAATGCCTTCGTTTTTCAGCTTCAGCCAATACTTCAGCACCTCTATGCCGGCCGGCGAATTGAACGCCGCTTTTTTGCCGTCCTCGCTGATCATCGTGCCGCCGCTTTGGGCGATGAACGCCTCATAGTACCAAATGCCCGCTTCCATCGTCATGCCGACGCGCTGGCCGGGCACGGTCGTTTTGCGGGCGTATTCCTCGAACTCCTGCCAGTTTTTCGGCCCATTCGGATCAAGCCCCGCTTCCTCGAGCAGCGTCTTGTTCAAGTAAAGCAGCGGCGTGCTGCGCAAATAGGGAAGCGCGTACAGCTTGCCGTCGACATAGGAGTTGCCCATGAGACCAGGGTTGAAGTCGCTCATGTCGAGACCGTCCCGCTGCACGAACGGCGTCAAATCCTCCGTCATGCCGGCCTTGGCGAAGACGCCGACCGACGCGATCTCGTTCTGCCATACCTCCGGCGCGTTGCCCGCCGCAAAAGCGGCCTGCGCCTTGGCGTGCTGCTCGTCGTAGTTGCCCTGGTAATGCGCCTTGACGACGATTTCGTCCTGCGATTCGTTGAACATTTTGACCAGATTCTCGTTATTCTCGCCGATCTTGTCTCCCCAGGAGTACCAATAATTAATCTCGATCTTGGGCTTCTGGCCTCCGGACGCGTCAGCTCCCGAGGACGAAGCGCCGCTGGAGGGCCCTGTCCCGGAACCGGTCTCGGAGCCGGTCCCACAGGCGGTCATCGACATAGCCAAAGCGGCGGACATACCGCAAATCGCGATTTTTCTCATGATCATACCTCCATGAACGGATGGAATTGAACACTGCGATTACTTGACTCCCGAATAGACGAAGGCTTGAATGATGTGCCGCTGAGCGACGAAAAACACGAGCAGAATCGGGACGACCAAAATCATGTTGCCGGCCATCAGAATATGCCAGGCGGTACCGCCGTCGACCTCCCTGATCTTGGAGATGCCGATCGGCAGCGTTCGAGCCGCGTCGGTCGTCGTCATGACGAGCGGCCAAAAATAATCGTTCCAATGGGCGATGAAGCTGAACAAAGCGAACGTCACCAGGGCGGGCCTGGCCATCGGCACCATGATGCGGAAGACGATCTTCCACTCCGACGCGTCGTCCAGCCTCGCGGCCTCCAGCAGCTCCTCCTGCACCTGCTTGAATGTCTGCCTCAGCAGAAAAATACCGAACGCACTTGAGGAAAAGGGCAGGATCAGCGCAAGCAGCGAATCGAGAATGCCCCACCGGCTCATCAGCAAATAGACGGGCAGGAAAATCAGCTGCCCGGGAATCATCAAGGTGATCATCGTCAGCCCGAACAGCAGCTTTTGGCCCCTGAACTGGTATCTGGCAAAAGCGTACGCCGCGAAGACGATCGATACGAGCTGCAGCAGCAATATGCTTACCGACACGATGACACTGTTCAGGAAGTATTTCAGGAACGGCCCCGAATTCCAGGCTCTGGCGAAATTGTCCCAGCGCAGCTCCGCCGGAATCCACTTCGGCGGGAACAGCACGGTCTCGCTGTACGTTTTGAGCGAGGTCGAGACCATCCAGACGAACGGAACGACAAAGACGGCCACGAGCAGCAGCATGCCGGCGAAGTTTGCCGCTTTGAAAGCGAGTCTGGCTACAGGCATCCTTGAGGTCTCACCTACCGATAATGAACTTTTTTGGACAGCAGCTTGAAATAGAGGAGCGTCAGCAGGCCGATCACGGCCAGCAGCACGACGCCCGCGGCGGAAGCGTAACCGATCTTGAAGAACCGGAAGCCGTACTGATAAATGTAATACACGAGCGTGTTGGTCGAATTGACCGGCCCGCCCTGCGTCATGATCGCGATCGTCTCAAATACTTGAAACGACCCGATCAGATTGATAATGACCAGGAAGAACAAGGTCGGGGACAGCATCGGCAGCGTGATCCGGCACCAGGTGGTCAGCCGGCTCGACTCGTCGAGCTCCGCCGCCTCGTACAGCTCGCTCGGAATGCTCTGCAGCCCGGCAATGAATACGAGCGTGTTGAACCCGACGCCTTTCCATACGGCGACGAGCACGAGCGACAGCAGCGAGCTGTCCGGATGGCTCAGCCACTCCAGTCTGGGCAGGCCGATTGAAGCCAGCAGCCAGTTAAGCAGGCCGAACTGGGGATCCATCAGCCACATCCAGACCAGCGATACGGACACGAGGGAAATGATGTGCGGGCTGAAGATCGCCCCCTGCACGATGCCGTACAGCACCCCCTTGCGGTTCAGCCACAAGGCGAGAAATAACGAAACGACGATCGTGAGCGACACCGTCATCAGCGTATAGTTGAACGAGTTGCCCAGCACCTCGATAAACTCCCTGCTGCCCGCCAGCTCCGCAAAGTTGTCCAGGCCCACGAACGGCTTCTCCGGGCTGACGAAGTCCCACGAATGCACGCTCAAATAGATCATGTAAAAGATCGGATAAATAAAGAACACGCCAAAGGTGACGATCGACGGGGCGACCATCGCGTACGGGCGGACAAGGCGCCACACATTCATCGGAAGGCTCCTCCCGCCGCCGCCATCGCCATCGGCCCGGCCTCCGGAAGCTTCGCCCTGCGGTTTCTCTCTCCGTTCCGGTCAAAAAAATAGAGGGCGGAATGCGGCACGGACACGTAGACGTCCGCCGCCTGCTCCAGCGGCTTCAGAAAGCTTTTGACGTACAGCGGGCCGGCTCCGGACCTTAGCTGGTAGACGATCTCCGCTCCCAACGTCTCGCGCGTCGTAATGACGGCGGGAAAGTGCAGGCATCCCGGATTTTTCTCGTGGACAATCGCCGCCTGCTCCGGGCGAAAACCGACGTAATACGGCTCTCCGTCCGCCCGCAGCCGGTCCATTCCTTCCACTTCGCCGCACTTCAGCACGTTCATGGGCGGCGTGCCGATAAATTGGGCAGCGAACAGATTGGCCGGATCGTGATAGACGTTCATCGGGCTGTCGGCCTGCTGCACCCGTCCTCCGTCCATAATGACGATCTGGTCGCCCATCGACATCGCCTCGACCTGATCGTGCGTCACATAGACGAAAGTCGCGCCGAGCCGCTGGTGCAGCCCGATCAGCTCGCTTCGCATCTGGTTTCTCAGCTTGGCGTCCAGGTTGGACAGCGGCTCGTCCATCAGGAAAACGTCCGGACTCTTGACCATCGCCCGGGCGAGCGCGACCCGCTGCCGCTGTCCGCCAGAGAGCGACTGCGGCTTTTTATGAAGATAGTCGCTCAAGCCGACGATTTCCGCAATGTCGCGAATGAGGCGCTCCCGCTCCGGCTTCGGCACCTTGCGGTTTTTGAGCCCGAACTCGATGTTTTCCTTCACTGTCATCATCGGATACAGCGCATAGTTCTGGAACACCATGGCCACCCGGCGCTTCCCCGGCTCGACCTCATTGACGCAGCGGTCGCCGATCCAGATGTCGCCTGCCGTCTGCTTCTCAAGTCCGGCAATCATGCGCAGCGTCGTCGATTTTCCGCAGCCCGACGGCCCAACCAGCACCGTGAATGATCCGTCCTTAATCGTCAAATTGAGGTCGTGGACGACTTTTTCCTGACCGTAGCTTTTCTCGATGCCGTTCAACGTAATTTGCGCCACTGTCCCCACCTCCGCTTCGGTTTATGCTCCGGCCGACTGCTTAAGCCCGCTGTCCGGCAATTTCCGGAAGTTCGACTGTCAGCTCCCAGTCGGACGCTTCTCCATTCGCCTCGGCAATGGGGCTGAAGCCCGGCATATTCCTGTGAAAGCGCGCGATATGCTCGGCAAGCTCCGCCTCCTCAAGGCGATGCATCCGCACGTCCAGCCGGCCGTCCTTCAGCTCGACGATGCGGAACGCAGGCACGTCGAGGCATGCCGCCGTTTGAATGAAGTGCCAGTTGTCCCGCCTGACAATGGAATGGATATGGTTGTGTCCGCAGAAGTAAAAACCGGGGCCCTGCTTCCGCTTCAACGCCGCCTCGATCTCAAGCCGGGGTTCGACCGACAGCTTCTCCAGCGTCGAGCGGGCGGTTGTCCCGTACACGGGGTGATGAGCAAAGACGAGAACCGGCTTCTCGCCCGAGCGATCGAGCTCGACCTCCAGCCAGGCGAGCTGCGCTTCGTCCAGCTCCCCGCCCCAATCGCTGCGGTTCATCTCCTTCGCCGTATCCAGCACGAGGATTGTCGCTTCGTCCCGCTCGATGGCCAAATACCGCGGCTGGCCCGTCAGCGCCTCAATCTGCTCCTTCGGCAGCGAATACGCATCGTGATTGCCGATCGCATGAAGGAACCGGCGATCGCTACCGCCAATAACGGTATACACGAAGTTCAGCTCTTCGGGATCGCCTTCATGCGTCAAGTCTCCCAACGAGATGTGGTGATCGGCGTCCAGCTCCAGAAACCGCTCCAACATGAAGCTGAACGCGCTATCCCGCGCACTCTGCATTTCTTCCGTTCCATCCTCCATCCGGGAATAATGAAAATCGCCCAACACTACTAATTTCATCACCACAGACCTCCAAGCTTCGCGGGGACGAACCCCTATTTTTTTCCTTAGCGTTCATTTCATGGATCATTATAAATCCCCGGACGATTAAAATGGTTACGTGCATGTAAACGCTGCATTAAATAGGCGATAAAAATTCGTAAAGCCGCACAGGCAGCGGACGGACATTTTATTCGTATAAGACAAAAATCATTCGCATATAAAGATTGACATATGAATTTCATCCAAGTTACAATAACTGTACAATTCAAAGCGGTATACTTGGTTATATTGGGGGCGTCAGCTTGTATTATACTTTGGCAGCCATCGTTATTGCTTTATTCTTCGCCATGAATATCGGGGCGAGCGGAGCAGCCGCAGCCATGGGCGTAGCTTATGGCAGCGGTGCGGTCAAACGTAAATTCGTCGCCCTTCTCCTGGTCGCCGTCGGCGTATTCCTGGGCGCTTACCTCGGCGGAGGGGAAGTGGTGAAGACGCTGGGCTCCGGCATTATTCCTTCCGAATTGCTAACGGTTCAATTGGTGATCGTCATTTTGCTGTCGGCTACCTTGACCTTGTTCGGGGCGAATCTGATGGGCATTCCCTTGTCCACCAGCGAGGTGACCGTCGGCGCCGTGGTCGGCGTCGGCGTCGCGTATCAATCGCTGTACGTCAACAACATTCTCGTCATCGTGTCGTTCTGGCTGATCGTGCCGTTGATCGCGTTTGCGCTGGCGTGGGGGGCGGGGTACCTGATCCGTTACCTGGAGCGCCGCGACGAACGCTGGAAGGGCGTCGGCGCCGGCCGATGGCGGACAGTTCTCACGCTGCTCGTCGTCTTGGCCGGCTTCACCGAAGCGTTCTCCGCCGGCATGAACAATGTGGCGAACGCGGTCGGCCCGCTCGTCGGAGCCGGTCTGATGAGCACGAAATCAGGGGTGCTGTGGGGCGGATTGTTCGTTGCGCTCGGAGCGATTCTGCTCGGCGGCAAGGTGCTGGAGACGAACGGCAAAAAAATAACGAACATGTCACTCTTGCAAGGCATTTTCATTTCCGGAACCGGAGGTCTGCTCGTGATTATCGCCTCGCTCTTCGGCATCCCGGTGCCACTGACGCAAATCACGACGACGGCCATTGTCGGGATGGGAACCGCCGAGCACGGCTTCCGGCTATGGCAAAAGGGCATTATCTCGAAAATCGCCAAAGTGTGGATCGTCTCTCCGGTGCTGTCGCTCGTCGTCTCCTTCACCTTGGTGCATCTGGCGATCATCCCTTCCCCTTACACGCTGGTGGCGCTCGTCTCGCTGCTCGTTGCCGCAGTGGGCGTGAAAAGTCTCTACGATACGATTCAAAAAGAAAAACGGGAAATCAACGAAAACGGCGGCGGCATCTAAGCGAGCGTGCCCGGCGCTTTATTGGAAACGCCAAAGCCCGGCTTTCCCTTGGCGGAAAGCCGGGCTCTGCCTGCTTGCAGGCTGCCCGCAGCAATCAATCGAAATAGACGGCCTTGCCGGTCTTCGCGGATTCGTAAATCGCTTCGAGAATTTCCGACACGACGCAGGCCTGCTCCGGAGTAACGACCGGGTCCGTGTCCTGCTCGATCGCCCGAAGCCATTCGCGCGCTTCCAGATCAGCCGGGCTTTCCTTGCGGCCGTCGTAGAAATCGACCCCTTTGGCGTCCAGCTGAATCTGGTTCATAAACAGACGACTGTGCTTCTCGCCATTGATCCTCAGGCCGTCCTGCATATCGGCTCCGCCTTCCGTTCCGCACAGCGTCGTCCTCGCTTCGCCGGTGCTCAGCGTGTTGAGCGCCCAGCTCGACTCGAGCATGATGGTCGCGCCGTTCTTCATGACGATCATGCCGAACGCCGAATCCTCGACCGTAAACTTGGCCGGATCCCACGGTCCCCACGCATTGGCCGCATTTTGCCGCTGGGACAGCTTATGGAACGCCGTGCCGAGCACGACCTTCGGCTCGTAGTTGTCCATCATCCACAGCGTCAGATCGAGCGCATGAGTTCCGATATCGATCAGCGGGCCGCCGCCCTGCTTCTCCTCATCCAGAAAGACGCCCCAGGTCGGAACGGCGCGGCGGCGAATCGCATGCGCTTTCGCATAGTATATCTCGCCGAGCTCTCCTTCGGAGCAAATTTTCTTCAAATACTGGCTGTCGGCGCGAAAACGGTTCTGGTAACCGATCGACAGCTTGCGTCCCGTGCGCTTCGCCGCATCCCGCATCCGGCGGGCGTCGGCGGCGGTTTTGGCCATCGGCTTTTCGCACATCACATGCTTCCCGGCCTCCATCGCAGCGATCGAAATATCCGCATGAGAGTCGTTCGGCGTGCAGACGTGAACGACCTCGATCGACTCTTCCTTCAGCAGCTCCCTGTAATCGGTGTATACTCTGGCGCCGGGAACGCCGAATTTATCGGCCGCTTCTCTCGCCCGCTCCTCTACGATATCGCAGAAAGCGACCATTTCCGCATTCGGCTGATTTTTGAGTGCAGGCATATGCTTGCCGTGAGCGATGCCGCCGCAGCCGATTATTCCGATTTTGAACGTTTTGGACATGGCGAATTCCCTCCTACCGTTGATGATAACCCGACATTAGTATAGACAAAGATCGCCCAAAAAGATATTTCAAAAATGGCGCTTCTTATATCCGATTTTGCCCTCCGGCAAACCGCATGGCCTCATCTAGCCGACGGGGCATCTTCGGCCTGTCCGCGCCGCTGCAAACAGGGCGTCCATCGCCAAGCTTTGGCTCACCGCGTCATCCGCCCCGGGGTGCTCCACCGATTGTCCGAAAACCGCCTCAGCGAAACGTTCCGCCTGCACCCGAAACGGAGTAATCCGGTCCGTCGTCCAAGACTGCTCCTCGGTGCCGATCCGGCAGCGGATCGTCAGCTCCTGAGCCGTGACCGTGAAATCGGCGCTTAGCCGCCCCTTCGTCCCGAGCAGCTCGAAAAAGCTGCCATGCGGCATATCCATCGCCGCCTCGATATGCGCCGTCCGTCCGTCGGCAAAATACAGCGCGCCGACAAATCGCCGGTCGACGCCGTGATCCGGGTCGATCACCGCGTAACCGTCCGCCGCTATCGGCTCCCCGCCAGCGAAAAATCTGGCCCACGAGACCGGATAACACCCGACGTCATAAAGCGCCCCGCCGCCCCACGCCTTATTCCAGCGCGTGCTGTCGGCTCCCGCTACAAAGGAAAAGTGGCCGCGGAAGTGCAGCCATTCCCCGACCGCCCCGGCGTCCGCCAGCCGCTTGATCGCCGCGTAGGCGGGATGGTGCCTCCAGACGAACGCCTCCTGGACCAGGACGCCGCTGCGCCGCGCCGCTGCGGCGATCTGTTCCGCTTCCCGGGCATTCAGCGCGAACGGCTTCTCCACGAGCACATGCTTGCCCGCCTCGCACGCCTTGACGGCCCACTCCGCGTGCAGATGGTTCAGCAGCGCGATGTAAACCGCGTCGATCGCCGGGTCTTCGATCAGCGCCTCATAAGATTCATATGCTCGCGGAACGCCGTACATCCCGGCAGCCTGCCTGCCGTTCTCCGGCGTCCGTCCGGCCACTCCGTGCCATACGCCATTGCCGCTCTGCTGCAGGCCCGGCCCAGCTTTGGACAAAATCCGTCCAGTCCCGAGCACCCCCCAACGCAACTTACCGCCCATCCGCTCATCATCCTCTCGACAAATTTCCCGGGAAATGGAGATATAGGTTAACCAATGCATCGCCGAAAACAAAAAAACGGGAGTCTCCGCCATGAAGCAAGCTCCCGTTGTCATCTCGCGCGCGAATCAAGACTTTTTCAATTGATGCGTGACCAGCTTGTAGCCGACGCCGCGAATCGATTCGATCTGCACCGACTGCTGGTTCATCTCCAGCTTCTTGCGCAAGGAGCTGACATGCACGTCCACGGTGCGCTGGCCGCCGATATAGTCGAACCCCCACACGATGTTCATCAGATCGTCCCTTGTGACGACGACGCCCGGACGCTGCACGAGATACAGCAGCACCTCGAACTCCTTGGGCCGCAGCGGGATCGACTCCCCGTGCAGCACGACCTCGTATTTCTCAGGGTAAATGCTCAGTTCCCCTACGGTGATGACCTTCTCGCCGGACCCGCCCTTCTCCTGCAGCTGCTCCTCCGACATCGTGCGGCGCAGCACGGCGGATACGCGGGCCAGCAGTTCGGCGACGCCGAACGGCTTCGTGATATAATCGTCGGCGCCGAATTTCAGCCCTTGCACGACCTCGTCCTCCGCATTGCGCGCCGTCAAAATGATGACCGGCGTTTTGTTGCCTTTTTGCCTCAGCTTGGACAAAATTTCAAATCCGTTCATCCCGGGAAGCATGATATCCAGCACGATCAGATCGAACTGCTGTTGCATCGCCGCCTGCAGCCCGTCGCTTCCGTGATCGACGACCTGGGTCTCGTAGCCTTCCTGGGTCAAGTTGTAGGATAGCAATCTGGCCAACGTCGGCTCGTCTTCGATAACCAATATTTTCTGTGACATATGGGAAACCCCCGGAATTCATACTTTCATCGTCAAGACTATCATAGCATGAATTGCCCGGCGAATTGTTAACGTATTGTAAAAATTAGCGAAACAAGCCTATTCGCCCGCTGGCTCGCCGGCCCGCCTTCGTGCTCGAACGGTCGCGCGACGGTGCCGGGAGGCGCTCCCCTTTCGGAGAGCGGTCTTGGTCAATGCACAATCGGCAGATCGATGATGAATTGGCTGCCCATGCCGACCTCGCTTTCGACGCGAATCGTCCCCTTGTGCAGCTCCACCAGGTGCTTGACGATGGACAGCCCGAGCCCTGTGCCGCCGGAGCCGCGCGAACGCGCCTTATCCACCCGGTAGAACCGTTCAAAGATGCGGGGCAGGTCTTTCTTGGGAATGCCGATGCCGGTATCGGCAATCGTCAGCCGCACATAATCGGGCTCCGTTCCTTCGCCGCCGCTTACGATCTGCTCGGCTTTGACGCGAACCTTGCCCCCTTCCGGCGTATAGTTGATTCCGTTGGACAGCAGGTTGATCAAAATTTGGCGCAGCCGGTCCTCGTCCGCTTCCATATAGATGTCTTCGGGCACCTGCATGTCGAGCTCGATCGATTTTTTGACCGCCTCGGTGTTCATCACGTTCAGACAATGGCTAACGAAGGTGTGCAGATGGACCGGAGAAAACTGCAGCGGAATCCTCTTCGACTCGATCTTCGACAGCTCGAGAATATCTCCGATCAGCCGGTTCAACCGTTCACTTTCGTCGAAAATAATTTGCAGGAACGACCGCGCCGTCTCCTTGTCGTTCAGCGCGCCGGCCAGCAGCGTCTCGGCAAACCCTTTGACCGCGGCGATCGGCGTCTTCAGCTCGTGCGAGACATTGGCAACGAACTCGCTGCGCATGCGCTCCAGCCGCCGTACGGCGGTAATGTCGTGCAGCACGATCAGCAGGCCTGCCCATTCCTCTTCCGCCGGGCTGAGGGGGATCAGATGAATTTCCAGAATCCGCTCGGACGGATAATAGAAAATCATCTCTTCTCTAATATGCTCCCGGATTTCGAAGCATTCCTGGATGAGCTGGGTGAATTCGTACTGCTGCTTCGCTTCGTCGTATTTTTTGCCAAGCAGCTCCTGCGACGAAAAGCCTAGAATTTCCTCCGCCGACCGGTTGAGCAGCGCGATATGGCCGTCCCTGTCGATCATGATGACGCCGCTGACCATATTTTCCAACACGCTCTTCAGCCTGCTCTCATTCTCCAGAATGCGGTTCATCTGCAGCTGCAGGCTGTCCGCCATCCGGTTAATGGCTTGGCCGAGCTGTCCGATCTCGTCCCGCTTGCGGATATGCACGCGCGATTTGTAGTTCAGATTCGTGATCTGCTGGGCGACGCGCGTCACCTGCTCGATCGGCCGGGTGATGCCGTAAGCGACGCGGTAGCTGATCAGGCCCGCGATGGCGAACACCGCCAGCAGTCCGGCAAGCAGCACGAACCATACATTGCGGATCGACTTCTCCACCTCGCCCAGACTCATGGCCAGCCGCAAATATCCTTTCGTTTCGCCGCCGTCCTTCAGCGGAACGACGACGTACAGCATGTTGCGCTTGATCGTCTCGCTGTACCGCTGGACGTAGCCGACCCCGGACCGTTCGGCGTCGATGACCTCCTGGCGGTTCAGATGGTTGTCCATGCCGGATGCCGCATAATCGGAGTCGCCGAGCACTTTGCCGTCGGCGCGAATGTAGGTGACGCGGGCGTCGGCCGACTTTTTCAGCTTGATGGCGAGGTCCGTGTAATATTGAATCTGTTCCGCCTCGGTGCCGCCGCGGTTCCAATCGAACGTCACCTGAATGATGCGCAGCTCGCGGAGCATATTCGTCTTCAGCGCATCGATATGCGAGTCCTTTAGCATTTTGGCCATGAAGAGGCCTGCCGTCAATACGGAGGAACCGATCAGCACAATGAAAATAATCGTCAATCGGGCGCGAAACTGGTTCATCTGTTCCTCCCACCACACAAACGTTGTAATCATTATCGTACCTTTTGGGCATCCGGGACGCCAGTTATTTTTTTGTAAAGCTGCCGCCCCCCTCCCCTCCGTTTCACGGCAAAACGATACTTCCCGGTCGTTCCAAATCTCATCCGCCATCCGGCCAAAAATAATCCCGGCATCGCAAGCGATGCCGGGAAATGTGCGCGTATACGATCCATCAGCCGGAAGAGATGAGTTCTCCGCCGATCGGCCTCGACGAATTAGACGAACACCGGATCGCGGAACTTCTCCAGCTTCTCCCTGGACTCTTTATCCACGTCGGCGTGCAGGCTGTTGCCGTGCGAGTCCATCGTGACGATGGCGGCAAAGCCTTCGGTCTGCAGGTGCCACATCGCTTCGGGAATACCGAATTCCATGAAGTCGACGCCCTCGACCTTCTTGAAGCACTTGGCGTAATACTGCGCCGCGCCGCCGATCGCATTCAGATAGACCGCGCCGTGCTCCTGCAGCGCCTTGAGCGTCTTCGCGCCCATGCCGCCCTTGCCGATGACCGCGCGGATGCCGAATTTTTTGATAATGTCGCCTTGGTACGGCTCCTCGCGGATCGACGTCGTCGGCCCGGCCGCCTTGACTACCCAGCCGCCGTCCTCGTCCTTGGCCATGACCGGGCCGCAGTGATAGATCGCGGCGCCGTTTAGATCGACCGGAGAATCATGATCCATCAAATATTTGTGCAGCGCATCGCGGCCGGTATGCATCAAGCCGTTGATGATGACGATGTCGCCGACGCGCAGCTTGCGGATGTCCTCCTCGGAGATCGGCGTCGTCAGCACGACTTCCCGCCGCTCGCCCTGGGTCGCCGCTGACGCTGCCGCCTGGCCGTCCGCCTCGGTCTGCATCGGAACCGCCTCGCCCCGCTCGTAGACCCAATCCCGGATTTCGCCGGTCGATGCGTCGAGAACGACGCCTTGTCTGCGGAACGCCCAGCAGTTATAAGCGACGGAGACGAAGAAGCTGGCCGGCAGGCGGTTCGCGACGCCGACTTTGCAACCGAGCAGCGTCACTTGGCCGCCGAAGCCCATCGTGCCGATGCCGAGCTGGTTCGCGGTCTCCATGATATATTCCTCCAGCTTGCGCAGTTCCTCGTTCGGGTTCACGTCGTCGAGGCTGCGGAACAGCTGCTCTTTCGCCAGCTCGTAGCCGCTCGTGCGGTCGCCGCCGATGCCGACGCCAATGAAGCCGGCGCTGCAGCCTTGGCCTTGCGCCTGATACACCGCGTGCAGCACGCATTTGCGGATGCCGTCCAGATCGCGGCCCGCTTTGCCCAGGCCTTCCAGCTCACAGGGCAGGCTGTACTGGATGTTCTTGTTCTCGCAGCCGCCGCCCTTGAGAATCAGCTTCACTTCGATGTCGTCGCGCTCCCACTGCTCGAAGTGGATGACCGGCGTGCCGGGCCCGAGGTTGTCGCCGGTATTGGCGCCCGTCAAGGAATCGACGGAGTTCGTGCGCAGCTTGCTGTCCTTCGTCGCCTGGGCGACCGCCTCGCGGATTTGCCGCTTCATGACGATCTGGTTCGCCCCGACCGGACAGTGCACGATGAACGTCGGCATGCCGGTATCCTGGCAGATCGGCGAAACGTTGCATTCGGCCATCGTAATATTGTCGGCGATCGTAGACAAAGACAAAGCGGATCGGGTGCCTTGGTCTTCCTTGGCCCGGGCCGCTTGGATCGCGCGGCGGACGTCCGCCGGCAAGTTCGTTGATGTCTCGACGATCAGTTTATAAATGCTCTCTTGAAAATGCTGCATGACCATAATCTCCTTTCGCCTAAAAACCGTAATCAGCGCAACTTGAGTTCAGCTACCTCCTTCTATCTTATCACATCCGGACAAGGACCTGAATACTGAATTGCCTTCCCGGGCGTGCGGCGGCGCTCTCCACAGCGGGCCGTATTTCGCAGGCAGGAAATTGACATCCGTTCCGCGAATACTAAAGGCAAGCCGTTCATGCGGAGATAGCGATTATGAATCAAGGAGACTTTCTCACGATGCGAACTTACATCAGCAGAGCGCTCGCGCTGGGCGCCGCGGCGCTCCTGCTCCTCCTGCCGTCGCTCGGCGCCTCCCATAGCGAAATACGGTATAACGAGCAGGTCGCGGTGCTCATGTATCATCACGTCGACGATATCGCCCAGAGCTCGGGTACGATCACAACCGCGTTATTTCGCGAACAGCTCGCTTATTTGAAGAACAAGGGATACCGGTTTATCACGCTGCAGCAGTTCAAGGATTTCATGGGGGGAGCCACCGTGCCGCCGAATGCCGTGCTGGTGACGTTCGACGACGGATACGAGAGCTTTTATACGAACGCGTATCCGATTTTGGCAGAACTGCGCATTCCCGCCGTCAACTTCGTCATTACGCACGATATGGAGACGCAGCAAGCCTTGATTCCGGTCATGTCGCGGGAGCAGATTGCGGCGATGACCCGCGAGGCCGATTTCATCGATGCGCAGTGCCATACGCATCAACTGCATTACAAGCTTGAGGACGGCAGCGCCGCCTTGACCGGCCGGTTCGTCATGGAGGACGGCCGGCGGGAGGGCGAGGAGGAGTACAAGCGGCGGATCATCGCGGATACGCAGGCCTGCACGGCCAAGCTGTCCGAGCTGTCCCCAAGGCCCGTCGATACGTACGCCTATCCGTTCGGCATCAACGACGAGCTGTCCCGCGAATATGTGAAAGAAGCCGGCATCCGCTACGCTTTCACCATCTTCCCGGGGATGGCGACGCGGCAGACGAACGCGCTGCGGGTGCCGCGAATCAACGCGGGCCATCAATCGATCACGCCTGAAGGGCTGGAGCAGTCCATACTGCGGCGGGTCGAGCCGGCGGCGCGCGGCAGCCGGGAGATTCCGCTGACGGAAGCGCTCAGCCAAATTGGCGGACAGGCCGCGCTCGCCGCAGGCGGCGTCCGGATGGAGTACGAGGGCCGGGAATGGAACGGTCAGATCGGCAGCCGGAAGCTGGTTCATGCGGACGGGCAGAAGCTCTCGCTGCGCAAGCCGCTGCTATTGAAGGACGGCGTGCCGCACATCGATCCGGACGATTTTCAGCGGGCGTTCGGGGTGCAGCTCACCTACGATCCGGCAGCGCAACGCTTTACCGTCATACCGGCGCCATCCTTGGCGCGGTAGCGCCCGGATCGTCCGCAGCCGGCCGCTGGGCCCGTTCCGTCCCGTGGGATGACGGAAAGCCGCAGACCCTGCCTTAATAGTCCGCTACGGGACGATAGAACGCTCCTTATAGCGAGGCCAACCGCGAGCCCGCCGTACGGCAGCAGAAAGGGAGAAGCCGAATGGAAAGCCATTTTTTCGCATACATGTACCGCCTCCGGCTGATCGAGCGCTGGAGCCTGATGCGCAACGTCGTCAAGGAGAACGTGGCCGAGCATTCCTTCCATGTCGCCTTGCTGACGCATATGCTGTGCACGATTGCTAATGAAATTTTCGGCAAAAGCGTCGATACCGACCGGGCTGTCAGCCTGGCGCTCTTCCACGATGCCACGGAGACATTCACCGGCGATATTCCGACGCCTGTCAAGCATCACAACGCGAAAATTTTGTCCAATTTTCGCGAGATCGAGCATATGGCGGCCGAGCGGCTGCTCGATATGCTTCCCGCCGCGCTCAAGCGCGCCTACGAGCCCTTGATCGTGCCTGCCAACAACGCGGCTTCCCCGCATTCCGGCGAGCTGATGCGCTACGTCAAAGCGGCCGATCTGCTCGACGCCTATCTCAAATGCGTCACCGAGCTGTCGGCCGGCAACCGGGAGTTTACCGTCGCCAAGCGGCAAATCGGGCAATCGATTGAACAGCTGAATATGCCGGAGGTCCGATATTTTCTGGAGCATTTGGCCCCCAGCCTGGAGAAGACGCTGGACGAGCTGTCGGAATAGCTCGGGGTCTCCAGGATGAGCGACTAAGAAAACGTCTATCGACGTCCATTCAAGGAAGAGCGACCACAAAAAGAACCGTACAGACCCCGGAGGATCTATACGGTTCTTTGGCGCTACGCTTCCGGTCTACGAGTACATCGGAAACTTCATCAACGTAACGATCAGAAAATAAAGAACGCCGTTCACGATGCTGAGCGTCTTGATCGCGCCGATATATTGGCCGATTTTGGAGCCGGAATCGCTGTCCAAGGACAGCCGCATCCGCTTGCCCATAATGCCCGCAACGGCTGCGATAGCCAGAAACAATACGACGACAAGCACCATCCAAAGCACCGAGTACGGATTTTTGCTGATCAGATAACCCCCGGAAATGAACGCTACCCAGATCGCCCATTGGCCTGCGCGGTTCATGGCGAACAAGACGTGGAGAAATCCTGCCTGCTTGTCGCCGGACAAGGCGGACAGCCGTTGGCTGAGAAACGGCAGCAGCAGGTAGAACCCCATAAATATCGCGCTGAGAACGTGAAGATACAGAAACAGCTGCACCATGCGCGAACTTGCCTCCTTTGACTCTATTCTCCTATTTTGAAAATTTCTGCGGTATCCAGACGCTGAATTTTCAATACCGCAGGTGACG
>NZ_KB905563.1:0-4628 GCF_000380965.1 Paenibacillus ginsengihumi DSM 21568 | reverse complement strand
AAGGAATCGCTTGTCATAGGCGTCTATTTTGAAAATTTCTGCGGTATCCAGACGCTGAATTTTCAATACCGCAGGTGACGGCCGATGACGAAGGAATCGCTTGTCATAGGCGTCTATCTCAGTATAGCGGAATGCGCCCCCTGGAAGCAACCGAAGCGGTCCGCCTTGTCCGGCTGGTTCGTTAAAGCGATGGATGATGCGCGGCGCGCCCTTTTCGGGCTGCTCGCCGGTCTCTCCACTGCTGTAATATGACGAACAGCGAAGGCACGACGATCAGCGTCAGGATCGTCGAATATAACAACCCGGAGATGATGGTGATTCCCATCGGACGCCACAGGTTGCCGCCCATGATCGTCATCGGCAGCAGCCCGCTGATCGCCGTCGTCATCGTCAGCAATATCGGCCTCAGCCTTGCCTTGCCTGCTTCGGCTACCGCCTCGTGCAGCGGCAGTCCGCGTTCCAAGGCCTGCTCGATAAATTCGATCAGAATGATGCCGTTGCGCACAACGATGCCCGCCAGGCTGACCAGCCCCATCAGCGCCATGAAGCCGATCGGCGAATTCGTCAGGAACAGGCCGATGACCGCTCCGCCGGCCGCCAAATACACGGTGGACAAGATCAGCACCGGAATGGACAAGGAGTAGAACTGCATCGCCATAATGATATAGATCAGCAAAATCACGACGATGGACAGCCGTCCGATCGAGGCGAACGCTTCGTTGCGCATCTCGTTCTCGCCGCCGTAATCGATCGTATAACCGGGGGGCAGCTCGTACGCCGCCATCTCCGCCTTCAAATCCTTGACGATGTCGTCGGGCAATCGCCCTTCGTTGAAGCTTTTGACATTAATGACCCGCGTCTGGTCGCGGTGATGGATCGACTTCATCATCGTTCCGACCGTAAGCTCGCCAAGCTCCTGAACGGTAACCGTTCCTCCGTTCTGGGAGGGCACATACATCTTCTTCATCGTCTCAATCGGGTCGCTGCCGCGTTCCTTGGCATACAGCGTCACGTCGATGAGCTTGTCGCCCTGCTGCATCTCTGCAACCTCCAGCCCTTCCGTAGCGATGCGGATGGTGGACGACAAATCTTTGTCGTTGACTCCGAAGATGCGCAGCTTGCCGGGATCGGCATTCAAGACATAGGTAGACATGTCTTCGCCGACATCGTCCGTAATGCTGATCGTTCCGGGTATTGCGCTGAGCTTGCTCTTCACATCTGCCGCGATGCGGCGAAGCTCGCTCAGGTCGTCCCCGCCGATCCGAACGACGATCGGCGCGCCCACCGGCGGCCCTTGCTCCAGCTGCCTTGGGGTGATTTCCACATCCTGCGGGAACATCGCACTCAACTGCTCCCGCCAATAGCCGACGACGTGCTCAGGATGAATGACGTTCTTATCGATCTTGACGAACAGCTGTCCGATCGTCTCCCCGCTCTTCTCCTGCTCCGAATAGTAGAAACGCGATGCCGTACGTCCGGAATATGCCGAGACAAAACGCACGCCGGGCTGCTCCTTAAGCCAGGCAGCCGCTTTGGCCAGCGTATACTCCGTCTCCGCCAAGACACGTCCCGTCGGCAGTTGGAAGTCGATCAGCATTTCTTCCTTTTCCGCCGGAGGGAAGTACTGGATGCCGAGAAACGGCAGCAGTCCGAAGGCGCTCGTGCCGATCAGGAGCGCAATGCCTCCTGTCAGCAATGGCCGCCGCAAAAACCGGTGAATTTGACGCGAATAATATTCGCTTAGCCGATGGATCGGCCTGCCGAGCAGACCTGGCGTATCGAGCGGTTCCGCTGTCTCTGCCCGGTCCGGAGCTGCCGCTTGGGGCGCTTGCTTCGCGGCCGCCTGTTCGGTCGCGACGCTCCCCAGCAGGCGGCGGGCGGGATTATGGCGGCCTGCTTTTTTCATGCGCTGCAGGGCGCGCTCGCCGGCCCACTGGCGGTAGATCGGGACGACTGTAAGGGACATCGCCATCGACGCTCCCAGCGTCATCGTAACGACGACCGGAAGCGGCCGGATGAAGCTGCCGATGTCGCCCTCAAGGAAATAGAGCGGCAGGAAAGCCGCCGCCGTCGCAATCGTCGCGGTCAAGATCGAGATCGCCACGTCCCGGCTTCCTTCCAGCGAGGCGGTAGCAGGATCGTTGCCGAGTTGCAGCCGCCGCTGGATATTGTCGTTCACAACGATCGCATCGTCCACAAGAATCCCGAGCACGATGACAATCGCAACGATCGTAATCTGATTCAGGTCGATTCCCATCCAGGGAACCGGAATGAAGCCGACAGCAATCGATATCGGAATCGCCAAAGCAACGACCAGCGCCGTGCCGAAGGTAAGGCCGAGCGAGCAGACGACGATGACGGCGAGCATGCCGATCAGCAGCTCCTGACTCAAATCCCGGAACAGGTGGTCAAGGCTCTCCTTCTGGTTAAAGAGCGATTTGATCTCGACGTTCGACGGCAGCTGCTTCGCCAGCTCGGCCGCCTTGGCATCGATTCGCTGCTGCAGAGCAGGGATGTCGGCCCCTTTCTCCGCATTGATAACGAGGTCGAGCGCAGGCTTGCCGTTATGCAGAATCGAGACTTCTTTCTTCTTCGGCTGCAATCGAACGTCGGCAACGTCTTTGATCTTCAGCGTATTACCGTTCGGCAAACCAAGAATTTCCGTATTGGCGATATCCTCCGCGGTCCGCCATTCCCCTGCCATATCGATGTAAAAGGAGTGGTTGTCCTGTTCCACCGTACCGAGCGGAAGACGCTCATGCTTGTTTTGCAGCGCCTGGGCGACGATGCCCCAAGGGAGACGGAACGAATTCAGCTTCTCGGTATCCAGCGTAATGGCGACTTCCTGGTCGGGAAGCCCGACAATCTCCACGCTGCTTACCCCGGGAATCGTCTCCATCTGCTTTTTCCAAATGTCCATCACCGGTCGAAGTGACTCCAGCTCCTCGGGCGACTCGACCACAAAATGATAGATTTGCTCGGCGATTTTGCTGAGATCGTCATTCACGACGGGCTGATGCGCATCCTCCGGCAGTTCGCTGACGGCGGCCTGCGTTTTTTGCCGCAGCGTGTCCCATGCCCGGCGAATATCCGTACTAGGATTGACTTCGACCTGAATCATCGATACGTTCGCCGACGAGGTGGACGTCAGCAGCTTGATATCGTTCATTTCTTTAATTTTCCGTTCCAGCGGCCGCGTGACGAACTGCTCGACCTTCTCGGGCGAAGCGCCCGGGTAGATGGTTGTAACCATCGCCATCGTCAGGTCGACCTCCGGATTTTCCCGCTGTTTCATCGTGGCAATGTTGACCATGCCGATCAAAACGGCCATCACAAAAAACAGGATGGTGATTTTACGGTAACGAAGAAGCCGTGCAATCATGCCTCGTCCCCTCCTGCCTCCGAATCAGCCGGGCAATTGCCATGAATGCCGACCAGCGCGTCCGTCAGCGGATCGATATATTCGGTTCCGTGTCCTTTCACGACGAACCATTGATAGGAAGCCATTTCGACCATCCCGATCAAGCCGTAGGCGGTCATTTCCAGCTGCTCGTCCGTATAGCCCGGATAAGCTCCGGCCTGCTTCAGCAGCCTGACGATGCTCTCAGCCATCCGTTCATAATATTGCTCCGAAATATCGGCGATTTCCGGAGACGCAGCGCCGTGAAGATTCAAAATGCACAAAATTGTCCGGTTTTGGTAACAAATCGTCACCGTCCGACGAATTACCAGCCGCATCGTGCCGGGGTCGCAATACGGCGGAACGTCGTCCAAGGCCTGGACGATCTCTTGCAGACAAGTCTCTGCGATGCTGCGGAACAAATCTTCCTTGCTTTTAAAATACAAGTAAAACGTCCCCTGCGCGATGCCCGCATCCTTCACAATGTCCGACACTTTCGTGGCATGAAATCCCTTCTCTTCGAACAGCTTCAGCGCCGAGGCGATGATGCTCTCCTTCTTCGCTTCACTCACTCGCAAGCGCCCTCCCCAAACCTGTTGAATAGTCTCTCTAGATGACTGACTCATCAGTCACTTTTTCACAATAAAAATATGACTGACGAGTCAGTCATGCCCATCATAACACGGATTGGAAAAACTTTCAACGGAAACAGACGGCTGCTTATGCCGCCGTCATTTTATAAAAGTTATTGAAACAGATCTTTCCGGCTTTCATGGATTAATGCTTGCCGAGCTTGCGAACCTCATCTACCGGAAGCACTTGGCGCCTTTCTCTTTCATTATAGCCCATTTTGGCAAGCAAGGCAGCAGCCACCGGATTGTCCGACTGAATAAATTGCCGCCAGTTTTGATTTCGCAGCTCGACCTTCAAAAACTGAAACCGCAATATTTCATGCCCCGGAATTTCCATCGTTACAGAATCCGGTTCATCCTTCACATCGTCGGCCGTAAAAATGGCGATCGGAATGATCAGCTTATGCTCTTTCCGATGCCGCTCGAACAAGCGTCCAAAATAAATAAACATGCGTTCATGAAAATCCGCATCCCTATAAGACTGCGGCTCAAAGTGAATCAGCACATAGGCATCAAGCTCGGTATACTTCGTTTCAAGCAGGAGATCGAGCTCCCTGGATTCGTGGCCGACAATATCGACGAGCAGTTCCTGCATG
>NZ_KB905562.1 GCF_000380965.1 Paenibacillus ginsengihumi DSM 21568 | reverse complement strand
TTCACGATGCGGCAGGATTCACTTGATGTTACGGCCTGCAAGTTTGCTTCCTTCCGCCTTTTGCGGAGCTTTTCACAGGGCTTCAGACGCCGGATTTCTCCGACGCCTGCCTGCTAGCTACGGGGCAGCTTGGCCTTTACCCCGACCGGACTTGCACCGGTTAGTTATGCCTAGCTTGGCTAGGCGCGCGTTGTATAAAATACAACATTGGCTGGCTCTCTCCGAAAATTTGGCGTTATCCACGGGCCGAATTTTTATCCACGGGCCAAAATTTCAACACTGCAGGCGACGTCCGATGACGCAAGAAACTGCTCGGCATTGGCGTCTCTCTTGATGAAAGCGGGCCAAACATGCGGAATAAGGCCCTCACACTGCGCACAAGCGTTACAGTGCCAATTCGATCGTTTCGAGAGGAATAAGCTCTGTAGCAAGCGTTAGCAGAAGCAAGACAAGCGAAGCGAGCACGAGCTGGGATATGTTGAAAAAAAAACGGGAGACGCTTTGGGCGTTCTCCCGGTCGGGCTGGCTGCCTTGCGATTGCTCGATCAGATTGGCAGCCCAGTGATTCCCCGATCAGATTGGCAGCTCAGTGGCTCCTGATCAGATTGGCAGCATCAGTGACTCCCCGATCAAATTGACAGCTCAGTGGCTCCCCGATCAGATTGGCTGCCTTGCGATTCCACGGCCAGACTGGCCGCCTTGTCAGTCCGCAGTCAGACTGGCGTCTTGCGGTCCCCCGCCCCGTTGGCGCGAGCCCTGGAACTCCGATTACCCGATCAGCTGTTGCAGCCCCTTGAACTCCAGCTCCTCGAACTTGGCTATGACCGCATGCCGGTCCACCGCCCACGCGCAGCCGTCCAGCGGGCAGGCAACAGGGGCGTCGCAGCGGATGCGGGCGAGCTCCCGGGACAGGTGCAGCATGTCCAGCTCCGCCTCGATCTTCGCGCGGACGCCCCTCGGCAGCTGCGGCAGGTGCTCAAGGATGCCGTCGACCGAGCCGTACTCCGCAAGCAGCTTCAGCGCCGTCTTCTCGCCGATGCCTTTGACCCCCGGGTAATTGTCCGCCGTATCGCCCATCAATCCCTTCAGATCGACGATCTGCGCAGGGGTCAACCCCTTCTCCTCCAGAAGCGCTTCCGGCGTATACACCGTGTAGTTGCCCTGGCCCTTCTTCATGATGACTACCTTCACCCGGTCGCTGACGAGCTGCAGCATGTCATGGTCTCCCGTCAATATGTATACGTCCGCTTCCTCGCCGTACAGTCGGGACAGCGTCCCGATACAGTCGTCCGCCTCGTAGCCCTCGATGCCGATATTCGGCACGCCGAAGCTGGCGGTGACGTCCTTGACCAGATCGAACTGCGGAATCAGCTCCTCCGGACAGTCGACCCGATTGGCCTTGTACTCGGCGAACTGCTCGTTGCGGAAGCTGCCGCCGCTCAAATCCCAGCAGCAGACGACGTGCGTCGGACGAAACCGCTTGACCGCATCCATGAAATATTTGACAAAGCCGTACACCGCGTTGGTCGGCAGGCCGCCGGAGGTTCTCATGATATAGCCGCCGTACGAGGTCGCATAGAATGCCCGGAACAGCAGCGCCATCCCATCGACGAGCAGAACGGTCGGTTGGTTGTCAGTCTTCAACAGGACATCGCTCCCATAAAGCAAGATTGCATCTATTATAGCACAAATGTCCTCCGCCTGAACGGGATCACCCCAACGCCCGGCCGCTCCCGCCATGCCAAGTAAGCCGGCGCTGCCTCAAGTGCGGTCCGTAAACCGCTCAGGATGGTATGGCCAATCGCTTACAAGTTTGCGGGCCGCTCGCTTCGAGAGGGGAGAAGGTATGGCGCTGCTGCCGACGCTGCTACTGGCGCTCCTACTGGCCCTGCTGCTGGCGCTCCTACTTGGCGCTCCTACTGGCGCTGCTGCTGACGCTCCTTCCGTAAGCCGCCTTCGTCGCCGCTAAGCGGAGGGCAAGCTTCCGGCGGCTGCAAGCGGAGGGCAAGCTTCCGGCGGCTGTCGCCATTTTCGCCAGGCTACTTCTTCTCGGCTTCAAAAGCTTTGCGCTTCTCTTCCATGACCTCTTGGCCGCCGATTTTCATATAATCGTTCACTTCGCTGTCATACACCTTGTCGAAGTCGGCAGGCTTTGCCGTAATGACCTTGACGAAAATTTCGTCATGCTTTTCCTTCAATGTCGTCGCGTACTTGATCTCCGATTGAATCGGCGTAGTCACGTGAGGGATGATAACCCCGTCCGTGCTGCCCAGCTTGATGCTGGAAATCGTAAAATCTTTATATTTGGGATCGGACGCGTTGGCCGCCACATTCAGCTCCTCGTCTGTCGTGCTGACCAGCTTGCCGTTCAAAATAATCGAGTAATCCGGATAGTTATACAGCGTCTGCCTCGCTTCCTCGTTGTCCAGCGTCTGCGGAATGCCGTCCTTCATCTCATAGGTTTTGCCCTCGATGCCGTTCTGGAGCGCGATCACATTGTCCATTTGCGCCATCCAGTCCAAATATTTGACCACCGCCTCCGCATTTTTGCTCGATTTGGGCACAAACATGTACATTCCGTTCGGCGAGTACAATGGCTTCGGACGCTTGCCGTCCGGCGTCGTGAACGGATCGATCGGCACCAGCTTCGCCTTGGGGTCGGCCTTGTACACCTCCGCCAAGTAGCCCTGATAGACCGGCTCGTTCGTATTGGCCGTACCGGCGCCGACCAGACCGTTGATCAGATCCTTTTGAAATTTTTGCGGGTCCTTGTTCATCGACAGCGGGAAATCCGGGTCAATGAGCCCCTCGTTGTACAGCTTGTTCAAGAAGCGATGCGCCTCTTTGCTGCCCGGAAGCAGCCATTCCGGCGTCGCGAACAGGTCCTGATCGGTGATTTTGTCCCACTCCCAGAACGAATATTGCAGCGGCTTCATATGAAAAGGATCGATATTGCTGTACGGAATGACCTTATCGCCGGATTTGCCGGGCTTCTTCTCTTTAAACGCTTTCAACGTATTGTAAAATTGCTCCGTCGTCTGCGGAACCGGCAGCCCCAGCTCATCCAGCCAGTCCTGCCGGATGAAGGTCGTGCTCTGCGGCAGCAGCACCCGGCGCGCCGGGATCGCATACTGCTTCCCTTCAAACACACCGTAGCTAAGCACGTCTTCACCCAGCACCTTTTTCAAGTTTTGCCCGTACTGCTCGATCAGCGGCCCGAGATCGGTCAGTCCCCCGTCCTTCACATATTTTTGCACCGTCGGCTTATCGTAGGTGTACACGAGATCGGGCGCCTGGCCCGCCGCCATAAGCACGTTCAGCTTCTCGACTTCCTGGGTGCGCGGAACAGTGACGAACTCCACCTTGATGTTATTCGGATCGCCGAAATGCTCCTGGATATACTTCGTCATGAAATTGTTCGTAATGGGCGGCGCGCCGGTCGGCGTGTTGTTCCGGTCGAACAGCTCGATGCGCAAAGTCGTAGCTTGCGCCGGCTTCTCCCCGCCGCCCGCTTCCTTGTCGCTGCAGCCTGCCGCAATGGCCGTTGCAGAAACCGCCGCCAACAGGCCGGCAACCCATCTGATTGTCACGCTTTTCATTGGACCCGCTCCTTTGTCTCATCGTATTTTTTTAATTAAGAAACGCCTTTTAACCCTTGACCGCTCCGATCATCATGCCAGATACAAAATAACGCTGCAGCCACGGATAGACCAGCAGGATCGGAATCGTGGCGAACATGATGGATGCCGCTTTCAGACTTTCGGGAACCGGAGGCGAAGTGCCTAGGCCCTCCAGCATGCTGTTGACCTGACTGTTCATGACCATCTCGTACAACCGCAGCTGCAGCGGATACAGGTTCTGGTCTGTGATGTAGAGCAGCGCGTCCATAAACCCGTTCCAACGTCCTACCGCATAGAACAGGCTGAGCGTCGCCAGCACGGGCAGCGACAGCGGCAGCACGACGCCGATCAAAATGCGGAATGAGCTTGCGCCGTCCATGCGCGCGGATTCCTCAAGCTCGACCGGGATCGACGAGAAGAACGTCTTGATGATCAGCAGATAAAAAGCGTTGATCGCCCCAGGCAAAATCAGCGCCCAGATAGAATCCAGCAAATTCAAGTTTTTGACGAGCAAATATTCGGGAATCATGCCGCCGCTGAAAAACATCGTGACGACAATGACGAACAGGAAGAAATCGCGCCCTTTCAGATGCTTCTTCGTAAGCGGATAGGCAGCCATAATGGTCATCGCCATGGAAATGACCGTAAACAGCGCCACGAGCACAATCGTGAACACCAGGGAACGAATCATTTGCGCGTTGCCAAAAACCGACCTGTACGCCGTCAGATCGATATCCAGCGGGATGATCGTAACCTTGCCGGCCATAATGGCGCTGTTGCCGCTCAGCGACAGGGCGAAGATGTGCAGCATAGGCACCAGGCAGAGCACGCTGGCGATCGCGACAAGGGCAATAATCACGCCGTCCAATATTTTGGCGCTTCGGCTTGATACGCGGGCGGTATGAGCCTCGCTAGTCATAGGTCGTTCTCCTCCTTACCAGATCCCCTGGTCGTTAACCTTGCGGGATATATAATCGGCGGACAGCAGGAAGATCAGGCCGACCACCGCCTGGAACAGTCCGATCGCCGTGGCGATCGTGTAGCGGGCGGACTGGATGCCGATCTTGTATACGTAAGTGCTGATCACCTCGGAGACATCCGTCACGAGCGGATTGCTGAGCACGAACGGCCGATCGAAGCCGATGCTCGCCATATGGCCGATGTTGATAATAAGCAGAATGATGATCGTCGGCTTGATGCCGGGCAACGTGATATGCCAAATTTTGCGCAGCCGGCTGGCCCCGTCCACGTCCGCAGCTTCGTACAGCTCCTTATTGATGCCCGTCAGCGCAGCCAGGTAGATGATCGTTCCCCAGCCGGCACTTTGCCAGATGCCGATTCCCAAATAAGTAAATACCCAGTACAAAGGCTCGGTCAGGAACGGAATGGGCGCCATGTTCATCGATTTCAGGACGCTGTTCACGATGCCGGTATTCGTTGCCAGCAACTGAATCGCCATGCCGCCGATAATGACCCAGGAAATAAAGTGCGGCAAGTAAAGAACCATCTGCGCCCCCTTCTTGAACCAATGAATGCGCAGCTCGTTCAGAAGAATGGCCAGCACGATCGGGATCGGAAAGCTGACGATTAGATCCAGCAGGTTCAGCATAAACGTATTCCGCAAGGCGAGATAGAACCCCTGCATCTGAAAGATTTCCCGGAACGTCTCGAAGCCTACCCAGGGACTCGCCCATATTCCCTCAAAGATATTGTAATCCTTGAAGGCAATGACAGCGCCAAGCATCGGAACATATTTAAAAGTGAAAAAATACAGCATCGGAAGCACGAGCAAGCTGTAGAGCTGCCAGTCGCGGACGAGAGCCTTGATCTGCCAGCGCGGTGCTTCCCGCGCCCTCGGCCGTGTTGTCGCCTCCATGGATCTCCCCTCCTTCAAAAAAATCCCTGTCGCCCATGCATGGTTAGGCAGGTCTCACAGGTCATACTGTAGCATCCGGACGGCGCTGCTGAATATATACAATAATTCACGGCTTAACTTTTGTTTTTTGGCATGGCGGACAGGGCCGCCTTACCTTTTTTGGAGACTTAACTTCATTTCAGAACAGCCGTCAAATCTCAAGTGCGCACGGGGAAAGAGAGTCGGTGCAGCGATAGCAGCATACCGAAAGAAGGGCTGCCGGCAAAAAGATCGTGCGAGCGGGAAAGGTTCTTTTTCGGGGAATAAGGACATGCGAGCGGCGGCGGGGGAACATGCCGTATCTATATGGGGTTCATGCAGATTGCCAAAAAAAAGACCGGCCTGAATGGCTTGTCAGCGGCCGGCCCAAGCGATGCCGAAGCGGCGTTTCCGGGCAACCGCATTTTCTCAGCCACAGGTTCCGCCTTCTTTCGTCGCCGCTTGTCTTATGTATAGCCAGCCTCCGGGTCTTAGCGCTGCGTCCGATAAATCGCCCGGTATTCGCCCGGCGGGTAGCCGAACGCTTTTTTGAAAGCCCGATGAAAAGAAAGCACATGCGTATACCCGACTTTTTCCGCAATGGACTGAATCGTATCGTCGCTTTCCAGCAGCATGCCGCGCGCATGCTCGAGGCGTATTTTTAATACGTAATCAACAAACTTCTCGCCGATCTCCTTCTTGAAGAGCGTGCTGGCATGGCTGGCGGGCAGGTCGAATCTCTCGCTGACTCCCGCTAGCGACAGCCCGGGGTCGGCGTAGTTGGAGTCAATGTAGGCTTTCATCCGCATGGCAATCGACTTGCTGCTGGACGTCTCCCGCATCCGCTCGACGTCATCCGCCAAATCGTTCATGACCGCCTCCAGCTCCCGCTGCAGCTCTCCCAGCGTTTCCGTCGTCTTCGCCAGCGCGACGAAGCGATCGCGATAGCGCTCGTCCCAGGATTGCGACAATTCAGGCGACGTCGCCTTCATTTCCTTATCCATATGCTGGGCAAGATTCGCGGCGAAGGAGGCAACCTCCGCTCTGCCCAGTCTCCGGCTTTTCAGCTCGTCCATAATCTGCGACAGTTTGCCGCGCCATTGATCGTCGCCCTTGCGAAAGAGATGTACCATTTCCTGCATCGAGCCGAACAGGACATAAGAGCCTTGATCCGACTTGGCCTCCGCAATCCGGTTGTCGATCACGGCGTTCGTCCCGAATACGGCCTTGTAGGATACGTTGCTGCCCGCATTCCGGTACGACTGCGCGATGCTCCCGATCCCGTCCGTGACCACGCCGATGCCGACAGACACCGTCAGCTGAAGATTGGCATGAATCCAGCGCCGGTATTCGTCGCACATCGCATACACCGTCTCCGCATAAGGATGGTGGCGCTTCGCAAGAAACAGTATAAACGCTACCTGCTGCGGCTCCGTCCACACGCTGCACTGCAGCATGCCGCGCTCATGGGCCATCTCGCGCAAGGCGCTCTCCAGAATATATTTCAGCAGATGCTGGTCCCCAGGCTTGTAGGATTCGGTAAATGCGCTGTAGCGGTCGATCTCGACGCAGACGACGCAGAGCTTGCCCCAGTCGGCCGGCAGCCCGAGCGGTACGGCCTCCTCTTGCCACTGCGCATCGCTCATCGTCCGATGGCCGTCAAGCAGCTCCTGAATCAAAATCCGCTTGCGGTGCAGCGCCTCCGCCTCCTGCAGCGTGTTGTAATCGGTCGCGGTTTTCAACAAATTATCGATGGCGGATTCGATCAGCTTGAACTCGTTGAGCGGCGCTTTCATGCTCCGGACTCCGCCTTTTCTCCCCGTAAACGTATTGATCTTCTCCACCAGATTTTGAATCGGCTTATAGTGGATATGCGTAATCAGCGTAAACCAGACGAGCGCCAGCACAATGATGACCAGCACGGCGATGATCCATACGTTGGAGAGCAGAGACAGCGCAGAATAGCCTGCCGCATTGACGCTGACCGCATAGTACGTCCAGCCCGTATAGTCCGACACTGCCTGGAAACGGGTCGAATCCGAACGTTCCGCCGCACTCTCCTGGAACTGCTGGCCGCCGGTATCGAGAATATGAACCGTTCCGCGATCCTCCTGACTGTACTGATTCAGAAATTCCATGAGCGAGCTCACGTAGATATTAATGACAATCGCTCCTTTGCGCAGGGCCGGATAGGAGTAGTTTTTGACGATCGATACCACCTTCTGCTTGTTCCGGTCGATGGCCGACAGCGAATAGTCGCGCGGCTCCGTCCAAGCGGACCGTCCTTCGCGGTGATATACCTCCATCAGAAACTCCCGGTCGGCAAAGGCATCCAGCTCGTACAGGTTGGAATCGGACAGAATGCGCCCTTTCTCTTCATCGTACAAATAAATGGAGCTGGCGAAAGGAAACGACGATTTCAGCTCGATCAGCTTCTTCTGGATGACGAAATAATCGTAGAGGGTCATGGGCCGGTCGGAAAAAAAATCCTGCATCGTCCGATCGGTAATAAGCGCGCTGACCGCGTTCCGCTCGACGAGCTTCAGGTTCGCTTCCGTATTCTTCATCATCTGTTCGACGATGGCGGTGTTCGTCTCGATGTAACGGTTCTTCGATGCGTGGTTCAAAGCGGCGAAAAAAACAACAATAAGCGAGGAGATGACCACGAAAAAAATCGGCGTATAGGATAGCATCATCCGGTAATACCAGTTCATTCTCATGCCCGTCTAACCTCCTATCTTGAAAATTTGGCGGTATACGCCGACAAAATTTCAATACCGCAGGCGACAGCCGATAACATGGATTTTGTTCGTCATAGGCGGTCTTTCTCTCGATTTTAACATTGTTTGCGCAGGTTGAATACGGTTGCAAAAATACAATCGCGAAAAAAAAGATGAATGTCCGTTTTTCGCCCCGATTTGCTTGGGCAGTGCTCAGGCATGGTGTTTCGGCCGTTCTGTTCTAATACCCTGGCTTTATGCCAGTCCCCGCGCTTGGCAGCCGATGGCTCCGCTCAGCTGCTCGATCTCGCAGAACGGCCGGGCTTCCTGCCGGAGCGCCGGCATTCCAGCCCTCAGCTTGCACTTAACCGGGAAGCAGACCGCTAAAAATGAGAAATTGGGCGGCGCGATTTTTCGGCTTTCCTTCCTCTTTAGCGAGATACACTGGGTAAGAGAAGGAGGGATCGCTTTGAATCCGGCTATTTCCTGGACAGAAAGAGGCTTTCGTTCTTGGCGGAAGCTCGTTTATTTCGGGGTTAACCAGGCGGCGTGCTGCCTATTCCCCGTCTGCATCTTCGCCGCGCTGGCGCTGACCAAAATCGTTCACGTTCCCGGACTGCACCGGTACGATCTGCTGCTGGCGATTTGCCTGCTCGTACAGCTCGCGATGTACTTGTCCGGCCTCGAGACGAAGGACGAGATGAAGGTCATCGCGCTGTTTCACGTGATCGGCCTGGCCCTGGAGCTGTTCAAAGTGCGCATGGGCTCCTGGAGCTACCCCGAGGCAGCGTGGACGAAGGTCGGCGGCGTTCCGCTGTACAGCGGCTTCATGTACGCCAGCGTAGCCAGCTACATATGCCAGGCATGGCGGCGGTTCGACCTCGGCATAGCCCATTGGCCCGGCATGCTTGCCGCCGCCTCGCTCGCCGCCGCTATTTACCTTAACTTCTTCACGCACCATTATTGGTACGACGTCCGCTGGTGGCTGACCCTCGCTCTGCTGGTCGTCTTCCGGCGCACGAGCGTTTCGTTTACGGTGGACGGCGTGCGGTACCGGATGCCCTTGCTGCTGTCGTTTTTGCTCATCGCCTTTTTTATCTGGATCGCGGAAAATATTTCGACGTTTCTGGGAGCATGGAAATATCCCGATCAGCTTCACTCCTGGCGATGGGTGCACCTCGGGAAGCTCAGCTCGTGGTTTCTGCTCGTCATCATCAGCATCGTGATTGTGGCGCAGCTCAAGCTGACAAAGGAGCGGCTGAAGGAAAAATCGTCCGTGAAGGAAGTGCGGAAAGGAGACGGGGAGTCCGCCTGCTAGGCCGTGCCGCTAACGCTTGCCCCAACGCTTCTTCGGCCCGGAATGACAGGTTTAGGAATGCAGCGCTTGACTTGCCAGTAACCTTATTGGAGCATTGGGGCGTTCTGCATTGGGGGTTTGGCCTAATAGCGCTTGTCGCCAGCGTTAGAGTCCGTGGCGGCGATGAGATCCAGTGCGAGTTTCAAACGATCGCTCGATCGCTGCAAGTCGGCGCCCGGTCGACCATGTGCACTAGCCGCCCCTTCCCGGGCACATCCGGGCGCATGTGGCGGCGAATCCTGCAAAAAATGCAACATTTTCCGTATCTTTCGCGCTAGAGTCAGGGGAATGTTGCACTTTGTGCAACATTTTAGACGAAAATGGCTTCAAATCAAGGAAGATCGCCCGAAATGCTGCACTTTCTGCAACATTGAGCCGCAAATGCGGCCTGTTTCCCCGTTTTTGTTGTACAAAATGCAACATTCACGAATGTCGGCGACGATCGTTTGCAGAGGAATTTATAAATAAAAAAATAAGCCGACGCCGCTCCAATACCGGCGCCAGCCTGATTCACAGGCGCTTATCCATACATAAGGAAGCGGCTTGGCTTCTTTCGCTTTACTCCGCCGCATCGCCAGACGCTTTCGCCTCCGCGCCGGTAACGCGGTGTTTAAGCCGATACTGCATCGGCGTGGTGCCGAGCTTTTTCTTAAACACGTAATGCAGGTAGTTCGCGCTGGAAAAGCCGCTTGCGCAGGCGATCTGGTCGATCGTCCGCTCGCTCTCCGTCAGCTCCGCACAAATATGCTGCAGGCGAATATGCTCGATGTACTCGCTGAAGGTGCCCCCTGTCTGCTCGCGAAAAATGCGCTGCAGCTGCCTCGGGCTGATCTGCACGCGCTCGGCTACCAGCTCCAGCGTCAGCGGATTCATGTAATTGTCCTTGATGAACTGCACGGCAAGCTGATACCGGTAATGCTTCATGTCCCGCGACGGCAAATCCATCGCCGGAGCCGAGGCGTACGACTGCGTCATGCGCAGCAAAATTTGAATGATCGACTGCTTGATGATCGTGTACAGCCCCGGCACGTTGTCGCGCCAGGCCCGGTAGGCGTCCAGAAAGCAGTCCATCGCCCGGAACTGATCCGGCGCCGGGCGCTTCGGCAGCGCCTCCAGTCGCCGCACGCATGCCTCGGCTTCCGCCGCTTCCCACCTGCCGCCCCATGCGTCCTCCGGCTCCCGCTCCTCCTCGGGCAGAGGCTGGATGTCGATATGCAGACACAGCTCATCCATCGCTTCCTGGGCATCCGCCTCCTGGTAATGCATCACCCCCGGACCGGTCAAATACATCAGCCCTTCGTGGAGCGGATACGATTCGTTCTCGAGAATCACCCTCCCTTTGCCGCGCGGGATAAAATGAAACTCAAAGTCCGAATGCTTATGGAATTGGACGCATCTTCCCGGAGGAAACGTCGTATGATGGAACTTGATCATCCGAATGCCGTAGCCGCCCCAGCGAAAACGGATGTCGAGACGGTCCAGCGCCCCCGGATTGGACAGCATCGGCTCGAACGGATATGGCTTGGCGCTGCTGCGCGTTGGTCCGTTCATGGCCGCAAATCAGAGATCCGGTAGGCGGCTCCGCTTCTTGCCGACAAGTTTGCCGCCTCCATCAGCCGGGTCAGATCGACCGCGATACGAATATTGTCATCCGCTGTCGTTCCGCCGAGAATATGCGAGACCCATTGCTGGAAGGCAGAGGCGCGCTCCTCCGGCCAGCTCTCGCGGACCTGCCACTCCTTGGCCTCTTCCTCGCCGAGCTTCGAGCTGCGCACGAGCAGCTTGTCGTCATGGGTGGAATACAGCAGGCTGCCTTCTGTGCCGTGCACCTCGATCGCGAAAGGCGAGAAGCGGTTGACGAAGCCGGCTTCGACAACGGCCAGCGCTCCGCTATCGTAGCGCAGCACCGCGACCGCATTGTCCTCGACCTCGCGGCCGGTGACATAGCCGTAAGAAGCGGTCACGCTGGACGGCATGCCCAGAAATAGCCTGGCCAAATACATCGGGTGGCAGCCGAGATCGATCATCGCACCGCCGCCGCACTGCGCGAGATTGTAGAAATGCGGCGGAAGCCAGCCGTTCTTAGAGCGTTCCGACGGCACCGCCCCGTTATGCGACAGGCGCGTGCGCACCAGCGTCAGCTCCCCGAGCAGCCCTTCGCCGAGAACTTCCTGCACCGCCAGCGTGTAGGCGTGGTTGAGACGCGGCAGCGAAACCGTCAGCTTGACGCCGGCCTGCCAAACCGCTTCGACAATCTCGTTGCACTCGCGCAGCGTCGTCGCTACCACTTTTTCCGTAAAAATATGCTTTCCCGCTTTGGCGGCGGCGACCATGACATCCCGGTGCATCGACGTCGGCGTATCGACGATGACCGCATCGATGTCGGCGCGAGCGAGCAGCTCGTTCACATCGGCGTAGAACGGAATGCCGCGCGCCTCCGCCTCCTTGCGCCCGCGCTCCGGCAGTTCGTCCCAGACGGCAACGATCTCCGTCTCCGGGTGCTCATCCGCCTGCCTGGCGTAATCTCTTGCATGAACATGCCAATAGCTCAGCATGGCTACTCTGATCATAGGCTCGCCTCCCTATCTCATCGATTAGATTAGTCGAAATAGACCGCCTTGCCCGTCCGGGCCGATTCGTAGATCGCTTCGAGAATTTCCGATACGACGCAGGCTTGCTCCGGCGTGACGACCGGCTCCTTGTCGTTCAGCAAGGCGTCGATCCACAGCCGCATCTCCGTATCCTGCATGCTTTCCTTCTTGCCGTCGTAGAAATCGACGCCGCCGGCATCGAGCTGGACCTGATGCTTGTACAGGCGGCTCAGCTTCTCGCCGTTCAGCCGCAGGCCGTCCTCCATGTCCGCTCCGCCTTCCGTACCGCACAGCGTGCACTTCGCTTCCTTCACATCGAGCGTATTGAGCGCCCAGCTCGACTCCAGCATAATCGTCGCTCCGTTCTTCATGACGATCATCCCGAAGGCCGAATCCTCCACCGTGAACTTGGCCGGGTCCCAAGGCCCCCAGGCATTGGCTGCATTTTCCCGCGAAGACAGCTTATGGAACGCCTGACCGAGCACCGCCCGCGGCTCGTAATTGTTCATCAGCCACAGCGTCAGGTCAAGCGCGTGCGTTCCGATATCGATCAGCGGGCCGCCCCCCTGCTTCTCGCCGTCCAGGAAAACGCCCCATGTCGGCACGGCGCGGCGGCGAATCGCATGAGCCTTGGCGTAATAAATGTCGCCGAGCTCGCCGGCTTCGCATAATTGCTTCAGATGCAGGCTGTCCGGACGGAAGCGGTTGTTGTAGCCGATCGTCAGCTTGCGACCGGTCCGCTTCGCGGCTTCAACCATGCGGCGCGCCTCGGCCGCCGTCTTCGCCATCGGCTTTTCGCACATGACATGCTTGCCCGCTTCCATCGCCGCGATCGCGATCTCGGCATGGGAATCGTTCGGCGTGCAGACATGCACGACCTGGATCGTCTCATCCGCAAGCAGCTCCCGGTAGTCCTCATACACCTGCGCTCCCGAAGCGCCGTACTTGTCTGCCGCTGCGCGAGCTCTCTCAATGACGATATCACAAAAAGCGACAAGTTTAACTTCCTTCAATCTGGACAAGCTGGGCAAATGCTTCCCGTTAGCGATCCCGCCGCAGCCGACGACCGCAATGTTGAGCAGATTGGACACCGTATTTTTCCTCCTTCAATCGTCTTGCCTGGCATCATCATAACATGATTACGCTTACCTGAATATTGCAAGAAAACGACAGCGCGGGGTAAGAAATCACGACATTCACTGCCCCGGAAGATGACGGAAACAAGAGGAGGCCGACAGCGGAGCTGAAGGGTCAAGTGGCAAGCGGTGTTTTCGGTGCATCCCGACCGCACAGGAGAGCAAATATAGGGGAATGCGTATCGCGATATCACGGCATATAACAGGCCATAATATGCGCAAAGAGGCAGCGATAGACCGATCGCTGCCTCTCTGCTCAAGGCATCTATTCATTTACCGCAGCTGCCTGGCCGCAGCCAGAAAAGCCCCTATGCGCTCGGCCGCTTCCTGCAGCCTGGCTTCCTCCTGCACCAGCGCAATGCGCACGTATCCTTCCCCTTCGCTGCCGAACGCGTCGCCCGGTATAACGACAACGCCCGACGAAAACAACATTTCCCGGGAAATTTGTCGAGATGTCCAGCCAGCGGGAATGCGGGCCCATACGAACATCGTCGCTTTCGGCTTCGGAATCGTCCAGCCGGCGCGCCGCAGCCCCTCGATCAGCACGTCTCGCCTTCTTTCGTACAATCCAGCCACAGGGACGCTGCCCGGAGCCATATCTTCCTCCATTGCCGCGATTCCTGCCCGCTGCACGGCATTGAATACTCCATAGTCGATATTCGACTTCAGGATGCGCAGCGAACGGACCACGTCAGGCCGCCCGACCATGAAGGCGATTCGGCAGCCGGCCATATTAAAGCTTTTGGACAAGGAGTGAAACTCCACCGCCACTTCCTTTGCGCCTTCAATCTCCAAAATGCTCGGGGGCCGGAATCCGTCGAAAGCCATCTCGGAATAGGCCAAGTCGTGCACAATAAGCAGCTCGTGCTTGCGGGCAAAGTCGACAGCAGCGCGAAAAAATTCGGGCGTCGCCACCGCCGACAGCGGATTGCTCGGATAATTGAGCAGCATAAACTTCGCTCTGCGCGCCGTCTCCTCCGGAATATCCGCCAATACCGGAAGGAAACCGTTCTCGGAGCGAAGCGGCATAAGAACAGGCTCGACGCCGGCCAGCACCAGGCTGGCGGCATAGATCGGATAGCCGGGATCGGGAACGAGCGCCGCGTCGCCCGGGTTCGTGATCGCCATAGCCAGATGCGCCAGCCCGTCCTGCGAGCCCATCAGCGTTACGATCTCCTGCTCCGGATCGAGGCCGATGCCGAACCGGTGCTTGTACCAGCGGGCGACCGTCTCCCGGAAAGCGAGAGAGCCTTCCGAGCTCGGATATCCATACATGGAAGGATCGCGCACCGCTTCCTCCAGCGCCCGCATGACGGCAGGCGAAGGCGGACGGTCCGGGCTGCCGATGCCCAGGTCGATAACATCCATCCCGCGAGCCGCCACCTCCCGCTTCCATTCGGCCACTTCAGAAAAAATAGCTGAACCCATGCGGCTCAGCCTGGACGACTCCAGCTTTTTCATATCGAAAAACTCGACTTCCTTCCCTATGCGAATCGCATTTTTTCTTGTGCGCTTATAATCCCGTCAATTCGTGCGTCAACGCCATCATGCCGATCAACAGCACCGCAAGCGCCCCGTAACCAACGCCGAATTTCCAGCGGGACGCGGTAGGAACGTCGTAATATTTGTCATTCTCGAACAAATTGTAATCGACCTGGCAGTGAATCATCAGATTCAAGCCGTTGTCCTTTTGCATATGATCGAGCCGGGTCACATGCACTCTGCGCACAATCCCCTGATGCATCAGCGGGATGGAGCCTTCGAAGTTCAGCCCTTCCCAAAGCACGCGCACGAATTGCTGCCCGCCCAGATCGGAATAGGTGACATAGTTCAGCTCCCGGCGGTGCATCGGTCCGGGAATCAGATACCCCTGCTCGATCAAAGGCTCGGCATGCACCAGGAAGCTGGCTTCGACATACCGCTCCTCGCCTTGTTTGCGGTGCTTGACGTACTTTTTGTACAGATCGTAAGCGAACATCGCCCAGATGATGAAAAATAAAATCGAACGCAAGTAAATAATGACGACCAAGCCGCCGATTAAGCCGACAAGCCACAGCCAGCGGGTCACCGCCGTCGCGATGCGCCCCCCGTCCAACGGATGAATCGGGAGAAGATTAATCAAATTAAGAAAAAATCCGACATACGCGATCGAGTACAGCAGCTGACTGTTCGTCAAATAAGCTGCGGCAAATACAGCCAGCGCCCCGGCCGTGCCGAGCAGCGGTCCGCCGAACGCGACATACGCTTCGGTCACCGCGTCCCGCGGATGCCTCTTCATCGTAATGAGCGCTCCCAGGAACGGGATGAACAGCGGAGCCGAAACCGGCATCCCTTTGCGTTTGGCCGCCAGCACGTGACCCAGCTCATGGACGAAAAGCAGGGCGACGAAGCCGAATGCGAATTGCCATGGATAGATGAGCGCATAGGCCCAGATCGACACGAGCATGGAAATAAAAGCGCCGCCGAATTTGCCGAATTTCAGCAGTGCCAGAATCGATTTCCCCTTCGTCAGCAAAAAAGCCGCCGCGGCCCCGATAAACCATAAACGATTTTGTCCCTTGCCCTTCTTCTTAGGCTCCAATACCCCTCATCCTCCCTGCCGCCCGGAATCGCTGGGCTTCATTCGCCAAGCCCTACCGTGCTGTCGACTGATTGTAGCAAGCCCTGCTTCATGCCGCTCAGACTTCATTCGCTAAAAGCCTGGCTTCGCACTGCGCGGGCCTCATTCGCTGAAGCTCTGACACTTCGCACTGCGCGAGCCTCATTCGCTGAAGCCCTGACACCTCGCACTGCGCGGGCCTCATTCGCTGAAGCCCCGCTTCGCAGCGTTCTTAATTCGCCGAGCCCCAAATCTCCTCGTACTGCTCGGGCTTGAACCCGACCGACACCTTCTCCCCGTCCGTGACGACAGGCCGCTTGATCAGCTTGCCGTTGCCCGCCAACAGCGCGACCATGTCCTCGCGGCTCATCGCCGGCAGCTTGTCTTTGAGCTGCAGCTGCTTGTATACTTCGCCGGAGACGTTGAACCATTTGCGAATATCGAGACCGCTTTGCGGAATCATCTTCGCCAGCTGTTCCGCGGTCGGAGGCTGTTCCACGATGTGAACCGTCTCTATGTCATGTCCGTGCTCCTTGAGCCACTTCAACGCGCTCCTGCACGTGCCGCATTGCGGGTAATAAAACACTGTCAGCTTGCGATTGCCTTCCATGCCCATCATCCATCCTCATTCTTCAGTCAAAACGGATACCGTCAAGTAAGCTTATTATACCGATTCATACGGAACAACTGCAAATCATTGGGGTTGCCGCCCGGCGCCGGCACCGGCTCGCGTAACTCTTGCTGGACTTACAGACGGGCCAGGCGCTCCAGGCAAGCAGCCATATCCTCGGGCAGCGGCGCCTCGAACTCCACCCGCTGCCGAGTCATCGGATGCGTCAAGCCGAGCCGGAATGCGTGCAGCGCCTGCCGCTCCATGCCGAAATCGCGCGAAGCCGTCTCGCCATCCGGCAAGTCGGTGCAGCCGTACATTTTGTCGCCGATGAGCGGATGTCCGAGATGGCGCATATGCACGCGAATCTGGTGGGTTCGGCCGGTTTCCAGCCTGAGCCGGACCAGCGTCGCCGCCGGGAACCGCCGCTCGACGCGGTAATGTGTCACGGCAGGATAGCCTGCCGCGGTCACGATCCGCACATGCGGCTGCTGCGGGTCGCGGTCAATCGGCTCGTCTATCGTTCCTTCGTCCGGAAAGACGGAGCCGTGAACGATTGCCAAATATTCTTTTTTGACTTCATGGCGCTGCAGCTCCTCCGAAATTTGCTGGTGCACATACGGATTTTTGGCGACCGCAAGCGTCCCCGACGTCTCCTGATCGAGCCGGTGAACGGGCCGGAAGCGGAAGCTTTCGCCGCGCTCCAGCCAATGATGCACGACGCCGTTAGCCAGCGTGTTCATGTAGTGCCCGTGCGTCGGATGGACGACGATGCCCGGCGGTTTGTTCAGAACCAGCAGGTCGTCATCCTCGTACAAAATATCGAGCGGCATCGGCTGAGGCATGATGTCATCCGACGTCTCCCGCTCCATCCGGGCTTCCACCCGGTCGCCGCCGCGCAGCTTGACGTCGATATATTTTCGCTCGCCGTTGACCGTAATTCCTTGCTCCGTCGTCTTAAGCCGCGACAGCAGCTTGCGGGAGATGCCCATCCGCTTCTGCAGCACGGTACGCAGCAGCAGCCCGTCCTCCTCCGGAGGGACGATGTAGACAAGCGGCTTGTAGTAACGGCTCACCGGTCCTTAAGCACCGCCTCCGGGCCCGGTCGTCCTGTCCGCGTGCTCTGAATCAGAATCATCCGATACCCCTCCTTACGGCTTGCAGCGATTTATCCCCATCATCTCATAAACCCGCTCCAAATCCAAATGCTGCCTTACATGCGCTGCCAGCCGATCGAAGGCCGCCTCGCGCCGCTCGCGAAAGCGAAGCTCCGCCGGTCTGTCGCCCCACCCTTTGGCCCGCCGGATACGGTTGAGCCACGCACGCCGGAAATCGTCATTATGCAAAATACCGTGCAAATACGTCCCCCACACGCGCCCGTCCTCCGTAACGGCTCCGTCCGGATGCGGCGCACCGGCCGCACCGGCGGAAGCTCCCTCGCCCGCCGCTTCGAGCCGGAACGGATGCCGCACCGGCTCCAGAAACGTCGTGCGGCCCATATGAATTTCATAACCGTCCACGAACTGCTCGGCGCCATCGTCCTGATACAGCGAGGTGCGGCCGCGAGCGATGACCGTTCGCTTGTCGCCGGCAAACACCGTCTGCGCCGGAAACAAGCCGAGCCCGGCCAGCTCCGGCTTGTCCGATTCGATCCCGTCCGGGTCTAGCAGCCGCTGCCCCATCATTTGGTAGCCGGCGCAAATGCCAATCAGCCAACCGCCTTGCCGCACATGCGCCAGCAGCTTCGCTTCCAGGCCTGATTCGCGGAGGAAGAGCAGGTCGTCCACCGTATTTTTGCTGCCGGGCAAAATGACCGCGTCGGGCCGCCCCAGCTCATCCGCCGAGCTGACGAAACGCAGCGAGACGTCCGGCTCGTAAGCGAGCGGATCGACGTCCGTAAAGTTGGAAATGCGCGGCAGGCGAATGACCGCGATATCCAACCGGCCGCCAGCCTCGCTCGCCGCCGCGAAGCCGCCTCCAAAGCCGGAGCCAGGGCCAGAGCCCGTGCCGTATGCGCCGCTGCCTGCCCCGGCGCGCGCCCGTTCGGCCAGCTTCCGCTCCAGCGATGCCGAATCCTCGTCCTCCAGGCCGAGCTCAGGGAGATAAGGAATAACGCCGACGACCGGCTTGCCCGTCTTCCGCTCCAGCCACTCGATCCCCGGCGTGAGCAACGAGGCGTCGCCGCGAAACTTGTTGATCACAAAGCCTCGCACCCGCTCGCGCTCCTCCGGCGTCAAAATGTCCATCGTCCCGACAATCGAGGCGAACACGCCGCCCCGGTCGATATCGGCGACAAGCAGCACCGGCGCGTCGGCCCAGCCCGCCAGGCGCATGTTGACAATGTCGCGGTCCTTCAGATTCACCTCGGCCGGGCTGCCCGCCCCTTCGATCACGACGATGTCGTGAGTTGAGCGGAGACGGGCGAGCGCTTCCTTGACGACGGACTCCGCATGGGGAAGATAGCGTTCCCGGTACGTGCGGGCGTCCAGGTCGCGGTAAGGCTTGCCGTGTACGACGACTTGGGACACCATATCTTTCTTGGGCTTGAGCAAAATCGGATTCATATCTGTCGTAGCCGGAATGCGGCAGGCGTCGGCCTGCATGCCCTGCGCTCGCCCGATCTCCTTGCCGTCGGGCGTCACATAGGAATTGAGCGACATATTTTGCGACTTGAACGGGGCTACGCTCCGGCCGTCCTGCCAAAAAATGCGGCAAAGCGCCGCGGCGAGCAGGCTTTTCCCGACATCGGACGACGTCCCCTGCAGCATGATCACGCGCCCGGGAACGGCGTGGCCGGAGGCATCCGGCGACGGTGCGGAAGCCGCAGCCGCCCCTGGCCGAGCCGAAAGCGGGTCAGCCCGCAGTCCGGGCGAGGCTGCCGACGAAGCGGCCTCGGAAGCCGGCGGACATGCCGGCGCTTCTTCCGCCGCCGGGCCTTGGCCAGGCTCCCCCCGGGACGCCAGCCAGCTTGCCGGTCGTTCCGGTCGTACCGGCCGTTCCGATCGTTCCGGCCGTACCGGTCGTTCCGGTCGTACCTGTCCAGCCTCCCGGCCGCTTGCCGCCGCCAGCAGGCTCACCGCCTCCCCGAGCACCGCCAGCATCCGCTCATTGTCGGCCCGCTGCTTCACCGCCAGCCGGCAGTAGGAGCCGTCCAGCCCATCGAAGAGCGAGGCGTCGCGGATCAATACCCCGCGCCGGCCCATTTCCTCCTGCAGTCGCTTAACCCCGATGCCGAGCGGCGCCAGCGACAGCAGCAGGAAATTCGCGTCGCTCTCGTATACGACGAGCCCGAGCTCCCGCAGCCGGGCGGTCAGCCAGCTCCGCTCGGCCGCAAGCCAGGCCAATGTCTTCGCGGCAAATTCCCGGTCCGAAAGCACCGCGCAGCCGATCCACTGGGCGGGGGAGTTCACGCTCCAGGGCACCTGAAGGCGCCGCAGCGCAGCAATCCGGTCGGGCGCCCCGACAATATATCCGAGCCGCAAGCCCGGAATCGAATAAAATTTCGTCATCGAGCGGATGACAAGCAGATGGCCGCTTTCCGCAGCGGCCTTGACCAAGGAACGCCGCTCCTCGTCCGGAGCGAAGTCGATAAAGGCTTCGTCGACGATCACGCTGCCGCTTCGTCGCTTGAGCCACTCGGTCGTCTCCTCCGGCAGCAGCCGGCCGGTCGGGTTGTTCGGATGCCCGACGAAAATCAGGTCGCAGTGCCGGTCCGCCTGCTCCAGCGCCTCCGCCGAGACGACAAAATGCCGCTGCGGCAAGGCGCGGATATCGTATATCGCGCCGCCCGCTTTGCGTACCGCCTCCTCGTACTCGCCGAAAGACGGCCTGACGAGCCCCGTCACCGCAGGCTTCAGCACCCGCACCGCCAGATCGATCAGCTCCGCGGCGCCGTTGCCGACCAGCACGCAGGCTTCCGGCACGCCATGCCTTGCGGCAATGCGGCGGCTCAGCTCCCGGACCGCAGGATCGGGATAATGGACGATGTCCCGCCACCGCTCCCTGAGGATGCGCTCCGCCGCCTCCGGCGGGCCGAGCGGATTCATATTCGAGCTGAAATCGAGAAACTGCTCCCGACTCCGGCCGAACGCCTCGGCAGCCGTCCACAGGTCGCCCCCGTGCCCGTAACGCTCCAGCATAAAATTCCCCCCTCTGATTAACGGCCCGATCGTCTCATGACCGAACAGATCGGGCCGCTCGTACAATGACAACCAGCGGCGCGGGCCATGATCGCGATCGCTGGCATAAGCGAACGACCTTGCCGGCAAGCCGGATATCTGCCCGCTAAATCAAGGCCTCCTAACGCATCACGAGCAGCAGGACAAGCAAAAGCAGCGTCTCCAGCAGCTCGTTCATCGCTCCGTACGTGTCCCCCGTCAATCCGCCGAGCTTGCGGTGAATATAGGCGCTCATGCGATTGCCGGCGACAGCGCACGTCAAGAGCAGCAGAAAGCCGGTCAGCGCGGCGGCAAGCCTTCCCTCCGCAGCCGGCATTGTCGCGACGACAGCGGCGGACAGCAGCACCGCCAGAATGCCGGCAGCCGCGGTATGCCTTAGCCGCACCGAGCGGAACATCCCGCCCATGCCGCCTTCCTGCCCTTGGCGGGCATATGGCCAGGAAGCGATGGCCGCGACCATGTACCAGCGGCTCCACACGGGAACGAGCGGCAGCAGCCAGGCCGACGGCCATCGTCCGATCAGCTCCGTCAGCAGGCTCCATTTCAGCAGCAGCACCAGCGCGCAAGCGAGCACGCCCATCGCCCCGACGCGGCTGTCTTTCATAATCTCCAGCATTTTCTCGCGCGGCCGGTGGCTTAAAATACCGTCCGCCGTATCCATCAGGCCGTCCAGGTGCAGCCCGCCTGTCAGCGCGACCCAGATGGCCAGGACGAGCGCCGCCGCAGGACCGGCGGGAAGGATTCCGTCCAGCAGCCAGGCCGCTCCCAGCACCGCCAAGCCGATCGCCAGGCCGACGAGCGGATAGCCGACTGTGCTGCGCCGAAACAGCTCCTCCGTATAGTTCAGCCGAACCGGCACCGGAAACCTCGACAAAAACTGAAAAGCCGCCGCCACAGCGGCAAACCAGCCCTTCAGAGCGTCAACAACAGCGCGCATACCAGCCCCCCCGCTATTCCGCAGCTCACGCCGTACATCAGGCGCACGGCGCGAATAATATCTTCCCTGCCGCGCGGCCGCAGCGGCCAGCCCATCCTCGCCCGCTCGCTCACGCGGCCGCCGTAGATGTTCGTGCCGCCCAGCTCGATGCCGAGCGCGCCGGCTACGGCCGATTCCGGGATGCCGCTGTTCGGGCTCGGATGGAGCCGGGCGAAACGCCGGAGAGCCGCGGCCGCCCGCCGCCCGTTCAATCCCGGCGCCAGCAGCGCTGCGAGCACCAGCATAAGCCCTGTCAGCCGGGCCGGAATCCAGTTCATGACATCGTCCCACCTGGCGGAAGCCCAGCCGAAATGCCGATACTTGTCGTTGTTATAGCCGACCATCGAATCGAGCGTATTGGCCGCGCGGTACAGCATCGCCAGAGGAGCGCCGCCGAGCAGCGCATAGCATAGCGGCGAGACGACGGCATCGACCGTATTCTCCGCAACCGTCTCCACCGTCGCCCGCGTCAGCTCATCTTCGCCGAGGCTGCTCGTATCCCTGCCGACAATGTAGCCCGTCTTGAGACGGGCTTCGTCCAGGTCGCCTGCGCACAGCGGGCGGTAAACCTCCAGCGCGGCGTCCTTCAGCCCTTTGACCGCAATCGTCGTCGAGATGAACCAGGTGTTGACGGCATAGCCGAGCCATTCGTGCAGCTCCTTGGCCGCATACCACAAGGCCCACATCGCTCCGAACGCGACCGCCAAAGTAAGCAGCGTCAGAACGATCCCTCTCCGCCGAAGCGATGCGGCCGACCGATCGGGCGACCGCATCCCGGCAGACGATGCGCCGTTCTGCTGCCCTTGGGCGGCGGCTGAGCCCGCGGAAGAAGCATCTGGCGCCGGCGGCCGTTCCGGCGTTGCCGCAACCCCCGCCTCCGCACCTGCGGCGTCCGGAACGTGGCGGGAACTGCCTGCCGCAGCGTACAGCTTCCGCTCCAGCCAAGCGATCCAGCGCCCGATCCATATGACCGGATGCGTCAGCCAGCGCCATCTCGGATCGCCGATCCACCAGTCGATGACGAGCGCCGCCAGCACCATCGCCGCCGTTTCTTGCCAGCTGTATAGGATCAATTGCGTTCACCCGTTTTTATATGAAATATTGGCGGCTCTTCAGCTCGATCGGAATGCCGGCTGTGACGAGGAACACCTGATCCGCCGCCTGCGCCAGCCGCTGATTCATGCGACCCGACAAATCGCGGAACTGGCGGCCAAGCTTGTATTCCGGCACCAGCCCGTAGCCGACCTCGTTAGTCACGAGAACGAGCGCGCCGGAATAATCCGCGAACGCCTGCGCCAATTCCTCGATGAGCGCTTCCACCCGCCGCTCCGCCTCGGCTTCGCCTTCCCGCTCCAGCAGCCGGTTGGACAGCCACAGCGTAAGGCAGTCGACCAGCACGACGCGCCCAAGCCGGCCGCTTTCCTCTGCCGCGGGCGCCGGACCGGGCGCCGGACCGGCCTCCGGCCTCTGCTGCGCCGCAAGCTCCCTCAGCGCCCCCGCCAAATCGTACGGCTCCTCCCGGGTAGTCCAGCGGAAGCCGCGCTCCGCCCGCTCCTGCCGATGCTGCTCGATGCGCTGCCGCATTTCGTCGTCGTACGCCTGGGCCGTCGCAATATAAATGCCTTCCGGCGCGAGCTTCGCCGCATACCGTTCCGCGAACGCGCTTTTGCCGCTGCGCGCGCCGCCTGTCACCAGCACCTTCATCGCTTCACCGCCGCTCCGCCGCCTGGGAGATGCCCGCGCTCTCGAACGTCGCCATCTCCGCCATCAGGCGGACGGACGCCTCGATGAGCGGAAAGGCCAGCACCGCCCCGGTGCCTTCGCCGAGCCGCATGTCCATGTGCAGCATCGGCGCGAGCCCGATCGCCTCCAGCAAGCGGGCATGGCCCTGCTCGTGCGACAGATGCGAGGCGATCATATAGTCCGCGCTCCGCGGAGCGAGGCGGCTGGCGACCAGCGCGGCTGCCGACGAGATGAAGCCGTCGATGACGACCGGACGGCGGCAGCGGGCCGCGCCAAGAATGACGCCGACGAGTCCGGCGATCTCAAGCCCTCCGACTTTCGCCAGGACGTCCAGCGGATCGGCCGGGTCCGGGCGGTTCACCTCGATGGCGCGCCGGATGACCGCCTGCTTGCGCGTCAGTGCGCTGTCGTCGATGCCGGTGCCGCGGCCCGCAGCCGCAGCGGGCTCGATGCCGGCCAGCACGGCGAGCAGCGCCGCGCTCGGCGTCGTGTTGCCGATGCCCATCTCGCCGGTGGCAAACAGGCTGCAGCCGCCCGCCGCCAGCTCCTCGACCAGCTGCGCGCCGGCCAAAATCGCCGCCTCCGCCTCTTCCCGCGACATGGCCGGCCCTTTCGCCATATTGGCTGTGCCTCTGCGGATTTTGCGCGATACGAGCGCGGGGTGGGACAGGTCGGCATTCACGCCGATGTCGACGCACACCACGTCGGCGCCGGTCTGCCGCGCGAGCGCATTGACGGCCGCTCCGCCCTGCAGGAAGTTGAGCACCATCTGCGGCGTCACCTCCGCAGGAAAGGCGCTTACCCCTTCCTCGCAGACGCCGTGATCGCCGGCCATCACGATGACCGCTTTGCGGCCGAGACGGGGAATCGGCTCGCCGAAGATGCCGGCAAGCTGCCGCGCCACCGCCTCGAGCCGCCCCAGGCTGCCCGGCGGCTTCGTCAGCTTGTCCGAATGCCGCGCGGCCGCCTCCATGGCGGCCGTATCGAGCGGCCCGATCTCCTGAATCACTTGCTTAAGCGTTATGCCTGTCATGAACGCTTCCCCTTTCCAAGCAATATTTGCGGTACCCCGCTGCCCGGGTGCGGCAGCACATGAGGCTCCGTCCCGTACACCTCGGACAACAGCCGGGCTTCGATCACATCGTGGGGCGCGCCCATCCCGGCGATCCGCCCCCTGCTTACCAGCATGAGGCGGTCGCAGAACTGCGCCGCCAAGTTCAGATCGTGCAGCACGGAAACGACCGTCAGCCCGCCTTCCTGCTGCCACGTCCGGATGAGCTCCATCATTTCCAGCTGATAGCCGATATCGAGAAAGGTTGTCGGTTCGTCCAGCAACAGCAGCCTCGGCTCCTGAGCCATCACTTTGCCGAGCGCGACCCGCTGCCGCTCGCCTCCGCTGAGCTTATTCACCGTTCTGTCGCTCAGCGGCCCGAGCTTGAGGCGCTCGATAATCCGCTCCACCAGCCCGCCGGATTCGCCCGTTTCATCCCCGAACCAGTTCTGATAAGGATAGCGGCCCATCTCGATAATCTCGCGCACGGTGAACCCGAGCGGCGGCAGCGCGTCCTGCGACAGCACGGCCACGAAGCGGGCCAGCTCCTTGCGCGAATAAGCGGCAAGCGGCTTGCCCGCGAGCAGCGCCTGGCCTGCCGTTGGCATCTCCACGCCCGACAAAATATGCAGCAACGTCGACTTGCCGCTCCCGTTTGGCCCGAGAATGCCGAGCCACTCGCCCCGTTTCACCTGAAAAGCGATCCGCTCCAGCACCTGCCGCTCGCCGAACGTTTTGCCGATGTCCTTCGCCTCCAGGACGATCTCGCTTCCATGTCCAGCGGAAGCATGCCCCGTCTCGGCGCCTTTCCGCGCCCGGCCCGCCGCGCTTTCCGATTGTGCCGCCATCGGATTGTCCCTCCTTTTTAAGCGAATGACCAAAATGAATGCCGCCGGCATCAGCTCAGCTTCCCCGCCCGCTTCGACCGGTGCAGCAGCCAGGCGAAGAACGGCGCGCCGAGCAAGGCGGTTACGACGCCGAGCGGTATTTCCGTCGGCGCCAGCAGCGTCCGGGCAAGCGTATCCGCCAGGACGACATAGACGGCTCCGCCGAGCAAGGACATCGGCAGCAGCAGCCGGTAATCCGGCCCCATCGCCAGCCTCAGCAGATGAGGAATAATGAGCCCGACGAAGGCGATGACGCCGGATACGGAGACGGCGGCCGCCGTCACGAGCGTGGAGGCGGCCAGCACGATCAGCTTCGTCCGCTCCACGCGCACGCCGAGATGGGCGGCCTGCCGCTCGCCGAGGGCAAGCAGATTCATCGCCCGCCCATAGCTCAGCAGGATCGCGCCGCCGATCGCCAAATAAGGCAGCAGCACGGCCGTGTACGACCAGCCGCGCAGCGCCAGACTGCCCATGACCCAAAAAATGATTTCATTAATGGCCTGATCGGATAAGGAAACCATGAACGAGACGAACGAACCGAGAAAAGCCTGCATCACGACGCCCGACAAAATCACCGTCTCCAGCGGCATTTTGCCGTGAGTGCGGGCAAGCGCCAGCACCGTGACAAGCGAAAGCGTCCCTGTCGCAAACGCCACCGCAGGGACTGTCCAGGGACCGAACAAGTATTGATAACCGAATAAGATTAAAAAAGCCGCTCCGACGGAAGCGCCCGAGGACACGCCCAGCGTATACGGATCGGCGAGCGGATTGCGCAGCACCCCTTGAAAGGCCGCTCCGGATACGCCGAGCGCCGCTCCGACCAACAGGCCGAGCGCGACGCGGGGAAGGCGCACCTTCCAAATAATTTGCTCCTCGGCTTCGGTCCAGTAAGGCTCCAAGCCGCTGCCCACGCCAGGCACATGGTGCGCCACGATTCCCCATACGTGCGTAAAAGGAATGCGCACGGTGCCGATCGACAAAGCCGCCGTCGCGGACAAGAGGAGCAGGGCGATGCCCGCCCCTCCCCACAGCAGCAATCTGCGCTTCATGTTATTTCACCAATTCGGGATAAATGCCCTTGGCGATTTCCGTCAGCCCCTGCATAATCCGCGGGCCCGGACGGCTGACGACATCTTTGTCCACGCCTGCCAGCCGGTCGTTCTTCACGGCGTCGATCTTGTCCCAGCCGCTTCGCTCGCGGATAAGCTGGTCCATCGGCTTCTTCGACTGATCGTCGATAATGCCTTCGGGGTACAGAATAACCTGAGGATTGTCGGCGATCACCTTCTCCTCGCTGATCTGCACGTACCCTTGCTCCTCGCCGGCAACATTGACGCCGCCCGCCAGCCGGATCAGCTCATCCAGAAACTCGCCTTTACCGACCGTCCAGCCCGGCGAAAACTCAAAGAACACCTTTTTTCGTTCTTCGGGCTTCAAGTCCTTGACCGCGTCCACGACCTTCTGCCGTTCGGCCTTCATCTCGGCCACCAGCTCCTCGGCGCGCGCCTGCCTGTCGAAGATTTGCCCCATCAACAGCAGGTTGTTCATGATGTCGTCCACCGTCTTCGGCTCGACCTTGAACAGCGGAACCTGCAACTCCCTAAGCTTCTCCACCGTCGGCAGCTTCATCGACACCCCGGCAAGCACAAGATCTGCCCCCGTTCCGATCAGCGCCTCTTCGTTCGGCTTCGTAATGCTGCCGAGCTTCGGCTTCGCTTTCGCTTCTTCCGGATAGTCGCAAAAGTCCGATACGCCGACGACCTTGTCTCCGAGCCCCAGCGCGAACAGCATCTCCGTCTCGCTGGGCGACGTCGAAGCGATGCGCTCCGGCGCTTTCCCGAACACGAATTCCCGCCCGGTCGCATCCTTCACCGTGAACGGATAGACCGTCCGCTTCTCGGCATCTCCGGCGTTTTGCCCGGGCGGCGCGCTGCCCGGCGACGTCTGCGGCTGGGCTGCCGCTCCCCCGTCCGGCGCGCCGCCTCCCGCGCCGCAGCCTGCTGCGGTAAAGGCCAGCGCTAACCCGAGCAGCGCGGCTAACCATTTTGTCTTCTGCTTGCGATGATTTGCCATTATCCGTTCTCCCCTTCAAACGTGTGGTTAAACAAAAAATGCTCCGCCTCATCCTTCGTGAAGATGAGCGGAGCGCACCCGGGGCCCTGCCGTACGCGAATATCGGGAGCCGACGGGCGGCTTGTTTGTTGCGCGCATGAGTCCGCGGTGCCTCCTCTTCCTCGAAAGGATGCGACCATAACCCTTTTGCAGGCAGGTTTCCTGAATCATGGATGCGAAGCGGCAGCTTCGCGGCTTTCCGCTCCTTCCCGCCCGCGTCTCTTGCAGGCAGTGGCTGATGCGGAAGCTTATATCCATTCACAGTGGCGGGACCGTGCCGGATTCGCACCGGCTTCCCTTTTACCCTGACGCATCGGCGAGGATGCGGCAAGCACCTGAAAGGATGATATATGAGCATAGCTTACGGTCAATCTTGCTTCTTCTCGGCAATGATCTTCATGACCTGCTTCGCCTTTTCGTGGTCCGGCGCATTCAGCGGGATGAATGCGAACAAATCTTTGCCGTTCAGCTGCAGATCGGCAAACCACCTGGAATGCTCGAGCGGGATGCCGTACAGATGTTTCTCCGTCTTGCCGTCCTCCGTCATCTCCAGCACGCCCTCCGGATAATCCTCCGGGTTCGCCACATCGTCCAGGCTGACGTAGCCTCCCTGTTGTCCGAGCGCCTTGAACTGCTCGCCGGGAACGATAAGCACGCCGTGTCCGCCAGCGGCGATCTCGACGATCAGCTTTTCCAGGGAAAAGATCGGCGTCGTGACCACTTCCACCGTCATCCCCTCGCCGACTTTGGCCTGCAGCGACTGCTGCAATTTTTCCCCTACCTCGTTAGGCACACCATTTGAGGCCATCAAAAAGAGCGTGACATCCGCCTTCGGACCTTTGCTGCAGCCGGTAAGCACAGAGAATGCCAAGAGCAGCGCCATAAGCAGCAACTTCCCCTTCATGGTCCCCCTTCTCCTCCCAAAACTGTATCGTAACATGTAACAGAAATCGTCAGCAAATTTTCAGCAGGCGAAGCAACCAAACGCTGAATTTTCAACACCGCAGGCGACAGCCGATGACGACAGGATTCGCTCGCCTCATCTTATCATATACTAGCCCAAAGGCTCAAAGCAAATCGTTTCGCCGGCGCGAAGCCGGAATTTTGTCGAATAGACCTGCATAGGTCTCTGGGCGAATCATTCCTCGCAGCAATTTCAAAGCCGAATGAAACAAGCTCTGTGGCAAGCGTTAGCCGGGTAAAGCAACCATCGAGGCTGGCGAGCATGGCGGCGACCAATGTATGGAAGGAATCGCTCGTCATCGGCGTCTATATAAAAAGAACCGGCAATCACCGGTTCTTGTGTTCTTGCATATACTGATTGATTTTCTTGTCGAGCAGCGTACTGATCTCGACCACGACTGGCGATGTCAAATCGTGTCCTTCCTCCACCAGACGTTCGAGCTCGCGGCGCAAACGGTAAATTTCGTCTTCTAAAGATAAGGCAGATGAGACCTTCTTGCGTTTCCCAAAAATCCACTTCGCACCATCTTCTCGTTCTCGAATCCATTCAACCTGCAGGAACTGCCGAAGCTGATATTCCGGAAAAGCCATCTTCATCCCTCCCTACATATCTTTAGCACCAATGATGAAAAATCTCAAAATTTGTTAAGATTTGAGACTTTCCTAATACCAAGATACCAGTTTTAGGAGAAAATGAAAATGGCTTATTTTGTCGAAATCAAATATTTTTAATCAATTTGCCGATCCGCTCGATCGCTTCCAACAGCTGATTAACCGAGGTGGCATAAGAGCAGCGGATGAACCCTTCGCCGCCGGCCCCGAATACATGTCCCGGAACGGCTGCGACTTTCGCCTCAAAAAGCAGCCGCTGCGCAAATTCCTCGGAACTTAGTCCTGTAGACTGAATGGACGGGAACGCATAGAACGCCCCTTGCGGCTCATGGCATGGCAGACCGATCTCGCGGAAGCCGTGGACGACCAGTCTGCGCCGCTGGTTGTACGACTCGACCATATGGTCCTTCTCTTCCATGCCGTACTTCAAAGCCTCCAGCGCGGCCACCTGGCCCATGGAAGGAGCGCACATCACGGTATACTGATGAATCTTGTTCATAGCGGCGATCAGCTCGCGGTGGCCGCAGGCGTACCCCATCCGCCAACCGGTCATGGCGAACGCCTTGGAGAAGCCGCTGACCAGAATCGTCCGGTCGCGCATGCCCGGCAGCGAGGGGAAGCTGACGTGCTTGCTCTCGTACGTAAGCTCGGCGTAGATTTCGTCGGAAATGACGATGAGATCGTGCTCCTCGACGATTTTAGCGATCGGCAGCCAATCCTCGTAAGTCATGATGCCCCCGGTCGGATTGCTCGGATAGTTCAGGATAAGCACCTTGGAGCGCGGAGTCAGCGCCGCCTTCAGCGCCTCCGGCTTCAGCTTGAACTGATCCTTGGCCAGCGTCTCGATGCTGATCGGCACGCCGCCACCAATCCTGACGATCGGATTGTAGGAAATATAGCTCGGCTCGGGAATCAGCACTTCGTCTCCCGGTGCGATCAGCGCGCGCAGCGCCAGGTCGATCGCCTCGCTGCCGCCGACGGTGACGAGCACCTCGTCGCTCGGCTCGTACGGCACCCGGAACGATTCGTACAAATATTCGGCGATCGCTTCGCGCAGCTCCGGCAGCCCGGAGTTCGGCGTGTATTTCGTATTGCCGCGCTCGAGCGAATAGACGCAGGCTTCGCGCACATGCCATGGGGTGCAGAAGTCCGGCTCGCCCACGCCGAGCGAGATGATATCTTTGCTGCCGCTGACCAGATCGAAAAATTTGCGGATGCCCGACGGCGGAATCTCGCGAACGAGAGGAGCCAAATATCCGCGCATCGACTTGCTTGTCGTAGGTTGATCCTGCTTTTGTTCTAACATCGTACCTTACCGTCCCTTCACGGCGAGATCAGAAGACGGCGGTCGTCCTGGTGGTCCTCGAACGTAATGCCGTCCTGTTTATATTTTTTGAGAATAAAATGCGTTTTGGTAGAAAGCACGCGGTCGATCGGAGACAGCTTGTTGGATACGAAGGAAGCGACTTCCTTGAGCGTTTTCCCTTCGATTTCCACAAGCAGATCGTAAGCTCCGGACATCAGATAGACCGATTTCACTTCCGGATACAGGTAGATGCGCTCCGCAATAGCGTCGAACCCGCGGCCGCGCTCAGGCGTAATCTGGACCTCGATCAGCGCGGTCACCTTCTCGCTGTCGACCTTGGCCCAATTCACGACGGTGGCATATTTGACGATGACATTCGCTTCCTCCAGCTCGCGAATCGCCGCCGCCACTTCCGCCTCCGACGCGCCAAGCATCGTCGCGATCAGGGCCGGCGAGCGGCGCGCGTCTTCTTTGAGAAGCTCGATAATTTTCTGCTTAAAGTCATCAATAGTCATAGTATGCCTCCTCCAACATTGGTCAAGCGCTCGGCATCAGCTAGAAGCTGATTCTTACATATTACACCCATCGCGGCGGAATGGCAAAATAAAATTGACCGGGCATGGCCGATCATGCCGCCGCTGCCTGCTGCGCAGCATCCGATTCGCTGGCTCGAACGCGCAGAGGGGCAGGCGGCGCGCCAGCTGCGGACATGGACGACGCACTGCATTGGCCGAAACTGCACGCCGCCCCGCGGCGCCAGCCCGCCGTGCAATTACGCAAGAAAAACGTCCCTTGCCTTGGAGGCAATTTTGCTGAATGTCTGCCCGGCAAAGCCCGGCAAAACGCGAGCCCACGGCCAGCAAAGCGCTATTCGAAGCGCTAGCAAAGCGAGCAACCCAGATTCCCGACAGCTCGGGTCCGCCGATTTTCCACAAGCTGCGCCCCATGTCCCTGATGCTCCAGGACAGATTCGCTTCACCGAGCCCAAGAAATCCTGTGGCCTGAAACATGACAAAAAAGCCTCGGAAACGAATTCCGAAGCTTCATACTTGAATATTCGACGAAGCCCTTCGGCGAATTTTCAACACCGCAGGTAACGACCGCGACGACAGGAATCGCTCGTCATCGGCGTCTCGCTCAAAAAATATCCATGCTGAGGTATCGTTCCCCGGTGTCCGGCGCGATGCAGAGCACGCGGTGGCCTTTGCCCAGCTCGAGGGCCACCTGCAGCCCCGTCCACACCGACGCGCCCGAGGACGGGCCGACGAGGATGCCCTCCAGCCGGGCCAAATCGCGAACCGTCTGCAGCGCGTCGTCGTCGGATACCTGGACGATTTTGTCATATACCGATGTATTCAGGATTGGCGGGACGAAGCCGGGACTTGTGCCGACCAGCTTGTGGGGGCCGGGCTGGCCGCCGGACAGCACCGGCGAGCCTTTGGGCTCGACGACGTAGATGCGAATGCCTGGCAGCCGCTCCTTGAGCACCTCGCCCGTTCCGGTAATCGTCCCGCCGGTGCCCGAGGTGGCGACGAACGCGTCCAGCCGCCCTCCCATCTGCTCGATAATTTCCAGCGCCGTCGTCTTCCGGTGAATGTCCGGATTGGCGCGATTTTCGAATTGCTGCGGGATGAAGCTGTTCGGAATTTGCTCCTTCAGCTCCAGCGCCTTGCGGATCGCTCCCGGCATCCGCTCGGCCGCCGGCGTCAGCACGACCTCCGCGCCGTACGCCTTCAGCAGGTTGATCCGCTCCCTGGTCATGTTGTCCGGCATGACCAGAATCGCCTTATAGCCTTTGGCGGCGGCGTTCATCGCCAGTCCGATCCCGGTATTGCCGCTGGTCGGCTCGATGATCGTCGCCCCTGGGCGGATTACCCCGTCCCGCTCCGCCTGGGCGATCAGATTGAACGCAGCCCGGTCCTTGACGCTGCGGCTTGGATTGAAGTATTCGAGCTTCACATATAGCTCCGCATCGTCCGCCCCGACAAGCCGCCGCACGCGGACGGCGGGCGTATGGCCGATCAAATCCGTGATGCTCCCGACCATCCTTCGATGATTCATGGTGGCTCCGCTCCCTTCGCACCCCTGTTTCGGCACGATGTCCAATATGTAGATTTCCACCCCATTTTATCGGGAATATCGCGAAGAGGCAAGCTGCGGACTAACGCTTCCCGGCGAAAACCGTAACATTTTTTGCAGGATTTGTCCGCCTCATTGGCCCGGGAGTGGCATCGCTAACGTGGAACTCGAGCCTTAACCGGGAGTTCGAACGCGATCGCGGTGTTCTGAGGCCGCCGGCTGAGTATCAAGCAGCATGGGGGGCTGGCTATCTTGAAAATAGCGCTTGGTGCGCGGCCCGTTTTCATCCTTGCTGATGGTGCTGCGCCAGCGGCATGGGCGTCTATCTTGAAAATAGCCCCGCGCCCCGCCGCTTAAGCTCTCGCTCCCGCAGCCTTCGGACCCGGCTTCTCGCCCGGGAAATGGACCTGGACCTTGCGCATGAAATACCAGGTAACGAGCGGCGAGCTGCCGATGCCAAGCAGCAGCCAGTTCATGGCCGCCGGGGTCTGGTTGAAGGTGACGACCAGGATGAACACGGCTGTGCCGAGCAGCCTGCCGACGTTCAGGGCAAGCTCCCGCATGACGATGTATTCCTCGCGCCGCCGGACGCTTTCGGCTTCGCTGCCGATCAGATCGAATACCGTGGACGTCATCGGAATGCTGTACAGCGGGAAAAACATGGAAACCCCGACCCCGAACAGCAGCAGCGTATAAAAATTAACCTTCCAGAAAAAAGGCGCGATCACAGCCACCATTACCGCAGCCCCGATCAGCATCGCCATGCGGCGAAATGCCGGCCTCAGCAGCCTCCCGGTGATCATGAAGGCGATGAGCGAGACGGCCGAAGTGATCAGCGAGAAATTGCCGAGCTGCATCTCGTTGCCCGTATGGACGTATACGAGCAGAGCGATAATGAACCCGAACACCCCTTCGCGGATGCCCTGCGCCACCAGGGCGAGGCTGACCGGACGCCACGCGGTGTCCTTCCGCCTCAGGCATCGCCACGTCAACAGCCAGTCGTAATGCCCCGCCGTTTTTCTTTTTTTGAGGAAAAAGCTGAATACGACGCCGATCAAAAACACGACGAGCGAGATCGTAAAGATCAGCCGGTAGCCGGTTGCTGCCGTCATGCGCACGATCAGGAAGCCGGATATCCAGGGCGCGATCATCCCGGCGCCCGCGCCGAGCAGGCCTGCCCAGCCGTTGAATTTGTCGCGGTTGTCCGGATCCGTCACCTCGAAGTAAACGACGTTGAAGGCGAGCCAAAACAAGCCCGACGATATGCCCTGGATGAGGCCGAGCAGCGCAAAATAATCGGCCGACCGCTCCCCGAACGAGAGCACCGCCAAATAGAACAGCGCCGCGAAGGCGACGCCCGCCCGCAGGCAGTTCATCTTGTTGTGCTCCTTCACCCATTTTCCCGCCGTCCAAAAAGTGATTGCCATCGTCAAATGATGCACAAGTGTGAACCAGCCGATCACAGCAAAATCGTGCTTGGCCCTCCATAAATACACATTGACGAAGGCGCCGGACAGCGCATTGGCTGCTGCAAACAAGCCGTTGACGGTCAGCAGGAGACGAGCCTGGCCGTCCAGGGGACCGCTTTTTCTCCGTCTAACTTTGGGTGTGCCCGGGAACCGGCCGCCTTCGCGTTCCCTCCATGCGGGGGCTTCGATATGCCCGCGGCTGCGGCCCCATTTGTTCGGAAAATGAGTAGAACCGGAATGCATGCGCTCACCTTTGCTCGTTGTAGAATGTATCCCGCGAATCAAGACGTTCACTTGCACGGTCTACATTAAACTTCCCCAATCGCCGAAAAACATATCCGCCTGGATGAAACTGGTATGGTCGCAAGATTTCAGCGCTGGACTTAAGCTTTAAACTGCCTGCCTCAGCCAAACAACGAAAAAAGCACCGCCCATCCCGGGTCAGTGCTTGTCATTCATTCCGCTTTGCCAAGGCGCTTCAGCAGCTCGATCATGGCGAGACGGTCGGGCTCCGATAAGATGCGCTCCGTTTTGAAGCAGGAAGGGCAGACGTATAACTGAGCTGCGAAGTCTTGGCGAAGAAGCGGTTCCCCCAGTTCCTCGCGGACGTGCGGAACGAACGACTCGGGAGCGGCAACCGTCCCGGCCGCCAGCATCAGGCTGCGGCAGACGGAGCATTCCGGCGCCTCCTCCTGCCGATCCAGCAGGCGCTGAACGCCTTCCTCGTATTCGCCCATCCATGCCGGCTCATCGTCCAGCAATGCCGCATCGTCCCATTCTTCCTCTTCATCTTCGTCGTCGAAGACGATGCGCTGGCCTTCCTGCTTCACCTTCAGCTTGATTTCGCGGTAATCTCCGAGCTCGTTCAGGCAATGCGGACACGTTTCCTCCGGGCCGATCTCCGGGTCCCAGACGATCTCCGTCTGGCACCACGGGCATATTTGGTCGGACTGTGGCAAGAGCTATCCCTCCGGCTAGGCAATTTTATTAAAATAGTATACGCCCGCGCCGATAAACACAAGCGCCAAAGCAAGCAATATTCCCCACAAATATTTCAACGCTCAATTCGCTCCTTCCGGCGACAGCTTCCGTACGAAAGCCTTACCGGTTCGTAGTCAGGTGACGCTGGCTCCGATGACATAGGACAGCGATATCGAAATGATCATGGACAAAAAGCCGACAGCCCGGTTGTCCCTCTGAATTTCGGTGTCAATTTTAAAATACGGGGTTAAAAATTCGAATATAAAATAGGCAACAAGCAGCAGTACGAATCCGAATCCCGCCCAGATCAAGGAATGCAGCAGCGAATCGTTATTGAGGATCGAAAAACGGAACAGGTTGCAGATGCCGAATATTTTGCCGCCTGTCGCCATGGCGACCGACAGGTTGCCGTTCTTGATTTCTTCCCAGTCCTTGTATTTCGTCACCAGCTCGAAAATCGCCAGAAAAACGATCAGCGCCAAAATGGCCACGGAGAAGAAGGCAAGCGTCTCTACATAGGGATTGCCCATCAGTTGATCCACCTCTTCGTTCATCATATCCGTTTCTACGTCCTTTCGCTTTATGTGCCCTTCATGTCAGGACCCTTTTGCATCAGCAAAAAAACAAAAACGGGGGAGACCGTCGAGGCGTTCCTCCCCTGGTCTCCCTGTTGTCTTCGCATCTTCGTTATTGCGACTTCCTGGCGGCAAGCTTGGCTTTGAGCGCGGCCAGCTCGTCGTCAATACCGTCATTTTTGTCCAGCGCCGCCAGCTCGTCGTCCAGGCTGCGGTCCTTGGAGCGGAGCTCTCCGCTCGCCTCGGCTTCCGCCTCGAGCTGCAGCACTTTCTCGCTCATGCGGTCGAAGCCTTTGGCCGCGCTGTTCTTGCCGAAGCCGGACATGGCCTGATTGATTTGCTTCTGAGCCTTGGCCGCTTCGGCGCGGGCGACAAGCACATCCCGCTTGTTCTTCATCTGGCCGAATTCGTCCTTCATTTCGGCAAGCTGGGCGCGCAGCCGGTCGGCGTTCTGCTTCGCCACTTCGTACTGCTGCTTCATCTCGTCATGACGCTGCTGATGCTCCTTCTTGTCCTGAAGCGCGCGGCGGGCCAAATCTTCGTTGCCGGCTTCCAGCGCCTTGAGCGCCTGCTCCTCGCGCTTCTCCACCATCTCCAAAGCCTCTTCGTACTGCTGCTTGAACTTCTTCTCAATGGCGATTTGCTTGGCGACGGCCACTTCCGCTTCGCGGATATCTTCCTCCATATCGCGAAGGAACTGGTTCAGCATTTTGACCGGATCTTCGGCCTTGTCGAGCAAATCGTTGATGGACGCCATCGTCAGATCGCGAAGTCTCTTGAAAATTCCCATGCGGAATTCCTCCCCTATTATTGAACAGGTTATATTGGGACGAAGCCGGGTGCGGCGCGTTCCCGTTCTCCTTTGACGCTTACATTAGGTTTATACGGGAAAACGTCCGGCGAGTTTCATCCGCCGGACGATTTTTTTCGTCAGAGGGCGCTACTTCAGCTCCGCGACCGTGACGCCTGTCCCGCCCTCGTTGAAGTTGCCGATTCGATACGACTTCACGTGCTTGTGACGGCGCAAAAATTCCTGAATGCCGCTGCGCAGAACGCCAGTGCCTTTGCCGTGAATGATATAGACCTGGCCGAAATTGTTAAGGTACGATTCGTCCAGGAAGCGGTCTACCTCGATAATCGCTTCCTCCACATTGGCGCCGCGCAAATCGAGCTCCATGCGCGCATTGTCGTCGCGCGTCCGCTTCAGGCTGGCCGCCTGCTGCTGCGGCTTTTTGACGGCCGCTGCGGCGGGTTTGACCAGCTCCAGACTGTCCCGCGGCACCTTCATCTTCATAATGCCGAGCTGCACAATCGCTTCCTTATCTCCGGAAAATTCGACCACATGCCCCTTCTGGCCGAGATTCAGCACCATCACCTCGTCGCCCGGCTCGATCTTGTCCGCCTTGCTCCGGCTCTGGGCTTTAGGCTTCGGCCTGCGCAGCTCCGGCTCGGCGTCGTTCAGACGGCGCTTCAAATTGCCGAGCTCGTGGCTCTTCACGGCGCCGGCTTCCTCGCGCTGCATGCGCTTCAGCTCGGCAATCACCTCTTCCGCCTCGCGGCGCGCCTTCGCCACCGCTTCGCGAGCCTCGCGCTCGGCTCGCTCCATCAGCTTGTCGCGCTGCTCCTCGAAGCGCTCCCGCTCGCGTCTCAGCTCCTCCCGCAAGCGTTCGACCTCGCGCCGCAGCTGCTCGGCCGTCTGGCGCTCCGCCTCCGCCTGCAGGCGGTTCTCCTCCAGCGTCGCAATCATCGATTCCACGCGCTGATCCTCTTCGCCGATCTGGCCGCGGGCATGCTCGATGATCGATTTGGCCAGCCCGAGACGCTCCGCGATGGCAAAAGCGTTGCTGCGGCCGGGAACGCCGACCAGGAGCCGGTACGTCGGACGCAGCGTCTGCACGTCGAACTCCATGCTCGCGTTCATCACGCCCTGTCGGTCATAGGCGTACGCCTTCAGCTCGCTGTAATGCGTCGTGGCCACGATGCGGCAGCCCATCCGGTGAATGTACTCCAGAATGGAAATCGCCAGGGCGGAGCCCTCCGCAGGATCGGTTCCCGCTCCCAGCTCGTCGAGCAGCACGAGGCTTTTGGGAGTCATCTCGCGCAAAATGCGAATAATATTGGTCATATGGCTGGAAAAGGTACTCAAGTTTTGCTCGATGCTCTGCTCGTCTCCGATATCGGCATAGATCGCGTCGAAGACGCATAGCTGGCTGCCTTCCTCGGCGGGCACGAACAAGCCGGCCATCGCCATGAGGGACAACAGGCCGATCGTTTTGAGCGACACGGTCTTGCCGCCGGTATTCGGACCCGTTACGATAATCGTCGTATACCGGTTGCCGAGCTCCACGTCGATCGGCACGACCGATTCCGCGGGAATCAGCGGATGGCGGCCCTTCTTCAGCTTGATGAAGCCGCGGTCGTTCATGATCGGCAGCGACGCCTTCATCGCCCGCGCCAGCCCCGCCTTGGCGAACATAAAATCGAGCTCCCCGACCGCTTCCGTGGTGGCCAGCAGCGGATCGGCAGCTTCCCCGACGAGAGCGGACAGGGCGAGCAATATTTTCTCAATCTCCGCTTCTTCCTTCAGCTTCAGCTCGCGGACCTTGTTATTCAGCTGCACGACCGCCTCCGGCTCGATAAACAGCGTCGCGCCCGAAGCCGATTGATCGTGGATCATGCCGCCGAAATGGCTGCGGTACTCCTGCTTGACAGGAATGACGTAGCGGTCGCCGCGAATCGTGACGAGATTGTCCTGCAGCATTTTTTGAATCGAAGGAGTGCGCACCATCTGCTCCAGCTTCTCCCGCGCGCGCGACTCGCTCATGCGCAGCTCGTGACGAATTTTGGCCAGCTCCGGGCTTGCCGAATCGAGCACCTGCGCATTCTCGTCGATGCACTGCTTGATGCGGTCCTCGACCGGCTTATGATCGGAGATGCGTTCGCACACCGCGATCAAGGTCGGAATCGGATGATCTTCGTGCATGTCCGCCAAAAACTTGGCCAGACGCCTGGCTCCCTGGCTCGTCAAGGCAACGTCCAGGAGCTCGCCCGGATTCAGCATTCCCCCGATCCGGGCACGATGCAGCGCTTGCCTGATATCGCGGATGCCGCCGAACGGAGCGCCGCCCTTGAGCCGATCCACCAGAAACGCCTCGTCCGTCTCCTTCAGCCGACGCTTGACCTCCTCGAACTGGCCGCTTGGCCGCAAGCTTGCGGCGAGCTCTTTGCCAAGGGAAGTGGCCGCATGCTCCGAGCATATATGCAAGATGGCGTCGAAATCCATCGTTTTTAAAATTTTCTCATTAAATGAACGGTTCACGGTCAACCTGCCTTTCTTCGCGTCTTACAAGCTTATTATATCCCACACCATGGCCAGATGCTAATCGTTGTTTCGAGCCTTAAGCCTCAAGCAGCGGCATGGACAAAGAAGGATTCATAATTGTTCCGCATGCCGGGCAACATAAGAACTGCCATCCGCTCTTGGAGCTTTTCCATAGAGCGCCAAACAAATCATTTCAGGAGGTATCGCTTATGCATTTGATTGGACATATCGTCCGTTTTATCGTTGCCGCCTTGATACTGCTTGTCGTCAGTTGGATCGTTCCGGGCTTTAAGGTAGGAGGGTTCTGGAGCGCCTTGTTCCTGGCGCTTGTCATCGCGGTTGCCGCATGGATCATTGAAGGCATTTTCGGCAAACGGATTACGCCTTTCGGCCGGGGGATTGTCGGCTTTTTGACAAGCGCCGTCATCATCTGGATCGCTCAATTCATCGTTGCCGGCGTAACGACCAGCTTCATCGGAGCGATCCTCGCGGCGCTCGTGATCGGGATTATCGACCTGTTCATTCCCGTCAAGACGCCGTTCGAGGCCGGAAGGAAAGAAAAAAGCCGCTAATCCGCGGCTTTTGTCTTAAGAAACCTGGCTGTACAGCCAGGTTTCTTCTGTTTGTTGCCGCTTCTGCACGCCTCGGCAACGGGCCCGCACGGCGGCCGGGAACCAGAATTGCCGCCGACATCCGGCATGGAGGTACGGAGCGGGGCAGTGGTTCCCCGTCTGGGAGAGAGTCTCCTCCTTGCCGTTACGAGCCAGGCTGCCCTTCGTTTTGAATCCGGCTCATAAAGTCTTCCACGGCATTGTAGCCCTGCTGGCGAAGATACCAGTTGTTGGCGGCCGCTTCCACGAGACCCGCCACATCCCGGCCGGGCTGCAGCTGAATTTCGATATGGGGGATGCGAATCCCCATATATTCGACGAATTTGGGCTCCAGCTCGAGGTCGTTGTTCAAAGCGTTGTCCTGCCATTTCGTCAGCTGGATATCGAGCACGATGCGCGTTTCGTCCTGAAACGCCTTTCGCCCGTACAGCCTGGACACATTCACCAGCCCGATGCTGCGCAGCGCCAAAAACTCGCGGCTCGTCCCGTTATGGGTGCCGATGATCGTCTCCGGGCTTATTTTTTTGAGCACGACGATATCGTCGGCCACCAGCCTGTGTCCGCGGCGGATCAGCGTATGCGCGGTCTCGCTCTTGCCGACGCCGGATTTGCCGCGAAGCAAAATGCCGATGCCGGATACGTTCACGCATACCCCGTGGATCGCGATTTCCTCCGCCATCGCCTTGGCCAAAAAGGCGTCCATCAAATCCAGCAGCACCGACGTCTTCTGGGGCGTGCGGAGCAGCGGGATTCCTTCCTGCTCGCAATATTTTTGCAAATATTTCAAGCCTTCCTGATTCCGCGTGACGACAAAGCAGGGAGGATGATATTTCACGATATTGCCTATCCGCGAGTTGCGTTCTTCCTCGCTCAGCGTATGCAAATAGTTGATTTCCTTGCGTCCCAGCACCTGAACGTGCTCCTGCGAGAAAAAGTCGAAATACCCGACAAACTCGAGTCCCGGACGGTAAGGCTTCGGCTTCGTGATCTTGCGGTTCAGCCCCGACTGTCCAGCCAGCACATCCAGCGAGAACCGGTTGACCAAATCCTGCACGGTAACTGATTTCATATAGGTTATGCTCTCCTTCGATTTCTCATATCTATTCTAGCTTGAAAAATTGGACGGAATCTTGAAAATAGCCCCCAGGGCGGGCAGCCCATTTTCATCTTCTGATGGTGCTGCGCCAGCGGCATGGGCGTCTATCTTGAAAATAGCCCGGGGCTCGCGGCCCATTTTCACCATCTGATGGTGCTGCGCCAGCGGCATGGGCGTCTATCTTGAAAATAGCGCTTGGGACGCGGCCCATCTTCATCCTTCTGATGGTGCTGCGCCAGCGGCATGGGCGTCTATCTTGAAAATAGCCCGGGGCTCGCTGCCCCTTCCTGCGCCCCTGCCGAAGCTTCGGAATTTCTAACGCTCGTGACAAACGCTATTTTGCTGAATCGTACCGTTTTTAAAATGTAACGAAACGTAGTAACGCTATTTGGCCAGAAACGCTGAATCGGATAGCTCAAAATGCCAAATAAGGCTGCTCACTTGCGTTAGAATGTCAAATCGATCGTTTCGAGCGAAATAAGCTCTCTGGCTAGCGTTAGCCCGGCAAGACAGCAACCTAGACTAGCGAGCATGAAGAGACGCTCCACGTCAGCATTCGAGCTCCGCATAAGCGCGGCCCCTCCCCGGGCACACCCCAGGCGCATGAAGCGACAAATCCTGCAAAAATTGCAACTTTTTCCGGTCTCTTCGCCCTAGAGGAAGGAGAATGTTGTATTTTGTGCAACAATTTAGGGGCGATTGACTTCAAATCCGGGAATATCGCCCAAATTGTTGCACTTTTTACAACATTGAGCCGCAAATAGGGTGGATTGCCCCGTTTTTGTTGTACAAAATACAACATTTGCTCACTATCTTGAAAATAGCCCACGGTCCGCGGCCCATTTTCATCATCTGATGGTGCTGCGCCAGCGGCATGGGGGTCTATCTTGAAAATTTGGCGGTATACGCCGACAAAATTTCAACACCGAAGCTGCGACCGATGACGTAAGGAATCGCTCGTCATAGGCGTCTCTCTTGAAAATTCGACGAAGTCCTTCGGCGAATTTTCAACACCGCAGGTGACATCCGATGGCGAAGCTCCCTTCGTCATAGACGCCCACCTTGTTCCCAAATACATTTCGATGCGACGCGCGCTTTTCCTGTACCCTCCCTATCCGGCGCCATAAAGTTCACGATTTTTTCACGACCCTGCCACCTGTCTGTCACTGCATTTCAAGGCCGAGTTCGATATGATAGGAGCAGAAAGACAAGAGACAATATTTTCCGGAGGGGATAGTCATGAAAAAAATCGCCGCGTTAACGGCAATCATCGGCTTGGCGCTTGCCTTGTCGGCGTGCGGAGCGAGTGGAGAGAAGAAGCCGGACGCTCCCGCTGCCAACAGCGGAGCCGGCGAAGGCGGCGCCGCCCAGGAGGTGAAGATCGTCGCCACGAACTTCAAGTTCGATCAAGCCGAATACAAAGTGAAGGCAGGTCAGCCTGTCACCATTTCGCTGGAAAACAAAGAAGGCTTGCACGCCGTACAAATCAGCGGAGTGAAAGTGAAGCTCGACAACAATAGCAAAACCGCTACCTTTACTCCGGAAAAACCGGGGTCCTACGATATCATTTGCTCGCTTCCTTGCGGCCCGGGGCACCTCGACATGAAATCCAAGCTGGTCGTCGAGTAACGCCCTGCACAAGGCCGATGTCTACAAAACAGTCCGTTCATGACGGGCTGTTTTTTTAACGTTACAGAAAGCTTAACTTCGCGAAAGCGATAAAGCGAAGTGCGATTTTTCTGTCCCAAAAAACTACCGCTGAAACCGCGGTCGCCCATCCTGAATAGACGTCGCTAGACGTGCCCCGGCTCCGCTCAAACTACACCTATTCGAGCTAAGCTGCATTTTGTTTAACAAAATCGGGGCAAATGATGTACGTGATGCAGCATCCGCTTTCGTCTTGATCCAGGGAAACACATGGATAGCCACATTTGCCGCCGCTGCTCCACAAGCGCTGCCCGCGCCGATCCCGCCCGCGGCCTGGCGAAAAAAACAGCCTCTCGTTCAACGTACCCAGGAGGGGGCGCAGGGGACGCTCTCCATGAAAGACAGGCGCCGCCTCCAATTCCCGGCTGCGGCGCCTTTGTGCTGTCTCCCGTCATTCCTTCTCGACCAGCTCGATCCATTCGTTGTACTCGATCTGCAGCTTCTCGTATTCGGACTTCAGGCCCTCCAGCTCCTGATATACCTGCTCGGCCTTGTCCTGGTAAGCCTGATATTCCGCCTGCAGCTCCTTGTACCGGCGGGCCTGCTCGCCTGCCTGCTCCTGCAGCTCGTTGTACAGCAACGTCTGCAGCTCGATCTCCTCGCGCTGTTCCTCGCACTGCTTGACAAGCGCCTCGATCCGGTCGCTCCATTCCGTTTCCCGGCTTTTCCATTCGCTGGCCGCCGCCTCCAGTTCGCCGGCGCGCGCTTCATGAGCCGCAAGACGCTCCAGCAGCGCGCGACGCTCCTCCTGGGAAGCCGCGAGCAGCCTTTCCAGGCCGGCGCACTGCTCCTGCAGCGACTGCTCGAAGTCCCGGGAAGCGTCGCGCTCAAGCCTCAGCGCGGCAAGCTCCTTGTCGCGCTCGGCCAGCTTCCGCTCCAGCTCGCGGAGGTCCGCCTCCAGACGAGCCGCCGTCTCCCGCGCCTCCCCTTCCTGCGCCTTCAGCCGCTCCGCAAGCGCGTCATGCTGGCCCTGCAGCTCATCGTACAGCTCCTGATGCAGCTCCAGCTCCTCCTGCTGCTCAGCCAGCTTCCGCTGCTGTTCGGCCAGCTTCCGCTGCAGCTCGTCGCCCTCCGCAGCCTGGCTTTCGCTGCGTCGCTGCCATTCGCTGCACTGCTCCTGAAGCTGCGCGCTGCGCTCCTGCAGCTCCGCGAGCCTCCGCTCCGCCTCGCGAATCCGCTCCTCGCGGGCAGCCAGCTCGCCGGCAAGCTCCTCCTCCCGCTCGGCGCTCCGGCGCTCCAGGCCGGCATAGCGCTCCGCCGCGGCTGCAGCCGCCAGGCTTGCGCGCTCCCGCTCGGCTGCGAGCTCCGCTTCCCGCGCCTCCGCCTCGCGCGAATGCTTCTCCCTGAGCGCTTCAAGCTGCGCCCGGTAGTCGGCGTCTCGAGCGGCAAGCGCGCTTTGGCTTTCGGCAAGCTCCCGCTCCGCTTCGGCAAGCCGGGCTTCGGCTTGCGCGAGCGCCTGCTTGCCGAGCTGCTCCCGCTCGGCCTGCTCCCGTTCCTGCTCGCGCAGCAGCTCCTGATGCAGCTCCAGCTCCTGGCGCAGCGCCGCTTCGCGCTCCCGCAGCGCATCCAGCTCCGCCAGCCCCGTCTCGGCCTGCTGCTGCCAGTTCGCGCACTCATCTTCCCACTCCTGGCAGCGCTCCTCCAGCTCGGCCAGTTGGGCGGCCAGCTTGGACCGGGCATCCTGGTGTTCGCCGAGGCGGCTCTGCCACTCCGCTTCGCGGGCAGACAGCCGCTCCTGCCATTCGACCTCGAGGCCGGCCAGCTGGCTCTGCCAATGATGCTCCTGCTCGGACAGCTTGGCCAAGAGCTCGCGCTCCTGATCGGCGAGCCGCGTTTCCGCCGCCTGCAGTGCCTGCTTGCTCGCGGCCCGCTCCTTCTCGAGCTGGACGAGCAGCTCTTGCTCGCGGGCCGCCAGCTTGTCGCGGTGCGCGGACTCCAGCGCCTTGAGCTCCGCGTCATGTCGCTGCTCCATATCGCCCCGCTCCTTGGCGAAAGCGGCCTCCCGCTCCCGCAGCAAGGCCTCCCCTTCGCTTTGCTGCTTCGCCAGCATGGCCTGAAGCTCCGCTTCGCGGGCGACAGCCGTCTCCTGCAGCTCGTCCATCAGCGCCGCCTGTTGCTCCGTCTCCAGACGCAAGCTCTGCAGCAGCTCCTGCAGCTCCTCGACCTGCCCGCCCAGCTCCTCCTGCAAGCGTTCGCTGGACGCCAGCTTCTCCGTGAGCTCGCTCCGGCCCGCTTCTGCCTCGGCCAGCTTGCTCGCCAGCTCCGCCGAGCGCTGCTCCGCCTCCGCCAGCTCGCCGCGCAACTGCTGCTCGGTTGCCTGCAGCTTCTCCTGCAGCTCCTCGACCTGCCCGCCCAGCTCCTCCTGCAAGCGTTCGCTGGACGCCAGCTTCTCCGCGAGCTCGCTCCGGCCCGCTTCTGCCTCGGCCAGCTTGCTCGCCAGCTCTGCCGAGCGCTGCTCCGCCTCCGCCAGCTCGCCGCGCAGCTGTTGCTCCGTTGCCTGCAGCTTCTCCTGCAGCTCCTCGACCTGCCCGCCCAGCTCCTCCTGCAAGCGTTCGCTGGACGCCAGCTTCTCCGCGAGCTCGCTCCGGCCCGCTTCTGCCTCGGCCAGCTTGCTCGCCAGCTCTGCCGAGCGCTGCTCCGCCTCCGCCAGCTCGCCGCGCAACTGCTGCTCGGTTGCCTGCTGCTGCCGAATTTGCGCGTCCGCCGAACCGAGCCGCGCTTGCAGCTCGTCGCGCTCCTTCAGGTGCTCGGCGATGCGCCGCTCGAGCTCCCGCTTCGCCTGCTCCAGCACCTCCAGCTCCTGCTGCGTCAACTGCTGGAGTTCGCGAAGCTCCTCCAGCTCCTGCTTGTCGCGCTCCAGCTGGCTGCATTTGTCAAGCGTCTCGTCCAGCTCCGTCCGAAGCTGATTCCACTCGTCGGCCATGTTGACCGCGGCCAGCACAGCGATCTTCGGCAAATCGAGCCGCGGGTTCGTATCCGCAATTCGCTGCATTTGATCGTTGACTCTCGCAACGACCTGTTTTATATAAGAAGGGCTGGATGTCGATACCAGCTTGTATTGAGTGCCGTATATGTCCACCGTCAGTCGGACTTTTTGTTCACCGCTCACAACACACGTTCTCCTTTCCCGGAGCGCCTTGCCTCCGCATTCTACAACATTCGATACGAACAAGCGCTTTTCCTCCATAGACACTTACTTTTACCAGGGAAATTTCGTGTCGGAGAACGTGCCAAAGGGCCGGGCATTTCCGCTTAAATCGTATGGCTGCCTTTCCCTGCAAAAAGCGAGAAAACCTTGCCTCCGGTACGGCCCTTTATTGTGCCAATCTACCCTTTACTGCGACGGACATACCTGGCCGGCGACCCCCGAAATCGGCGTTAGCGTGCAGAACTCCATGTTAGCGCTCGGACTCCACGTTAGCGCGGCTCCTTCCCGAACACACAAGACGGAAAATCCTGCAAAAAAATGCAACATTTTCTGTATTCTTCGCCCAAAAGGAAGGAGAATATTGTATTTCATGCAACAATTTGGGGGCGATTGGCTCTAAACCCGGGAACATCGCCCAAAATGTTGCACGTTGTGCAACATTGAACCGCAAATACGGTTTATTGCCCCGTTTTTTTGTACAAAATACAACATTTGCTCGCTCTCTTGAAAATTTAACGAGGTCCGCCGGCGAATTTTCAACACCACAGGTGACGGCCGATGACAAAAGGAAGCGCTCGGCATAGGCGTCTCTCTTGAAAATTTAACGAGGTCCGCCGGCGAATTTTCAACACCACAGGTGACGGCCGATGACAAAAGGAAGCGCTCGGCATAGGCGTCTCTCTTGAAAATTTGACGAGGGCCGCCGGCGAATTTTCAACACCGCAGGTGACGGCCGATGACGAAAGGAAACGCTCGGCATAGGCGTCTCTCTTGAAAATTTGACGAGGTCCGCCGGCGAATTTTCAACACCGCAGGTGACGGCCGATGACGAAAGGAAGCGCTCGGCATAGGCGTCTCTCTTGAAAATTTGACGAGGTCCGCCGGCGAATTTTCAACACCGCAGGTGACGGCCGATGACGAAAGGAAGCGCTCGACATAGGCGTCTCTCTTGAAAATTTGGCGATATACGCCGACAAAATTTCAACACCGCAGGTGACGGCCGATGACGAAAGGAAGCGCTCGGCATAGGCGTCTATTAAAAAATGTGCCCCTCGCTTTAGTTTTGTTATCGGGGCCCTTTCGAGGATGAGCGGCTGCGGTTTCGCGGTCGTTTCCCTGCTGCAGACAATGATGTTAGGAAAACCGCTCCATGACCTAGGAAAAGTCACCAGCGGTTTCGCGTTGGGGAACCGTTATCAGAGCTCAAACCGCCAGACACGGCCTTAAACAGCATAAACCGCAGGATAATAGCGGGCCAAGCGGGATCCTTCGGGATCACAATATCATTTCTTATCATCTCTAACGCCAGTGACAAACGCTATTTTGCTAAAACGTCCCCTTTTTAAAATGTAACGCAGGTGGGAAGCGCTATTTTGTCGAAAACACTCATTCCGGCAGCCCAAAAAGCCCAATAAGGCTGCTCACTTGCGTTACAATTTCAAATCGTGCGTTTCGAGTGAAATAAGCTCTGTGGCTTGCGTTAGCCCACGTTTGCACTAGGTCTGCCCGGCAAAAAGGTATAAAAAGGCCGTCCCGATCACATCTGCGACGACGTTCGGGACGGCCCGTATTCAACTTAAAGCGTTATTTTCTAAGCTCGGCGCCGAATTCCGTCTCCAGCGCGGCGACGACGCGGCCGTGCAGCTCGCTCACTTCCTCGTCCGTCAGCGTGCGCTCCGGCGTGCGGTATACGAGCGAGAAAGCGACGCTCTTCTTCCCGCCGCCCAGCCGTTCGCCCGTATAAATGTCGAACACCTGGATCGATTCGAGCAGCTCGCCCGCTACCTCGCGTGCCTTCTCCTCCATCCGCCCGACCGGCACCGCCGTGTCGACGACAAGCGCCATATCGCGGCCGATCGCCGGGTAGCGCGGCAAAGGCTTGTAGGCAATGCGCTCGTCGGCCAGCTCGGTCAGGACGTCCAGCTCGACCTCGAACACGTACGTGTCGGCCAAATCCTTCTGCTGCTGCAGCGCCGGATGCAGCTGGCCGATGGTGCCGACGAGGCGGCGTTCGCCGCCGCTGGTTGCCACGATCCGCGCCGTCCGCCCCGGATGGTAGCCTTCCGGCTGCGCAGGCTCGTAGCTCAGCCCGCGAATGCCGAGATAGGCGGCAAGCGCTTCGAAGATGCCCTTCAAATCGTAGAAATCAACCTCGTCCGCCTTCCCGCTCCAATGCGTCTCGCTCCGCTTGCCGGCGAGCATCGCAGCCAAGAGCAGCTTCTCCTCCGGCTGCCTGGTGAGCGTCTCCTCCTGCGTCAGGAACACGCGGCCGATCTCGAACAGCGCTATATCGTCGTTATTCCGATTGCGGTTGTACACGGCCGCATCGATCAGATGCGGGATCAGGCTCGTGCGCAGCACGCTGCGCTCTTCGCTCATCGGCATCGAGAGGGCGACCGGCTTCGCATCGCCGTATGCGCCAGTGAATGCGGCGATCTGCTCCGGATGCGTGAACGAATACGTGATCGCTTCATGCAGCCCGCTGCCTGTCAGCAGCGCGCGCGTCAAGCGGCGGACCCGCTGCCCCTTCGTCAACGCGCCGGGCGTCGTCACGCCATGCATCAGCGTCGTCGGGATGTTGTCATAGCCATAGAGGCGCGCTACTTCCTCGATCAGATCGACCTGGCGCGTAATATCCCCGCGGCGGCCCGGCACATGCACGAGCAGCCCGTCCTGCTCCAGCGTCTCGACCTGGAACCCGAGCCGCGCGAAGATGTCCGTCACTTCCTGCACCGACAGCTTCGTGCCGAGATAATCGTTGATGCGGCCGACCGTCAGCTCGATGCGCACCGGCTCATGCTGCCCCGCTGCCGCTTCCACGACGCCTTCGGCAACCTGACCGCCGGCCAGCTCTGCCATCAGCGCCGCCGCCCGGTTCAGCGCCGGAATGACCGCCTCCGGGTTCACTTCCTTCTCGAACCGCAGCGAAGCTTCCGAGCGCAGGCCGAGCTGGCGCGACGTCCGGCGCACCGTGCCGCCATCGAACTTGGCCGATTCCAGCAGAATGCGGGTCGTCTCCGCCGTCACTTCGGACTCCGCTCCGCCCATGACGCCGGCGAGGCCGAGCGGCTTCGTGCCGTCGGTGACGAGCAGCATATGCGGCTCCAGCTTACGCTCGATATCGTCCAGCGTGACAAGCGTTTCGCCCGGCTTCGCCAGGCGCACGTCGATATGGCCGTTCGCCACCTTGTCGGCGTCGTAAGCGTGCAGCGGCTGCCCGTATTCCAGCATCACATAGTTGGTAATGTCGACGATGTTGTTGATCGGGCGAATGCCCGCCGCCATCAGCCGGTTCTGCATCCACTGCGGGGACGGGCCGATCCGCACCCCTTCGATCAGCCGCGCGGCAAAGCGAGAACAGTGCTCCTTCGCCGTAATTTCCACGGAGATGCGGTCGGCCGCCTTGACCGGCGCCCCGCTGCCGAGAGTCTCCGCCTTCACGTCCGGCAGCGTGACCTCATGCCCGAGAATGGCGCTGACTTCATAAGCGACCCCTAGCATGCTCAGGCAGTCGGAGCGGTTCGGCGTCAGGTCCAGCTCCAGCACGGCGTCGTCGATCGCCAGCACCTCGAGAATGCTCGTGCCGACCGCCAGGCTCGGCTCCAGCACCATAATGCCCTCCTGCTGCTCCTTCGGCAGCAGCTTGTCGTTCAAGCCAAGCTCCTTCGCCGAGCAGATCATGCCCTGCGATTCCACGCCGCGCAGCTTCGCCCGCTTGATCGCCAGCCCTCCGGGCAGCTTCGCGCCGACGAGCGCTACGGGCACCTTTTGCCCGGCCGCTACGTTCTTCGCCCCGCAGACGATTTGCAAATCCTCGCCCTGCCCCGCATCCACGATGCAGACGCTCAGCTTGTCGGCGTCCGGATGCTTCTCGCGGGCCTTGACATAGCCGACCACGACGCCGGAGACGCCCTGGTTGCGGTTTTCGACGATATCCACCTCGATGCCGCTGCGCGTCAGCTTCTCCGCCAGCTCCTGCGGCGATTCCTCCAATGCGTTCACATAGCTTTTCAGCCATTGATACGATACTTTCATCGCACGCTCGCTCCCCTCTTCTTATAGATGCACGAACTGCTTCAGGAAGCGCAGATCGTTCGTATAGAAATGACGAATATCCTCGATATCGTACTTGAGCATCGCCACCCGCTCGACACCGAGACCGAAGGCGAAGCCGCTGTATTCCTGCGGATCGTAACCTGCCATCTCGAGCACGCGCGGATGCACCATGCCGGACCCGAGAATCTCCAGCCAGCCGGTCTGCTTGCACACCCGGCAGCCGCTGCCGCCGCACATCGCGCACGTCACGTCGACCTCCGCGCTCGGCTCGGTGAACGGGAAGAAGCTCGGCCGCATCCGGATTTGCGTCTGCTTGCCGAACAGCTCCTGCACGAACTGAAGCAGCGTTCCCTTCAGATCGCTCATGCGGATATTGCGGTCGATCACGAGCCCCTCGATCTGGGTGAACAGATGGGAGTGCGTCGCGTCGTCGTCATCGCGCCGGTACACCTTGCCGGGGCAAATGATTTTGACCGGCACCTGGCCTTTCATTTTCTCCATCGTGCGCACCTGGACGGGGGACGTGTGCGTGCGCATGAGGAGCTCGTCCGTGATGTAGAAGGAGTCCTGCATATCCCTTGCCGGATGGTTCTTCGGCAGGTTGAGCGCCTCGAAGTTGTAATAATCCTGCTCGACCTCCGGCCCTTCGGCGACCGTATAGCCCATGCCGATGAAGATGTCCTCGATCTCTTCGATGACCTTGCTGATCGGATGCACCGCCCCGCGGGCCGCCGGACGGCCCGGCAGCGTCACGTCGATCGTCTCGGCCGCCAGCCGCGCTTCGGTCTCCGCCTTTTGGAAGCCGGTCTGCTTCTCCTCGATCACAGCCTCGATCGCGCCGCGCACCTCGTTGGCCGCCTGGCCGATGATCGGTCGCTCCTCTGCGCTTAAAGCCCCCATGCCCCGCAATATTTCCGTCAGGCGGCCTTTTTTGCCCAAATACTTCACTCTCAGATCGTTCAGCTGCTGCTGATTCTCAACGCGCGAGAGCTCCCCCAGCGCTTCTTCCTTCAACGCCAGCAATCGTTCTCTCATGATTCCGGCCTCCTTCGCTTCTCGTTTTTGCATGTTGCGCCAATGGGCGCCGCCCGCACCGGGCCCTCCCGCCCGGACAGGCCCTTTCGCTTCGCTGCCGACAAGCTACCGCACACCGACAACCGTTCCCTTCTCCGCAAAAGCAAAAAGGCTTCTCCATCCCCGAAAAGGGACGGAAAAGCCGTGGTACCACCCTTGTTAGAAGCTGCCTCGGAAGCCGCCGGCCGCACTGCCTGCCATGATTACGGGACGGGCATGCTGCCGAAACAAACACTTGCGGTGACGCAAACTTCTCGCTTCGTTGCTGTAACGGACCGGAAACGATGTTCCGCCGGTTCCCTCTACTGGCCGGCCGGTTCAGCCGCGCGTTCAAAGGACTGCTCGGGAGTGAATTTCGGCAGCCTGATTCTTCGGACACGCTCTCAATCTCCGGCGTCTCCTCCCTGTGAAGAAGCACTGCTTACTTGTCTCCGTCAATGCATTTGTGCGCTTTGCGGTTTTGACAAGTATTATATGCAATTGCCGCCGCGGATGCAAGCCTGTTACTCTGAAAATAAATTTTCATTAATGATCTCGCCCTGCTCATTAAATAGGATCTCGAAAGGCTCTCCGCAAATATGAAGATTATTCAGAGCTGATCCATCTGTATAAGTTTCGGATATATAAATTTGATGTAAATGCCATCCGTTGAATCGGCGGCGGTGCATTGAGAGACTTGACAGGAATACTGAATCTCCCCGTAATGTTCGGGTCCATTCCAGCCCCGCTGATGTCTTTACCGACTTCATCGATGATTAAAACATCGATCCGATCCACATTGAGCCTGGGCATATTTTGCTTAGCTTCAACAAGGAATTCGCATTCTTTCTCGTAGAATTGCTCTACCGGAACAACATGAATTTGCGCGGTTTCCTCGTATGCATTTTCAATGATCGCTACCCCTAATTTTACCGGTGTGTTGCGAGCAATCATTTGTCCCGCTTCAGGAATCAAGATATCGAATACTTCAAAGCCCTGCGAATGAAGCGTCTCTGCCCCTTTATGCTTGCCCAGACCAATCGCCATCATTTTGAGCAATCCGCTTTCAACAGGCCCTTTGAAATCCGTATGCGGCTTCACTCTGGCGACTAATACTACCGCATCGGCCATAAATGCATTTTTATCAAAAAATAGCGGAATGCCGCCGGGGGTTCGCCCCACTTGCACAGTTTCCATAGAAGAAACGATCGGCGCCCCTACTGCGCTCTCTGTAATGCCATAATGGGCTAAAACCTCAGCCTGGCCCTCATCGGTAGCGCCGCCATGACTGCCCATGGCTGGAACGATAAAAGGCTCGCCGCCCAGCTTCTTTACCTCGGACACTACGCAAGCGACAATTTCTTTAATATTGGCAATGCCTCTGCTGCCTACAGCCACAGCTACTCTCTGACCGGGATTGATTTTTGTCCTGATTGCTTCGCCGGGCAAACTGACCGGAGATCTCCTTTGTCGAGATTCTTGATGTAACTAGTTACATTTAACTGAAACCAGGTTTGCTGTCAATATCCCCTTTGTAACCTAAGACGAGCGGCTGCGCTCTCGGGGGCCATTTTCCGGTTACAGAAAGCCGCGCTCCGCTTTTATCATTTTATGCGAAGTTGATTTTCTGCAAACAAGGCACACAAGCGCCGATCCCGGCAATATGCGCCATGGTTTAAGGCCCCGGCCGGTTGCGCCTCTAGAGACTGGCGATGCTCCCGGCAGCGCAGCCGCGGAGAAGGTCAGCTTCCCGGGCCGAGCCTGATCCAGCTGTCCCACTCATGCACGCTGTAGCCGCGGTAGGACGGGCGCGAGCCGTACGTTTCGGCGACGCGGGCAAGATCGCCGTTCATTCGTGTTGTGCCGTGATAATAATAGCTTTCCTGCAGCTGGCCGGTGTCCGCCGTATCGACACCAATGATGACCGGCACCCCTGCCCGGTCGGCTTCGTCCAACTCGGTCCGGACGGAATCCGCCACGTCCTTCGCGCTGGTGCGGTAGGCCATCAACGTCACCTCGTCCACCCGGCGGATCAGCCAGTCCGACAACGTCGTCCGGCCGCCGTACCCGTCCCGGACGCTAAAATGCTCCAGCCATACCGGCATATCGATGCCGACTTTGAGTGCGCCGGTCGACCTGACCTCTTGGGCGAAGCCGCTGACCGTATCCATCCACAGTCCGATAATCCGATCGGAGTCGGAAGACCATTCGGGAAGAACATAAGGCTCGACGTCCAGATGGATTCCGGCAAACCGTTCTTCCGGCGCGACCTGGCTATTGTAGCCCGTCACCCAATAAATAAAATCGTACAGCTTGCCGTTATGCTCCGGCAGCACCCAATTCGGCGCGCCTCCGAGCGCCTGCACCTCGATGCCGAGCGCCCCGGCCTCGCGAATAAAACGGCTGTAATAGGCTTGCGGATAATCGCGGTCGATGCACAAATACACGAGATTGACGCCTCGTTCGGACAGAGCCTGCAGCGTCCCCTCCGGATCTTCGCCAATCACGTACGGGTTCCACATCCACGTGCCGACGACAGGCCGCTCTGCGGCTTCGGCCGTTCCGTATGGCCCGGAAGGCGCAAGCGCCTGGCCGGCAAGAAAACATCCGAGAATGACGGCTTTGGCCCAGCGGCCGGGCCGGAAAAAATTGCGCTTGTTGCTGTTCACGATTTCTCTCCTTTGCGGTAAAAATGTTGAAGCTTGGCGAAAGGCAGGCCTGGCCGCTCCCAGACGGGCGTCGCGCTCCCCGCAATCGCTGGGGGAGTGCAGACCGCCGGTGGCGTGCTCCGCATGATCCGAGCCGAACGCCGCCGACCGCTTCGGGCTCCGGATGACCCGAGCGGAACGCCGCCGATCGAGAGCCCCGCATGACCCCAGCCGATTGCCGCCAACCGCTTCGGGCTCCGGATGACCCGAGCGGAACGCCGCCGGTCGAGAGCCCCGCATGACCCCAGCCGATTGCCGCCGACCGCTTCGGGCTCCGGATGGCCCAAGCGGAACGCCGCCGGTCGAGAGCCCCGCATGACCCCAGCCGATTGCCGCCGACCGCTTCGGGCTCCGGATGACCCGAGCGGAACGCGGCTTGGCTTGCAAGCGTCCTGCCCCGGCATTCAAGCGATCTCGCCATAGCGCTTTCGCCGGCCTGTTCGCAATCTCGGGGCATGCCTGCTGCCCTCCTATACAGTTCGCGGCAAATTCAGGAAATGAGTCCCCGCTGAGCGAAATCGGCCCCCCGATTTCCCGCAAGCCAATGGGGGCAAAAACCGGATCTTTTGGCGATCGGTCATAAAATCCGCCAAAACGTGGAATGGTAATAATGCGACATCATGCCATTCTTAACGTTGGAGGAATTATGATGGGATGGAACGAGGACAAGCTGAGGGAAGCCGCGCACAAGCTTGCGCTGGAGCATCAGCCGCGCGAAAAACGAATTTCGCCGGCAGCTTTATGGAGCAGGGTGGAGCCGGAGATCGCACAGCTGCGTTCCTTCGTGAGAGAATTGAACGAGCATCGCGGCATCTGCGCCCAGCCTGCTGAGGAATGGCTTCTCGATCATTCCGAATTTATCGAGACCGAGGCGCTCGACATCCGCGAGGAAATCGCCCACCTGCGGCTGAAAGCACTTCCCGCGACCGGCAGGGACGGGCAGCTTCGCATCTCGTCGATCTGCAAGTCGTATTTGGAGCAAACCGACGGCGTGCTGGACGAGGAGACGTTCGCCATCTATCTCGCCGCCTACCAGGAGGTGGCGGTGCTGACCATTGCGGAATCGTGGCATATTCCCTTGTTTATGAAAATCGAGCTGATCCGCCGGCTGACGGCAATCATGGAGCCGGTGAAGGAACGCCGCGCGGTATGCGACCTTGTGGAGCGGGTGCTCTCAGGCATTCCGACAGCCGAGCTGACCCCGGAGCGGCTGAAGCTGGCACTGGAAGACGCCCATGTGGAGTTGCCGTTATCCGGAGCGATGATCGTCCACCTCGTCAAGCATCTGCGGGAGCACGCCGAGGATTCGGCCCATCTCGGCGAATGGCTCGTCTGCAAGCTGGACAACGGGCCGGAAAGCCTGGACTCGATTCTTTCCTACGATTACCAGCTGCAGGCCGAATACCAGGTCAGCGCAGGCAATGCGATCGGCAGCCTGCGCAAGCTGGCCCGCCTCTCCTGGAGCGAGTTGTTCGAGCGGATCAACGCGGTGGAGCAAGCGCTCCGCGAGGAGCAGGCGGGCGATTATCCGCGGCTCGATGCCGCCAGCCGTCATACGCTGCGCAGCCGGGTGGAGAAGCTGGCCCGGCGGATGAAGGTGCCCGAGAAGCTGGTCGCCTCGCAAGCGGTGCGGCTGGCCGATGCGCGCTTCGCCGAGGCTGGCGGCCGGGACGGCCAGGGCGGCGAGGACGGCCGGAGCGGGGGCGATTCCGCCGTGCCGCCGCGGGACGCGTACGCAGCCTATTATTTGCTCGAAGGAAAGGGGCTCAAGGCGCTTCATCGGGCGCTGAAAGAGTGCGGCAAAGCCGGGATGCTGCCCGAAGCCGGAATCAAGCGGCGGGCGACCGGCATTTACTTTCAGCTGCTGACGCTGGCCTCGGCGTTGGCGCTCGCCGGCCTGTCCGCGTGGGGCGTCGGGAACGGCCCCGTTACTCCGCTAGGCTGGGCGCTCGCGCTGCTGCTACTGGCGGTACCGGCCAGCGAATGGGGCGTGACCGCGCTGCATTGGCTGGTGGAGCGGGCCAAGCGGCCCACGCGGCTGCTGAGGTACGATTTTTCCAAGGGCGTTCCCGAAGAAGCGGCCACGATGGTCGTCATTCCGGTCATCTGGTCGCGCGTCGAAGAGGTGAAAAGCGCCGCCGAGCGGCTGGAGCTGCACCATTTGGCGAACCGCGACCCCAATATCCATTTCGCCATCCTGAGCGATTACCGCGATGCCGATGCGGAGCGGATGCCGGAGGACGAGGCGCTGCTCGCCGCCGCCAAGGCCGAGATCGAACGGCTGAACCGGGATTGCCCGCTCAGCACGTTCCATCTGTTTCACCGCAGCAGGCGATGGAATCCGTCCGAGAACGTCTGGATGGGCTGGGAGCGCAAAAGGGGCAAGCTGGTCGAGTTCGTCCGGCTGCTGCAAGGCAGTCGGGACACCAGCTACAGCACCGTCGTCGGCGATTCCTCGGTTCTGGAACGCATCCGCTATGTCATTACGCTGGATGCGGATACGCAGCTGCCATTGGAAAGCGCCCATCGGATGATCGGCGCTATTCATCTCCCGTACAACCGGCCGCGGCTGAACGCCAGCGGCACCCGGGTCGTCGAAGGCTACGGCGTGCTGCAGCCGCGCATCGGGATGACGTACGAAAGCGCGCAGCGGTCGAGGCTGTCCGCCTTGTGGGCCTCCGAGCCGGGCCTCGACCCTTACGCCTTCGCGGTATCGGACCCGTATCAGGATGCGATGGGCCAAGGCATTTTTACCGGAAAAGGCATCTTCGACGTGGAGACGTTCGGCCGCGTGCTCGGCAACCGGTTCCCGGAAAATCGGGTGCTCAGCCACGATTTGCTGGAGGGCGGCTATTTGCGGGCCGGATTTTTGTCGGACATCGAGCTGATCGACGAGCACCCGTCCACGTTCCTGTCGCATCAGAAGCGGCTGCACCGCTGGACCCGCGGCGACTGGCAGCTGCTGCCGTGGCTCGCCCGCCGCTGCCGCGACGGCCGCAATGAGCTCGTGCCGACCGATCTGACCCTGCTCACCCGCTGGCAGATCGTGGACAATCTGCGGCGCAGCCTGCTGCAGCCCGCGCTGCTCGCTATTTTGCTGCTGGCCGCGCCGGCGCTACCCGGCTCCCCGCTGCGCTGGTACGGGGTTGCGCTGCTGACGCTGCTGCTGCCGCTCCTGCGCCAGCTTGCCAACGTCCGCGGCGTCGTCCGCCGGCCGGAAAGCCTGCTTGCCGCAGGCGGACAAGCGATCGTCGCGTTCGTCACGCTCCCGTTTCAAAGCGCGATGCTGCTGGACGCCATCGGCCGCACGCTGTACCGTCTGAGCGTATCGAAGCGCAAGCTGCTCGAATGGGTGAATCAGGCCGAGGTCGAGCGATTAAGCGCCCGCAAAGGCGCCCCTCCCCTCGCCGGCCTGTACGGCGGCAGCGCCTTTACCTTCCTGATGGCGCTGGGCGCTGTGACGAGCGGCCGGGCCGCGGTGGCCGCGACCGGCCTCCTCATGGCCGCGCTCTGGAGCGCGGCGCCGCTTCTCGTTCGCTGGCTCGATCGCGCGCCGGTCCGCGAGCCGAAGACATGGACGCCGGAAGAAAGCGAGGAGCTTTTCCGGCTGGCGCGCGACATCTGGTCGTTCTACGAGGATTTCGTGACTCCCCGCGACCACTGGCTGCCGCCGGACAACGTCCAGATCGAGCCTGACAGGGGTATCGCGCACCGCACCTCGCCGACCAATATCGGGATGTACTTGACGTGCGTCCTGGCTGCCAGAGACTTCGGCTTCATCGATACGGCCGAACTGGTCGAGCGGCTGGAGCGGACGGTGGACACGATCGAACGGATGGAAAAATGGGAGGGCCATCTCTACAACTGGTACGATACGGAAACGCTGGAGCCGCTGCCGCCCGTTTACGTGTCTACGGTGGACTCGGGCAACCTGGTCGCCTGCCTGCTGACCGTGAAGGAAGGCTTGCTCGAATGGGTGCGGGCTGCCCGGGACGGAAGCGGAGAGCGGCCCCGTTCGCACGCCCCCGCACGACAGACTGAGCGGGCGTTCGATGTCGCTTTCGCCGATGAGCTCGGCACGGGTTCCGGCTTCGGCTCGGGGTCCGGTCCTGGCTCCGGCTCGGATTCGGGTTCTGGCTCGGGCTTGGGGTCCGGCTCCAGCTTCGGCTCGGGTTCCGGCTTCGGCTCGGCGTCCGGTTTCGGTTCCGGCTTCGGCACGGGCACGAGTTCCGACTCCAGCACGGGTTCCGACTCCAGCACGGGTTCCGACTCCAGATCCGGTTTCGGCTCGGCGTCCGGTTCGGGCCTGTCCCGCGATCTCATCGCCCGCGGCACGAGGCTGGCCGCCCGCATCGACGCGCTGGCCCGGGCGACCGACTTCCGGCCGCTGTACGATCCGAAGGCGAACCTGCTCTCGCTCGGCTACCATGTGAGGCAGGGAGCGAAGGATGCGGTGCTCTACGATCTGCTCGCCTCCGAGGCGCGGCAGGCCAGCTTTGTCGCCATCGCCCTGGGGCAAGTGTCGGTATCGCACTGGAACGCGCTCGGAAGGACGCTGACCAAGAACGGCAGAAGGCCGGTGCTGCTCTCCTGGTCCGGCACGATGTTCGAATATTTGATGCCGTGGCTGCTTATGAAGACGTACCGCCGCACGCTGTGGGACAGCACATATCGGGCCGTCGTCGAGCGGCAGATCGAATATGCGCGGCAACGGGATGTGCCGTTCGGCATTTCCGAGTCCGGCTATTTCGCATTCGACTACCAGATGAATTACCAATACCGGGCATTCGGCGTGCCCGGTCTCGGGTTTAAGCGGGGGCTCGAGCAGGATCTCGTGCTTGCGCCCTACGCCACGATCATGGCCCTGCCATACGCCTTCCGGGAAGGCCTGATGGCGCTGAGGGAGATGGAACGGCTGGGCGGGCGGGGCCGGTACGGCTATTACGAGGCGATCGATTTCACGCCGCGCCGCATGCCGAAAGGCCGCAGGCATATGGTCGTCCGCAGCTTCATGGCCCATCATCAGGGGATGAGCCTGCTGACGCTCGCCAATCTGCTGCTGCCGCGCCCGATGTACGACCGGTTCCATCGCAACAAGGAGGTGCAGGCAGCCGAGCTTCTGCTGCAGGAGCGCATCCCCCGCCGGCCGCGATGGATCAAGCATCCGGCGATGTACCGCGCCGCCCCGGACAACGGCGCCGCCGTGCGCGGCACCGTCGCGGTGCGGGAGTTCGCCTCCCCCCATACCGCGACGCCGGAGGTGTGCCTGCTGTCCAACGGGCGCTTCCTGACGATGGTCACGGCCAGCGGCGGCGGCTATGCCGGCTGGGAAGGGCTGCTCGTCTCCAGATGGCGGGAGGAGCCGGTGAAGGACAACTGGGGAAGCGCCGTCTATATTCGCGACGTGCTGGCCGACCGGCTCTGGTCCGCCGCATACCATCCGTGCCGGGCGGAGCCGCTGGAGCAGCGGATCGCCTTCGAGCAGGGCAAAGCGGTTTTCGAACGGAAGGACGGCGCCGTGGCAACGCGCATGGAAATATGCGTCTCCCCGGAAGCCGACGCGGAGGTGCGCCGGATCACGCTGAAAAATACGGGCGGCGAGCCGAAGGTGCTCGAGGTGACGACCTTCGTCGAGCTGGCGCTCGCCAGCCCCATCGCCGACGAGGCGCATCCGGCGTTCAGCAAGCTGTTCATCCGCACCGCATACGACGAAGGGAGCGGTTGCCTTGTCGCCGGCCGGCGGAAACGGGAAGCGAAGGACCGGGAGTTGTGGGCCGCCCACCTGCTGGTCGCGGAAGATCACGCCCTCGGCCCCGCGGAGTTCGAGACCGACCGGGCCGCCTTCGTCGGGCGCGGGCATACGCTTGCCGAGCCGCAAGCAATCCGCGCGCGACTGCAGGGCAAAACCGGCTCCGTCGCCGACCCTGCCTTCGTCATGCGGCGGCGAATTCAGCTGGAGCCCGGCGAGCAGGTATCGCTCTATGCGGTGACGTCGGCGGCCGAATCGCGGGAAGACGCGGTGAACATCGCCGCCAGGCTGGCCGGCGCGCAAGCCGCGGAGCGGAGCTTCCAGATGGCCTGGACCCGCAGCCAGATCGAGCTGCGCAATCTGCAGCTCGCTCCGGCGGAAGCGGCCGCTTTCCAGCGGCTCGCCGGCCAGGTGCTGTATACGCCGCCGCTCCGCAATGAGCGCAGGCTGCACATCGCCGGCAACGCGAAGGGGCAGTCCGGCCTCTGGTCATTCGGCGTATCGGGCGACAGGCCGATCGTCCTCGCGCACATCGACAACCGCAGCCATATGCCGTTCATGATCAAGCTGCTGACCGGGCATGAATATTTGCGCAGGCTCGGCCTTCGATTCGATCTCGTCGTGCTCAGCCGATCGGACGGCGGATACCAGCAGGAGCTGCAGGATGCGCTCCGGCAAGCGGTCGAGCATGGCGTCGACCGGTTCGGCGCCGGGCCTGCCGATATTCATGTCATCCCGGACGACCGGCTGAGCGCGGACGACCGGACGCTGCTGGTCGCCGCGGCGCGGGTGACGCTGCGCGCCGGCGGCCCCAGCCTTGCCGGCCAGCTGCGGCTGCCGCGGCGCATGGCCGGACCGCCGCTGCCCGGGCCGCTGCTAAGAGCGCCCGAAGCGGCTGCGGCCGGCGCCCCGGAAGCTGCGGCGAACGCTAAAGCCGCGCGACCCGCGGCAGTTCCGCGGCCGACCCGGGAGCCGGCGCTCGCTGCCAAGGACACGCTGTTCTATAACGGCTGGGGCGGGTTCTCGCCGGACGGCGCAAGCTATCGCATCGCCGTCCGGGACGGCAAGCATTTGCCGGCCCCCTGGAGCAACGTTCTGGCCAACCCCGGCTTCGGCACGCTCGTCACCGAGCTCGGCACAGGGTACACGTTCTGGAGAAACAGCCGGGAGTGCAAGCTGACGCCGTGGTCGAACGATCCGGTGCTCGATCCCCCGGGCGAGCTGGCCTATTTGCGGGACGAGGAGTCGGGCGAGGTATGGACGGCCGCGCCCGGCGCCGGCAAGCATGCGGAGCCTTATCTGGTCACGCACGGCCGCGGCTTTACCTCGTTCAAGCACGAGCGCGGAGGCATCCGGCATACGATGACCGTATTCGTCCCGCTGGAGGACCCGGTGAAAATCATGCGGCTGCGCCTGCAAAACAACTCGTCCGAGAGCCGGACGCTTTCGGTCACTTATTACGCCGAATGGGTCATCGGCGTGCAGCGGCAGGCGAACGCGCCGTTTATCGTCAGCGAATGGGACGAGTCCGCAGCGCTGCTGACCGCGCAGAACCGCTATCAGGAGACGTTCCGGGAAGCGACCGCGTTCCTCGGCGTCTTCCCGCAGCAGGACGGCGCATCCGGCAGCGTGTCGTGGACGTCGGACCAGGCCGAATTTATCGGCCGCAACGGCAGCCCGGAGCGCCCCGCGGCGCTGAAGCGCAGCCGCCTGTCCGGGCGGACGGGCGCGCACTACGCGAGCTGCGGCGCGGTCCAGCGCAGGCTGAGCCTACGGCCCGGCGAAGAGACGGAGGTCATCGTCCTGCTCGGCTGCGCTTCATCCCGCTCCGCAGCGGCGGACCTTGCGCGGCGTTACCGGGACGCGGCCCGGTGCGACGAAGCGTGGCTGGAAATGACCCGCTTCTGGGAGCGGACGCTGGGCCAGATCGCCGTCGATACGCCGTCTGTCGAGACGAACCTGCTGCTGAACGGCTGGCTGCTGTACCAGACGCTGGCTTGCCGGATGTGGGCCCGCTCCGCCTTCTATCAGGCGGGAGGCGCCTACGGCTTCCGCGATCAGCTGCAGGATGCGCTGGCCATGCTGCACGCGGCGCCGGAGCTGGCCAGGAAGCAGATTCTCATTCACGCCGCGCATCAATACGAAGAAGGCGACGTGCAGCATTGGTGGCACGAGGAGACGGATCGCGGCATCAGGACGCTTTTCTCCGACGATCTGCTGTGGCTGCCCTACGCCGCCGCCCGCTATGCGGAGCATACGGGAGACGACGCCTTGTTCGCGGAGGAAGCTCCTTATTTGACCAGCGAGCCGCTGAAGGAAGGCGAGCACGAGCGCTACGAAGCGACGGTGCGCTCCGGCCGCAGCGGCAGCGTCTACGAGCACTGCGTGCGCGCCATCGACAAGGCGCTTGAGCGGATCGGCGAGCACGGCCTGCCGCTGATCGGCGTCGGCGACTGGAACGACGGCATGAACCTGGTCGGCGCCGAAGGGCACGGCGAGAGCGTCTGGCTGGCCTGGTTCCTGTGCGAGGTGATGCGGCGCTTCGAGCCGATCTGCAGCGAGCGGGGCGACGCCGCGAGGGCAGCGCGATACCGGCAGATGCGGGAGCGGCTGGCCGAGGCCGTCCAGGAGCATGCCTGGGATGGCGAATGGTACCGCCGGGCCTATACGGATGCCGGCACATGGCTCGGCTCCATCCACAACGAAGAATGCCGCATCGACGCGATCGCCCAGTCGTGGTCGGTCATCTCCGGGGCCGCGCCGAAGGAGCGCGCCCTGCGGGCGATGCAGTCGTTCGACCGCGAGCTGGTGGACCGCGAGCTGTCGATCGCCAAGCTGCTGACGCCGGCGTTCGACCGCAGCGACCCGAGCCCCGGATATATTCAAGGATATCCGCCGGGCATCCGGGAGAACGGCGCGCAGTATACGCACGGGGTCATCTGGAGCATCGTGGCCTGGTGCAAGCTCGGACAAGGCGACAAAGCGTTCGAGCTGTTCCACCGGCTGAACCCGATTACCCATACGCGAACGGACCAGGAAGTGCGGCAATATGTCGGAGAGCCTTATGTGATGGCTGCGGATGTGTATTCCTCGGAGCCTCACCGCGGCCATGCCGGGTGGACATGGTATACCGGAGCTGCCGGCTGGATGTACCAAAGCGGCATCGAGTGGCTGCTCGGGCTGCAAAAGCGCGGTAACCGGCTATATCTCGCTCCGTGCGTCCCTTCCGATTGGCCCGGCTTCGAGGCGGTTTACCGGTACGGCAATACGACTTACCGGCTTACCTTCAGCAGAATTCCCGAAGCGACAGACGGAGCCAAGCTGCTGCAAGCCGGTCCGGACACGTTCATCGAGCTGCGCGACGACGGCGGCGAGCATCGCATCGCGATTGCGTTATAACAGGCAAATGACGAGGCTGTCCCCATGCAGGTCCAACTGCGCAAGGGGCAGCCTCGTTTCGCTTCTGCCAAAGCAAGCTTGACAATCGCGCGGGCCGCGTAATTGCCGCGGTGAGCCAAAGCTTCGTTCGTGCGGATTCAAGGAGCCTTATATTGACACAGGAAGAAAATTCATATATTTTCAGAATGTAGTTCGCTCCGAAAACTACATTTTAAGTTAAATAATGGATCAAACTCGAAGGAGCGCATTTTATAGAACGGCGAAGCGAAAACATAGGGAGGATCGTTTGTGAATTATTTTAAAATTGACCTGATGAGACTACTAACAAGCAGACAAGTTATAGCCGTAGTTATACTGCTGCTTGCGATTGCAATCATCGATCCGATTACAGTATCGTTGCACTTTTCCAAAGATATCGATTCGGCAAAGACAATCGGGCAAAATCCGTTTCAGTTTTGGATGTTAATGAATTCCGTAAGCTGGGAAATAACTTATACAATATGATGTTCTGGATTCTTGCCGCATTGCTTACGGGTTTAGTCTATCTTGAAAATTTGGCGGTATACGCCGACAAAATTTCAATACCGCAGGTGACGACCGATGACGACAGGAATCGCTCGTCATAGGCGTCTATTATCAGGATAAACAGACCTCAATGTATATGTATCAAATCATCCGAAAAGATAAAAAAACGTATTTGCTCTCGAAGTTTTTATCAACGGGCTTGCTATCGTTTGGCTTCGTGCTGGTCATTTTAGAAATGAATATTTTGATGACCTATATGTTATTTCCTGATACAACGGTTATGACAGAGTATTACTATAGATTAGTTCCGCATGAAGGAAGCTTTGTATATCAAGCGTTTTCATCACATCCTATGTACATGGTTCAAATCTATACGTTTTTGAACGCTCTCGCCATGTCATTATTTGTTGTGTTTTCACTTTGCATCAATATGTTGTTTCATTTTTCCAACAAATATGCTGCGCTATTAATTCCGGTCATTGTGCTATACGGCATTCACTTTATTTTCGATTCATTTCCAGCCCTTTTTGCCTATAACATCCGAATGATTCTTCAGCCTAGGGCGGTCAGTGCGTTAACGACGATCATCACTTGGGAAGATGTATTTGTCGTCATTGGAGGATGGATATTCGTGAACCTGGTACTCATAGGTGTCATCTTTTTTAGATCGAGAGATTGTTATGAATAAACGAATGAAAAGGAACGTATTTTTATCATCATCGTTCTCGTTCAAATCTGTCTATTGCTGAAGCTGACGAAATCAAGCGTTTATATGATCATGGGGGGCATTTCCATCTTTTTAGCGATGATCAGCCACTACCAGAGCTCTTCGTTTTTTTATATCCTGCCTCAGTTCAGTAGTCCTGCCATGACGCTGCTCAATGTGATGGTCAATATTGCCATCGCTCTACTACTCGTTGTGAAAGCAGAGCATAAATTAATCGTAATGACATCGCACAACAAGGAAGATATTCAGCTGTTATGTGACCGCACGTTTACGATTTCCGACGGGAAAGTGATGCTTGAAGACCGATGATGACAGCCCGGAGCCGAAGAAGCGGATGGCAAAGCGCGTGAAGGAAGGCGTTCATGCCTTTCTTCGCAACCCAGCTCCATATACATCGCTACAGTTCGCTACAGTTATATTTTAATCCTCCCTGGAAATAATGGATAGAAGCAACAAGGAAAGGGAAGGAATTGCCTTGACATCCATCAAACCGCCAGGCAACGAGCTTGCTCGCAGTTCCAAACAGCCTGATCCGATCTCTTCAAGCTTAACGGAAAACCTGCGCCGGATCGAGTCGATTTATTCCGCCTGCGATGACTTGACCATCCTTCCTTGGCGATACGGCCCGGATCTGGAGCATACCGCATTCTCCGTCTATTTCGAGACGCTCGTACAGCAAAAAGAATTCAATTACATGAAAAAATCGCTGCAAGACCTGGTCACGCACGAAGTGGGACCGGGGACGACGATTTCGCCAGAGTCCGTGATGGCCTTTTTCGAGCACAACGGCGTCTCTGCGCAATCCCACCAGCTTGTCGACAATTTTGAACAAGTCGTTGACAACGTAGCGGACGGTCATCTCCTTATTTTTTTCAACCACTGGGACAAAGCGCTCAGCTATAAAGCGGCTCGCCTTGAAACAAGACAGGTGACGGAAGCGGTTTCGGAACCGGTTGTCAAAGGACCGCGCGAAGGAACCGTTGAACATTTGGACAAAAACATCGGGATGCTTCGGTCACGCTTGAAATCGCCCCGGTTTAAAATTGTAACGTTCTCGATTAAGGGAGAGACGAACACCAAGGTTGCATACGGTTATTTGGACGGAATCGTCAACACCGATATGCTCGCGGAATTTCAAAGGCGCATCGGCAAGCTGGAGGAAGGGGAAATCCTGGAGACGTCCTATATTGAGGAGTTGATTGAGGACTCCACCTACTCTCCTTTCCCTCAGTTCCGGTACACCGAACGCCCCGATACGGCTGTCGCCGCCCTGTTGGACGGCAAAATTATCGTGCTGGCAGACGGGAGCGGATCGATCATGATCTGTCCCGGTTTATTCGTTGAGTTTTTGCAATCGAGCGAAGATTACTACCAGCGAACCGTCTATTCGAGCCTTATCCGTTTTCTGAGAATCATCGCTTGTCTGATAGCCTTATTGCTGCCCAGTATTTACATTGCTTTATCCACCTTTCACCCGGAGTTGATTCCAACCATCTTGCTGCTGACCATTATCGACACCCGGGAAGGAATTCCTTTCCCGGCGATCATCGAAGCAGTCGTCATGGAATTTTTCTTCGAGCTGCTGCGGGAAGCCGGGATTCGGCTGCCGCGCCCCGTCGGCGGTGCCGTCAGCATCGTCGGAGCGTTGGTCATAGGGGAATCGGCCATGCGCGCAGGCATCGCTTCGCCGATGATGATTATTATCGTGGCCTTGACCGGCATCGCCTCCTTTTCTTTGCCGCAGTACAATTTTGCCATTGCGCTGCGCGTTTTGCGATTTCCGCTGATGCTGTCGGCGGCACTATTGGGGGGATACGGTTTAATGATCGCCTTGATCTTGATCTGGCTGCATTTGATCAATTTGCGGGTATTGGGACAACCTTATTTATCCCCTGTCGGTCCGTTCAGACCGAAGCAGTGGCGGGACGTGATCGTTCGAGCTCCGCTGAAAACGTTGTTTCAATCTCTCCGATATCCTTCTGTGCGCAAGCGGACAAATCAGTTAAGGCGGCTCGCCGGGAAAGAATGATGACATTGAAAAAACAGATCTGGATAGCCTTCTGTTCCTTGCCCCTATTCCTGTTGACCGGCTGTTGGGATAGTTTGGAATTGCACGAGAGGTCGTTTGTGATGGGGATCGCCCTGGATGAAACGGAAGACGACAAGCTGCAGTTAACAGCGCAGATATACAAACCGGCCCCAGGCGGTGCCCAAAGCAACCAATGCGGGCAAAAAAGCTACGTCAATATCCCTATTGTTGAAAACACCGTGTCCGAAGCCGTGCGGAAAATTCCTATTCATCTCGGCCGCAAAGCCCATTGGGGCCATCTGCGCACCATTCTGATCGGCGAGAAGCTGGCGAGAGAAAAAGGGGTGGGAGAAATCCTCGAATTTTTTTATCGGGATCATGAACCCCGAATTACATCGTCTGTGATGATCGCCAAAGGGAAAGCCGCCGACTGCCTGGATCAACAACCGCTGATGGAATTAACGACAGGACAGCAGCTGCTGCAAAATGAACGGGCGGCGAATAGGTACTCGCAACGAACACTGGAAATCAACCTGCTGAAGCTGGCCAAGCAGGCAAGAAGCGAATTAGGCAACACGATGCTCCCTTATGCTTTCATCGCCCGGAAGGATGCGGAAACCTCCGCGAGCGTAGCCGGGTTAGCCCTGTTGAAGGCCGGCAAACTGGTCGGCAGCTTAAGCAGCGAGCATGTTGATCGATTGAAAATGATCCGGGATGAATTCGACAACGGGATGATCCAGGTTCCCTGCCCAACGCAGCCCGACAAAATGGAGGTGGTTGAAGTCATCTCCTCCACATCGACATTAACGCCTGTGATCAAAGGCGATGCGTTGAAGGTCAGCGTATTAACCAAAATGGACATCGCTCTGCAGGAGCTCAGCTGCTCCAGGACAGACGATCCGGAGAAGGAGAAAAAATTCGCAAAGCATTTCGAGCAGTTCCTGGAAAAGGAGTTGCAAAAAACGGTCGCCCAGCTCAAAAAGGAAAAGTTTGACGGGCTCGACCTGGGGAACAAACTGTATGCAAAAGATCCGGCTTTATGGAAACGGTGGAAGAACAGCTGGGAGCGGCGTTTTGTCGACAGCGAGTTTGATTTCCATGTGAAAATCCGCATGATCAGCAGCGGAACGACAAGAGGAAAACCGATGCTCAGCAAATAACGATAAATATCGATTCGCAGGCCGCGGCATGATGAACGAGGAAGAGGAGGGGTTAAGCAGAGGATGGCGTTCGTTGTGACCCTGCTGATCATATATGCTGCCATTCTGGCTCATGATATTCCGAAATTGAAGGAACGGAAAGGCAGAACCGTGCTCGTTTACACCCTTTTGATGATGGTTTCGTTGTATCAGAGCGCGATGCTTGTATTCGATCTGGAATGGCCGTTCGTACATACACTCTTCGAAACCGTGTTCGGAAGGCCGGCCGGCCAGATCAAGGAATTTCTGAAAGTCTCCTCTTGATGGATAAGTACAGGGTATATGAGGTGCATTTCGTGAAAAATCAATAACCCATCAGTGCGGGCCAAATGATCGCTTTGTTTTTTACTTTTACGACAGGGTCTGCTGCCCTTACCTCGCCGGGGCCGTTAATCGGATTTGCCCGGAACGGAGCGTGGCTGTCCCTTTTGATTTCCCTCGCAGGCGGAGCGGTGCTTTTGGCCTGCGTGCTGTTTTTATACCGGAAATTTCCGCATTTGAACCTGATCGAATACAGCCGGCAATTGCTCGGGAAATGGGTCACACTGATTTTGGCCATTCCCTTTATATTCGTACAGCTGTACAGTACATCCGGCATCGTATTGGATGTCGGCTTGTTTATGACCACTTCGATGATGCGGCAAACGCCGCTGTATATTTTTAATCTGCTGATGTTTTTCGTTGTTGCGCTGACGGCTCGTTCCGGTATCGAAAAGTTCGCCCGGATGTTTGGCGTCATCATCATGAGCGTCGTCTTCTTTATTATGGTCATTGTCGTTATCGGGAGCGCGAATTACGAGTTTGACGGTCTGCGTCCCGTACTGCCGGACGGGTTCAAACCGGTTCTGATGGGCTCCTATTTTTTCTTCGGGGTTCCGATTACCGAGCTGATTCTTTTTGCGTTGCTGCTGCCTTACGTGCGCCGGGACGAAACTCGCCTTTTGACGAAGGGGATGTTCCTTTCTCTGGTCGCCGAGCATGTGACCATCATTGCGGTCACGCTCAGCACACTCCTGACGTTCGGGCCGATTGCCGGCGATCGGACTTACCCGATGTTTGAGGTGGCCCGCACAATCGGGTCGATTCAAGGAATCGAGTCGCTCATGGGCTACTCGCTGATCATCACTTCCTACATGAAAGATGTGATCTCCTTATACATTCTGAATATCACGATCACCCATCTGTTCAGATTGCCGGACAATCGTATTCTGATTTTTCCGCTCGCACTCATCGGCTTTTTATTTTCTTTGATCCAAATCTCTCTGGGTCAAGCCCGATGGGTCAGCGCCATTACGGTCATCGAACCATTATGGAAGGCTTTCGCCTACGTGCTGCCGGTTCTCATCCTTACGGCGGCTGCGGTGCTAAGAAAAAACAGGATAGCGAGATAACGCCCTGCCCCTGTCCGCTTAGGCCAAATAAGGAGCGAAGGAGCGTGCCTTGACACCGGATGCCGATTCCAGAAATGTTTTGGCAAAGCGGCAAAGTTCTGGCGGCAGATGCCAGCGAACCGGCCCTCCTGGCCCGCTTCGTCGGGCAGCGTGCTCGCTCGCGTCCAGATGCAGGCCTCTTTCGCGCCAGCCGTCTTCCCCCCGTCCGTGCACCCTTCTGATCCGACGGGATAACGACCATAGACGCCAACGCGAGAGCGATAGGCCGCCCGGCTTGCGCTGCGCGAACCGCGGCCGCCGCTTGCTGCTGCCGGCTTCCCCGGCACGCCGCCTGCGTGCATCCGCCAGCGTCCACGCCTGCCGCTAGCGAAACGCCAGGCAACGGTCGAGCCAGCGCTCGACCAGCTCCGGGCAGGAGCCAAAATGAAGATGCGTGTAGCCTGCCACCACATTATGAAGCAGGCAGCCCTCCGGCTGAACGCCGCCGCGTCCCGTCGTCTCGTACGCGTAAGGCAAGGCTCGCTCGCCCGGAACATACTTCGAATAATGGAACTCGTGACCGCGGGCGCGGCAGCCGGGAGGCAGCAAATAATTGCCGGCGGCCCCGGCGATTTCGCGGTAGCCGAGCGCCGCCAGCCGCGGCTGCATGACGACATGCCCGGGAATGAGCCCGGCCATCGGGAAGCGGCGGCCCTCCCTGTCGACGATCGCCTCGGTTAATGCCATGAAGCCGCCGCATTCGGCCAGCACCGGCATGCCACTCATGGCGGCTGAGCGCATCGAGGCCATGAAGGCTTCGGCTTCGCTCAGCCGGCCGGCGAATTCCTCGGGGAAGCCGCCGCCGATGTACACGCCGTCCGCCTGCTGCGGCAGCGGCTCCCCTCCGAGCGGCGAGAAGAACACCAGCCGCGCTCCGTACGCCTCGAGCAGCTCCAGATTTTCCGGGTAATAAAAGTTGAACGCGGCGTCCCGGGCAACCGCAATCGTCGCGCTCCGCCGCGGCGCTTTCGGCGCAAACAGCGAAGCAGCGGGCCGCACCGGCGCGGACTCGGACAGCGCAAGCAGCCGGTCCAGGTCCGTCGTCTGCGCAATAAGCCGCGCCAGCTCCGCGAAGAAGCCGTTCAGGTCGCCCCGCTCGATCGACGGAACGAGTCCGAGATGCCGCTCCGGCACCCGGATGCCGTCCTCCCGCTTCAGCCAGCCGACGACAGGGATGCCGCATTCCTGCTCAATCGCCTCCCGCACCATGCGGTAATGGCCTTCGCTGCCGACCCGGTTGGCGAAGACGGCGGCGATGTTCGCCCGCGGCTCCAGCAGCTGGAACCCTTTGACGATGGCGGCAGCGCTGCGGGCGACGCTGCGGCAATCGACGACGAGCAGCACCGGCGAGTCCAGCAGCATGCCGATATCCGCGGTGCTGCCTTCGTTTGCGGCCGAGTCCTTGCCGTCATAGAAGCCCATCACGCCTTCGATGACGGAGATGTCGGCATCGCCTGCAGCGCGGGCGAAAATTTCCTTCACGGCGTCGCGGGGCAGCATCCAGCTGTCGAGATTGCGCGAAGGGCGGCCTGTAACCGCCGTATGATAAGACGGATCGATATAATCCGGCCCGCATTTGAAGCCTTGGACGCGAAGGCCGCGCGAGCGCAGCGCGGCCATCAGCCCGAGCGTCACGGTCGTCTTGCCGGCCCCGCTTCCGGTTCCCGCGACGACAAGCTTGCGGACCGAACGCCTGGTTCGATCGGCGTTGTTCATGGATAAGCGCCTCCCTGGTCCGAATCCGGGGAAGTCCCCCGAAGGAAGTCCACCCGGCCCGGATTCCATAGAAAAGCATCTTCTGCAACAGAAGATGCCGGTCAAAGCCATATTATCACGCCCGCTGCGGCGTGTCCACCAGGAGCGCGGCCTGCTGCCGCTGTGCCGTCGAAAGCGGGGAGCAGGCGCGGCGGGCGGCGGGACATTTCGCCGCATGATGGCGTGGCCTCGCCGCTGCCCGTCAATCCTTCACCGAACCCTGCATCAGGCCGGCGATGAACTGGCGGCTGAACATCGCGAACACGACGATCAGCGGCACCGTGGCCATCAGCGTAGCGGCCATAACCATCGAATAGTCGGTGCTGTACACGCCGTTCATGGAGGCGATCAGCATCTGCAGCGTGAACTTCTGCTGCACCGAAATGACGACGAGCGGCCACAAATAATCGTTCCACGACTGCAGGAACGTGATGATGCCGAGCGTCGCCAGCGCCGGGCGCAAAATCGGCAGCGATACGCGCCAGTACAGATCAAACGAATTGCAGCCGTCGATCCGGCCGGCGTTGATCAATTCGTCGTGGATGACCGTCTGGGAGTATTGTCTCATCCAAAAAATCCCAAACGCATTGGCTGCGCCGGGAATGATCAGCGCCTTCAGCTCGTTGATCCAGCCCAGCTTCTGCATCAGAATAAACTGCGGGATGAGGCCGAGCTGCTGCGGAACCATCATCGTCGCCAGCAGGAAGAAGAACAGAAAATGTTTGGCGGGAAAGCTGAACTTCGCGAAGGCGAAGCCCGCCAGCGAGCAGAAGAACAGCACGATCGCCGTATGCAGCCCCGCCACAATCAGGCTGTTGGCGAACGACTGGAAGAAGCCGACGTTGTCCAGCACCTTCCCGATGTTCACCCAGAGCTGGTCGCCGGGCACGAGCCGCGGCGGAAAGCGGAACATGTCCGCCGTCGTCGCCGTCGACATCACGAACAGCCAATAGAAAGGAAACAGCGACAAAACAGCGCCGACCGTCATGCCGATGTGAGCCAGCGCGGAACCGATCCTGCTGCCGGAGCGGCCGGTCGCCGTCCAGGCCGCTGCCGGACGGGCCGATAGCTTGCCGGATTCCGGGCGCATCATACTCCCTCCCCTCGCGATACGAACTTCCAGTTCAGGAAGGAGAACAGCCCGATGAGCAGGAACAGCACCCAGGCGATGGCGGACGCATAGCCGAACAATTGGTTGATGAATGCCTGATTATACAAATAAAGCACGAGCGTCAGCCCTCCCTTGGTCGCTCCGCCGCCGTTGCCGAGCAAAATCATCGGCTCCGTGAACAGCTGCATGCCACCGATCGTCGACAAAATGACCGTGAACAAAATAATCGGCCGCAAGAGCGGCAGCGTAATGCTGAAAAACTGCTGCATCCGGCTCGCCCCGTCGATCGTCGCCGCCTCGTACAGGTCGTTCGGAATGCCCTGCAGCCCCGCCAAATAAATGATCGCGTTATACCCGGTCCAGCGCCAGATGACCATCAGCGATACAGCGGCCTTGACCCAGAAGCCGTCGGTCAGCCACTCGATCCGCGGCAGGCCGAGCGCGCCCAGCACGCCGTTGATCAGGCCGAACTGGCTGCCGAAGAACGAACCGAAAATAATGGCCACCGCGACGATGGACGTAATGTTCGGCAGAAAGTATATCGCCCTGTACACATTTTTGAATTTCATAAAAGCGGCATTCAGCAAAAACGCGACGACGAGCGCCAAAAACAGCTGCGGCAGCGTCGACAAAAACCATATGGCAAACGTATTGCCGACCGATATCCAGAAATCCGGGTCGTCCGTCAGCAAATTGCGGAAATTTCGCAGTCCGACAAATTCCATGTCGCCGAGACCGTCCCATGCGTGAAACGCCAGGTACAGCGAGAACAGGATCGGGAACAGTCCGAAGATGAGAAATAAAATATAAAACGGCGATATCATCAAATATGGCGCTGCGTATGCCTTAAACCCCTTCAACGTCTCTCACGCCCTTCGAGCAAAAATAACGGCTTGGCCGCTTCGCGCTTACCCAACGCGCCCGCAGTGCGGCGTATGCGGTGCGAGCTAACGGGATAAAGAGAAGCGGTACGGATACCGGCCGCTTCTCCCTCCCTTAAGAGCTACTTGTTCTTCAGCTTGGCCTTCGCTTTCTCCACGAGATCCCAGAACTCTTTCTCCGGGTCCTTGTTCTTGTCCACGGCCACCGCCTGCATGCCGTCGCTGATGATCGTCTCCACCGTCTGGTAATCGGGACCCTTGCGCTGCACCTTCACGTCCTTGGCGACCTCGGAGAACAGCACGCCCAGCTTCTGATTGCCCCAGAACTCGTATCCCTGCTCCGTGAACGCCTTATCCCCGTATACCGAAGGCGTGGACGGGAAGTTCCCGGACAGCTTGAATACTTCCAGCTGCTGCTCGGGAGCCAGCAGCCAGCTGATCGCCTCGTAGGCTTCCTTTGCGTGTTTGCTTTGTTTGGGGATCAGCAGGAAGGAGCCGCCCATATTGCCGGTGCCCTCCGGCACTTTGGCCGCCCGCCATTTGCCCTTCGTGTCCGGTGCCCGCGTCTCGACATGGCCGCGTCCCCAGGCCGCCGAAATGTAAGTGGCGATCTTGCCCGAGTTGAGCGCCGCCGAGTATTCCTGCAGCGCGTTCTTCTGGTCGTAAGCGCCGGCGATGCCCATTTCCCGCGCCTTCTTGTAATATTCGAGCGCGCGCTTGATTTGCGGATTCGAATCGATAATCAGATTGTCTTCATTGTCGAAGTAGAGCTGGTCGCCCTGATCGCGGATAGCGCCGTACAGCTCGTACGGGTTGGACAAAATATCGGCGCCCGTCTTCTCCTTCAGCACCTTGCCCGCCTCAAGGAAATCGTCCCACGTCTTGATCTTCGCGCTGACGTCGTCCGGCTCGTAAGGCAGCCCGGCCTGCTGGAACAGGTCCTGGCGGTAATACAGCACCATCGGGCCGATATCGGTCGGCAGACCGAGCTGCTTGCCGTCAACTACGGATTGATTCCATTTCCATTCCAGGTAATCGCCGGCCAGCTCCTTCGCGCCGAATTCGTTCAGATCGTAGAATTTGTCGGGATATTTCAGGAATTGGTCCAGCTGGGAAATGTCGACCATCGCGATATCAGGAGCGCCGGAGCCCGCGGACATAGCCGTCAGCAGCTTCTTGTGCGCGTCCTCCCATTTGTAGATTTGCGGCACAATCTCGATATTCGGATGCGACTTGTTAAATTCGGGGATGATTTTCTCGAACGTTGCGCCTTGCCAAAACCACATCTGCAGCTGTACCTTTTTCTCTCCGCTGCCCCCTTGTCCGCTGCCCGAAACTTCGCTCGCCCCGCCGCCGCCGCTGCATGCGCTAAGCAGCAGCACGGAGGAAACGGCAAGCGAAATCCAACCGTTACGCTTAAGCACCCTTGACATCGGTATCGCTCCTTTATCGTATTTCGCTCCCGGCGCGAAGCGTCCCCGCCGGCGCCGGAAGCCCTTTCAAACTTAGTATAGGTGTGATGCAGCGCCGGCGTATAGATAACCGATCTTCGATTTCTTGCACTTATGTTAGTTCGTTGTTTGCGGAAGACCGGTAATCGCCCGGGGACATCCCTTCGAACGTTTTGAAGATGCGGCTGAAATAGGCCGGTTCCTTATACCCTACCCGCTCGCTGACCTCGTATATTTTCAGCCCCGTTTCGCGCAGCAGCCGTTTGGCCTCGGTCAGGCGGTACTGGACCAGATAGTTGGTATACGTCATCCCCGTCTCCTGGTGAAACAGATTGCTCAAGTAGTTGGCGTTCACCTGGAACTTGCGGGCAAACTCCGTCAGCGACGCGCTTCCGGCGTACTCCTTGCGAATATAGGCAAGCAGTTGGCGCACGATCGGCGCCAGGCGCTCTTCGGCCTGGCGCTTCGACAGTTCGGTGAAGCCCAGCGACCGCATGCTGCGCATATACATGAAGCTCAGGTCGCCGATCTCCGCCGTGCAGCCGCCGCGGCCGATCTTGACCTCGATGCGCAGCTTCTCCGCCATCCACTCGGACGTTTCGCGAATATGCCGCTCCCACGCTTCGTCCGCCAGCTCCTTCGCGAACAGAACGATGCAGATCAAGCGGTCCTCCACGATGACCGCCGGCGTGCCGAGCGTCCGGAACGACTCGCGGGCGCTCTCCCGAATGAAATAACGGACGGAGGGGTCCCCGAGCGATTGCAAATCCTTCGTGGAAAAGGAAACGAGCCAGATGCGCTTATGCTCCGGAATCAGCCCTTCGTCGAATGTCGGCACAGGGACTCCGTGAAGCATGTCGTGAATGCGCTTCTCCAGCAGCGCCTGATTGCGGATGTCGCTCACCCGCTGCAGCCCTATTCTGCGGCGGTAAGCCTCATGCGATTTTTGCACCAGCTCATACAGCTTTTGCTTGGAAATCGGCTTGAGCAAATATTCGGCGACCTGGTGCCGCATCGCCTCAGTCGCATACTCGAACTCCGCATGGCCGGACAGGACGTACACGTCGGTCTCCGGCGAGCGGCGGCGAACGTATTCCGCCAGCTGGAGGCCGCCTACGGCCGGCATCCGGATATCGGTAATGACAAGATGGACCTGCCTCTGCTCCAGCAGCGCGATCGCCTCTTGTCCGTCAGAGGCTTCCAGCACGCAATCGACTCCTTGACACTGCGCCAGCGCCCTGCTCATCGGGGTGCGCACATTCGCTTCATCGTCGACCACCATCACGGTAAACATGAACTCACTCTCCCTTGTCGATCTGTTGAATGCGCTTCTCCACATCGCGCCAGGCTTGTTCCGGGCGGGCTTCCCCCTTCTCGACCCGCCTCAGCCCTTCGCGCAGCAGACTCTCGACGGAGCTGTCGGCGGAATGGCCGTAAGCGTAGTTAAGGCGCAGCGCCGCATAAGCGTAAATCTGGCCTGTCGGCGCATCGTTGAAGAACGGATCGCGCACGTCCAAAAAATCACGGGTCGAGTACACTGTCGGCGTGGAAGGAAAATTGCCGTTGCTGCGAAACGTAGCCAGCTGCCGCTGCGGCGTCGTCAGCCAACTCGCCAGCGCATAGGCCTCGCGGGGTTGCCCGCTCGTCTTCGGAATCGCGAGGAACGACCCTTTCCAGCCGGACGGCAGTCCCGGCGCTTTGGCCAAATCCCACAATCCCCTCGTAGCGGGAGCGTTCTTCTTGAGCATCCCGTGCAGCCACGAAGGAGCGAGCACAGCGGCAAAGCGGCCGTTCACCGCCCCGTCGGCCCATTCCGTCGTCTGGGACGGCAGTCCGGCGATCAGGCCGAGCTGCTGGAAGCGCACGGCGCGGTCCCATGCCTCCTTCACCCGCGGGGAAAGGCGGCCGGTCCGGGAACCCAGGTATTGTCCGTCGAATTGGTTGAAGTAGCTCTGGAATACATTATTCATATTGTCGAAAAGCGCTGCGCCCGTCTTCTCCTTCAGCTGCAGCCCCGCCGATTCCAGCGCGTCCCAATCCGGGAACGCCTCCGACACCGCGTCCCTCTCCGCAGGCAGGCCGGCCGCCTCGAACAGATCCCGCCTGTACGCTAGGGCAACCGGTCCGATGTCCGCAGGCATGGCGAACAGAAACGCGCCGTCCCGATTTTCCGCAAGGCGCCACTTCCACTCCAGAAAACGGGTCCGCTCGTCGCCGAAATCGTACAGATTGTAAAATTGCTCGCGGTACCGCTTCATTTCGCCAAGCTGTGAAGCGTCCAGCAGCACGAGATCCGGCGCTTTCGATCTTGTGGCCAGCGAGCTCATCAGCCCAGGCAGCACATCGTCATATTGGGAAATCACGATGTCCACATCGACGCCGCTCTGCTCCTCCGCATACTGCTTGATCATCGTCTCCAGCCCGCTGCCGGGCCACAGCCATACGCTCAGAACAGCACGCTGCTTCGGCGGCGCGACGCGGATGAGCGAAATGTCCGGCGAACAGGAATACAAGGCGAGCGACAGGACAGATAATGCAAGCGCCACCCGCCAGCCCAAATGTTTAAGCAATATCATCCCCTCCTTGCTGCGTTGTCGGGGCCCAGGGCAGCTCCGCATCGTACAGCGGCATAGTCAGGATCACGGCCAGGCCGCCGAGCGGGCTGGGCGCCAGCCGCAGCCCGTAGGATGGCCCGAAATACGCCTGAATCTGCCTGTGCAGATTGGACAGACCGATGCCGCCGCCGTTCTCGAGCGTCCCTGCGCCGCTGCGGATGCGCTCCTCGAGCTGCTGCAGCGCCTCCGGCGTCAGACCGACGCCGTTGTCCTCGACCGTGCAGAGCATCGTCCCGTTCTCCGCGCGGATGCGCAGACGAATGTGCCAGTCCGGCACCGACGTCTGCTCCAGGCCGTGGCGGAACGCGTTCTCGACGAGCGGCTGCAGCATAAGGCGGATGACCCGCCAGCGCTCAAGCCCTTCCTCCACCTCGATGCTAATGGTGAACCGATTGCCGTAGCGCCAGCGCTGCAGCAGCAAATATCTGTCCAGCTGCGCCAAATCCTCGCCCAAGGCGACCAGCTCGCCGGACGGACGCACACTGTAGCGCAGCAGCTCACTCAGAGCCAGCGTCATCTCCTGGGCTTCCTCCGGCCGGCCGTCCTCGATCGTCCAGTAGATCAAGTTGAGCGAATTGTACAGAAAATGCGGCCTGAACTGGGCTTTCAGCGCCACGAGCTCGGCCCGCTGCGCGCTGATCTGCTGCTCCGACAGCCGTTCGACCACCTCCTCCAGCTGCTGAACCATGGAATTATAGGTCGCATAGAGACGGGAAATTTCGCGGCTGGCGAACGGCTTGTGAATTTTTCGGATGCCTCCCCGCCCGATCCGGTCTAGTCCGTCCGCCAGTTCGCGAATCGGCTGGGTCAGCGTCCAGGTAAAGTACGCCACCAGCACCAAAGCGATGGCGATGCCCGCCGCCATCGTCAGCAGCACGTGCAGCCACAACCGGCTGGCGTCGCTGTATACCGCCTCCGGCTTGAAGTAAGCGATCGTCGTCCAGCCGCTGTATTCCGAGATGGCATGGGCGACGAACATGCGCTGCTGCTCCTCGCGGGTCGTCCATTCGAAGAACGGCTGGGCGCTGCCGCCGAACTTCGCGAACAATCCCTGGTCCGCCGCCGTGCCGATCTCCCGCGGCTCTGTCGAATAGACGATATTTCCCGACGAGTCCATCACCTGCACCTTGCGCTCCACCCGATGGCCAATCTCCCCGATGATGCGGTTGATCTTCTCCACCGGCACGACCACGTACTGCTCCCCGAGCGTATCGAGCCGGGTCGGGTCCTTCAGCTTCCTTCCGCCGATAATGGCCGGAATCTCCCCGTCGCGCCAGGCCGGCCCGTACACCCACAGCATGTGGCCGTCCATCCGCTCCATTTTGCCGTACCAGGTGACCGAGCTCATCTCGTCGTAGCTGCGCCAAAAAAACTGCAGCGATTCGTTCGAGCTGTAGGCGTTGCCGGCCCGATCGAACAGATGAATGAGAATGTCCGGAGAAATATGCCTTATCTTCGTGGCCATGAAGCGGCGCAGCTCGAGCGGATCGGCCGGCCCTTCCCCGGCGGAGCGGCGCAGCGCCTGCTGCACCCGCTCGTCAAACACGATCATTTGCGAGGCCTGGTCATACTGCTTGAGCAGCACGTCGATTTTGGCCGACAGCTGTTCGACCGATTCCTGGGTGGAATCCGCCGTACGATTCAAAACAAGCTCCGACGTTACCCGAAAATTGAACAGATTGGTCAAGGCGATCGCCAGCACGGCGATGAGGAACATACCAGCAAGCAGCTGTACGAAGATCGGAAGAGGGCGGGCTGGGAACACGCTGTCTTGTCACCTCATTTCATGGAAGTCATCATGTGTATGCCCCAAGCATTTGCATAATTCTTCTATTTTTGATCGCATATTCCCTTCCTGTACAGACAAACAGACGGCCAACGCTGCCCTATCTCCTTCATCAAAACCTGAAAAAAGCAAAAAAAATTCTAAAATGACTCCCGTTATCGCTCCGCTTGCAAGCCGCTACAATGAACCTTGTGCTTAAGTACAACCGAGAGAAGCCTAAGGAGGGAAAGCCATTATGAAAACGCTTAAGAAGGCGGCTTTGAAAATTGATAGCGCTCTCGAAGCATTCATCCTCATCGCGCTGACCGCCATGGTCCTCATCGTGACGGCCCAGGTGTTTACCCGCAAGCTGTTTAACTATGTCGCGCCGTGGTCTGAAGAAATTACGCTGCTGCTGCTCGTATGGTTCGCTTTCATGGGATTCGCCATCGGCTTCCGGGAGCATATCCATCTGGCGATGGACGCCTTCACCAACTTGTTCGGCGAACGGTTCAACCGGATTTGGGATAAAGTGATCCGGGTCTGCACCTTTGCTTTCGGCATGTATCTGATCGTGTACGGCTGGGATTTCGCGGCGATGATGAAAGATTCCACGCTGCCGGCGACGAAGTTCTCCAACAGCGTCGTATACGGCGTCATGCCGATCACAGGCGTGATGATCTGCGTCTATTCGGCGCTCCAGTTTTTCGGGATCGACACCAGACGCCATCAAGGTCTTGAGGAGGAAAACATCTCATGAGCACGACGGTCGCCATTCTGATCCTGGTCGTCTCGTTCGTCGTCATGCTGCTGCTCAGGTTCCCGATCTCGCTGACGATCGCCGGCTCGACGCTGCTGACCATCTGGTATTTGGACCTGCCGCTGATCGTCGTCGGCCAGCGGATGATTCAGGGGATCAATTCGTTCACGCTGCTGGCGATTCCGTTCTTCATTCTTGCCGGACAAATCATGAGCGAGGGCGGGATGGCGCTGCGCATCATCAACCTGGCGCAATTGTTCGTCGGACGCATCCGCGGCGGGCTCGCTCTCGTGAACAACGTCGCCTGCATGCTGTTCGGCAATTTGTCCGGGTCGGCCGTCGCGGACGTCTCCTCGGTCGGTTCCGTCATGATTCCGGCGATGAAAAAGAAAGGCTATGATGCCGACTATTCCGTAGCCGTGACGGCTTCCTCGTCGATTCAGGGCGTCGTCATGCCGCCAAGCCACAACATGATTTTGTATGCGATTGCGGCCGGAGGCGTGTCGATCTCCAGCATGTTCCTGGCCGGCATCGTCCCGTGCCTGCTGCTGCTTGTGTCGCTGATGATCACCAGCTACATCATTGCCCGCAAGCGCGGTTACCAGAAGGGCGATCCGATCGACCGGAAGATGGTGCCGAAAATTTTGCTGGACGGCTTCATGTCGATGCTGACGGCTGTCATTATCCTTGGCGGCATCTTCTCCGGCCTGTTCACCGCGACCGAGTCCGGGGCATTGGCTTGTCTGTACGCCTTTATTTTAACCTTCTTCGTCTATCGGGATATTCCGCTGTCGCGCATAGTTACCATCCTGAAGCGCACATTCCGCACCGTGGCGATGGTGATGTTCCTGATCGCCGCCTCCGACGCGTTCGGATGGATTCTGGCTTACCTGCAAATTCCGTCGATGCTGACCGATTTGCTGCTGACGGCATCGGAAAACAAATTCGTCGTCCTGCTGATCATCAACGTGCTGCTGCTGCTGCTCGGCGCGCCGATGGATATGGCTCCGATGATCCTGATCCTGACGCCGATCCTGCTGCCCGTCGTCACGAGCCTCGGCGTAGACCCGGTTCATTTTGGCATCATCATGATTTTGAACTGCGGCATCGGCCTGCTGACCCCGCCGGTAGGCAGCGTGCTGTTCGTCGGCTGCGCGATCGGCAAAGTTTCTATCGAGAAGGTGACGAAAGCGCTGTTACCGTTTTTCCTGGTCATGATTTTGGATCTGCTCATCCTGACTTATGTTCCCTCTATTTCCTTGTGGCTGCCTGGACTATTCGTCCAGTAAACGCTTAAACTAAACGCAAAGGGGTAATCATCGACGATGAAGAGAACATTCAAGCTAACTGCAGGGCTGCTCGCTGTCGCGCTCTCCTCCTCCATGCTGCTCGTCGCTTGCGGCCAACAGAGCGATGCGGAAGGCGGAGCCGGAACGCCGGAAAAATCGTACAAATTCCGCCTGGCCGACAATCACGCCCCCGACTACCCGACCGTTATCGGGGACAAGAAGTTTGCCGAGCTGGTCGAGCAGCGCACGAACGGCCGCATCAAGATCGACGTTTTCCCGTCGGGGCAGCTTGGGGACGAGAAGGCCGTCATCGAGCAGGTGCAGCTCGGCGCCATCGAGTTCACCCGCGTCAATACGGCGCCCTTGGCCGAATTCAACAGCCAGTTCGGGGTATTCAGCCTGCCGTACATCTTCGACAGCGATGAGCATCTGTGGCGCTTCCTGAACGGCGACGGCCAGAAGCTGCTGGACGGCATGGAATCGTCCCGGATGAAAGGGCTCGCGTACTACGATTCGGGGTCCCGCTCCTTCTATTCGCGGGAGCCGCTCGCCAGCCTGGACGATCTGCAGGGCAAAAAAATCCGCGTCCAGCAAAATAAAATCAACATGGATCTGATTTCGGCGCTGGGCGCCAGCCCGACGCCGATGGCGTTCGGCGAAGTGTACAGCTCGCTGCAGACGGGCGTTATCGACGGCGCGGAAAACAACTGGCCGAGCATCTATTCCACCCGGCATTACGAGGTCGCCAAGCACGTGATTGTCGATTCCCATCAGCGCCAGCCGGAAGTGCTGCTGATGAGCAAGTCGGCCTGGGACCGGCTGTCCGAATCCGACCGCAAAATCATTAAAGAAGCGGCGATGGAATCGGTCGCCACCCAGCGCGAGGCGTGGAAGAAGATGGAGGACGAAGCGATCGCCAAGCTGAAGGAAGCGGGCGTTACGATTACGGAAGTGACGGATCTGAAGCCATGGCAGGACGCCACCCGCTCGGTGATCGACAAGCACGGCGCCGAATTCAAGGAGGTGCTGGAGCAGGTGAGCAAGGCAAAGCTGGAGCAGGCGGGCAAGGAGTCCGGCCAGAACACGGCTGGCTAGAGCGCGGCTGGCCAGAAGCGGAGCCAGCCAGAACGCGGCTGACCAGAACGCACCTGGCCAGAAGCGGAGCCAAGCCAGGGCGCGGCCAGTCAGAGCGGAGCCAGCCAGAACGCGGCTGACCAGAATGCACCTGGCCAGAAGCTGGAGCCAAGCCAGGGCGCGGCCAGTCAGAGCAGAGCCAGCCAGAACGCGGCTGACCAGAATGCACCTGGCCAGAAGCGGAGCCAGCCAACAATAAGGCCGACTAGGCCGGAGCAATCAGGCGGAGAGCAGTCTCCGCCTGATCTTGTACATTTTGGCGGACGCCCCTGGCTGCAGCCGCCGATGCCGCACCAATTTCGGACGAAGAAGGGAGGACGGGATACCGATGATCGGCCGGCTATCGATAGTGCGCAAAACGCTGCGCGCCCTTTCTCTGCCGAATCTTCCTCTCGCCAGGAAGCTCTTCGTCTATTTTACCGCGCTCGTCGTCACTCCCATTCTGATCGTCGGCATTGCCTCATACCGGTTAGCCGCGGACGAGCTGCTGCGAGAAAACACTTCCTCCAGCTTCGAAATTCTTCAGCAAGCCAAGCTGCATATCGAATACTATTTGAACGATTTCGAGATCGAGGGGCTGAAGATCGTCAACCATCCCGATATGAAGCGGCTGCTGCAGATGACAACCCGCGAAGAAATTGCGGCGAGCGGCATCGAAGCGGAGGTGCTCTCCCGGCTGCAGTCGTCGATCTATTCCCGGGGCGATCTTTCCGGGGTCAGCGTCGTGCTCGAGGACTTGAGCGTCATCGACACGTACGGAAGCCGCGGCGTCTATCCCGCGGAGCGGTTCAGGGAAGAATACTGGTACGAGAGCGTGCCGGCTAACGGCCGACCGATCTGGATCGCCCGGAACTTGGGCTCGGAGCCCGTGCTGTCGCTCGTAAGGCGGCTGGTCAGCCCGCTCACGCTGCAGCCTGTCGGGCTGCTTGTCATCGATGTCAATTTCAAACGCTTGCAGGAAATTGTCGACAACGTCGCGGTCCGGCACGACCGATACTTGTATATATTGGATGAAAAAGGCCATTACGTCTATCATCCGCAGCTGTCGCTGATCGGACAGCGCGCCGACGTGCCGGCAGAGCCCGACCGGCAAGGCTCCGTGTCGACCGGGACGGGCAGGCAGCGGCAGCTGCATACATTCGTGCCTTCCATTACCGGCTTTACGATCGCAACCGTCGTATCGTATAGCGAAATTACGCAGGGCATCCGCACTATCGGGTGGTCCGTCTCGGCGACCGTCGGCTTGACGCTGCTGGCCGCTTATTTGCTGGGCCTGAGCTTCGCCTCGGGGATCGTAAGGCCAATCCGCCGGCTTTATCGACTGATGAAGCAGATCGAGACGGGCAATCTGAACGTCAGCGTGCCGGTGGAATCGTCCGACGAGATCGGCCAGCTTACCCGCGGCTTCAACAAGATGGCGGAGAGGCTCAACGACCTGATCGAGAAGGTATATTATTCCAAGCTGCGCGAAACGGAAGCGACGCTGCGCCATAAGGAGACGGAGCTGCAAATGCTGCAGTCGCAAATCAACCCTCACTTTCTGTACAATGCGCTGCAGACGATCCGCGGCATGGCGCTCGAGAAGGATACCGAGGAGATCGCGGACATGGCCGCGCTGATTGCCCGGCTGCTCCGCTACAATCTCAAGCAGGGCTCGAACTTGTCCACAGTCCGCGAGGAGCTGCAAGTGTGCGAGGTTTATTTGCAAATTCAGAAGTACCGCTTCGAAGCGAAGCTGGAATATCAGGTCGATGTTCCCGCATGGGCGGAGAAGATATCGATCGTCCGCTTTTCCCTGCAGCCTCTGATCGAAAACAGCGTCATCCACGGCATGGAGCCCGGCGTCAAGCCGGTTCATATTCATATCCGCGCCAGACGGGAAAATCGCGGCACGTTAGCAATCTGCGTCGAGGACAACGGCGTCGGCATCGAGCCGGACAAGCTGGCCGCGATTCAATATTGGCTTCGCGGAAACGAATCGGACGAATCCCGCAGCGGCCATATCGGCTTGCTGAACGTGCATCATCGCATCCGCTATTTATTCGGGGACGCCTACGGCCTGTCCATTGACAGCCAGCCCGGACATGGCACGTCCGTCTGTCTTCGCATCCCATATCACGACTAGGAGAGCTGGAGAACTTATGGATATGCATACGATCATGGTGGTCGATGATGAAAAATGGAGCCGCGCCGCTTTGAAGCATACCCTGGAAAAAACAGGACTGCCTTTTCGGGTCGTGGCCGAGCATGCCAACGGGCTGGAGGCACTCAACGGCTACAAGTCGAAGCCGGTCGATCTGATCCTGGCCGACGTACGCATGCCGGTTATGGACGGTTTGACGCTGGCCGACGAGCTTCAGCGCCTGTACGGCCGCTCCCCGCTCATGATCGTCAGCGGCTACGACGATTTTCAGTATGCGCGTCAGGCTTTGCGAAGCGGCGTCGTCGATTATTTGCTGAAGCCGGTCGAGGCGGACGATTTGCGGCAAAGCCTGGAGCGCTGGATGGCCGGCAAAAGCCAGGAACGGGCGGCAGAGCTGGCCGAACCTCCGCTCGAAGCATCGACGATCGAGCGCGTGGTCCACTTTGTTCGCCGGAAGCTCCCCGGAGAAGTCACGCTAGGCGAAGCGGCAAAGCACGTGCATCTGAACCCGAATTACTTGAGCCAGCTGTTCAAGCAAAAGACGGGGCGCACATTCCTCGATTTTGTGGTGGAATGCCGGATGGAGGAAGCGAAGCGGCTGCTCGCCACCACTTCACTGCGGGTATCGGAGGTTGCCGAGCAGCTCGGCTATTCCGACCTCGCTTACTTCAGCACCTCCTTCAAAAAGCATTGCGGGCGCACTCCGTCGGAATACCGGAAAAGCGTCGCGGAATAAGCAATGGACGCCTAAGGCTGCCCAATCGGCAGCCCGCGAACTCCGCTTTGCCGGGCGCACTCGCGCTGGCGGTCACTCGCTCTCACTCGCGCTGGTGGTCACTCCGCTTTGCCGGGCTCACTCGCGCTGGCGGGCGCACGCCGCTTTGGCGCTGCCCCACCCCGGGCACACCTGGGCTGGGCATACCCAGGCATGTGAGACGACAAATCCTGCACAAAATGCAACATTTTCCGCATCTTTCGTACCAGAGGAAGGGGAATGTTGCATTTTATGCAACATTTTGGGCGCATTTTGCTTCAAACCCGGGAACATCGCCCGAAATGTTGCACATTCTACAACATTGAGCCGCAAATGCGAGTTATCCCCCCGTTTTTGTTGTACAAAATACAACATTTGCTGAGTCACTTGAAAATTTGGCGGCGATCTGCCGGCGGATATCGCCAAATAAGATAGACGCCTGTAACGAGCGATTCCTTCGTCATCGGTCGTCACCTGCGGTGCCAGAAAATTTTCAGGTAGATCCCCTTCAAATTTTCAAGATAGACGCCCATGCCGCTGGCGCGGCACCATCAGATCGTGCAAATGGGCCGCGGCGCACCAAGCGCTATTTTTTGCCGCTGTCGCCGGAGCCGCTGTTGTCCGCGGTTCGATGCGCCGGGACTTAAGCGTTTCGGGAAGGTCCATGCGCCCGCAGCGGAGCTTCCTTGCCCGGGCCTGCGCTTCGCCGCCCGAACCGCCTGCCGGCCCACACGGCCGCCCCGGCCGCCGCCAGGATGAAGCCTGTGGCGGCGAAAACCCAGTGCGTGTTCAGACGGTGGCCGATCGCCCCGCCGATCAGCGGGCCGACCATCGCGCCGAACTGGTTGGCGCTCGTCATCAGGCCGAACGACCGCCCCCGGAACTCCGCGTCCGTCGCACGCACGACCAGCGTATTGACAGCCGGCGACACACCGGCCATAAAAAAGCCGTAAACGAATTGAACAGCGGTAAACAGCCATAGCTGGTATATAAAATATTGCGTCGACACGGTAAGGCCCGACGCCAGCAAACAGATCAAGAGCACGACCGGAAAGCCGTACGTCTGACCCGCTCTTCCCCACAAAGGCGAAGCCAGGATGCCGGCAATCCCGATAATGGAGAAAATGATGCCGGAGGACAGCACGGCTCCCTCCAGCTTGCCCTGCAGCTCGGCAATATGCAGCGTCAGCAGCGGCTGCACCATGTTGAGCGACAATTGAAATACGACCAGCAGCAGCAGAAGCAGCACCAGCGTCCGGTTGCCGGCCGCTTCCTTCCACGTCTGCAGCACGCCGGCGTTTTGCGGCCGTGCCTCATGCTTTCCTTCCTGAACCCAGAAGATGACAGCGATGCCGGCCGCGAAAATAATGACGCTCGATACGACGAAAGACATGCGGAGCCCGAACCATTCGGCCAGCAGTCCGCCGAACAGCGGCCCGAGAATGCCTCCGGACATCGTACCTGCCTGCATCATGCCGAGGCTCCACCCCATTTGTCGCTCCGGCGCGGTAGAGGCGACGATCGCCATGGAGGCCGGCACGAACCCGCCGACGAATCCATGCAGCATGCGTGCGCCGACGAGCTGCCACGGGCTTTGCACGACGGCGAACAAGGCATAGATGACGGCAAGGCTGAGTCCCGCCCGAATGACCATCTTCTTCTTGCCGTACTTGTCGGCAAGCGAGCCCCACAGCGGAGCCATGATCGCACCGACCAGAAAGGCCGCCGAGAACACAATGCCGGCCCACAGATCGACGCTGGCCTTATCGACACCAAGGTCGAGCAGGAAAAGCGGGAGAAAAGGGACCGACATCGTATAGCTCGCGCTGCATAACAGTACCCCCGCCCACAAAATCCACATCGTACGCTTCCACGGCTCCATATCCGTTCCCTCCGGTTCCGCCGCCGTTCTTGTCGGCTGTTATGAATTGTTTTGCGACATCCCGTCTCTCCTCGAATACTGCCAATGCCCCGGACATGTCCGCTAACCGACAACGTTGACAGGCTTGCCTGCCATAAAAGCCTGCAGATTGCTCGCCGCTGTATCCATCAATCGCGTTCGCGCCTCCTTGGTCGCCCAGGCTAGGTGCGGGGTGACGAGACACCGCTCGCAAGACAGCAGCGGGTTGCCTGGCGCCGGCGGCTCGCTCGACAGCACGTCCACCGCCGCGCCGCCCAACTTCCCGGCATTGAGCGCCTCCGCCAGATCGTTCTCGGCGATCAGCTTCCCGCGGGATGTATTGATAAGCAGAGCACCCGGCTTCATCAAGGCGATCGCGCTGCGGTCGATCATGCCCTCCGTCTGCGGCGTAAGCGGGCAGTGCAGGCTGACGACGTCCGCCTGACGCAGCACCTCGTCGACCGTCGTGCGGATGACGCCCTCCGCTTCGGCGGCCGCCGCTCCCGCCGGCGGCGCGGAACGGCCGGCGGCAAGCACGTTCATGCCGAACGCTCTGGCAAGCTGAGCGACGCGGCGACCGATCTTGCCGAAGCCGATAATGCCCATCGTCTTGCCGCTCAGCTCGATCAGCGGCGTCTTCCAATAGGCGAAGTCGGCGCTGGCCGCCCAATCTCCGCGCTTGGCGCTGGCGCTGTGCAGCCCCGTATGATGACACAGCTCCAGCAGCAGGGCGAAGACGTGCTGGGCCACCGAATCGGTGCTGTACTCCGGCACGTTACTGACAACGATGCTCTGCTCCTTGGCGGCCTTCGTGTCGATAATATCGTAGCCCGTCGCCAATACTCCGATATATTTCAGCTTCGGCAGCGCGGCGATCGTCCCTGCCCGCAGCGGCGTCTTGTTCGTCAGCAGCACCTCCGCCTCCCCCGCCCGCTCCGCAATCGTTTCCTCCGGCGTCCGGTCATAGACCGTCAGCTTGCCCAGCTTCTCCAGCGGCTCCCAGCTCAGATCGCCCGGATTAAGCGCAAATCCGTCCAATACTACAATGTTCATCGGTTCTCCTCCTATTCTGTCGCCTGGTTCATGACCGCCAACGATTCATGAGTTCCGCACATCGCTGACAACTTACAATAAGAAATTGTAATACTTTTTGCGTGAAGAGGAAACATTAACCTTCGGGGCTTGGAGGGAGTCTCTGGAAGCTTCTCCGGCCAACGACAACGACACGAACAAAAAGGAGCTGGAAATCCTATGCCATACGGCGCACACGAAACGATGGAAGTCCATGAAGTGCTGAATGAGAAGCTGAACCTGATCAACCATTTCAACCTTTACGCCCAAATGACGCAAAACCAGCAAATTCGCGGCATGCTGGAGCGCCACCTGGCAACGGCCATGCAATCGTATGACCAGCTCGTTGCCTACACGCACAATTACAGCGCTGCTCCGCAGCAGGGCAGAACCGACGCTGCCGGCATGACGAGCCAGGTGCAGCCGCAGCAAATTCAATACGGCCTGCGCCAGCCGGCTCCCGTCGCTCCCGGCGCGCAGGGCACCCTGAACGACAATCAAATTTTGTGCGCAATGCTGTCCTGCCACAAAAACTCGGCCAAGCTGCACATGCAGGCGTCCCTGGAATGCGCCGACCCGAATGTGCGGCACATGCTGATGAACGGGTCTATCGCTTGCGCCGAGCAGGCGTATGAGGTGTTCATGGTCATGAACCAGCAAGGGCAGTATCAGGTACCGACAATGAACGATCATACCGCCAAAACCTTCCTCCATACGTATCAGCCGTCGCAGGAAGGGTACGGCTCGATGCCGCAGCAATAACCGCTGCCCGCCTGCGGCCTTTTTCGACGCCGATGACGAGCGATTCCCTCGTCATCGGTCGTCATTTGCGTGGTTAAAGACGCCCATACCGCCTAGCGCAGCACCATCAGAAGATGAACATGAACCGGAACCCCGGGCTATTTTCAAGAGTGCCAGCAAATGTTGTATTTTGTACAACAAAAACAGGGGGATAGGCCCTATTTGCGGCTAAATGTTGTAAAATGTGCAACATTTCGGGCGATGTTTCCGGGTTTGAAGCCCATCGCGCTCAAATTGTTGCACAAAATGCAACATTCCCCTTCCTCTGGTGCGAAAGGGGCGGAAAATGTTGCATTTTGTGCAGGATTTGTCGCTTCATGCGCCTGGGGTGTGCCCGGGGAGGGGCCGCGCTAACGCGGAGCTCGAACGCTGACGTGGAGCACTCTTCATGCCCGCTAGCCCAGGGTGCTGTTTTGCCAGGGCTAACGCTAGCCAGAGAGCTTATTTCCCTCGAAACGATCGTTTTGACATTCTAACGCAAGTGAGCAGCCTTACTTCGGCATTTTGAGCTACCCGATTCAGCGTTTCTGGCCCAATAGCGTTACTACGTTTCGTTACATTTTAAAAACGGTACGATTCAGCAAAATAGCGTTTGTCACAAGCGTTAGAGATTTGAACATGAATTCGGAATGTAGCCTAGCCAAAATCTGAGAGATTCACGTTGTGACAAGGCATTTTCGTCATAAAAAGTTGCCAATTTTTTGCAAAATAAACAGGACACTGCAAGCCTCTTGTCAAAGGTTAAACCACCACGAATAACCAACGAGAGGAAGTGTCCCTAGCAACATGGTACCACAAGCAACGAACCATGCGCCAGAACGAAAATCACGCCGCGAACGCCGAATTGAAATTCTTGCGGAGCGTCGCCGAATCAAGCAGATCATGA
>NZ_KB905561.1 GCF_000380965.1 Paenibacillus ginsengihumi DSM 21568 | reverse complement strand
GAGCCCCCCCGGGCTATTTTCAAGATAGACGCCCATGCCGCTGGCGCAGCACCATCAGAAGATGAAAACAGGCCGCGCCCCAAGCGCTATTTTCAAGATAGACGCCTATGACGAGCGATTCCTCTCGTCATCGGTCGTCACCTTCGGTGTTGAAATTTTGTCGGCGTATACCGCCAAATTTTCAAGAAGACGCCTATGACGAGCGATTCCTTCGTCATCGGTCGTCACCTTCGGTGTTGAAATTTTGTCGGCGTATACCGCCAAATTTTCAAGAAGACGCCTATGACGAACGATTCCTTCGTCATCGGTCGTCACCTTCGGTATTGAAAAATTCGTCGGAGGAATCCCGTCCAATTTTTCAAGATAGAAAGGAGCTTTGTCCTATGATCAAAGGGTTAACGCGGGCCGGGGTAGGGCCGGTCGGCGAGCTGCCGGCGTTCGTCGCGCTCGCGCCGCGATACGGCTTCGGAGCTGTGGACGCCGGGGGCCAGGAGCTGGAGCAGTGGATTGCGGCTGAAGGCGCCGAAGCCGTCCAGGCCTATTTGCGGAAGCATGGCGTACAGATCGGGGCGATCGGGCTGGCCGCGGAATGGCGCGGCTCCGAGGAAGCGTTCCGGCAAGGCTTGGCCAGGGTCGTCCAGGACGCGGAAGCGGCTTCCGCGCTGGGGGTTACCCGCTGCTGCACTTATGTGCTGCCGTCGACGGACATGAACCCGGCGCGCTTCATGGCGCTGGCGACCCGCCGGCTGCGCACCTGCGCGGAAATATTGGACGCTTACGGAATCCGGCTCGGGCTCGAATTCGTCGGACCGCACCATTTGCGCACCCGCTGGGCCCATCCGTTCATTTGGGATATTCCGAGCACGCTGGACTGGATCGACGCGATCGGCAAGCGGAACGTCGGCCTGCTCTTGGACGCGTATCACTGGTACACGTCAGAGGCGACCTACGACGACATTGTCCGGCTGTCTCCCGATCAGATCGTCCACGTGCATATCAACGACGCGCCCGACGTTCCCGTATCGGAAGCGCTCGACAACGGGCGGGTATATCCGGGCGAGGGCGTCATCGACCTGGCGTCATTTCTGCAAGGGCTGCACCGCATCGGCTATCGCGGTCCCGTCGCGCAGGAAATATTAACGCAGGAGCCGCCCACGCAGCCGGCGGAGGAGCTGCTTGCCCGTTCGCAGCGGGGCTTCGCCAAAGTTTTCGCGGCAGCGGGACTGGAATAAAAGCACGAAATCCCCTTGGCGCTGTGAACTGCTCCCCGCAGGGAGCAGTTCACAGCGCCAAGGGGATTATTAGTTTGCGGCCGCGCTCTGGCGGCCGTTTGTCCTGGGACAGAAAAACCGGAGACCCCTACGCCGGGTCCCCGGTTCCGCGTCCAAGGATTATTGCTGTTGGCCGCCCTCCGCCGCCTTTCCTTTCGGCACGCCGTCCAGCCCGTACTGCTGGTCGTATGCGTCGAAAATTTTGCGCGCGATCGGCGCCGCCCCCCAGGCGCCGAAGCCCCCTTCCGGCACGACGACGGCGACGGCCAGCGTCGGGTTCTCCTTCGGCGCGAAGGCGATGAACACCGCGTTGTCGACCTCGCTCTTGGCCACCCACTGCGTGGACGTCCCGGTCTTGCGGGCCAGCGAATACGGAAAATCGCCGAAGCCTTGCACCGAACTCTCCATGCCGCTGATGACCGCATCCCAGTGCTGCGGGGAAAACTCGGCCTCGTTCAGCACAACGGGGCCGTCGAACTTTTGCACAAGCTCCCCTTCGTACGTTTCGATTCTGTCGACGAGCAGCGGCTTCAGCCGCTTGCCGCGGTTGGCCAGCGTCGTGGCGTATTGGGCGAGCTGCAGCGTCGTATATTTCTCGTTCTGTCCCCACGAAGCGAACACCATGCGCGACTGCACCGACTCCTTCGTGTTCGTCTGGAATTCGTTCAGCCCGGCGTACTCCCGGGGCAGCCCGCTTTCCGTCGAGACGCCCAGGCCGAACTGGGCCAAATATTCCGCCCACACGTCGGGCGCCTTCGCGCCGTATTTGGCATGGAACGGAATCCCGATCATCGCCGACATGAACGTGTTCGACGAGAAACGGAGCGCTTGCGTCGCATTGATGTTTCCGAACGCCTTGCCGTCGGAATTCCGCAATCTGGCGCTGTTGTCCCGTCCGTAATAAAATACGCCGGAGTCGTAATAAGTCGTCCGTGGGTTAAAGAACCCTTCCTTGAGACCGATCAGCACCGACAGCGGCTTGATGGTGGAGCCGACATAGACGATCGAGGACGGGTGATATTTAAGCTGATCCTCCGGATAATCCGGATAAGCCGTCGTAATCGTTCCGTTGTTGACGTACGGCGCTACCTTCGTTCTGTAGGTCGTCTCCGGCATGCTGCCGGCGTTCCACAGGTTCGGATCGTAGTCCGGCATGCTGGCCATCGCCACCACCTTGCCGGTCTTGACCTCCATCGCCACCGCATAGCCAGCCCTCGCATTGGGCGCATAGCCGTATCGCTTCGCGCGGGCGGCAGGCGATTTCATATAAGCCAGCTGGTCCACGATCGCTTGCTCCGCTGCCTTCTGCACCTCTTTGTCGATCGTCAAATACAGATTGTGGCCTTTTTCCGGCGGAGTGATCGTCACGTTGCCGACGATTTTTTGCGCGGCATTGACCGGATACGTCTTGTACCCGTTCTTGCCGCGGAGCACGTCCTGGTACATCAGCTCGATGCCGTCGAAGCCGACATATTCGGTATCGATATAGCCTTCTTTATTTTTGTATCCGAGATTATCGTTAGATCGGGCGACGGAGTAGGAGCGCATGTAACCGACCAGCTGGACGGCCATCCGGTTCTCTTCATCGTTGTAATTGCGGATGCTTTCCTCCATAATCTCAAGCCACTTCAGCTGATCCCGGCGCTCCATCAAATAAGCGATCTCGTCCTTGGTCAGATCGGACTTGATTCTCCGCGGCACGTAGGAATAGTTGATGATCGGCACATCGTTCTTGTTGATGTCGTAGCCGACGTCCATTCCCTTAATGATGTCGGCGGCCGTCAACGGGGGGTGCTCGGCGTCCGTTCTGCCGTACTCCCTGAAAATTCGCTCCAGCTCGTAAGCCAGGGCGATGACTTCGTCCTTCTTCTGCCCCGATTCGATCCGGAAGTACAGCGACTGCGCGGACGACGTATAAGCGATCGGCACGCCCGACCTGTCATAAATGTTGCCGCGGATCGGCGGAATCGGCGTATCCTTCTTGGAGACGAGCGCTTCCTGCGCCTTGAGCTCCTCCCCTTGCACGAACTGCAGCATCGCCAAGCGGACGATCAATATGGAGAACAGAAAGAACGTAGCGAAAAAGAACACATTAATGCGCAGCGTAAAAGCGCGCCGTTTGTTGACTTCGCGTTTTTTCGGATCATCCGTCAGCAGCTGATTTTTCACGGCCTTGCTTCTCCCTTCCCCTCGTTGTTGCCCAGCGTCCGACGTTTACAGCATTAATAATTCCCTTAGCGAATGAATGCCGTCCCCGGTATGGTATGCGTAGCGCTTGATTTTCACGGCGTCGATGCCCGCCTGGGCGGGAGCCCAAAGATCGTTCAGGTCGTGGTCGCCGACATACAGCACCTCGTCTGCCGCGAACCCGGACCGCTCCAGCGCGAGCCTGAAAATCGCCGGGTCCGGCTTTTCCAGTCCGACCTCCGTGGAGACGACGACCGGATGAAAATAATGCAGGATGCCTTTATGCTCCAATATCGACTTCAGCGTCGGCGCGAAATTCGACACGATGCCGAGGCGGAAGCCGCGGCCAGCCAGCGCTGCAATAGCTTCCGCAACATCCTCGAACAGCGCGTACGGCTCCGGCGAAGTGAACAGCTCGTACAACCCGCGGCTGGCCTCGCCAATCCGTTCCTCGCTCCACGATTCCTTGCCCGCGTCCAGCCTGGTCAATATGTAACGGTACAGCTCCACCCAGAACGCCCGGTCGCTTTCCGGCGTGCATACCGTCGCCGGGCCGTGCTCTTTCCCGTAATAAAATTGACGAAATGCCTCTTCAAAAAGTTCACCGATGCGCTCCTGGTCCCGATGCAGCCCTAGCGAAGACAAATAACGCTGCATGATCGCCTTCGATTCGGGAATCGTCATCAGCGTATCTCCCGCATCGAAAAAAATCGCTTTATATTGATTGAGCGGCTTGCGCAGCCGGATCGTCATCATCCGTTCCCTCCCTGATCTCATCTTACCAGTTTACCACATTTCCGTTCCAAAAAGGAGAAGCCGAAATCGGCTCTCCTTCCCCTCATCACGATGGAAAAAAAAGAACCGTCTCGGCATGCTCAAGCTTCCTTAATATGCGTCTCTTCGAAATTCGGGGGATCGAACCAATTCCCCCCGCTGGATACCCAGGTGGAATCGAGCGGCGCCCATCGCTGCTGCTCCGACAAGTACACCTCGTTCCAGGCATGCGGACCGTAGCCGCCTCTTCCGTCATAGCCAAGCCCGGTGACGACCTTGACCTCCAGTCCGACCGAACGGGCCATGACCGCATACAGCCGGGAGTAGTCGATGCATACGCCCTGCCTGGTCGCAAAGGTCATTTCCGGAGTCTGCTCCTTCCATGTTCGCTCTTCTTCGTACAGCCGCACCTTCTCCCAATCGTACGCGATCCGGGTGCCAACCCACTCGTACAGCAGCTTCGCCTTCTCCTCGTCCGTGCGCCCGTCCGCCGCAATCTGCTTGGCCGCTGCCGCAATGTCTGAAGGAATGTTCGCATCGATAACCTCGTATTTCCGCTGCAAAATGCTTGCGAATTCCTCTTCCACCGCCCGGGTGAATACCGGCAGCCGGCTGGCAAGAAATTCGCCGGTAACCGGCTGGATGATTTCCTTGGCGCCCTTCTGATAAAGCGATGAGGCTTGAATGTAAGTCGCAGCCGGAGACTGCGGGAACAGCGTCGTCACGGCGAACAGCAGCGCGACGAGCAGCAAGGCCCAGGCGACGCCGGTCACCGCGCCGATGCCGGCGCCGATCGCGCTGCTCCACAGCGAAGGAGCGGACCGCCGCTCCTGTTCGGAAAGCGGCGATTTAGGGGACCACCGGTCGACAAGCGGATCGGCTATGCGGTACAGCAGCTGCTTGCCCAGCAGGTAGGCGAGCACGAACAGCAGGCTGAAGCGGAGCAGCGGAAAATCCCTTACGGCCGTCGCAAACGTATAGTACAGCTGCTCCCCGAAACCGAGCTCGCGCGCCGGGATGGCGATGCCGAGTCCGGAGAGCCACGCTTGCACGACCGGCGACAGGGCGCTGGCCACGTGCCATGCGGCGAATAGGGCAGCGGCCGTCACCGCCCCCTCCAGCATCATCGCCACCAGCCGCCTGGCCGAGGAGGAGGCGCCGCGGCGCATGCCGTGGCCGATGGAATACAGCAGCGTCAGCCCGATCAGCAAGGTGACGGCGTTCCAGCCGTCCGTCCATTCCTTCAGAATCTCCACAGCAACCCCTCCTCGCTTCGCTGCTCCGGCCGATCCGCGTTCATCGGCGAAAGCCGCAAATTACAAGCCCGCGTTCTGCTTCGCCTGCTCAATCACCGTCTTCAAAATCCCGTCCGCATTGACGGTGAACGTCTTGTTCATGAACGTCACCTTCACCTCGGCGGAACCGGTCTTCCCTTCCAGCCGCACGCTCCTTGTCATCACTGCGAACGTTCCGTCTGGTCCCGATTCATACTTCGCATCCTTCAGCTCGTTCTGAATCGCCTGCAGCGCCTGCTCCTTCACTTCCGCCGTGACTGCCGCGGCCGCCGTCGTGCCGAGCTCCAGCAGCTGGTCCTTGTAGCTGGCTCCGTAATAGAACAGGCCGGCGACCAGCGCCAGCACGATCACCCACTTGACGACAGTCTTGACGATTTTAATGACGATAACCAGCGCCAGCAGCACCCCGACGACAACGAACCAGCGCTCTGCCAAAAACGTACTGATAAATTCCAAAATGACCCTCCCCTTTTCCTGCATGCGCATTATCCGATCTTATCCCCGCTTGCCGTCTTGCTCGGCGCGGCACCGTCGTTTACCGCTCTGATTCCGGGCGTCTGTTCCATTACCCATCTGCCGGGAAATGAGATGGCCAGCTTCGGCGTCGAGCGCTGGCGGAAGCAAGGGATTTATTGTCTTCAGCCTGATTGTAGCAGGGATTGTGCTCCCGTTTCAATCCCGCCGGACTGTGCTTTGAACATCGCTGCCAAGCGGGCCCGCCGGCAACATTATTTTGCAGGACGGACCCAAAACAGGCCGTCACCTGCGAACTCGTTTAATTGGAGCTATATTTAAGGAGGTGAAAAGCATTGCAAAGAAAGTTTGACCGCACGAATCATTTACCTGTTAAATCTGATAGGAGTGAACGCTTCATGACATCTGCTGTTTTACGCAAAACGGCACAAGTGACCGCGCTCTTGATGGTTCTTACTCTGGTCGTGCCTGTTCTCGCGTTTGCAGCAACAGGATTCAAGAGCGGGCTGGAGTACCGAAGCGGAACAGTGAGCGGGTCTGTCTATTCCGACGTATACAGCGAGAACGTCACCTCGCAGGTATACATCTATTCGCCGGACGGTACCGAACTGGGGGTTGTACCAGCAACTTATTCCACCTATGACGGTACTTATAACCTTTATGACTTCAGACAAGTAGACCTTGGCAATTACGATTATTTGCGCCTGAAGGCCGTCATCTCTGACGGCGACGTTACGGAATCCGTATACGAAACCGTCTATCGCTCGGGTAGCAGCGGCGGTCGCGGCGGTGGCGGTGGCGGCGGTTACTGGGGCACCGGCAGCGAGCTGACGGTGAATAGCGACGGCCGAATCGATGCCTACTCCCTGGAATCCGCTCTGCAGAACTACGATACGGTCACTCTTAAGCTTAGCGGCAACTTCGTCTTGATCCCGGCCAAAGCGCTGGAGAAATTCGCAGGCGACGCCAGCAAGAAGATCGTGATCGCAGGCAATGCCGGCACCTACATCCTTCCGCTGAAAGCGGTCGATCTGGACAGCCTGTCCGCGCAAGCTTCCGCGGAGATCGACGATCTGTTCATGAAGGTAGGCATTGCTCAAGCGGACGAGGCTGCGGCCGATGCCGCGAAAGCTGCGGCAGAAGCGCTTGGCGCAACGGCTGCCGGCGATGCTGTCCATTTCTATGTCCAACTGGTCGGTAATGAGAACAAAACGGTCGATGCGAGCTTCGGCAACAACTACATGAGCCGCGAGATCGCGCTCGACAAAACGGTTGACGCAAGCAAGGCGACCGGTGTCGTATACAACCCGACGACGAAAAAGCTGAGCTTCGTTCCGACGCTCTTCGCCACGGAAGACGACAAGAGTGCAGCTACGCTGAAGCACGCAGGCCACGGCATTTACCTCGTCATTGAGCTGGACAAGAGCTTCACGGACATTGCCGGCCATTGGGCTCAAAGCAACATCGAGCTGCTGGCTAACAAGCTTGTCGTCGAGGGCGTAACGGACGAGCTGTTCCAACCGGAGCGCAGCATTACCCGCGCTGAATTCGCGGCTTTGGTCGTTCGGGCTCTGGCACTGGATACCAGCAGCGTATCCGGCTCCACTTACTTTAACGACGTTAAGTCCGGCGAATGGTATACCGGCGTGATCGGCGCCGCGGCAGCTGCGAAGCTGGTTGACGGTTACGAAGACGGCTCGTTCCGTCCGCACGACTACATCAACCGCGAAGAACTGGCCGCTATGGTCGTTCGCGCGCTGGATTACGCAGGCTTCAAGCCGGAAGTGAGCGCAAGCCGTCAAGCTGAGCTGCTCGCGAAATTCGTGGATTCCAGCGACATCGTCTGGGCAGACGCTGAAATCGCGGCAGCGATCGAGTCCGGCATCGTCGACGGCATGACCGACGACCAGATCGGACCGCGTCTGAGCGCGACGCGCGCGCAATCGGCAACGATGCTGAAGCGTCTTCTGACAGAAGCCGACTTCATCAACTAATTCACAGCAACAAAAGCCAGGTCAATACCACTCTCCGCATCACGGCGGCCCGGCAATTAGCCGGGCCGCTTTTTAAACTTTATCCATAACGACATGCGTTTTGCCGAATCTTCCCCCCAGATAATGCAGGGTCCGAGCAGTAATGCCTGTCATCTGGGCAATATCTTTAACCGCTAATAATCGTGTCTTCATCCCAAAACTCTTCTACCTCGTCCAGTATTTGAGCAGCAGGCGTTATTGTGGCCTCGAAGATCGTTTCTTAAGTAATATTGAATCAAATAATATCCGCAAGCGTAGCCAGCGCTATAAGGCATATTGACCGGTTTAAAGTTTTGAAGCTTTGCGATCTCGGCGCCGTAAAGATACGGGGCAAATTGATCAAAGCCTGTTAATTGCAACTTCTCCCTAAGCACAGGCTTAATGCGCTTGTTCAGTGTTTCGGCGTCTGTATTCGTTACCCAGGGGCCAAGCCATTGTAAGAAGACTTAACACCCGGCCTTCAAAGACTCATTGAAACAAGCATTCCGTGGCACCATGGCAGGTTATTCACAGGGTTGAGTTATCCACATTCCGATTTAATATTCATTTTTCATCACTCCAGGTCGTTTATTGCGGTAATTTTACACTATGACGCAACGTCATAGTCAAGCAGTTACGGTCGTTAATCCGCGCGTCATTCGCCAATCTTCCGTGCATGTCGAACGTTCCATCGATTGCTGCCGCATTTTATCCCCCCCGCCCCCCGCAGTCGACATTTCCCGGGAAATGCATACATAAAATGATTGGAGCTTACAGCCAAAATACATATACTATAAACAGGAGATTGTCTAACGATAGCAGACGCCACAGCACACGCGGTGCCGATCCGTCAATAACGTCCGCGCAAATGAGGTGACATCATGTCGATCGCCATCATCGTTGAAGGAAAAAACGACAAAACGAGGTTGAAACGGCTGCTGACCGATCAAGTGTTAATCTTATGCACCTACGGCTCTTTAAATACGGCAAGGCTGGAGGATTTGAAGAAGAAGGTCGGCGACCGCGAGCTGTACCTATTCACCGACAACGATTCGTCGGGCAAAAAAATAAGAGCGATCCTGCGCGACACTTTCCCGGACGCCGAGCAAATCTATACTCGCAGAGGCTACGCCGGGGTCGAAGGGACGCCGGAGGAATATTTGCTGAAGCAATTACTACGCCGGGGTCGAAGGGACGCCGGAGGAATATTTGCTGAAGCAATTGGAAAAAGCCGGGCTCGAGGAGTACATTCAATACCCTTCCTCGGACCCGGCTTGGGGACAACCGCAGCCGCCTGCAGGCAGCCGCGGCTTAACCAATAAACTGCAGCAAATAGATGACCAGCGTCACCGTAAAAATGCTGAAAATGGTCGACGAAAAGACGACCTGTGACGCAAATTCAGGCTCGCTATCGTATTCGACGGCGATCAGCACGCTGCTGAGCGATGTCGGAACCGCGCAGGACAAAATCAGCGCTTTGGCCATCAAGCCGTCGATCCCCATCGCCCAGACGATGAGAAAGCCGACAGCCGGCCCGACGCACAGCCTGAGCACATTCGACAGCATCACGTCGGAAAAGTTAAACTGCCACTTCATGCTGCCGAGCTGCACGCCGAGCGTCAGCAAGGCCGTAGCGATAAAGGCGTTGGACACATAATTGATCGGGGCATAGATCGGGTCCGGCACAGGAATGTCGAAGCCTCTCATGAAGAACGCGATCGGAATGATGTAGATGACCGGGAGCGTGAAGATCGTCTTCATCGTCGCCCGCAGATCGGCCTTCTTTTGCGCATTGACGCTGTAGATGCCATACGTATTGGGAAGCAGGCTTTGCATCATCATAATAATGATCTGGATCGACAGCGTGAACGTATCGCCGACAAACACCAGCTGATTGAGCGGAAGGGCGTAATTGGCGCTGTTATAAAAGATGACGCTGTTCCGCATAGCCGGCACCATGCCGCCGCGATAGCCGCGGATGCGGATGACCAGTTCCACAATCAGAAACATCGCGGCGAAGAAAATAGCAAAAAACAGCAGCGTTTGCAGCAGAACGCCGAGCGAGATCGTCGATTCGTAGAGCATTTTGAAGACGATCGCCGGCGAAAACAAGTAGAAATTCAGCTTCGACAACGTTTTGATATCCAGCTTGAAGGCCCGGTACAAAATGATCCCGATGCCGATCATAATCGTCAGCGGAATAACGTTGTTCAGCAAAATATGCCAGAAGTATGTCATAGCAGAATGCAGGACTCCTTGAAGTTATTCCTTGCCGAGATTATTCCTTGCTCACTTGAATCAAATCGTTGACGATGAGATCAAGGTCCAGGTCCGGATCGTCGCCTAAATAATAAGTGCGAATATTCCCTTTGCCGTCGACCAGCAAAATATAATTCGTATGGGTAAAGGTGTCGCCTTGCGGGTCTTTCACGACCAAAATGCCGTAATCCGTGGCAAGCTGCATCGCCGCGGCCTCATCATTGTCCGGATTGCGCAGGAAATACCAGCCGCTCAAATCGGCATTGTTCATTTTGGAAAACTCCTGCAGCCGTTCCCTCGTATCCTTCGTCGGGTCGAAGGTAATGGAAACGATGGCCGTGTCCGAACCGAATACGCCCTTCTCCTTCAGCTTGTCCTGAATTTTCGACAGCGTGTAAGTCGTCGGCAGGCAGACGTCCGGGCAGGTGGAGTAATAGAAATAGACCAGCTTGGCCTTGCCCGCGGTATCGGCCAAGCTTACCTGATTGCCGTTCAAGTCCTCCAGCGTAAAATCCGGCGCCTTCTTGAGCACGCCGATCTCTCTCCCCGGCTCCTGGAGCAGCATGTAAGCAAGATAACCGATCATGCCGAGCAGCAGGACGATAATGACCCATTTGAACCCGTTATTTTTCATGAAAGCCCTCAAACCTCCATCATAGTAAATTGACAAAAAGAATCCCCATGCAAAAAACGCATGGGAATCGCTAATTTGAACCGTCTCAGCCTTGCGCCGTGTTAATAATCATGACGATCAGCAGAAGAGTCAAATAATTGACGGAGAAAATGAACATTTTCTTGGCCCACATCTCTTCATCCTCGGCCTTGAAGCCTTTGAGGGCCAGGAATACCCACAGAAGCCCCATAATCGCAGCCACAAAAAAGTACACGAGGCCGACATATCCGAACAAGTACAGCGTCAGCGATACAGGGACGAGCAGAACGACATACCGGATGATGCTCATCTTGGTGATATAGGTTCCCTTCACGACGGGCAGCAGCGGATAACCGGCAGCGCGGTATTCTTCCAGGCGGCGAATGCCCAGCGCCCAGAAATGCGGCGGCTGCCACAGAAACAAGAAGCTGTACAATATGAGCGCTCCCGCATCAAGCTGCGGCGTTACCGCGCAGTAGCCGATGATCGGCGGCATCGCGCCTGCGAAGCTGCCGACGAAGGTGCTCCAGACAGAAGTGCGCTTGAACCAGGCGGTGTATACCCACACATAGAGGAACATGCCGATCAGGCCGAGCATCGCCGAGATCGGGGTGGCGCCGAACCAGAGCAGCGCAAGTCCCAGGATGCCGAGCATAATGCCGTACACCAGCACGACTTGCGGCGACAGCTTGCCCGCAGGCAGCGGCCGGTTCTTCGTCCTGGCCATCTTCACGTCAAAATCGCGGTCCAGGTAATTGTTGAGCACGCAGGACGCCCCCATGACGAGCGCCGCGCCGACGATGGTATATAGTAAAAGAGCCCAATCGATCTGCCACTTGGAGGCAACCCAAAAGCCGCCCAGCACCGCAAGCGAGTTCGAGAACACGATTCCCGGTTTGGTCAATTGGACGAAGTCTTTCCAGCTCGCCTTCGCTGCCGGGCTCGCTTCCGCCGCTTCCACTGCCGCGTCGGTCCCGAGCTCCAGGCTATGTTGTTTCATTCCGGTGACCTCCCAATAAATAGCTTGACACGCATCGCTGCGTGCCTTCCTTCATGTCTTCTATATCATATCAACACGCCAATCGTTTGACAACAAAGCGGCGGGGGAATTCATAATATTGTCGATATATGTGACAAATCTTACACGGACTGCGGCTGTCGGCGCGGTATGCGCCGCCTCACCTATTATACCGCGTTTTATGGCCATACAAAAAAACCGCCTCCCTATCGCTTGCGCGCGGGAAATGCGGCTTTGGCGTTACGGCGTTACTTGGGAACCTTTAGCGGCGGTTGGCCGAACAGCTCGCGGCGAACGGCGGTCCAGGCTGTCTCGACGACCCGTTCCAGGTCGATCACCCGACGGCCCAGCGCCGATACGATGACGCCGTGCTTGACCGCGGAGCTGACGCCGCAGTAGACGGGCGCTCCCGCTTCCATGAACAGCTCCAGAGCGCCGCGGAGCATGCCGGTCGTGTCCGGGCCGATCCGGTCCGAAAACACATAAAAGGAAGCGAGGTGGGTATAATCCTCAAAGCGCCCTGCCGCTTCGACCTCCGACGCCGCCGGCTCAAGCCGCTGCCTGGACTGATAAATGGGCTCCTCCTCCAGCCATACGGTCAGGCGGCTGCGGTACTGCTCGTACTGGAACAGCTCGCCGCGATGCAGGCGGCCCGGGCATACGATATCGCTCATCACAAGCGCAGCGCCCGGCGCGAGGACGACGTCCGTGGCGCTGCGAAAGCGGGCATCCTTGTACAGCGTGACCGGCTCCGGCATGTATTCCACATAGGCGCCTTGCTCCAGCACAAGCTTTTGGCGCTGCTCGCTGGCGCCGCCAGCTCCGGGAACGGACGGATGCACCTTCGTATACGACTGGTTCGTAACGAAGACGTTCGCCGCTTCGCCGAAATGCCAGCTCAGCTCGTACCGGTCTCCCGCCATCATGCCGGGGGATGCATCCATTACATAGACGCCGAGCTGGCGGTTCGGAAAGGAGAACGTCTTGGCGATTTTCAGCGGATACGAATGAACGCTTCGCTCCAGCCGCGTCGCGCCCCCGGAAGCCGAGAACTCGGCGCGCACCGAACCTGTCACTCTAGGCATGGCCGTATTCGTGCTCGACCCAATGAACGATGCGGTCCAGCCCCTGGCCGTCCATCAGATTGGAGAAAATGTACGGCCGCTCTCCGCGCATTTTTTTCGTATCCTCTTCCATCACCGCCAGACTCGCGCCGACATGCGGCGCCAGATCGATCTTGTTAATGACGAGCATATCGGAACGGATAATGCCTGGGCCGCCCTTGCGCGGAATTTTTTCCCCTTGCGCGACGTCGATTATATAAATGAAGCGATCCACCAGCTCCGGGCTGAACGCCGCGGCCAAATTGTCGCCGCCGCTCTCGATGAATATGATGTCCAGCTTGTCGAAGCGCCTCTTAAGCTCCTCCACGGCCTCGAAGTTCATCGATGCGTCCTCGCGAATCGCCGTATGCGGGCAGCCGCCCGTCTCCACGCCGATGATGCGGTCGGCCGGCAGCGCCTGCGAGCGGATCAAGATTTCGGCGTCTTCCTTTGTATAAATATCGTTCGTAATGACGGCGATGCTGTACTTGCCGCTTAGCTCGCGAGCGATCCGCTCGACGAGCGCCGTTTTTCCCGAGCCGACAGGCCCCCCGATGCCGATGCGCATAGGCCGGTCTGCAGGCTGGCCTTTCGGCCGCTCCCATTCGTGATGATGATGCGCCCCTCCTTGACACATAAGCCATTCCTCCTAGAGTGGTATCGAGATTCAGGACATAAACAACCGCGAATACAGCCCTTCATGCCGCATCATGGCGATATCCGCCAGCGGCGTGCCGCCGTCGCCGTCCTCCCACGGGTCGAGCCGCTCCGCCTGCCTCCACGCTTCGCCAATCGCCGGCTGCAGGTCTGCCAGCAGCTTCTGGCCGTCGGTCTGGCCGAGCGACATGAGCCGCAGACCGCTGTTGATGCAGGTCATGACGCATGTGTACAAATATCCTTCCGCCGCGATGGTGAGCGGCGCTCCGAGACGCAGCGACAGCCAGCCGTGAACGAGCGGATGCGCTCCGACGCAGCGGCCCTCGCGCATCGCCTCGTCGAGCGGCGCGAAATCGAGCTGCGGATAGACCGACCGGGCGAGCTGAAGCAGGCGGCGGCCCATCTTGGCGACGCCCTCCCGCGTCTCCGCCGCGCCGCGCTGCGCATGCTGCAAGCGGTCGAGCTCCCACAAGCGGTCCCAGCGGGCGTCCGGCGCGCATATATAGACCGCCTTGACCGCCAAAGCATCGACCGGGGCCCAGGCTGACGCCAGCATCGCCTGGATGTAGCGGCCCAAGTCCTGCGCCGTCCGGACGCGCCCTTCCTGCACCAGCGTCTCCAGCCCGAACGAATGCGAGAAGCCGCCGATCGGCAGCGCGGAATCGAGCCACTGCGCGTAGGCAAGCCACGAAAACGGCACAGGGCGATGATCGCTCTTCTCGTTGGCGCTCGCGTTCATGCGCGTTGCCACCTCCTTCCGTTGACGCATTCCGGAGAACGGGTGCTTCAGAACAAAAAGTACCTCTGCCCCATCGGCACGACCGAGACCGGCTCGCAGGTAACCGGCGCTCCGTCCACCTTCACCTCGTACGTCTCCGGGTTCACCTCGATGGCCGGCGTCTCTCCGTTATGAATCATGTCCTGCTTCGTCACGCTGCGGCAGCCGCGCACCGGCTCCACCCGCTTCTGCAGCCCGAGCTCGCGGTGCACGCCGCGATCGTACGCCGCTTGCGAGACGAACGTAATGCTGTGCCGCAGCGCGCGGCCGAACGCGCCGAACATTGGACGCCCGAACACCGGCTGCGGCGTCGGAATCGACGCGTTCGGATCGCCCATCTGGGCGAAGGCGATCATGCCGCCCTTCACCACCATATCCGGCTTGACGCCGAAGAACGCCGGCGACCAGACGACAAGATCGGCCAGCTTGCCCGGCTCGACCGAGCCGACCAAATGCGCGATGCCATGGGCGAGCGCCGGATTGATCGTATATTTGGCGATGTACCGCTTGATGCGGAAGTTGTCGCCTTCCGCCGCCGCGTCCTCAGGCAGCGCTCCTCGCTGCCGCTTCATCTTGTCCGCCGTCTGCCAGGTGCGGATGATCACCTCGCCGACCCGGCCCATCGCCTGGGAGTCGGAGCTGATCATGCTGAACACGCCCATGTCGTGCAATATATCTTCGGCGGCGATCGTCTCGGGACGAATCCGCGAATCGGCGAAAGCGACATCCTCCGGAATGCGGCTGTCTAGATGGTGGCAGACCATCAGCATATCGAGATGCTCTTCCACGGTGTTGACCGTATATGGCCGCGTCGGATTCGTCGAAGACGGCAGCACGTTGCTCTCCGAGGCGATGCGGATAATGTCGGGCGCATGCCCCCCTCCCGCCCCTTCCGTATGATACGTATGAATCGTGCGGCCGCCGATGGCGCGGACCGTATCCTCGACAAAGCCGGCCTCGTTGAGCGTGTCCGTATGGATCGCCACCTGCACATCGTAGCGGTCCGCGACGCGCAGGCAGGCGTCGATGGCAGCCGGCGTCGTGCCCCAGTCTTCGTGCAGCTTCAGGCCGATCGCGCCGGCCTCCACCTGCTCCGCCAGCGGCTCCTCGAAGGCGGCGTTGCCCTTGCCCGTAAAACCGAGATTCATGGGAAAAGCCTCGGCGGCCTCCAGCATCCGGTGTATATGCCAGGCGCCCGGCGTGCAGGTGGTGGCGCTCGTGCCCGCGGCCGGCCCCGTGCCGCCGCCGATCATCGTCGTCACGCCGGACTGCAGCGCCGTCTCGATCTGCTGCGGGCATATATAATGGATGTGCGTATCGATGCCGCCGGCCGTCACGATCTTGCCTTCCCCGGCGATCACCTCGGTCGACGCTCCGACAATCAGCTTCGCGTCCACGCCGTCCATAATATCCGGGTTGCCGGCTTTGCCGATGCCGACGATGACGCCGTCGCGGATGCCGATATCGGCCTTGACGATGCCCCAATGATCGATGATGACCGCATTCGTGATGACCGTATCGAGCACGCCGTCGGCGCGCGTATGGCGGCTGGACTGCCCCATGCCGTCGCGAATCACCTTCCCGCCGCCGAACTTGCATTCCTCTCCGTATATCGTGTAATCTTTCTCGATTCGCGCCCACAGCTGTGTATCGGCCAGCCGCACCGCATCGCCGGTCGTCGGCCCGAACATCATCGCATAGGCTTTCCGGTCCATCTCCTTCAAATCAGCAGCCCTCCTCCCATTCGGTCAGGCGAATCCGCACCGGCTCCGGCAGCACGCCGCGGCGCACGCGGCCTTGGGTCAAGCCGTTCAGTCCGAACGAAAGCCGCGCGCCGCCGAGCTCGACGAGCGTCACTTCCTTTTCCTCGCCGGGCTCGAACCGGACCGCCGTTCCGGCGGGAATATCCAGCCGCATGCCGAACGCCGCTTGCCGCTCGAAGCGGAGCGCGCGGTTCACTTCAAAGAAATGATAATGGGAGCCGACCTGCACGGGACGGTCTCCGGTATTGACAACACGGATCACGACCCGTTCCTTGCCTTCGTTCAATCGAATCGAGCCTTCGCCAACCCGATATTCTCCAGGAATCATCACGCAACCCCTCCCTGCTTCCCAAATAACTGTTCTTCCTCGCGAATAATTGCCCTGCCCGCGGCTTGTGCTGACGCTTCGCCCGGATGCGCCCGCATCGGCACCCGCTTCAGCGGATCGGCTGATGCACCGTCACCAGCTTCGTTCCGTCGGGAAACGTCGCCTCCACCTGCACCTCGTGCACCATCTCCGGCACGCCCTCCATCACTTGCTCCGCCTTCAGGATCGTCGTGCCGTATGCCATCAGCTCGGCGACGGACATGCCGTCCCGCGCCCTCTCCATCATGTCGGAGGTAATGAGCGCGACGCTCTCCGGATAATTCAGCTTCACGCCCCGCTGCAGCCGGCGCCGGGCGATATCCGCGGCCACGGTCACGAGCAGCTTCTCCTTCTCCCTCTCGGTCAAATACATACGATGCCTCCTCATCCAAACACGAATAATCCGTTGCTGATACGTTTATTATATTCGTCATTTGTGCAGCTGTAAATATTGAATGTTAATTTTTATTACAAGATAATGTCTTTAATTATCCATTTTTTGTATATTTACAGTTATTTATTTGATTATATGTCTTTTTAAAGCACGCAAAATGGTCAAATCAATTCACAAAAATCATTTTAACAAAAATTATGTTAGGTATATTGACACTAAATTACGATATGAAATATGATAAGGCATGTAAGCAATCCGGCAATGCCAATAATTAGGGGAGTTGATCTTTATGAAAGTAAAGAAAAAAGCATTGACCCTGCTGATGGCTGCCAGCTTGTCGTTCTCCGCCCTGCTGGCCGGCTGCGCATCGCAGACGAATTCGTCGGGAACGGCAGGATCGCCGGGCACGGATGCCGCGGCCGGCGCCGGATCGGGAGACGACACGGTTTACGTCGGCGTCCTGCACAGCCTGACCGGAACGATGTCGATCAGCGAGGTGTCCGTCAGAGACGCTACGCTGCTGGCGATCGAGGAGATCAACCAGGCCGGCGGCCTGCTCGGCAAGCAGCTGAGGCCGGTCGTCGAGGACGGCGCGTCCGACTGGCCGACCTTCGCGGAGAAAACCAAGAAGCTGCTGCAAAAGGATAAGGTGGCCGTCATCTTCGGCGGGTGGACATCCGCCAGCCGCAAGGCGGTGCTGCCGGTCGTCGAACAAAACAACGGCCTTTTCTTTTACCCGGTGCAGTATGAAGGACTGGAATCTTCGCCGAACATTTTCTATACCGGAGCGACGACGAACCAGCAGATCGTCCCGGCCGTCACCTGGCTGCTCGAAAATAAAGGCAAGAAATTTTTCCTGCTCGGCTCCGATTACGTATTCCCGAGAACGGCTAACAAAATTATCAAGGAGCAGCTGAAAGCCGAAGGCGGCACGCTCGTCGCCGAGGAATATACGCCGCTCGGCCATACCGATTACAACGCCATCATCAGCAAAATCAAGAAAGAAAAGCCGGACGTCGTGTTCAATACGCTGAACGGGGACAGCAATGTCGCCTTCTTCAAGCAGCTGAAGGATGCGGGCATTACGGCAAACGACTTGACGACGCTGTCCGTCAGCATCGCCGAAGAGGAAATTCGCGGCATCGGCGCTTCGGTGCTGGAAGGCCACTATGCCGCCTGGAACTATTTCCAAACGACCGACACGCCCGAGAACAAGAAGTTCGTCGAAGCGTACAAGGCCAAGTACGGCAGCGAGCGCGTAACGAGCGACCCGATCGAGGCCGGATATTTCGGCGTCTATCTGTGGGCAGAAGCGGTGAAGAAGGCGGGATCGTTCGAGGTGGACAAAGTGAAGGAAGCGGCCAAAGGCATCGAGTTCAGCGCGCCGGGCGGCAAAGTGACGATCGACGGCGAGAACCAGCATGTGTACAAAACGGTGCGGATCGGCGAGATTCAGGCGGACGGCATGTTCAAGGAAGTATGGAACTCCGGCCAGCCGGTGAAGCCTGATCCTTTCCTCAAGACATACCCTTGGGGCGCTGCGGTTTCCCCGCAGTCCTGATTCCATCCATCGCCGTTTGACGCCGGGGCTGCCTTCCTGACAGGCAGCCCCCGCCATTATGCCTGTCTCCGACCTATGAAGGAGTGATTGTGAATGAGCCTCGTGTTTTTGCAATTGTTCAACGGCGTCAGCCTAAGCTCCATCCTGCTGCTTATCGCGCTCGGCCTTGCCATTACATTCGGTCTGATGAACATCATCAATATGGCCCACGGCGAATTCATCATGATCGGCGCCTACATGGCCTACACGGTGCAGCAGCTGTTCCAGCAATTTCTCCCGCCCTCCGTGTTCGGGTATTATTTCATCCTGTCGCTCGCCGTTGCCTTCCTGGTCGCCGCAGCGATCGGCTGGCTGCTGGAAACGACATTGATCCGCTACCTCTACGGCCGGCCGCTCGACAGCCTGCTCGCCACCTGGGGCGTCAGCCTCGTCCTGCAGCAGGCGGCGCGGAGCATCTTCGGCGCGCCGAACGTCGCCGTCCAGGCCCCCGCCTGGCTGGAGGGAGGGCTCGCCGTCACCGCCGAGCTGACGCTGCCCTACAAGCGTCTGTTCATCATCGCGCTCGTCATCGTCTGCCTGGCGTCCATTTATCTTTATTTGTACCGCACCCGCGGCGGCCGCAATATGCGCGCGGTCATGCAGAACCGCTCGATGGCCTCCTGCGTCGGCATCTCTTCCCGCCGGGTCGATGCCTTCGGCTTCGCGCTCGGCTCCGGGCTGGCCGGCATTGCCGGCTGCGCGCTGACGCTGCTCGGACCGATTGGCCCGACGATCGGCACCTATTATATCGTCGACGCCTTCATGGTCGTCGTGCTTGGCGGGATCGGCAAGCTGATCGGCACAGTAGCCGGCGCGCTTGGCATCGGCGTATTCAATACGCTGTTCGAGTATGCGACGAGCGCCACGCTGGGCAAGGTGATCGTCTTCACGCTGATCATCGCGTTCCTGCAGTGGAAGCCCGCAGGGCTCGTTACCGTTAAATCCCGGGCGCTGGATTAAGGCTGCCGGAAGGAGTGAACCGTTCTATGATGTTAAGGATTGGCAGCACCCGAATGAAAATTGTGCTGACGCTGATACTGATGGCCGTTCTGCTGATCGCGCCCATGCTGCTGTCGGAGTTCCGCTTGTCGCTGCTGGGCAAATTTCTCGCTTATGCCGTGCTCGCCATCGGGCTCGACCTGATCTGGGGCTATACCGGCATCTTGAGCCTCGGTCACGGCGTTTATTTCGGCCTCGGCGCTTACTGCATGGCCATGCATCTGAAGCTGGCGGCCGCCGGCGGCCACTTGCCCGATTTCATGTCGTGGAGCGGCGTCGAAAGCCTGCCGTGGTTCTGGGAGCCGTTCCGGTCGGCGGGAGCCGCGCTTGTGCTCGCCCTGCTCGTGCCGGTTGCCGTCGCCTTCGTGCTCGGCTACCTGACGTTCCGCAACCGAATCAAAGGCTCCTTTTTCTCCATCCTGTCCCAAGCGCTCGTAATCATCACGGTGACGCTGTTCGTAGGGCAGCAGGGCTACACCGGCGGAACGAACGGGCTGACCAACTTCGATACGTTCCTCGGCATCCCGCTTGGCGATCCGCAGACGAAGCTGACGCTGTATTATGTGACGGTCGCCGTCGTCATCGCGACGCTGGCCGCTTCCTTATGGCTCGTATCGAGCCGGCTCGGCAAAATTCTCGTCGCCGTCCGCGACGCCGAGAACCGCGTCCGGTTCATCGGCTTCAACCCGGTCGCCTACAAGGTGTTCATTTACTGCGCATCGGCTGCGCTTGCCGGTTTGGCCGGCGTGCTGTTCGTGCTGCAGGAAGGCATTATTTCGCCGGCGCAAATGGGCATCGTGCCGTCGATCGAGATGGTGCTGTGGGTCGCCATCGGCGGACGCGGCACGCTGTTTGGCGCCGTGCTTGGCGCCATCGTCACGAACGCCGCCAAGTCGGCCCTCAGCGAAGCGTATCCGGAACTGTGGCCGATCATGCTGGGGGCCCTGTTCATCGTCGTCGTCCTGTTCCTGCCGAAGGGCATTGCCGGCACTGTCAAGGAATGGAGCGAGCGCAGAGGCTGGTTCTCCTCCCGCGGCCAAGAAGACGGGATGCCCGCCCGCCAGGCGCCGCCGGCGTCGCCGGCAGCCGATATTTAATTTTTTTAACAAGGAGGCTGCAAGTTTATGAGCATGACCGCATCGTCGCTTAAGCAGGAGCCTGCAGAGCCGCTAGTGCGCGTCGACAGGCTGGAGGTGGAGTTCGACGGCTTCAAGGCGATCCGCGGGCTGAATTTCTCCTTAACCTCGGGCGAGCTTCGCTTCCTGATCGGCCCGAACGGCGCCGGCAAAACGACGCTGCTCGATGTGCTGTGCGGCAAAGTCAAGCCGTCGCGAGGCAAGGTGCTGTTCAAGGGCAGCATCGATCTGGCGCGGCATCAGGAGCATCAGATCGCTGAGCTCGGCATCGGCCGCAAGTTTCAGGCCCCGTCGATCTTCGTCACCTTGACCGTGCTGGAAAACATGCTGCTGTCGATGCGCCAGAAACGGGGGCTGCTCAGCACGCTGATCGCCAAGACGACCCCTGAGCAGCGGGAGAAAATACACCATTACCTCGGCATCATCGGCTTGGCCGGCAAAGCGCGGGAGAAGGCCGGCTCCCTCTCGCACGGCGAGAAGCAGTGGCTGGAAATCGGCATGCTGCTGATCCAGGAGCCGGAGCTGCTGCTGCTCGACGAGCCGGCGGCCGGCATGACGGACAGCGAGACGGAGAAAACCGGCGAGCTCTTGCAGCGCATCAGCGACAAGCAGACGGTTGTCGTCGTCGAGCACGATATGGATTTTGTCCGCCGCTTCGCGCAGGCGGTGACCGTCATGCATGAGGGCATGGTGCTGCGGGAAGGCACGATGGAGCAGATTCAAAACGACAGCCGCGTAGCGGAAGTATATCTCGGAAGGCAGGGCGAGCGAAATGACTAAGGGCATGGCCGCATACGGAGCGGCAACGGACGGCGCGTTGGACATCGAAGGGCTGGAGGCGGGGTACGGCGAGAGCATGATTTTGCGCAAGGTCGCCCTGAGCGTGCGTCCCGGCCAGGTCGTCTGCCTGATGGGCCGCAACGGCGTCGGCAAAACGACGCTGCTGAAGACGATCATGGGACTGATCAAGGCGAGGAGCGGCGTCATCCGCTATGCCGGCATGGAGCTGACGAGCGCTCCCCCGGACCGGCGGGCAAGAGCGGGCATCGGCTACGTCCCGCAGGGGCGGGAAATTTTCCAGCAGCTCACGGTGGAGGAAAATTTGCTGCTCGGCCTGGAAGCAGCGGCCGCCCCGCTGCGCAGCAAAGGCATCCCGGAATCGGTCTTCGAGATGTTTCCGATCCTGAAGGAAATGCTGCGGCGCAAAGGGGGCGATTTGAGCGGCGGCCAGCAGCAGCAGCTGGCGATTGCCCGGGCGCTCGTCGCCGAACCGAAGCTGCTGCTGCTCGACGAGCCGATGGAAGGCATCCAGCCCAACATCGTGCAGGATATCGAGAACGTCATCGCCGCGATCAAAGCAAGCCGCCGCATGTCCGTGCTGCTCGTCGAGCAGAGCCTGTCGTTCGCGACGGCAATCGCCGATTATTACTACGTGCTGGACCGCGGCACGATCGTGGCCGAGGGCGGCTCCGGGGAGCTGAACGAGGAGCAGATGAAGCAGCATCTGGCGGTATAACCTTACGCGCTGCACCGGGGTTTTCGGCGGCTGTTGTACAGCTTTTCGGCGGGCCTTTCGACGGACTTTTCGGAGAACTTTTGGATAGCTTTTCGGCGGGCCTTTCGGCGGCTTTTCGGCGGCTTTTCGGAGGACTTTTGGGCAGGCTTTTTGACGGATTTTTCGACGGACTTTTCGGTATACTCTCAAGGCCGAAGGTCCTTTTTTTGCCTTCATGAGAAAGTGTGTTATGATGAACAAAAGGGCCTGTCCGCGCAAGGTCCTTCAATCGATTCAGGGAGGGGAATCCACCGATGACAACGACTATAAGGCACATTGCCGACACGACCGTGCTGAACAACGGCGTCAAGATGCCATGGGTCGGCCTTGGCGTATGGAAAACCAAGGAAGGCGACGAAGTGATCCAGGCCGTGAAGCATGCGATCCGGGCCGGCTACCGTTCGATCGATACCGCCGCAGTGTACGGCAACGAGACGGGGGTCGGTACGGCGATCAAGGAGAGCGGCGTGCCCCGCGAGGAGCTGTTCATCACGACCAAGGTGTGGAACAGCGATCAAGGCTACGATACGACGCTTCGCGCCTTCGACGAAAGCCTGCGCAAGCTGGGCCTTGAGACGATCGACCTCTACCTGATCCATTGGCCGGTCAAAGGCAAATACAAGGAAACGTGGAAAGCGCTGATCCAGCTTCAGAAGGAAGGCCGGGTCAAAGCGATCGGCGTCAGCAACTTTCAGGTGCACCACCTAAGCGATATTATCGAAGACAGCGGCGTCGTTCCTGCCGTGAATCAGGTCGAGTTCCACCCGCTGCTGAACCAGGCGGAGCTGCGGGCTTACTGCAAGGAGAAGGGAATCCAGCTGGAAGCATGGAGCCCGCTCATGCAGGGCAATCTGGATCAACCGCTGCTCTCCGAGCTGGCCGCCAAATACGGCAAATCGCCGGCGCAAATCGTGCTGCGCTGGGATCTTCAGCACGGCGTCGTGACGATTCCGAAATCGATCAACGAACAGCGCATTCGCGACAACGCGGATCTGTTCGATTTTGTGCTGTCGGACGAGGACATGGCCAAAATCGACGGACTGAATCAAAACAAGCGGTTTGGGCCCGATCCCGACAATTTCAACTTCTAGCATCATGAGCGCTTTCCGGCGCACGAAGGCGGCGCAAGACGCCTTATCCGATGGCAGATCGGATAAGCGTTTTGCGCCGCTTGCCGTCTCTGCTCTTTGGGTTCACGCCGCACTCCCCCGCCCCGCTCTCTCACGCTGGCAGGCGAGCTCCGCGTTGGTGCATGCACTCTGCGGCAGCGCGCGAGCTCCGCGTTGGTGCACGCACTTTGCGCCAGCGTGCGAACTCCGTGTTGGTTCTGCCCTCCCCCGGCCCCCCTGGGCACATGAAGCGACGAATCCTGCAAAAAGTGCAACATTTTCCGTGTCCTTTGCGCTCGAGGAAGGAGAATGTTGTATTTTGTGCAACAATTTGGGCGGGATGAGCTTCATACCCGTGAATATCGCCCGAAATGTTGTACGTTCTACAACTTTGAGCCGCAAATATGGTTGATTCCCCCGTTTTTATTGCACAAAATACAACATTTGCTGACCTTCAACCCTTTAGTCACGTCAGGACAAATGGGCAGCCCGCCGGCTTTTTTTCGGGAGATGTCACCTTTTGGCCGGGCGCTCCATATAATGGTCTGTGCATAAGCCCAGAAAAAAGGATGTGATCGACCGTCATGGCTGTCATTAAGGCGAATTCCAACGATCTGAAGCTGCTGGCCCGGCTTCTCCGGGCGGAGGCGGAAGGGGAAGGCGATCTCGGAATGCTCATGGTGGGCAACGTCGGGGTCAACCGCGTGCGTGTGGATTGTCTGGACTTCAAAAACATTCGCACGATCCCGCAGATGGTGTTCCAGAGCCCAGGGGGCTTCGAGGCGACTCAAAAAGGCTATTTCTATCAGCGGGCCCGCGAGTCGGAGATCCGGCTGGCGCGCAGAGCCGTAAACGGCGAACGGCAGCATCCGGCCTCCAACGCGCTCTGGTATTTCCGTCCCGAAGGCCAATGTCCCCCCACCTGGTGGAACCAAACTCATGCGGGCCGCTTCAAAGCGCATTGCTTCTATAATCCTTCGCGCCAGGATTGCCCCAGCGCTTACTAAGGAACGCGCGCAAAAAAGCTAATGGGACAACCTGTTCGCTGCATACCATGTAACAAGCGGTTGGATCGGCCGCAAACGATGAAGATGCAAGGAGGGTTTTGCTCAAATGACAAGCAATATATACCCAAGGCCGGGGGGCAGCATCCCGAGCGGCAGCGTGCCCGGCGGCGCCGCGCCATACGGATATCCGTCCTATGCCCAGGGGGTGCCCCATGCGCAGCAGCCCATGGGACAGCCGCCGCTGCAGCAGTCGATGTTCCCGCAGACGCTTGGGCAGCAGCACATGACTCCGCCGCCGGGAACGAGCGGCGCAACCATCTCGGGTCCTTTCTCCGTACCCCAGCCGACCCCAGTCGCCGGTATAACCCCGCCGGGTCAGCTGCCGATCGAGCAATCCTACATCGAGAATATTTTGCGGCTCAATCTCGGCAAGATGGCAACCATCTACATGACGTTCGAGAACAATTCGGAATGGAACGCCAAAGTATTCAAAGGCCGGCTGGAGGCCGCGGGCCGCGATCATATCATTATCAGCGACCCGGCGACCGGCTTGCGCTACTTGCTGCTGATGGTCAATCTGGATTACATCACATTCGACCAGGAATTGAATTATACTTACCCGATCGGCGGCGGGACGCAGACGGGACGATAACGTCAGACGCCGGCGCAGGGAATCTCCTGCGCCGGCGTCGTTTGTGCGGCGGCCGCCAGCCTGCGGGCCGTTTTCGCTCCAGGCTTTGCGGCCCGGGCGAATGCCACCCGCCAGGCTTTGCGGCCAGGCGAATGCGATCCGCCGTTGGCAGCCTCCGCTTGCCGCTCACCCGAAAACTTGGAACGCATCAAATCAGGTATTCTTTCAGTGGAAGGTCCGACTTGCGGATTTCTTCCGCCACCAGCGCTGCCACCTGTGCCGCGCCGTCCTCGTTGAAATGAGTGTCGTCCTGAACGCCATCCGGGTAATTGGGATGCTCGTTCGGCTTCAGCCAGACGAACAGCCGCTTCGAGTTTTCCGGTCCGAGCGATCGGTACAGCTCCTGCGTCCGCGGACACAGATCAAGCAGCGGCACGCCGCGTTCCCTGGCCAGCTTCCTCATCGCATCCGGATAAGCGCCGTGAGAGGGCGTCAGCTCCCCCGCTTCGTCGAAATGCCGGCGCTCGACAGAGGTCAGCAGCACGGGCCGCGCGTTCTTGGCGACGGCCAGCTCGATATAGCGCGCCAAATGCTCGGGATACGTCGTCTCCGGGTCGGTATGCCGCTCCTCGTCCGGCTTCTGATCGTTATGGCAGAACTGGATCATGAGGTAATCGCCGGCGCCGATCGCCTCCTCGATCCGCTGCAGATGCCCTTCCGCGATAAAGCTCTTCGAGCTGCGCCCGCATCTGGCTTCATTGACCACTTCGACCTCCGGGCCGAACAATCGTCCGATCATTTGCCCCCACCCGGCCATCGGCGCCTGCTCCTGCGGATACGTGGCCGCGGTCGAATCGCCCGCAATAAAGATGCGCACCGGTTTCCTGCCTTCCTTCATAAAACGCTTCATCTCCTGTCGTCCCTGCAGGCGAACAAGCCTCGCCATCGGTCTCTTCTATTGCCGTCTGAATCGATGGGCCCAAGGCGGGCCGCCCGGCTTCCAAGAACGAGTATATAGGAAAGCGATAGTTTCCTCAATGAGATTTTGGCCTGTCATCCCGGCTCCGCTGCTGCGAAGAAAAGGCCGCGCGGCGGCAAGCCCCGCCGACTCCCGCCGACTATTGGCCGACGTCCCGCTCTCCCCGCTTGGGCCAGCCTTTGACTGCCTGCAGCAGCCGGTAGATCGACTTCGATTCCTTCGCCAGCAGCGGACCCAGTATGGCGAGCAGCAGCACATACAGCACGGCGAACGACTGCACGGTCGGCAGCAGGCCGCCGGCTTTGCCGATGTTCGCCATAATGATCGAGAATTCGCCTCTGGCGACGAGCGTCAGGCCGACATTGAGCGACGCTTTGGACGAAAAGCCGGCGATGCGGCCGGCGATCGCGCCAGCGGCGTAATTGCCGAGGATCGTAAATACGACGCCGACAATGGCCATCCATACCGCCCCGCCCAGGGAGAGCGGATCGATGGTGAGCCCGAATCCGAAGAAAAACACGGCGCCGAAAAAATCGCGAAATGGCAGCACTTGATGTTCGATCCGTTTGACATGCTGCGATTCGCCGAGCACGAGACCGATCAGCAGCGCGCCGATCGCCTCGGCCACGTGCAGCGTCTCCGAAAACCCGGCAACGAGAAACAGAAGCGTCATAATCGTGAGAAGAAACAGCTCTGGAGTGGACACATTCAGCGCCTTGTCGATCCAGCGGACAACGAACCGGCCGACAACCAAAAATGCGATAATAAAGCCGAGCGCAGACAGCGAAACAAGCAGCACATCGGCCAGAGAGCCTGCGCCGCTAAGCACGAGCCCGGACAAGAGGGAGATGTGCACCGCGACGAACAAATCGTCGAACATGATCATGCCCATAATCATTTCCGTCTCGGGATTGGCCGTCCGCTTCAGATCGACCAGCACCTTGGCGACGATCGCCGTCGATGAGCTGGTCATGATGCCGCAGATGACGAGCGTTTCATGCAGCGGCATCCCCGCGCTCCAACCGAGCAAGAGCCCCGAGGCGAAATTGATCACGACATAGCAAGTGCCGCCGATAAGAATGGCCCGGCCCGATTTGACCAGCCGTTTGACAGAAAATTCGAGTCCCAGATAGAACAATAGAAATAAAATGCCGAGACGGCCCATGAAATCGATGAACAGCGAGCTTTCGATAAACCTTAGGTCAATGATCCAAAAATGCGGGGCATGCGGCCCCACGGCCATTCCAGCCAATATATAAAAAGGGATAACCGAAAAGCGCAGCTTCGAAGACAGAAAACCGACGATCGTAATCAAAGCTGCGGCAAGACCTACTTCGAAAACAAGCGTTTCCGCCATTACTCCGCCCCTTTCGCTTCTCCTTTCGACAGCAGCTGCTTCAGACCGTTCAAATGTATCCTTTCCCCGACGACGATCAGCATCGAGCCGGAAGAGAACACATAGTCCGGTCCGGGATTAATCGTTTTGCGATGATCCTTCTCGACGACCGCGATGACGGTCGCCCCCGTTCTTTGCCGAAGATCCAGCTCCCCGATCCGCTTGCCGATACATGCGAACGAAGGCTCGACCCGAATCCATTCGATGATCAGATCCTCCAGCACCGCCTCCCTGGTCTCCTCCAGCTTCGGCTTGTAGACGATGCCGGCCAGAATGGCCGCGATCGCCCGCGATTCCTCCTCGCTGAGCGTGACGACGGCGAGCACCTCATCCGGATCGCTCTCGCTCATCCGAAAAATTTCGCGCCGCTCGTCATTGTGAACGATAATGACAAGCCGTTCTCCGCTCCGGGTTTCGACGCAAAATTTTTGACCGATGCCCGGCAATGCGGATTCCTTAATTTCCAAATCCATTCCCTCCATCCAGGGGTCACGGCCCTCTTGAGCCCCCCTGCATCACATTGATTATGGCGCAAACCACATACTGTATCCGACAACAGCCAAAGTGAGCAGCAATAAGACAGCCGTTCCGTAGGACAGGATCGCAAAAAATCGTTCGACTTTACGCTCATCCTCCGGCCGCTCTTCCGGTTTGCCTGGATGCTTCATCACATACCTACCTCCCACGCCGCTCCCTTCTAAGGATCGTCCGAATCGGGGAACTGGATGCCGCCGATGACGACTGCCTCGTTCTTGCCGTACAGGGAGATTCTGAAATATTGTCTTTCCAGGCGCATCAGCAGCTGTCTTCCCGTTTCGGATAAATAAGAAAACCGGCCGCGGTCCGGATTCTCTTCCCCCGGGAACACGAGACGCACCCAGCTTGTTTTCATCGTACCGAGATGCAGCAGCTGGATATCGGCGCCAATCACGACAAATGGAGGAGACGGCTCCTGTTCGCCTTCAAACTCTCCTTCATGCTCACCGATCCATTCCTGCAGCATCGCCATATACCGTTCGATAAAATCGCTCGTATTCTTCGAACCGATCCCGTCCTGCGCCAGCGCAATCCGCTCCTTCTCCTCCGCCAGGACGCGGAGCTGGTGCGACAGCATTTCGCGGACGGGCCGGACCGACTCTATTCCATGCATACAACCACCTGCCTCGGACAACGAGATGAATAGGCCATTAAATAGACTAATACTAAATCTAAATAAATACACGCGACATTTTTACAGGCCGCGCTGCTCACCTATCCAACGGAATCGCCTCCTTATTGAGAAGCTGCATACATTAAATGTAAAAAAGCCTTAAACATGCGTGAAGGCACTTCGTTCGCGCCAGCAAACGAAATGCCTCTTAGCTTCATTATCGCATACTCGAGTGCAAAGATCAACAGAATCAGCAGATCATAGAATGAATTGAAACATTTGTCATAAAATGTCTATATCCAGGCTGCAGTTCCTCAAGCTCCAGGCATCGTCCGTGAATGCTCCCACCGCTCGACTTAGGCCCCGCGCCATTTTCACACACGCTCTTCTGCATATTGTCTAATTATCTATAATAAATATTATTTTAGAATAATTATAAAAAAGTATTGACTATTAAGTAATAATCGTTTAAATTATCATCATAGTCATTGATACTGATTCTCAATTGCATTCTCGCTATCAAGCAAAACGATTCTAATCTATTCATTGATGAGGTGAATGGCATATGTCTTCTAACAAGTACGATTTGACCACGAGCTGGGGCGCTCCCGTCGGCGACAACCAGAACTCCATGACGGCAGGCTCGCGCGGGCCGACGCTGATTCAGGATGTGCATTTGCTGGAGAAGCTGGCCCATTTCAACCGGGAACGCGTTCCCGAACGCGTCGTTCATGCCAAAGGCGCCGGCGCGCACGGTTATTTCGAGGTAACGAACGATGTCACCCGGTATACGAAGGCCAGCTTTTTGTCGGAGGTCGGCAAGCGCACTCCGGTATTCGTCCGTTTCTCTACAGTGGCCGGCGAGCTTGGTTCTGCCGATACGGTGCGCGACCCGCGCGGCTTCGCCGTCAAGTTCTATACCGAGGAAGGCAACTATGACCTGGTCGGCAACAATACGCCGGTGTTCTTCATCCGGGACGCGATCAAATTTCCCGATTTCATTCATACCCAGAAGCGCCATCCGCAGACCCATCTGAAAAATCCGAACGCCGTATGGGACTTCTGGTCGCTATCTCCCGAATCGCTGCACCAGGTGACAATCCTCATGTCCGACCGCGGCATTCCGGCGACATACCGGCATATGCACGGCTACGGCAGCCACACCTTCAAATGGGTGAACGCGCAAGGGGAGGGCGTATGGGTCAAGTATCATTTTAAAACGGAGCAAGGCATCAAAAACCTGGATGTCGATCTGGCCGCCAAGCTGGCTGGCGAAAACCCGGATTATCATACGGAGGATCTGTTCAACGCCATTGCAAACGGCGATTACCCCGCTTGGAAGCTGTGCGTGCAGATTATGCCGCTGGAGGACGCGAATACGTACCGCTTCGATCCGTTCGATGTGACGAAAGTATGGTCGCAGAAAGATTATCCGCTGATCGAAGTCGGACGCATGGTGCTCGACCGCAATCCGGACAACTATTTCGCCGAGGTCGAGCAGGCGACGTTCTCTCCGGGCAATTTTGTGCCGGGCATCGAGGCTTCGCCGGACAAAATGCTGCAGGGACGCCTCTTCGCTTACTCGGACGCCCATCGCTACCGCGTCGGAGTCAACCACAATCTGCTGCCGATCAACCGCCCGATCGCTCCGGTGAACAACAACCAGCGGGACGGCCAAATGCGGTTCGACGGCAACGGCGGCGCTTCTGTCTATTATGAGCCTAACAGCTACGGCGGAGCAAGCGAATCTCCCGCGCACAGGACGGCTCCTTTCGAGGTATCCGGCATGGCCGACAGCGTTGCGTATGACCGCGACGACCATTATACCCAGGCCGGCGACCTGTACCGGCTGATGAGCGAGGCTGAGCGCGACCGCCTCGTCCGCAACATCGTCGCCGCGATGAAGCCCGTCGAGAAGGACGAGATCAAAATCCGGCAAATCGGCCATTGGCACAAAGCCGACCCGGATCTCGGACAGCGCATCGCCGACGGCCTCGGGCTGCCTGCGCCGCAGAACGAATAAGTCCGGGGCGCTCAGCAGAATATAAGTCAAGCGTAAAAACAGACTTCCCTACATCGGGCGCGGGTGCCCTCAAGGGAAGTCTGTGCTTGTTTCAGCCGCGCGGGAGCGAATATCGCAACCTATTCATCCCATATCCGGCCGACTCTTCATGTTTGTTACTAAAGCTTATTGCAGCTTCGGCCCGCTCTTCGCGCCCGGCTCCAAAAGCTTAAGCGAATTTTACCTTGGCGCTTCGTGTGCTTTTGCCTTATAATTTAAGGTACCTCCAGAACGCCTGCCAAACCGCTTCTGACCCGAAGGTCGTGGCGTCGGTCCGTTACAGCGTGCAATCCAAGATCATGGAGCTGTTATCCGAATCGCCGGATATTCAGCAGCTGCTGCTGGACCCGATCGCCTCGCTGAATACGGCGGACGATTTCCGGGAGTACCTCAGTTCCGCAGAAATGCATCTTGCCGAATTCCCGCAGCTGACCGAGAAGCAAATTCGCAAGCTGTTTCCAAAAAATAAAAAATTGGCGCTTCCCGATCTGTCCGTTGATTATCGATTCGTTACCTATCTCGGCTGGGTCGATATCTCTTCCACCAAACTGTTCATCGTTTACCCTTTGGACGGACAAGTCGTCGGCATTGAAGGGAAGTACACGCCTACCCATAAAAAAAGCGTCTGCTTTCTGTGCAACAGGCACAGCGAGACCGCGCTGTTCACCGCGGTATCCAAAGCGCGGCCGGCCCATGCTTCGCCCGATTATTATAAAGCGGTCGGGAACTACATGTGTCTGGACAGCCGGGAATGCAACAAGCACATTACGAACGTCGACGCGCTGGAAAAGTTTATTCGCAGCGTGATCGGTACTTGACGAATCATCATCCAATGTTCAGGATTGACCCCATAAGAATCAAAAGGAGCTGCCGCAGCAGCTCCTTTTGTTATCTCTCGACACGTTACAAGCGATGTCCTGCCGTTCCGACCCGGCCCTCCGTTACCGACCGTCGCCCTACGCCCCGCCATTCCACGCCAGAAAATGAGGCCGTTCCAGGGCAGACTTGTTCGGCTTATGAATCGCCACCGTCCACCATTCCTTGGCTTCCCGATTCCAGATGACGGTCGGGTCGGCTGCCCCGTCATGGATCGGGTCGCGGAACAGCGGCGCCTGCGGCGGTTGTGCGGGACCCGGCATCTTTTCTCCCTCCTTATAAGGCTCCCGCTTGACTCGCGCGAGCTTGCTGCGGAAGCTCCTGTCCGATCAGCTCCAGGCAAATGATGACATTGATCGACCATTGGGAGGCGGTATTGGTCGACATCCACGGAATTTCGCGGAGCGGCCTGACGTATTCGGTTCCGTCCACGTCCTCCGTCTCCAGCTTCAGGCTGACCTGCCAATGGGTCTGCTCCTCCAGCAGCAGCTTCCAGGCGAGCTGCGCCAGCTCCCGGTCGTTGCGGCGGGCGGCGGAGTAGGCAGCCAGCGAAGTCGATAGCATCGGGATATTCCACTGCTTCCCTTGAATCTCCCCGGACGTGCGGCGCGCCTTCTCCTCGCTCGGCAAATTGTAGAACTCTCCGAACTCATCCAGCATGCTCTCCCACTCTGGATCATCCAGCAGCGAGGCAAGCTCCATCCATACCTGGGCGCCGCCCATGCAGATGATGAGATGGTGTCCCCAGTTCTCGTTGCCCATGAAGGACAGCTCTCCGGTCTTCGGATCGTATCCGAACACCGGTCCGGTCAGAAGGCGGTACGGCATCTTTTTCAGACTGTCGATGCCGACGCGCATCTTGTCCAGGCAGGCCTGATCCTCATACCGCTCCCACCGGGTCATCCAGTTCGAGCAGAAAGCTGCCCAATCGGGGCCGCTGCGGGCATGCGTCGGGAACTCGTCCTTCGGATAGTAGTAGCGCATCGGATCGAGCCGCTCCAGCGCGTAATCCGCATCCCTCACCTCGTCCATAATGTCCCCGATTCTTTCATCCGCGGTGAGATAATAATAGAACCGATGCAGGCCGGCCATGCCGATCCGCGCCTCCTTGCAGCCGCAGCCCCAATGCAGCACGTTGTGGCGCGAGCCGAGCCCGGCGTACTCGCCGATATGATACACGTCCACCTCGCTCGTATGGCGGGTCATCGCCTCCGCCAGCCGGAACAGATCCTCCCGCCCGCTCCTCAGGAACATGTACCACAGCCAAAAGTTCGGCGCCAGCTCCGTATTTTGCCAGGCGCAGCCGCCGATATCGTATTTCCACGTATGGCGCACCGGGTCGTAGCTGTGCATGAAGTCGCCGTAATCCCAGAAGCCGTACCAGCCGCGCTGCTCGACCTCCTCCTGATAAAAGCGCACGACTTCGTCCAGCGTGTCCTCGAGCTGCGCCTTAAGGGGCGTGCTGCGGTCCGGAAGGCTCCAGGCGCCGAACGCCTTCACGCCGTGATAGTGCTCGGGCGCGCAGACGAAAAGCGGCGGCTCCTCCTTCTCCCCGGCCAGCTTGCGCAGCGTCTCCGAGGCCGGGGCGGCGTCGAAGCACCAGATGCCGAGCTCGCTCGTGTTGCCGATGCCGTACGGCGTGCTGCGCAGCTCGTCCGCGCCTTCGTAAGCCGATGCGACATGCGTCTCCGTATCGTAATGGCGCAGGTCCATGGCCGGCGCGTCGGGCGACCAGAACCATGCCGTCACGACCGCTTCGCTGCCGGATAAGCCGCGAACCTCCAGCGCCGACGGGCACTTCTGCCAAAAGCGGCGCAGCCCGACCGCAAGGCCGCCCGCCTCGCTGCCGGCATAGGCGAGCCCTGCCGAGCGGCGGCCGCCGACGGCCCTGATCCAGCTGCATTCCGCTTTATCCGTCCGTTTATAAATCGTATACGAATCGGCCGATACCTGCGTCAGCTTGTACGCATCCCACACCGCGGCGTCGTCCAGCAGCTCCAGCAGCCGCTCGTCCTCCGCCGGGTTCAGCTTGATCGGCAGACCGGCGATTTGGCGGCGGTACGCTTCATTATATTGGGGATCGAGACGCCAGTTCAGCAAGTTTTTGGGCGATTCGCTGAACAATCCCGTGTCGCCCGCCAGGCGGACGTTCCGGTTGTACAGCGGCCCTTCCAGCGGCACGCGGAAAGCGATCCCGAGCCCTTTGATAAAATCCTTGTGCGGGTTGCCGTCGTACAGAAACGTATGCACCGCCTTGATCCCGTGCTGGCCGGCATAAAAATACAGCCGCAGCGTGAAGGGCAGCCATTCGCGCGCGTCGGCCGCGGCCGCCCGGTGCCGGCCTTCGAGCTTGACCACGGCGCGGACGGGCCCGCTCTGCTCGACGGCCGCCCGCCGGATATAGCCGGCAAACGGCTCCTCCTTGACCGTGCGACTGCCCAAGGTATATGCCCGCGACTCGCGAATCCCGACCAGTTGACCGCCCGAACAGACGCGCGCCTCCCCGCGGACAATTTCGCGGATGACCGAATCCCCCTGCCGGTTGATCCGGCAGCGGATCGCTCCGGTATCCACCTCGATGTATTCCTCGGCTTCGGTCACACGGATGCGCTCGGCGGGCGCAGCCCCTTCCCCGCGCATCAGCGTGTACTCGCCCTCCTCGGCCTGGAGCAGCGAAGCGGCGTGCGCGGTCCACTTCACGCTGCCGTCCGGCCAATAGGCGGTCGGCCAGCTCTGCACCGGGACCGGCTCGCCCGACGGCGCGACGAGCGCCAGGCTTTCTCCTCTGCGCAGCTCGCCCCGCGCCCATGGCACGCCCCAGGTGACGCCGGCGGGCACGTGCGGGCGCTCTTTTAACCAACGAAGCGATATGGTAGGTTGTTGACTCATGCTGTCAGGCTCCTTTCGATCATTCCGACGGCCGCGCGGCGATCACGATCCCGTGAACGCCCAGCTTCACCTGCGGCGGCAGCGCCTCTCCCGTCAGAACATCGGTGTATGATTTTCCGTCCAAAGCGACGGTCTGCTCCTTGCCGCTGAAATTCATCAAGAAGACGTAATCAGTCGTTCCGTCCGTGCGAAGCTGGGCGGTGACGCCCGGCGGCAGCTCTGTCCCGATCGTGCGGCGGATGCCCATCTCGCGGATCAGGGCCGAGTAGAAATCGGCGTGGAACGATGCATCGTTCCGCGAAGCGATATAATAAGCTTTTCCTTGCCCGTACCGGTTGACCGTCAGCGCCGGCCGTCCTGCGTAGAAGTCGCCGCCGTAATGCGCCAGCGCCTCCGCCCCTTCCAGGTGAATCAGATCGCACAGCTCCGCCGCGCGATACTCGCTGCCCAGCGGCAGTACGCCGCCTTCCTTCGGAATGACGCGATTGCTGTCGCGGTCGTACAGCGAATCGATCTCCTCGGACCAGATGCCGAGCACTTTGCGCAATGGGCCGGGGAAGCCGCCGAGGAAGCACAGGTCGTTCTCGTCGACAATGCCCGACCAATAGGTGGCGACGAGGGTGCCACCGTTCTCCACGAATCGCTCGAGGCGCTCGCCTACGCCGGGACGGACCATATACAGCATCGGGGCGACAACCAGCTTGTACTTCGAGAAGTCGCTCTCCGAATCGATCACATCCATCGGCACCCCGGCTTCCCAGAACGGACGGTAATGAGCCCGAATCGTCTCCTCGTATTTGATCGCCTGATTGCGGGGCCCCTGCGCGTTCTTGACGGCCCAGCGGTTCTCCCAATCGAATATGATCGCCGCCTCGGGCTGCACGCTCGTGCCGATTACATCCTTCAGCTTCTCCAGCGCCTCTCCCACCTGCGCGACGTCCTGAAACACCCGGGTATGCTCATGGCCGGCATGATCGACGACCGCTCCGTGGAACTTTTCGCTGGAGCCCCGGCTTTTGCGCCACTGAAAATATTGCACCGTATCCGAGCCATGGGCCACCGCCTGCAGCGACGACAGCAGGTGCATGCCGGGCCGCTTCAGCTTGCTGATCGGCTGCCAGTTCGTGTTGCTGGGAGTGCTCTCCATCAGCATGAACGGACGCCCGTCCTTGAGCGAGCGGAAATAGTCGTGGTTCAGCGAGATCCAGGCGGCCACGTCGCTGTCGTCGTCCGCCTCGTGCCAGGCCGGATAGCTGTCCCAGGAGATGACGTCGAGCAGGTCGCTGAATTTCCGGTAGTTGAGTCCCTCGTAGGCGAGCATGAAATTCGTCGTCACCGGCAGGTCGGAGCGGACCGCCCTAAGCGGCGCGATCTCGTGCCGGCAAAAATCGACCGTCTGGTCGGTCACGAACCGGCGCCAGTCCAGATTGAGCCCGTGCGTCTCCTGCTCCCCGTGCGGCGCCGGCGATTCGAGCTGACTCCAGTCCGTATACGTGTGGCTCCAAAACGCTGTCCACCACGCCTCGTTCAGCCGCTCCAGCGTGCCGTATTTGGCCTTCAGCCAGCTGCGGAAAGCTTCCTGGCAGTAAGGGCAGTGACAGCCGCCGCCGTATTCGTTGGACACGTGCCAGCCGATAACGGCCGGATGGTGAGCGTAACGCTGGGCGAGCTGCGTATTCATGCGCGTGACGTGCCTGCGGTAAGCCGGCGATGTAAAGCAGTGATTGTGGCGCCGGCCGTGCAGATTGCGGACGCGGTTCGCTCCGACGCGCAGCACCTCCGGATATCGCTGCGACATCCAGGCTGGTCTGGCGCCGGACGGCGTCGCCAAAAACGCATAAATGCCGTGCTCGGCGAACGTATCCAGCACCCGGTCGAGCCACTCGAACCGGTACACGCCTTCCTCCGGCTCCAGCGCGGTCCAGGCGAAAATGCCGACGGACATGACGTTGCACTTCGCTTTTTTCATCAGCCGGATGTCTTCCTCGAAGACGCCGGGGTATTGCAGCCACTGATCGGGATTATAGTCGGCTCCGTGCAGAAACGCCGGAACTTTGCTGCTGATGGGCGGATATCTTTTCATACCATCGCTCCTTTGGCCCTCGTCTGCGTTTTTGGCAAAAAGATAGACGCCTATGACGAACGACTCCCTCGTCATCGGTCGTCACCTGCGGCGCTGAAAATTCGCCGATGAGCTTCGTCGAATTTTTCAAGACAGAGGGCGTGCAATTATATACGACTATTGTAAGCACTTGTCCGCCGGCGCGGAATGCAGAATCCGGCTGAATTGCTGTATAATGCTGCTGACCGCCTATCCGCCATCGCCGCAAGAGCGCCTCGGGCCAAAAGCGAGGCAGCTGCGACAGGCGAATCTCCTTCGTCATCGGTCCCGGATCACAATTCCGCTCACAATCTCTCTAACGCTTGCGACAAACGCTATTTAGCTGAATCGAGCGCTTTTGAAAATGTAAGCGAAACTGACGAGCGCTATTTTGTCCGAAACGCCGAATCCGGTAGCTAAAAATGCGAAATAAGGCTGCTCACCAGCGTTAGAACGCCAAATCGATCATTTTCAGCGGAATAAGCTCTGTAGCAAGCGTTAGCCCAGCCAAACAATCCAAGGATAAGCGCCCGCGCTTCAGCGGACTTTTTTCTTGGGCGCAGAAAGCAGCCGCATCTCGCTTTAACGCTTCACCGAAATGAAACTTTCTGGCGTGCAACGTCTCGCGAATACCCGTCTTTGCGGCAGCTTTTTAAGCGAGACAGCGATTGGAAACGGCAAGCACGTTGCGGGCGAGGGCTCGATATAGCTCGCTGATCTCCGCCTCTGCCGCATCGATTCGGTTCATCGTCAGCCTCCCGCTGCCGTTCCCGGCCAAATGCCGCTTCCAGCAAGACGAACCCATCTTCCATTCGAAAGACGGGTTCATGCCTCTGATATGGTCCGAGGGCTTCACGGCGATCATGATGCCAGGAAGCCCCTTCTGGAGATGACCGCTCAGCCGTCATATTAACTGACGCTAGTTAAAATCCACTTGTCCACCGCATAGGCGATGCCGTCTTCGTGCAACGTCTTCGTGACAAACCGCGCCTTCCCCTTCAGCTCGTCGCCCGCATTACCCATAGCGATGCCGGTGCCGACCGACTCCAGCATTTCCAGATCGTTCAGCCCGTCGCCGAAAGCGGCTGCTTCGCCCGAGGAGATGCCCAGATGCTCCATCAGCCGGTACAGCCCGACCGCCTTGTTCATGCCGCCCGGGTTGATATCGAACGCCCAATCGCGCCAGCGGTGCAGGTAATAGGCGCCAGGCTCGGCGCCGACGTAAGCGTGCTGCTCGTCCTCGCGGCCAAATACGATGCACTGGTATATATCCGGCACGTCATCGCCCGAACGAAGCAGAATCGGCTCCATAAAGCCGATCTCCTGCTGGGCTTGGCGAAAATAATCGCAGTGCTCCCGGTTCGTGAACATGCTGTCCGAGCTGTATAAAAGCAGCGTATGCCCCGCCCGTTCGGCCTCCTGCAGCCAGCGGGCTACCGTCTCCTTAAGAAAAGCGGTCCCGAACGCCGTCTTGCCGCGGTAGCCGATATGGCTTCCGTTGCAGGTCACCGCCCAGTCGATGCCGAGCTCCCGGCGAAGTCCCGCTATCTCGTACTCGCTGCGTCCGGTGCACAGCACGACCGTCACGCCACTCTCCTTCAGCCTGGCGACCGCGGCCTTCGTCGATTCGGGCAAATAATCCCGGTCTCTGAGCGTGCCGTCCACATCGAATGCTGCCAATTTGATCATCTCGCGCCACTCCATTTCTGTATACCAATGATGAAGGCATCATCGTCTTCTGCTTTCGATTATACCAGAGACCGCCGGGCTTGGGCGCAGACGGGCGATATTTTCCTGTGGATAACCTTCTCTGTGGATATGTTGACGGATACAGCTTAACCTATACACAAAAGGGCTCCGATCGCTGTGAATATTGTGAACAACATTGTGGATAACTGCGTCTTGGCGCACTTTTTCCTGTGCATATCTCGCCGCGACGCCCGCCATGCGGCCGCCCCGTCCAGTCCCTTCCGGGCTTGTCGATCAAATCCCGAATCACCTGCGCCTTCGCTTCTTCCAGCGGATAGCCTATCGGGTATGTGAATGAATGAGAACGCCGGATGGCCCTGAACAGTTCTCGAGTTCATTAATATTTTTAGGGCTGAACATTGCACAAGCGGGCTGTGACTTGCGGAGATGATACTCACCTTTTCGTAAGTACCTGTTCTAAAAGTGCATACTTACAAAATGACAGCGGACGTTTTATACTCAGGACACATCCTATCTTGAAAATTCGACGAAGCTTATCGGCGAATTTTCAACACCGAAGGTGACGACCGATGACGATAGGAATCGCCTGTCATAGATCTTTTTTGCAAGGAGGCCCGCATTTTGAAAACACTTGTGATCGTTACTCACCCCAGCATCGAAACCTCTGTCATTAACAAGCGATGGAAGGAAGAACTCCTGAAATACCCGGAGAAATATACGGTTCACGAACTGGCCAAGGCTTACCCTGACGGAAATATCGACGTGAACAAAGAACAAGCACTCGTGGAATCGCACGGCAATCTTGTTTTGCAGTTTCCTGTCTATTGGTTTAACTGTCCGCCGCTGCTCAAAAAATGGCTGGACGACGTGTTCGCTTACGGGTGGGCTTACGGTTCCACTGGGGATAAATTGAAAAATCGCAAAGTCGCTTTGGCGGTATCTGCGGGAATACGGAGAGAGGATTACAGCGAAACCGGAAGATACCGGTACACGCTGGGACAAATATTGGTTCCGTTCGAAACGACGTTCCGGTACTGCGGTGCGGATTATCGTTCGTTCTTCGCGCATTACGGCAATGAGCAGGAGCCCGGCGGCAATGTGCCCGGTGCCGAAACCGAATCGCCTGCAGACGCATTGGAGCAAAGCGCTAAGGATTATTTGCGCTTTATCGACAATATGTAATAAACAGCGCTTGCAAAAAAAAGAAGTATTTTCTTCATTCAGGAATTACTTCTTTTGCTGTGAAGCAACCGCTATCCCTGCGGCTGCAGTGCGCTTTCCCGCTCGGGCAGACGGTTGTTTTCTCCCCACTCGCACATCATGTTTAACAAAGGAACGAGGGAAAGTCCGCGCTCCGATAGCGAGTATTCGACTTTTGGCGGGACTTGGGGGAATTCCTTCCTGATGATCAGGCCGTCGGCCTCCAGCTCCTTCAGCATGACGCTGAGCGTTTTGAACGAAATCGTGCCGATGCTTCGTTTCAGCTCGTTGTGCCGCATGACCTTATGCTCGGCCAGCTTGTATATAATGATCATTTTGTATTTGCCGCCGATTAAAGATAGCGTGTATCCAAAGCCGGTATCCTTCAAGTCTACGCCTGTCGGAACACAGGTTTCGCGCCGCACTGGCTGCACTCTCCTTTGCTGGCCTATATGTTCAGAGGCATGTGCTTTACATTTTATTATGCAAGCTTGCGGCAAGGATGTAAAGCATGCCGGGGCGCGAGCCGAGCGCCGCCTTGCGCCCGTGCCAGCTTGCGACGCGGCTTGCGGCAAGTCGGCCGCACGAAAAAAGCTTCCCGCCACAGAATAGCGGAAAGCTTGTCGGTTTAAGGCCTGGCGGCCGCTTCGGTGCGGCGGGTCCGGACGATGCGCGCCAGCGGGTGCAGCCGGCCGCTTACTCGCCCGGCAGCTGCTTCGGCGGCGCGCCGAACCATTTGGCGTACAGCGCGCTGTAGGTGCCGTCCTTCACAACGGCGGCGATCGCCTCGTTGATGCGGCCGATATATTTGCTGCGTTTTTGACCCATGACGCCGTAGCTTTCTTTGTTCAGCATCCCGCCGACGATCTTCACCTTGCCGTCGCCGTTCGTCTGGATATAATCGTGAACGTTGCGTTCGTCGAAAATGACGGCATCGACAGCTTTATTTTTCAGCTGGTCGTACGCTTCGGATATGTCGGGGTAGCCGCGAACCTCTCTGATCCCCGGAATCCCGCTGGCATACAAATAAGCCGTCGATCCGGTGCGCGTCGCCACCACCTTGTCAGCCAAATCGTCTTTCCCCTGGATGTCCTTGTTATCCTTGTGTGTAGCAATCACCAGCCCCGTGTCGAAATACGGATCGGAAAAGGCGACGTTGTCCTTGCGGGCTTTGTTGATCGTCATTCCCGCAATAGCGAGGTCGACCTCGCCGCTTTGCACGGCCTTGTTCATTTCCCCGTAGGACAGCGGCACCAGGTCGTACTTCAGGTTCGCTTTCCGGGCGATCGCCTCCCATAATTCCACCTCGAAGCCCTTATTTTGCCCCGCTTCCGTATAGGTGAACGGGCGAAAATTGCTCTCAATGCCTACCTTGAGGGTCTTCTGGTTGCCGCCGCAGCCCGCCGCGGACAGCATCGCCAGCATGACGGCCAGCAGCCCGATCCCCCGCTTGCTCCATAAGCCCATACTCATTGCTTGTTGCACCCTCCTTCGCATGGTAAACAAAGGTATTGTTTGCCATAGCTTGGGCTGTTATTCAAGCAAACGGCAAGATCGCTGCAGGCGATCGTTTCCCGGATTACAGCGCTTTGCTCATCAGCACCGTGCGAACCGGAAAGCCGTTCGGGTTAACGACGGTCTCTTCCTGATCGACGCAGTAACCGACGGAGCGATACATGTTTCGCGTAACAGACAGGCGAACTCTGCACTGAAGCTTCAGAATACCGCGGCAAGCTTCGCTAGGGCAAGCCTTTTGCGTTGCCCCATTGGCCTGAACATCGGCACGAAGCGCGAGATCTGATCCGATCGGAATCGAGAAAAATGGTCTTGACAATGCAGGTAGGTTCCTTTTATTGTTAATATGTCGATTTTGATATTGATAATCATTATCATATTAACTTTTGCATTCATTTCCACGGAGGAGAAGGAGAATGAACATGAAGCCGCGATGGATGTATTTGACGCTTGCTTGTGTGCTGCTTCTGAGCGCCTGCGGCGGACAAGCGACGGCGCCGGCCGACACCGGAGGCGTCGCTGCTGAGAACAAGCCAGCCGAGACCATCATTTACCAATCCGAGGACGGGCCTGTCGAGGTGCCTGCCCATCCGCAGCGCGTCGTTGTCTTGTCCAATTTTACCGGGCATGTGATGGCTTTGGGCGTTCCGCTCGTCGGCGTCGACAAGTGGGCCAAATCGAATCCCCGGTTCAGCGAAGCTTTGCAAAACGTGGCGGAAGTATCGGACGAAAGCCTGGAAAAAGTGATGGAGCTGGAGCCCGATCTGATCATCGGCGAGTCGAAAACCAAAAACATCGAGCAATTTCGGCGAATCGCCCCGACGGTGACCATCTCCTATGGCAAAACGGACTACTTGTCGCGATTTATCGAAATCGGCAAGCTGCTGAACAAGGAGAAGGAAGCGCGGGCATGGATTGACGATTTCCAGAAGCGCGCGAAGCAGGCAGGCGAAGAGATCCGGGCCAAAATCGGCGAAGACGCCACCGTCACTGTGTTCGAAAGCTACGAGAAGGCGCTTTACGTCTTCGGGGACAATTGGGGCCGCGGCACGGAAATTGTATATCAGGAAATGAAGCTCGGCATGCCGGAGAAGGTGAAGGAGCATGCGCTCAAGGAAGGCTATCACATGCTTTCCCTGGAGGTGCTGCCCGAGTTTGCCGGCGATTACATGATTCTCAGCAAGGACGGGAGTGCGGATCTCTCCTTCCAGGATACGGAAACGTACCGGAATATCCCTGCCGTCAAAAACAACCGCGTGTTCGAGGTTGATGCCAGAACGTTTTTCTACAACGATCCGGTGACGCTGGAATATCAAATGGAGTTCATCACGAGCCGTTTCCTCGGCAAGTAAGCCGGAGAGGGGCGCACATGGCGTGCGAGCAAGCAGCGAAGCATCAAACAACCAGGCGCACGGGTCATGCCGATTATAGCGCAGACCAAGCTTGAATGCCGCCGCTTGCTCGCCATCGTCAACCCGGGTAACGGACAATTGGCAGGCTAGAGATCATTATTGTCGTCTCTTCCAGCGAACGGCACTCAGTATCGTTCAGAACGAAACTGAGGAACGCTATTTGGTCAGAAACGCCCATTCGGGTCGCCCAAAATGCCGAATAATACTGCTCACTTGCGTTACAATGTCAAATCTAGCGTTTCAAGTAAAATAAGCTCTGTGGCTAGCGTTAGCACTAGTCCAGTCACCATTCAATAGTGTTTATTCGAAGTTTTCAAACCAACATAGCTAAACTACAACATATTCATTCCAAATACTTTCAAATTCCTCTTTACTTATCTGCATTGGAATAAACTAGTTAAACTTTCTGTAACGTTAAACGAACGCGCCTCGAGGGGTCTTGGGCACTCCCTGCGAAGCGCGTTTGCTAAAATGTTACCCGGACAATTGCCCCCCGCATTACCGCGCCGGCCTGTAAGGGCTCTGCTCCTTGTACTGCAGCTCGTACAGGCGGTAATAGTAGCCGCGCTGGGCAATAAGCTGATAATGGTTGCCGATCTCGCGTACCTTGCCCTTGTGCATGACGACGATCTGGTCGGCGTGCTGGATCGTCGAGAGGCGGTGGGCGACGATCAGCGTCGTCCGGCCCTGCGAGATGTTGTGCAAGGCGTCCTGTACGATCAGCTCCGTCTCCGTGTCGATGTTGGAGGTCGCCTCGTCGAGAATCAGGATTTGCGGCTGATGGGCGATCGCCCGGGCGAACGACAGCAGCTGGCGCTGGCCGAGCGACAGGTTGATGCCCCGCTCGCCGAGCTGCGTGGCGTAGCCGTCCGGCAAGCTGCGCACATAGTCGTCCATATGTACCATGCGCGCCGCTTCCCTCACCTGCTCGTCGGTGATTTCATGATCGTTCAGCCGGATATTCGAAGCGATGTCGCCGGTGAACAGGAAGACGTCCTGCTGCACGACGCTGATCGAGCGGCGCAGCTCATCCAGCGGAATATCGCGAATATCGATGCCGTCGAGCTTGATGCTGCCCTTCTGGATGTCGTAGAAGCGGTTGATCAGCTGAATGATCGAGCTTTTGCCCGCGCCGGTCGCGCCGACGAAGGCGACGGTCTGGCCCGGCTGGATCGTGAAGCTGACGTCCTTGAGCACCCATTCTCCTTCATTGTAAGCGAACCAGACATGCTCGAAGCGAATTTCGCCGCGCACCCGCTCCGGCAAATGCTTCGGATTGTCGCTGCAGGCGATGGCCGGCTTCTCGTCCAGCATGTCGAAGATCCGCTCCGCGCCGACCATCGCCTGCTGAATCTGGTTGTATTTCTCGGCCAGACTCATCAGGGGCTGGAAAAACTGGCGCACATAGTGCGTAAAGGCGTACACGATACCGAACGTGATGCTGCTGTCGATGACTTTGACTCCGCCGTACCAGAGCAGCAGCGCGATGGCCAGATTGCCCATCATGCCGATCGCCGGCTGAAAGATCGAGTTGATGACCGTGCCGCGCATCCCGGCCCGGTAATACGCGGTATTGTGATAGTCGAACTGCTCCCGCTGCCGCTCCTCGCGAATGAACAGCTGCGTAATCCGGATGCCGGACAAGTTCTCGGCGAGGAAGGCGTTCAGCCGCGACAAAATGGTGCGCGTCCGGCGCTGCGCCTCCCGCACGACGCGGCGGTACCAGAACGTCAGCAGCGCCAGCACCGGGATGACGGTGAACGACAGCAGCGCCAGCTCCACGCTCATGTGCAGCATGACGGCGACGATGCCGACGAGGACGATGACGTCCTTGACCAGGTTGACGACGACCTGGGAGTACAGCTGGTTCAAAGACTCCGTATCCTGCGTCACCCGCACGACGAGCCGTCCGACCGGATTGCGGTCGAAATAGGACATCGACATCCGGCTCAGATGGTTGAACAGCTGCTGGCGGATGTTGAAAATGATCGTCTGCCCCGTATACTGCAGCAGGTTGCTCTGCAGATAGCTGAGCGCCGCCGCGCCGATCACGGTCAGCAGGAACAGTACGCCGAGCCGGACGAAGCCGGCGTAATCCTGCGCGCGGAACGCCGCCAGCGCTGCCTCGTCCAGCGGCGCGGCCGCGAATGTGCGGCCTTCCGACAGCACCGCGGCGCGGCCGTCCGCTTCCGCCGCTTGCACGGCCGCCTGCGGCGAGCTGAGCCAGCCCGCGATCAGCCAGTACTGTCCGTCCGTACGAACGATTTGGACAGCCTCCGCGCCTTCGGGCGGCGACGCTTGCGCCGCGGCGGCGTCCTCCTCATCCAGGCGGACGTACGACTTGCCGTCCCATTCGACGACCCGGCCGTATCGCTTGAGACTCTCCGCCTGCTCCGCTCCGGCCGCCAGCATCGGCCGGTTCAGCCCGTTGATATGGCCGTCGATAACGACCTTCATAATGTACGGCCGCGCCAGGTCGGCGACGACGATCAGGAACGCCAGCGCGATGCACAGCACAATCATTTTCCAATACGGCTTGGCATAGGACAGCAGCCTTGTCAGCAGCTGGGTGTCCTTGAACTGCTTGACCGCCTTTTCCTCGTGGATGCTCCGGCTCATGCCCCCGCACCTCCCTGCACCATTCGGGGCTTGGAGCCTCCGATGTCAGTCTCCTCCTGCCGCTCCGCCTCTTCGTCGAGCAGCTGCTTATGATACATGTCCGCGTAGATGCCGCTCATGGCGAGCAGCTCCTCATGGGTGCCCCGCTCCACGATGCGCCCCTCCTCCAGCACGACGATCTGATCGGCCGACTGTACGGACGAGATCCGATGCCCGATAATGATCGTCGTTCGCCGGTTCATGACCGACTTGAGCCCTTCCAGAATCAAATCCTCGGTAATCGTATCGACCGCCGATAAGCTGTCGTCGAAGATAAGAATCGACGGCCGCTTGATGATCGCCCGGGCGATGCTGACGCGCTGGCGCTGTCCGCCGGACAGCGAGATGCCCCGCTCTCCGAGCGCCGTATCAAACTGATCGGGGAACTCGACGATATTGTCGTACACCTGGGCAATCTTCGCCGCCTGCTCCACCTCTTCGTCCGTATACGGATGCGGGTCGAAGCCGATGTTGTCGCGGATCGTGGATGAGAACAGGAATTGGTCCTGCGGCACGATGCCGATCTGCCCGCGCAGCGTGCGCAGCGGAATTTCGTGAATATCGTGACCGTCGATGAAGATCGTGCCCTGCGGCGGATTGTACAAGCGGACGAGCAGATGCACGAGCGTGCTCTTCCCGCTGCCGACCCGGCCGACGATCGCCAGGCTCGAGCCTTTCGGCACCTTAAGCGAAATATCCCGCAGCGCCGGACCGGGCGCTTCCGGGTACGAGAAGGTCAAGTTGCGGATCTCGATGCTCCCTTGGATCTCGTCAATCTCCGGCTTCGCCATCTCGTCGTCGACGATGTCCGGCTGCGTATTGAAAATTTCCAGCAGCCGCTTCTCCGAGGCGCGGCCGCGCTGCAGGATATTGACGACTTTGCCCAAGTTCTCGATCGGCCCCATGAGCAGCGACAAATACGTGTTGAAGGCGACGAATTCCCCCAGCGTAATGATATCCTTCATGACCATAACGCCTCCGATAATGACGGAGACGAGGAAGCTGAAGCCGACGATCCCGGCGCTCAGCGAGCCGAACAGCGAGTTGGAACGGACGAACCTGCGGTTCATATCGACCGCATGCTGATTGTCCCTGGTGAACAGCTCGCGCTCCGCCTTCTCCTGCACGAACGCCTTGACGACGCGAATGCCTGCGGTAAATTCCTGCACCCGGCTCGTCATGTTGCCGATGGCCACCTGCATGTCCGCCGACTGCTGCTGAATGCGGCGGTTGAACTTGTAGGCCAGCAGGCTGAGCAAAGGCAGCGGCAGCATCGTTAGCAGCGTCAGCCAAGGATTGACCGAGCTCACCATCGCCACGATCGAGATGACGATCAGCAAAAGCGCTTCCAGAACGTTATAATAGCCTTGCATCGTTACCTCGCGAATGACCCCGACGTCGCTGATGGCGTGCGACATCAGATCGCCGATCCGCTGATTGTTGAAATATTGGGCGGACAGCTTCTCCCAATGCGAGAACAGCTCGCCGCGCACCCTCATCTCCAGCTGCCGCGACAGGCGGAACAGGTAGATTCGCGACCAGGAGCGGAAGAAAGCGATGCCGAAGGCGACGGCCGCCATCCAGAGAGCAAAATCGACCGCTTCCCGGTACGTCAGCGAGCCGATCTGCAGATTGTCGGTGAAGCGCCCGAGCAGCCATGGTATCAGCAGTTGAAGCAAGCTAGATATGGACAATAATGCGAATCCCATCACATAGGCCCACTTGTGGGATTGGATATGCGTCCGGAAAATATCCTTTCTCTCCATGCGTTCTCCTCCTGCCGAATGAAACAGACTATTGTAAGGGTAACTCGAAGCGGAGGGAGATGCCATGGATATCCTTGCCGCAAATCATGTACTATTTTACTTTTTCAAACCGCCAAATATGGATTTTCTCTCTCCCTCCGTCCACCCATTCGCCCAATGGAGCAAAGTGCCGGTATACATCCGCTGCTGCCCCGGATTCGCTCCCGCTCCGCCGGCGCGCCCGCTTCATGTCGGCATAGGCCGCTTCATCGATTCCTTGCCAAACCTCCACAAACAGGTTCCTTTGGTCCGTCCCCTCATATAATGTGCATTGCGGATAATGAGCTTTCACCGATTCCGCCCACGCCAGGTAAAGCTCCCGGCACGCCGGCTTCAGACGGTATTCGACAAAAACGAGACACATTTTTTTGCGCTCCTTTGCTTTATTTTAATGAAGAAAATGATACACTAATGATAATAATGAGCATGATGTATACTTTGATTGAAGCGGTTCGTTCCGAAAAGCTTGGAGGATGATGCACATGGACACGGGTACCCACCTCGTCATCGGCCTGGGCCTCGCAGGTCTGGCTCACGTCGATCCTGTGGTGGCCTCTGATTCTGCAGTCGCGACAGCCATAATGATCGGTACGATCATCGGTTCGCAAGCTCCCGACTTCGATACGGTGCTTCGGCTGCGCGGCAACGCAACGTACATTAAGAATCACCGGGGCCTGTCCCACTCGCTCCCGGCTATCGCTATCTGGACGCTGCTGATTACGGGCGGGCTCGCCCTGTTCTTCGACGGGCTGCCGATCGCTACAGCGCTGTTATGGGTGTTCATCGCCGTGGCGTTTCACGTCTTTACCGATTTGTTCAACACCTATGGGACGCAGGCGGCGCGGCCTTTTTCGAACAAGTGGATTTCGTGGAATATCATTCACATCTTCGATCCCGTTATTTTTATTTCGCACGTGCTGGCCATCTTCCTCTGGGCTGTGCATCTGGTCGAGCCGGAGAGGCTGTTCCCGCTCCTGTACGCTTTCCTGGCGCTCTATTATGTATGGAGGACCTGGGTGCATTACCGTCTGGAATCGACTGCGCACCGCAGCGATCCGCAGTACGCGAAAGGCGACAAATATACGTTCATCCCGACCGTGAACCTGCATCACTGTCAAGTCGTCAAAAGCCAGGCGAACGGCTCCTATATGCTGGGCGAGTATAAGAACGACAAGCTGCAATGGATCGACTGCGTGCGCTGCGATGTGCACCCTGCCGTCGAAGCGTCGAAGAAGCATCCGAATATCGCTTCTCTCCTGTATTTTACGTCCTTCGCCTGCGCCGATGTCAAGGAGCATGAATGGGGCTACGAGGTGCGCTGGATGGACGTCCGCTACCGCCACCGCAAGCAGTATCCGTTCGTGGCCGTGCTGCTTATGGACCGGCAGTACCAGACGATCGATTCTTATGTCGGATGGCTCAGCGAATCGCGATTGGGGAAAAGACTGCGGGTCGACCTGTATTAGTCCGGCCCGCTTTTTTTGGGCTTTCGCAAGACGCCGATTTACAAGCGAAGCCTTCGTATCGCAACATGAAAAGCTCAAGGAGCATTGCGCTCCTTGAGCCCCTATTGATGAGACGCTTGATGCCTTCACTTGTCGCCGTGATTAGCGAGCTTGGCCGCCTGCCAGCTGTTGCTCGGCGATTTGAACCAAGCGGCGAGTGATATGACCACCGATCGCGCCCGTGTCGCGAGTAGCCATATAACCGTAGTAACCGTCTTGCGGAATTTGAATGCCAAGTTCTTGGGCAACCTCATACTTCATTTGATCCAGAGCTTGCGAAGCTTGAGGAACAACCAATACGTTGCTGCTGCGGGATTGACCTGCACCCATGTTCAGCACTCCTTTCAATGGAATGAATGTCTTTGATGTATTTGCAAGCTTGCAAGCTTATTATGCGACGCATCCACAAAACTATACGCACCTTTTGAAAAAAGATGATCTCTCATCCATCGCCGTCTCGAAAGGAGTTGAACACCGTGCCCAAAGGTCTCGCATTGCTATTTGCCGTCATCGCCACCGTGCTGCTCGGTAGCATCAGTTATTTCATGGCCGCCGGACAAGCCGGGATGGCGATCATCTGCTCGCTCATCGCCGTCCTGTTCATGGGATTCGGCTTCGCCGTCAAAGCCAGGATGAGAAAAAAGAAGGGCTAAGGGTGCTTTACAGCACCACAAAGCCCATTTTTTCTTTGACCTGCTTAAGCGTCGCCGCCGCCAGCTCGGAAGCCCGCTCCCGGCCTTGCCGCAGCACGTCATGCAGCTCGCCCGAGGCGCGAATTTCCCGGTAGCGCGCCTGGATCGGCTCCAGCACGGCGACTACCGCTTCGGCCAAATCTTTCTTGAACGGGCCGTAGCCCTGCCCTTCATACCTTGCTTCGATCTCGGCCAGCGATAGATCCGAGCACATCGAGTAAATGCTCATCAGGTTGCTGATCTCCGGCTTATTCGCCGGATCGTATTTCACCTCGCGGCCCGAATCGGTCACCGCGCGGCTGATCTTCTTGCGGATGACGTCCGGCTCGTCAAGCATGGCGATATAGCTGCCGGGATTCGGATTGCTCTTGCTCATCTTCTTCGACGCATCGTCCAGCGACATGATGCGGGCGCCGACCTCCGGATAATACGGCTCCGGGAGCTTGAACATGTCGCCGTAGCGCGTATTGAAGCGGTGCGCCAAATCTCTCGTAATCTCGAGATGCTGCCGCTGGTCGTCGCCGACGGGAACCAGGTCCGCGTTATACAGCAAAATATCGGCAGCCATCAGCGACGGATACGTGAACAGGCCGACGCCGACCGACTCCTTGCCGGCCGATTTTTCCTTGAACTGGGTCATTCGCTCCAGCTCTCCCATGTACGACAGCGTCGTCATGATCCAGCCGAGCTCCGCATGCTCGCTCACGGTCGATTGCAGGAAGATCGTCGCCTTGGACGGATCGATGCCTGCCGCAAGATACAGGGCGCTGACTGCCTCGCTCTGCTCGCGAAGCGCCTCAGGCTCCTGGGGCACGGTGATCGCGTGCAAATCAACGACCATAAAATAGCAGTCGTGCGTGTGCTGCAGTTTGACATAGTTTTTCAATGCGCCGATGTAGTTGCCCAGCGTCAACCGTCCGCTAGGCTGCATGCCGGATAGTACGCGCAGATTGGCCATGGCTTATTCCTCCTTCATGATCCTTCGAATCAGATTCAGGTCAGGGAACGCAAAAAAGGCCCTCCGCCCGCAAGGGACGATAGGACCGTGGTGCCACCCTTATTCGTTCACAAAAACGCCTGCAACCCCGCTCCTCCTCACGGCGGTGCAAGGCTTGTCTGAACCTCTGATGCCCCGTAACGGAGGGCTGCCGGCAGATGCATACTGATGCGGCGCTCGTCGCTTATCGCTGCTCCCGGGTCTCGCTGCTCCCGGGTCGGGCCTGTTCCGCACGTTCCGCCTGCTGCTCAGGGATCCATTCGCTTCGTCCGCCCGCCCGCCGGTTCCCAGCCTTCCCGGCTCTCTGTGGAGCTGATTCGTCCGCCTACTTGTTCCCGTCATCGCTTTGCTGTATTGGCATTAATATAGCCGAAACGGTTTCGCCTTGTCAACTTCTTTTGCAAGCTTGTCCCTCCCCCCAAAAAACGTGTCCTATAGGCAGTACAAGCTGCATACGCTATAATAGATGATAAATATTACGAATATAAAAAGGAGAACCGCCTATGCCCGCGTCGCTGCTTCGCTGGGGACCTGCGCTGACCGCCTTGCTCTGCCTGGTCCTCCTCGGCCTCATTATCGCCGACAAGCCGCTGCCCGATCTGAGCTTTCTGCAGGCGGACGGGCTGCAAAACTTCAAGACCTTGTTTCTCAGCATTATATTGGAAGCTTTTCCGTTCGTGCTGCTGGGCGTGCTCGTCTCGGCGCTCTTGCAAATGTTCGTTTCCGAGCAGACCCTCCGCAGGCTTATGCCCAAAAATCCGCTGCTCGGCATCGGCTTCGCCTGCGTCGCCGGGCTTATTTTTCCGCTGTGCGAATGCGGGATGATTCCCGTCATCCGGCGCTTGATGAGAAAGGGCATGCCTGTCTATATCGCCGTCGTGTTCATTCTCGTCGGGCCGATTATCAATCCCGTCGTCTTCGCCTCGACGTTCATGGCGTTTCGCAGCCGGCCGGAAATCGCCTATTCGCGAATGGCGCTCGCCTTTATTGTCGCGTTCGCGATCGGCTGGCTCGTCTATAAGCTCGTCAGAACGAATCCGCTGAGGCTCGCCGGGGCGAATTCGCGGCATGGGCAGCCGCACCGGCACGACCATGGCCCTGTTCCAGGCGGCATACAATCGCGGGCCCAGCCCGACCGCCGCCCGGCCGCCTTACATGCGGGGCACGATCACCGCCATCCTCATGATCACCATCACGACCATGCCCATGCGCACGGCGCCGGGTTCAAGGGCAAAGTGACCGGGGTGCTCGGCCACGCCTCGGACGAGTTTTTCGACATGGGCAAATATTTGATCTTCGGCGCCATGCTGACGGCGCTTATCCAGACGCTCGTCGCCAGGGAGAGCCTCGTTGCCATCGGCCAGGGGGAATTCAGCTCGCATCTGTTCATGATGGGGCTCGCTTATGTGCTGTCGCTCTGCTCGACCTCGGATGCGTTCGTCGCCTCGTCGTTTACGACGACCTTTTCGACAGGCTCGCTGCTTACCTTTCTCGTGTTCGGCCCGATGCTCGATATCAAAGGCACGCTCATGCTGCTGTCGGCCTTCCGCGCCCGCTTCGTGCTACTAATGTCGGCGCTCGTCATCGTCGTTGTGCTGGCCGCGTCGCTGCTGTTCGAACGGCTATTTTTTGCTTAAGTAAAGGAGTGTGAATCTTGAGCCCGCGCATGCTCGCCTTTCATCATTTGCTGAAATCGTCGATTTTGCTCGGCTTTGCCGTCTATATCGTATATTTGGTCAGAACGGATAACATATTCCTATACATAGCCCCGCGCATGGTCGACTATGTCAAATGGTCGGCGCTCGGGCTGTATGCAGCCGCCGTCTATCAGCTTTATTTGGCGGTGCGCCATTTTGTTGCGCCGCGCGGCAGCGCCGCAAGCTGCAGCTGCGACGGCCACGACCATACGCCGTCCCGCTCGCTCTTCAAAAACGCCGTCGTCTACGGGCTGTTTCTGTTTCCGCTGCTGCTCGGCTTCCTGCTGCCGGACGCCACGATGGGCTCGAGCCTGGCCGCGAAGAAAGGCATGAACTTAAGCAGCGCAAGCTCGGTCAAGAAAGCGGGCAGCGCAGCTGGTGATGATCCGGGCGCTGCGGAGCTTGACGCGAAGCCGGATGCCGATGCCTCGGACGGGGAAGCTTCTGCCGCTCCTGCGGCTCCCGAAGCGGTTCCGCCGGCTTCCGCAGAGGACGAGGCGTCCCTGGACGAATTGTTTCCGTCCGACAAATTTACGTGGGCCTATGCCAAATATGCCAAGGAGCTGTATCAAAGCGAAGTCATTCAGGTGAAGGAAGAGCTGTATATGGAGACGCTGACGACGGTCGATCTGTACCTGGACCGGTTCGTCGGCAAAAAGCTGGAGCTGACCGGCTTCGTATACCGCCAGGAGAATATGAAGGATAACCAGTTCGTCCTCGGCCGCTTCTCGTTGCAGTGCTGCTCGGCGGACGCTGCGCCGTTCGGGGTGCTGGTCGAATACGACCGGGCCCGCAACTTTGCCACCGACAGCTGGGTAACCGTCACGGGAACGATCGGGAAGACGACATTCGACGACATGGAGATTATGGTGCTGAAGCCGGAAAAGGTGGCGAAGGCCGAACCGGCGAAGACGCCGTATGTTTATCCGAATTACGATTTCGGAACATAGGCCGATACGATGCAGGGGGACGGGGAAGCCTGTCCCCCGTTCATGCAGCAGCCGGCGGCGCCTGGTTTTTAGCCGGGCGAATGGCCGGCGAGCAGCGATTTCGCATGAGCCAGCGTATTCGGGTACAGCGGGCGGTAATCAAGCCGGTCCGCAAATTCGACAAACTGCTGGCCGACCTGCCGAACCTGCTCCGCGTACTCCTTGCGGTCGACCGCATATTCCACCAAAATGCGCGGCTCATCCCCCTGCCTTTCCTCCAGCTCCGTAAGCATGATCCGCTCCCCCTCATGACGCACCCGGAACGAAAACGCACGGCATTCCGGATCGCCGCAGCCGCAGCAAAAGAACGGCTTGCTCTCCCACATGTCCGGCTCGCTCCAACGGTCCGGGTCGACGTCCCGGTACAAACTGAGCAGCATGGCCGGCATGCCGACATCGACGCACAGCGGCTCGTCGATAACCGTCTCGCCGTCGATTTCGAGCTTTACGTCCGCATGGATAATTTGCAGGCCGACATCGTGGGACCAACCATTGCAGGTAAGTCGAAAAGCCATGGCGAATACCTCCTATCTTGAAAATTTGGCGATATACGCCGACAAAATTTCAACACCGCAGGTGACGACCGATGACGTAAGGAAGCGCTCGTCATAAGCGCCCTCAACTGCCCAAGCTGTGTTTTTTCAGCTTTCCCTTCCTGAGTTGCTTCTTCCTGGGCTGTTCCTTCCTGAGCTGTTTCTTTCCGCGCTCCCGCCGAAGCTTCCGAATTTCTAACGCTAGTGACAAACGCTATTTTGATAAAACGTGCCCTGATAAAAATGTAACGAAACTAAGTAACGCTATTTGGTCAGAAATGTTGAATACGGCAGCCCAAAATGCCAAATAAGGCTGCTCACTTGCGTTACAACTTCAAATTGATCGTTTCGAGCGAAATAAGCTCTCTGGCTAGCGTTAGCCCAGCAAACAGCACCCTAGACCAGCGAGCATGAAGAGAAGCTTCTATCCGAAGCACCTTCGCCAGAGATGAGCGAGGCTGCGCTTGAGCGGCAGCGTGCGAACTCCGCGTTAGCATCCAGCTCCTCGTCAGCGTGCGAACTCCGCGTTAGCGCGGCCCCTCCCTGGGCACATGAGGCGACAAATCCTGCAAAAAATGCAACATTTTCAGGCCTCTTCGCACCAGAAGAAGGGTAATGTTGCATTTTGTGCAACAATTTGAAGGCAAATGGGCTCCACATCGAGGATCATTGCTAAAATGTTGTACAAAGTGCAACATTGAGCCGCAAATAGGGGTTATTGCCCCGTTTTTGTTGTACAAAATACAACATTTGCTGACTCTCTTGAAGATTGGACGGAATCCTCCGGCGAATTTTCTTGAACCGCAGGTAACGACCAAGGACGGAAAGGATTTGTGGTCGAAATTTCCAGCAGGTGCCATGCGTATAAACCGCGTTTTGGCACATACTACCTAACGAACAGGAGGTGATATCGATGGGCGCAGGACAATCCCGCAGCAGCAACGTTCTGGTTGTTCCTCAAGCTTCGCAAGCTCTGGAACAAATGAAGTATGAGGTTGCTCAAGAGCTGGGCATTCAAATCCCTCAAGACGGATACTACGGCTTCATGGCTACTCGCGATACGGGTGCGATTGGTGGCCACATCACTCGTCGTCTCGTTCAAATCGCCGAGCAGCAACTGGCCGGCAGCTTCCAAAGATAAGCAGCCTTCCCGTATACTTACTTCTTTCACGGCGGCTCTCAGGAGTCGCCTTTCTCTATTATAACGGATTCGCATCCCGGAACAAGAAGCCGCCCTGCCAAGGCCAACTTCGGCATTGTGGACAGGACGGCAAGACATACCCTGATCATGAAAAAAAGACAATAAGGAATAACGAATAAATAATGACGTTCGTATTACGGCTAGTCCTTCCATTCGGACGGTTTGTTCAGCAAGTTGGACATATTATAATTCGATTCGAAGCAGACACTTGTGCAGAGCTGGTTTTGCCTCATGGCGAATTCGAACTGGATCTCGCCGTGCGTCCAGCGCATGAGCTTTACCGCTTCAAGCGCGGTTTGGCGGATCGATTGCTGGTGTACTTCCGACAATCCCTTGTCCATTTTTCGAAGCTCGTTCCCCTTGCTCTCGATCGGAAAATGTCGAATCCCGAACTTTCCGACCACATTGTTGCGAATCTGCACGAATACGGTACCGGAAGTCAAATGAGCGAGTTCTTCTTTCAGCTCCCGAAACACCATATCCAACTGCCTAGCCAGCGGCAGCGTATTCCGAATCATGAATGAAAAACCTCCTTTCCGGCATAATATGAAACCATGATGTTAGTTCTAGTGCTGTAGACCTATTATAGATCATTTTACCTATTTTTCAACATAAAAATTTACTTTATTTAAATATTTTTATCGAATTCAACATGAAATAACAAAAAAAGACATGGTTTTTCAAGCATTGTCGAAAACAGTCGGTTTATTTATATAGTTCTATAGACCTATACGATACTTTATAGATCAGCGTGTTCGGCATTCAGCTCGATGATGTTGCGGTCCGGGTCCAGCACATAAATTTGCGGAAACCCTGCTTTCGAATTCGGCCTGGCGTCATATTCGATGCCGCAGCGGTCGAGCCAGGCCAACGTATCCTTGAAGCTGGTCACCCTGAACGCAAAATGCCCGTCCCGCGAATCGATGCCCCCTTGACGCAGGCACTCCCCCCGATGCACGATCAAGTGAAGCTGCTGGCCGGAGGAGCCGACCGCAAACCAGGCCCCGGGAAATTCGAACGGCGGCCGCTCGATCTCCTGCAGCCTGATCACCTCCCGGTAAAATGCCTTGGCCCGCTCCAAATCCGTCACGAGCAAACTGACATGATGCATGGCGCTAACCTGGATCATCCTGTTTGCACTCCTTTCCTTTATTCCGTATCCCCCATGCTCATACCTTCAACTATTCCGTCAAAGCGAGGAACTGCTCCACATCCGCCGTCGTCACATCCATCGCCCGCTGCCAGAACTCTTCCCGGCGCAGATCGACCCCCAAATGCTTCATCGCCAAATCTTCCACCGTCATCGTCCCGGTATCGCGCAAAAGCGCCGCATATTTGTCTTCAAAGCTCGCTCCGCCGCTGATCGCCTCGGCATACAGCCCTGTGCTGAACATGTAGCCGAACGTATAAGGGAAATTATAAAAAGGCACCTCGGTAATATAAAAATGCAGCTTCGATGCCCAGAAATAAGGATGATATTCGCTCAACGCGCCGCAATAAGCTTTGCGCTGGGCATCCAACATCAGCTCGTTCAGCCGCTCCACGCCGACCAACCCGCGGCGTCGCTCCTCGTAAAAGGCGGTCTCGAACAGAAAACGGGCGTGGATGTTCATATAAAAAGCGACGGATCGCTGGATTTTGTCCTCCAGCAGTGCGAGCTTCTCTTCCGGCGTCGCCGCCTCCTTGACGGCCGCATCGGACACGACCATCTCCGCAAAGGAGGATGCCGTCTCCGCCACGTTCATCGCATATTCCTGGGCCATTGCCGGCAAGTCATTCATCACGTGCTGGTGGTAGCCGTGTCCGAGCTCGTGGGCAAGCGTCGACACATTCGAAGCCGTTCCGGCGTACGTCATAAAAATGCGCGTTTCCTTGGCGATCGGGAACGACGTGCAAAAGCCTCCGGGGCGCTTGCCGGGCCGGTCCTCCGCTTCAATCCAGCGCTTCTCCAGCGCCATCTCGGCGAACTCCGCCAGCTTAGGGCTGAAGCGGCGGAACTGCCGGACGATCAGCTCCGCTCCCTCGTCATAGCTGTATACGCGGCCTCCTTGGCCGAGCGGAGCCTCGACGTCGTGCCAGCCGAGCTTATAGAGGCCTAGCAGCTTCGCTTTGCGCTCCAGAAAGCGGACGAAAACCGGCTTGCTCTTCTCGATCACGCTCCACATCGCATCCAGCGTCTCCGCAGACATCCGGTTGATAGCGAGCGGCTCCTTCAGCACCGAATCCCAGCCGCGGCGCTCATACAGCTTCAGCCGGAAGCCGGCGAGACGGTTGAGCGCGTCTGCGCAGTAGTCGGCATGCTTCGCCCATTCCTCTTCCCACAGGCGGAAGACGCGATCGCGTACGGCGCGGTCGGCGCTATGCATCCGGTTGGCCGCCTGACCTGCGGATAGCGCTTCCGTACGCCCGTTCTCCTCGAGCAAAATGCGGAATTTGCCGACCGTCGTATTGTACAGCTCGCCCCAGCCGTGGTAGCCGTCCACAGCCAGATCGCCGGCCAGCGCTTCCAGCTCCGGCGGCAGCTTCTCGGCCGCGAGCGTCCTTCGCTCGTCAAGCGGGTATGCGATCGCGGCAAGCTCCGGACGCGCCAGCATGCCCGCCCATAGGTCATCGTCGATCTTCGCCAGCGCATCGTCGAATCGGGTCATTGCCGCAGCGTAATCGGCCGCCAGCGTGCGGACCTGCCCGCCGAGTATGACCGCCTGCTTGTCATCCTGATTCTCAGCCGCCAGGCAGGCGGTGAACGAATCGGCCTCGCGCACCATCAGCAGCGCCTGCTGCGCCAGCTCCGCAAGCGGCAGCAGCGACGCGGCGCCGGCTTCGGGGCTGCCTGGTCGCCGCCATTCGGCGATCGCCGCGTTCAAATCGGCCAGCGTACGCTCAAGCTTGCCCAAAAACTCGGCGAAAGCCTGCGATCCGCTTCCTCCCGAAAAAAAACGTTCCAAATCCCATGTTTGCGGCAACGGTCGATTCATGATTCCATCTCACCTTTCCTGGAAGTTCCTGTTTCTTTCTTCATTAAAGCATATTTTCCGACCGGCGCCTACGACAAACCAATCCTTATGACACCGTCATGCCGGCCGCCGCCTGCGGTTACGGATCATTCGCGGCAGCATCGTCGTATTATCAGGACACCACGTTGAGCGCGAACACAACCGCTCGTCATCCGCCGCGGCCTGCGGTTGTTGAAATTTTTTTCAGATAGCCGGCAACTGTTCAAGAGCTCGTTCCAAACGCCTCGCTGGCTCTTTTTCCGGTTGAATTCCCTACGGAGGTTATGTTTAAATGGACACAATACTACGATTCGCGACAACGTTCGCGCGAAAGGAGCGTTCGCCAATGAAGCCTCTGCAAATTTCCCCGGAAACCGCCCAAAAGCTGGCCAAGGAGCTGAACGTGCCGATCGAGCATCTCATGCATATGCCGCAGCATATTTTGCTTCAGAAGCTGGCCGAGCTCGCTTCCAGGACCGGCACCAAGAAGGAGACGGAATGATTCCGTTCGAAAATACGTGGCCGTACGAGCGTTACGGGCCAGATCTGTATCTTCACTCCTGCCCCTTCTGTCAAGCGCCCAATGTGCTGCTGCCGCTTAAGGAGAAGGATTTGACCGCCATCCGCGAAGGCGCCAAGCGGCTGCTCGTGCTGCCCTGCTGCCGCGGCAAGATGACAGTGGTCGACGCCGACGCCGATTACCTGCTTGCCGCCCGCCCGCTGCGCCGCAAGGCATAGAATGGCCGATCGCTTCCAGGCTTCGTAAGCCGCTCAATGCATAAGGGACTGTCCGCAGGGAGCCCCAGGCGAATCGCAGCCGCCGCAATCATGCGGCCTGAGGCTGACCATCGTCTCGGAGGCTCCGGGACAGTCCCTTTTTCTTCAACACCGCAGGCGACGACCGATGACGCAGCAATCGCCCGTCATAGGCGTCTTTCCTGCATATGCGCTTCCTGCGCTTGCTGCACTTTCTCTGCTTGCTGCACTTCTTGCGCTTCTTCCTTAAGCTGCCCCTGCACCGCCCTCATCTCTTCCCGGGTAACGGCCCACTGCTCCCGGGAAGCGCGGATCATCGCCGCATCCATAATACGCTTGTCGTTAACGACCCGGGAGAACCACCGGGCGGCTTCGTGATAATGCTTGAGCCGGCGGTTCAGCTCCCCGATCAAATACATGAGCCGGGCCTGATTGAGCTCATCCATCCCGGTCTCGTAGACGAGCATGTACTCGTTCAGCGCGTGCTGCAGGAAGCGCCGCTCCTGATCGCCGTCGCCCTGTTCGCGGTACAGCCAGGCGATATGGTGCAGCAATCCGGCGATGACCCGCCGCTTCTCCTTCTTGAGCTGGGCGCAGACGAGGGCCAGCTTGTAGGCTTGAATGGCGTCCTCGCGCGACCGCTCGCCGCCGAAATCGCGGCGCTGCCATTGCTCCGAAATGTTCGCCTGGATCGCCGCCTGTCCGGCCGGAGTCAGATCCGAGAAATTTTCCGTCGAGGCATAGCCGCAGTGCGGGCATACCCGCACAACGTAATAATCGGGGTTCACGTCCTTGTAATGCAGGCAAAAGTCCGCATCCGTCTTGACCGTTTTCCTGAAGCTGGGGCGCACTCTCGACGTGCGGAACGCCTCCCCGCAATGCGCGCAATCGATCTTTACCTGAAACAGCGGTTCCATCCTAACCGCCCCCCTTTAAGCCCCGTGTTTCGGTGCTTGTTGTTAGCCTTTTTCTATGAATTAACGAAATGATAGGCCGGACCGCGCAGCCTCTCCAGCACCGCATCCCTCAAGGACGGCTCCATTCCCGTCTCCTCCAGCGCCTGCTTCATGCAGCCAAGCCACGCTTCCGCCCGTTCCTTCGTAATCGGGAAGGGCAGATGCCGCGCGCGCATCATCGGATGCCCGTAGCGCTCGGAATAAAGCGGAGGCCCGCCGAAAAACTGGCTTAAAAACATATATTGCTTCTCCATGACCGGACGGATGTCCTCGGGAAACAGCGGCCCGAGTAACGGATGGGCTTGTACCTTCGGATAAAAAGCTTCGACGATCCGGCGGATCGTCTCGGCCCCACCCATCGCTTCGTAAAAGGTTCCATGCGTTTCTTCCGGCATACCCTCTCATCTCCTGGCGGTTATCGTTGTGAGGCAAGGCAGGGTCTGTCAGCCTTCGCTTAAGCGTCTTCCTCGGCGTTCATCAGCGTCTCCCTTATGACATAGACAAAAGCGCAGACGATAATGCCGGCAATGACACCCATCATAAGGATCACCCTCCCTATCGTTATGGTTCCATTGTACCATAAAGCCCGATGAATGATTAGCCGCTTGCGCCCCGCGTGTATGTTTTTTTCGTTACGCTTGTACAGAAGGAGCGTCATGTCTTGCAGGACAAGGACATATGGTGAAATGAAGGGTTCGTCCGACGCTTGAACCGAGAAGGGAGTCGTTGCCATGCGCCTCAAACTGTCCGCGTTTTTTCCCGCCGCTTTGCTGGCGATTGGCCTGGCCTTGCTGATGGCGGCGTTTCCCGCGGAGTCGCTCCGCGCTGCCGTCAAAGGAGTCGGCATCTGGTGGGATGTCCTCTTCCCCGCGCTGTTTCCATTTTTGGTGCTGTCCGAGGTGATGCTGGGTATGGGATTGGTCCATTTTTTCGGGACGCTGCTGGACCCGCTCATGCGCCCCGTCTTTCGCGTCCCCGGCATCGGCGGCTTCGTCATGACCATGGGCTTTGTGTCCGGCTATCCCGTGGGCGCCCGCCTGACCTCCCAGCTGTGGGAGCAGCGCCTGCTGAACCGGGAGGAGGGAGAGCGGCTCGTCTCCTTCACGACATCGTCGGACCCGATCTTTCTGATTGGAGCTGTATCGGTCGGGTTTTTCCATAATCCCGCCCTGGCCATGCTGCTGGCAGCGGCCCACTACGGCGGCGCCGTGCTCGTAGGGCTCGTGATGCGTTTTCACGGCTGCAGCAAGCGGGAGCGCCGCGATTCCGCAGCCGCCCCCGAACGTCTTCGCCACAGACGCGGCGGCATTATAAGGCAAGCGCTCGACGCGATGCACGAGGCGCGCATAAGCGACGGCCGCCCGCTCGGGCTCATGCTGCAGGAAGGCGTCGGCGCGGCGCTCAGGCTCGTGCTGGTGATCGGCGGACTCGTCGTGTTTTTCTCCGTCGTGATGGAGGTGCTGGCTTCGGCCAACATGATGCAGCTCCTGTACGCTGTCCTCCACACGGCGCTGCAGTGGTTCTCCTTCCCCGCCGGCCTGGCGGAAGCCATCGCCAACGGCCTGTTCGAAGTCACGCTCGGGGTGAAATCGGCGGCTTCCGCCGGCGGCTCGCTGCTGCACCAAGCGGCGATCGCCTCCTGGGTGCTGGCCTGGGCCGGGCTGTCGGTGCACGCTCAAGCGATGAGTCTGCTGCACCATACGAACCTGCGCTACGGCCCGTTCCTGTTCGCCAGAGCGCTGCACGGGCTGATCTCCTGCGCGCTGGTGTTCCTCTTATGGAGCTGGCTCGCGCCGCCGCAGGAGACGCTGGCCGCCTGGGGGCCGCTGCCGCTGCCCGGCGCCGCGGATTCCCCTGCCGCCTGGCTGCGGCAGACGATGCCTTACTCCATCGCCGGCGGCGCCGGGCTGCTGGCCCTGATGCTGCTTGTCTCGGCGGCGATCTGCGCAGGGCGCGCATGTGTCAGGCGCATGGCCCGTTAATGTGCCCATTCCATTATTCAAAAAGTAGGTGAGACGATGCCACACTGTTTCAATCAAGCACGCCTCCAGCTGCCTGAGGCGATCTCCGGCCTCTCCGAGCTGGCGTATAATCTTTGGTTCAGCTGGAACGAGGAGGCGTGCGAGCTGTTCGCCCGCATTGACCGGGAGCGGTGGCAAGCCAGCGGTTTCAATCCTGTCAAGCTGCTGAAGGAAACGGACGAGGAATCGCTGCTCGCGCTGACGAAAGATTCGGCGTACATGCGGCTGTACCGCAACGTGATGCGCCGGTGGGACGATTGCCGCAGGGCGGGTACGTGGTTCGACGATACGTATCCCGAGCACGGGGGACGGATTATCGCCTATTTTTCCGCCGAATTCGGCTTGCACGAGTCGCTGCCGATCTATTCGGGCGGCCTCGGCGTGCTGGCGGGCGATCATTGCAAATCGGCCAGCGATCTCGGCGTTCCGCTGGTCGGCGTCGGACTTCTGTACAAGAAGGGATATTTCCGCCAAAAGCTGGACGCAGACGGGAACCAGCTCGCCGAACCGATGCGACTCGAGCCGGAAGAGTTGCCGATTTCTCTTGTTCCGGCCCCGCCTACTGGCGGCGGCCGGAAGGACACGGACAAGGAGGCGGATCAGGCGGCTGAGAAAGCAGCTGACGAAAAGTCCGGCGCCAGCCCAGCGCCTCTTCTGGTAGAGGTTCCTGTGGCGGACCGCATCGTGCAGGTGCAGGTTTGGCTCGTCCGGGTCGGCCGCATCCCGGTCTACCTGCTCGATGCCGACGTGGACGGCAACAGCCCCTGGGACCGCGAGCTGACGGCACAGCTCTACGGCGGCGGCCCCGATGTGCGAATCGCCCAGGAATTGCTGCTTGGCATCGGCGGCGTGAAGGTGCTGCGGGCGCTCGGCATTTCCCCGGCCGTGTTTCACATGAATGAGGGCCATGCCGCTTTCCTTGCGCTCGAACGCATTCGCGAGCATCTCGACGAAGGGCTGCCGTTCCCGGCGGCGCTCGAGGCGGTGCGGGCCGGCACGGCGTTCACCACGCATACGCCTGTGCCGGCAGGCCACGACGCCTTTCCTCTGCCCATGCTCGAGTATTATTTGGGCTGGCTGCTGAGCCGTTACCCGGATCATCGGGATGACCTGCTTCGTCTCGGGCTGGAGGAGGACCGCCAGCTGTTCAACATGACGTATCTCGCCCTCAGCACGGCGGCGCTGCGCAACGGCGTCAGCCGGCTGCACGGGCACGTCTCGCGGAACATGTTCAGAGCGTTCCACGGGCCGCTTGAGGCGCGGGACGTGCCGATCGGGCACATCACGAACGGCGTCCATCTCTCCACCTGGCTGGCCCCCGAGCTGAAAAGCCTGCTTGACCGCTGCCTTCCCGGTTCCTGGCCGCTCCAGCAGGCCGAGCCGCATATTTGGCGGGGGCTCGAGCTGATTCCGCCGGAGACGCTGTGGCACGCTCACAGGCAGCTCAAGCAGCGCCTGATCGGCCGCGTCCGCGCCAACCTGGCCGAGCGGCAGCGGCGCATGGGCGGATCGCAGGAGGCGGTCAGCGAGGCGCTGACCTGCCTGTCGCCGGACGTGCTGACGATCGGCTTTGCCCGCCGCTTCGCCACCTACAAGCGAGCCCGGCTCATCGTCAGCGATCTGGAGCGGCTGGACCGGCTCGTCAACCATCCCGAGCGGCCGGTGCAGCTCATCTTCGCCGGAAAAGCTCATCCGGCCGATGCTCCCGGACAGGAGATGATCCGCGACATCGACCGCGTGTCCAGAATGGAGCGGTTCCGCGGCAAGGTGGTCCTGCTCGAAAACTACGACATAAGCCTGGCCAGGCAGCTCGTCCAGGGCGTGGACGTCTGGCTGAACAATCCGCGGCGGCCGCACGAGGCGAGCGGCACCAGCGGCATGAAGGCGGCTGTGAACGGCGTCCTTCACTTCAGCGTGCTTGATGGCTGGTGGGAAGAAGGCTATGACGGAAGCAACGGCTGGGCTATCCGCGACGGCGGCGAAGCGGACTGGGAGACGCAGGATCGCGCCAGCGCGGAATCGATTTTCCGGACGCTGGAGGAAGAGATCGCACCGCTTTATTACGACGGGGCAGAGCTGCCGCTGAAATGGATCGAGCGAATGAAGCGCTCCATCGCCACGCTGGCCCCCGTCTATAACACGCACCGGATGGTGCGGGATTACGTAAGCGAGGTGTATATCCCTTCCCTGCGGCGGGCGGAGCGGCTCATGGCGGACGGCGGCAAGGAAGCGGCGGCAGTCGCCGATTTCAAGCGGTTTATGCTGGAGCATTGGCGCGAGGTCCGCATTGTGGAGGTCAACGACGGAGGATCGACGCCGGACGGCGCTCCGTCCGCCGAGCTTAAGGAAGTGACCGCTACCTTGAAGCTCGGCCCGATCTGGCACAAGGACGTGGCGCTGGAGCTCATTTACTACGAAGAGCGGCCGGACGGCTGGCATCCGGTTATCGTCGCCATGACTCCCGCCCGACAGCTGCACCATCACACAGTGCAGTACAGCGCGCGCATTCCGCGGCATCTGCGGCACGGGGCGCATTTCAGCCTGAGGGCGCGCCCGGTCAGCGACAATTTCGCGCATCCGTTCGAGCTCCCGCTCGTGACAGCCTTTTAAGCGCCGGGCGGCCTTTGGCGGGGAGATAAGCCAACAGGCCCGGTATCGGCAGGCTGAAGCCGACGGCAGGCGGCCTGACGATGCTGGCCGCCCGACAACGTACAGCTTCTCGGAGGCCGCAGGCGGTGCATATCGCAGCATCCATCAGGACCGGATTCGACAGGTGTATCCGCCGCGGCGATTCCGGTCTTTGCCTGTTGGCCGGCCGTCCGGCCAGGCTTTCTCTCGGAGGGAAGGCAGGACGGGCATTGTATTCTGGGAAGCAATTGATTATTATGTAATAGACAACTATGCCTGCTTGCGCGGCACCATCAGAAGACAAAAACAGGTCTGGAGACCTAGGCGTTTTTCAAGAGAGACGCCTATGACGAGGGATTCCTGTCGTCATCGGTCATCACCTGCGGTGCCTGAAAATTCGCCGGAGAATTCCATCCAATTTTTCAAGAGAGCCTGCAAATGTTGCATTTTGTACAACAATAACCGGGGGATCAACCCTATTGGCGGCTTAATGTTGCACTTTGTGCAACATTTCGGGCGATGTTCCCGGGTTTGAAGCCAACTCCGCCTAAATTGTTGCACGAAATACAACATTCCCCTTCCTCTGGAGCGGAGATGCCGGAAAATGTTGCATTTTTTGCAGGATTTCTCGCCACATGTGCCGGGGAGGGGCCGCGCTAACGCATCGTTCGCACGATGACGCGGAGTCCGAACGCCGTCGCGAAGTTCGCACGATGACGCGGAGTCCGAACGCTGTCGCGGAGTCCGAACGCCGTCGCGGAGTTCGCACGATGACGCTGGCTTCGGGTGCTGCCGGCTGAGTATCTCCGTCGCAGTAGCAGTAAAGGTAGATTTGCACAATAAAGGGCCATTCCGAAAAAGGGCCATTCCGAAGGCAAGGTTTTCTCAGCGCCGCCAGAAAAATTTGGCTTCTATAAAGCGTTAAAGTGTTAAATCGAAGTACGGCCTTTTGTACCAGACAACACTGCCGTTCAAGCGCAGTCCCGCTTATTTGGTGATGTGCTTCGAGAAGCTCCTTCACGCTCGTTAGTCTAGGGTGCTGTTTTGCCGCACTAACGCTAGCACAGAGCTGATGGGATTTGAATTCTAACGCAAGTGAATAGCCTTATTCCGCATGTTTGGCTACCGGATTCAGCGTTTCTGACTAAATAGCGCTCTTTTAGTTTCGTTACATGGTTAACAAAGATACGATTCAGCAAAATAGACGCCTATGTCGAGCGATTCCTGTCGTCATCGGTCGTCACCTTCGGTGCCTGAAAATTCGCCGAAGGACTTCGCCCAATTTTCAAAATAGACGCCTATGCCGCTGGCGCAGCACCATCAGAAGATGAAAATGAGCCACGGGCCCTGGGGGCTATTTTCAAGATAGACGTCCATGCCGCTGGCGCGGCACCATCAGAAGATGAAAACGGGCCGCACCGCCCTGGGCGCTATTTTCAAGATAGTAACAAAGTCTCAATATTCGGCTCGAACAGCTTGAAACGCAAGGTGATAACATGGACTGGAACGAAGCATTGAACGGCGGAATGACGGGCCCCGGAACGACCTGCAGCCTCATCATCGTCGGCGAAACGCAGGAAGGGCTCCCCTTTTGCTACGAGGATCGCTTCTATCTGTTGAAAGCCGATGCGCAGCAGATGACGGTCAGCTTGAATTATTCCGTCATCCATCCCTTGGAGAAGCTGCAGCATGTCAGCTTTATCGAATTTTCAATCCGCGATCAAGGCATTCTGTATTACGCATTCGTCAAGCTGCTTCATATGGAAATTACTCGCCATGTCTGCCTGCTTCAGCTGTCGGTGCCGAGCGAACTGTATGCCTATCAGCGGCGCCGCTACCCCCGGATTACCCTCACGCCCCGAACTCCGATAGCCTGCCGGATTATCGGCTCCAGGGGCAGAGAGACGGAACCCGGAGTGACTTTTACCGGACAAATCATGGATATTTCGGGAGGCGGGCTATCGTTTGTCACGTCAAGCCGGATTATCGGCCCGCTGCTGCTGGAATTATCGTTCCTGCTTCCGGATCTGTCCCATGATTTCGTATTGAATGGGGAAATTGTACGTACTGTCCATTTTAGCAGCGATCTGTACCGGATTGCGGTGGAATTTCGCGATGTGCCCGAGAGCACGCTCCATCTGATCGAAGCGTACTGCCAGGAACACGGCGGCAAGTAGCGACCGGGTCCGAATCCCCCGCTCCTGTTCCGACAATTCCTAAGGAGGATCCCTTTTGAAATACAACGTGATCAACCGCGGAGACGACATTTCCATCGAGCTGATGAATACGTTCCATGAATTGGTGAAGCCTTACGGCCTCGTTCTCGACGAGACGGAGCCCGATATCGTGCTCTCGATCGGCGGCGACGGCACGCTGCTGCATGCTTTCCATCGGTATAAGCACGCACTCGACCACATCGCATTCGTCGGCATCCATACCGGGAGGCTCGGCTTTTTCGCCGACTGGAAGCCCGACGAGGTGGAGCAGCTTGCCCGGCTGATGGGCGAATGCGCCCTGGAGAACGACCTGAGAGCCGTCAATTATCCGCTCGTCGAGATTCAGATTACGACCCAGAACGGCGTCGAGACGGAGCTGGCGCTTAACGAATTCACCTTGAAGGGCGTCGACACGACCTTGGTCGCCGAGCTGCGTATCAACGACGAGCCGTTCGAGACGTTTCGCGGCGACGGCATCTGTATCTCGACCCCTTCGGGCAGCACCGCTTACAACAAAAGCTTGGGCGGCGCCATCGTGCATCCGTCGCTCGACGCGATCCAAATCGCGGAGATCGCCTCGATCAACAACCGCGTATTCCGGACGCTGGGGTCGTCGATTTTGCTGCCCAAGCATCATCATTGCGATATTTACCCGAAAGCGCAGCAAAACATCCTTCTTTCGCTCGATCACTTGTATATTCAGCGCAACGACATTGTCTCCATCCGGAGCATGGTCGCAGCAGGAAAAAAAGTCAAATTCGCCCGCTTCCGCCCCTTCCCGTTCTGGAGCCGCGTCCGCGAAGCTTTCATCGGCTTCGAACGGTAAGAGGCGCGCGTACGGACGATCGAGTAGGAGGGGGCGGCTAGCCCCCGTTCTCTCACAGCACCGTACATGCGGGTCCGCATACGGCGGTTCCAAAAGGTTAACAAAGCTCCGGATAACGAGAAAGCAAACTTTTCAGCCCTTTCGCTTCCCAATAGGAAGTCGGGAGGGCGTTGTTTGTATTGCGGGACATTTCCCACGATCCGCGGCGGGAGTTCGCCATGACGATGCAGGCCCATTCCGGAACACCGAGCGCCCGGAGCTCGCGGATACGGGTGCGACCCCGTTTCCACTGCTTCCAGAGGCACATGCGGAGCCTTCTGCGAATCCACTGGTCCAATATTTCACAGTGTTTCTTCACGGCGGCCAAGCGGAAGTAGCCCAGCCTAGTCGGGAGATACGTACTTCCATCGACATGGACTTCGTTCGGTCCGTTAGCTCCCGGACCTTCTCCTTGAATCGCGAGATGGTCTTCGGTGCCCATCGAATCGTCTCATTCTGCTTCGACAGGAAACGGAATCTGAGGAACTTGCGCATCCACCACGGGCGGTCTACCGCGCTATTGTCCCGATTCACTTTCCGTTTCTGCTTTCCCTCTCCTAAGCGAATCACCGATTCCATGACATGTTCTCCGGCGCGCTTACTTGCGACGAAGATGTTGCAGTCGTCCGCGTATCGGACAAACCGCAGGCCGCGCTTCGTCCGTTCCTTGTCCAGATCATCCGGCAAAATGTTCGCCAGCAGCGGACTTAAGGGACCGCCTTGCGGCGTACCCTCTTCCGACTTCTGGCAAACTTCGCCCAGCATGACTCCGGCGTTCAGATCGGCGCGTATGAATTTCAGGACACGCTTGTCCGTCACTCTCCTCACCACCCTGGCCATGAGAATGTCAACGATAAGAACCTCGCCCAAAGCGAGGTTCTTTGCCATCCAAAACGTATGCGCCAGGTTTAATCATTGACGGAATGCCGGACTCCTCGCTCCCGGGAATTCATCGGATGGGCGGCAAAGAGGTATTTGCGCAGTTCCATAAACCCGGCGACACCCGAGGTTTTTGACGATGATCCTGCGCCCCTTTTTCCCAATCCGCTTCCTGAACGCCTGTTACCCATGGACCGATACAGTCCCCGCCGTATAACTCTGATGCGAAGCTTTTCGTCAATGTGCCGTTTGGAAAGTTTGTCTGTGTCAACAAGTTTAATTGATATCGATTCTCATCGGTCGATCATAGTCAATCACGCCACGCAGGATTCGCTCGTCACAGGCTGTCCTAGCATGCCCGCTGTCGCTTCGCTGCGGCGGGGCATGCTAAGTCGCAAGCTGCCGGCACCCGCTCCGCCTGAACGCGGCCCTTCCCTTCGCCGCGGCCAGGGCAAGGCGGCTTAACGGCGCGAGTCCGGCCCTTGGCGCGGTTCCTCCGGGCCATGGGCCGCAGCGAAGCGCCCCGCCGCCTGTCAGCCCTTGCGCGGCTCATCCTTGGAGCCGGGCTGCGCCGCATCGGGCTTGTGCCGCGAATGGTCGGCGCGCGGCCTATGATGGTGCGGCCGATGCGCCCCTTGTCCGCCTGGCGTCCTGGCGTAAGCCGGCGCGGAGACCCCTTCCGCCGCTTGCGCTGCGGATGCCTGCCCGCCGCCCCCCGCATCCGCGCTGAACACGGTTGCGGCGGCTCTCGGCTGATGCGGCGCATCCACCGCGGAATGCCTGTGAGTCTTGCCGGGAACCTTCTCAAGAATAAAATAAGCGCAGCCGAAATTGCAGTATTCGTTCAAATAATCCTGAACGGTGGAGAACAGCGAGTCCTTCATCGCCTTCGGATTGCCGTCGCGGAAAAAGCCGCGCAGCCGCAGTTGATTATATCCCCAATCGCCCACGATATAATCGTACCGCTCCAGCACCTCGCTATAGCGTTCGCGAAATGCTTCCTGCTTCCAGCCGTTTTTGTGGTCGACGAGGACGTGGTACTGCCTGTTGCCGATCAGAACGGAGTTCTTCGTTCCGTCCGTCGCTTTATCGCTGAGCATCGCTCTTCACTCCTGTCGTTCCCGCCGAAATGACCTGGTCGTGCGCGTGATACGAGCTGCGCACGAGCGGACCGGATTCGACGTGACGGAAGCCCCGCTTCATCCCTTCCCGCTTCAATTCGGCAAACTGTTCCGGCGTGTAATATTGTTTGACCGCCAAGTGGCTCGGGCTCGGCTGCAAATATTGGCCTATCGTCAAAATGTCGCAGTCTACGGCCCGCAAATCATCCATCGTTTGCACAATTTCATCCCACGTCTCGCCGACGCCGATCATGATGCTTGATTTGGTCGGAATGGACGGGCGAATTTTCTTGGAACGCTGCAGCAGCTCGAGCGAGCGGCCGTACTTCGCTTTGGAGCGGACGCGGTCGGACATCCGTTCGACAGTCTCCACATTATGGTTCAAAATATTGGGCTCGGCCTCGAGCACGGTGCGCAGCGCTGCCTCGTCCCCCTGAAAATCGGGGATCAGCACCTCTATGCCTGCCAGCGGAAGGCGACGGCGAATGGCGCGGATCGTCTCGGCGAAGATCGATGCCCCTCCGTCCTTCAGGTCGTCTCTGGCGACCGACGTCACGACGACATGGCGCAGCCCCATCTGCTCGGCCGCTTCGGCGACGCGCTCCGGCTCCTGCAGATCGAGCTCGGTCGGCAGACCGGTTTTGACCGCGCAGAAACGGCAGGCTCTCGTGCAGATATCGCCCAAAATCATGAACGTCGCCGTCCGGTTGGCCCAGCATTCGTGTATGTTGGGGCATTTGGCTTCCTCGCATACCGTATGAAGCGTCTTGCCTCGCATCATGCTTTTCAGCTCTTTGTAGTGCTCGCCCGTCGTCAGCTTGATCTTCAGCCAGTCGGGCTTTCTTTCGATTTGTCGGGTAGACATCGCGACATCCCTGCTTCCCGTATATATTCATGGCTTGTTCGCGAACGTGAGCGAATATCCCGTTTCCGTTATTATAATGCTGTAAGCCCATTACTGCAATGGAATGGCGCCGGAATCCGCGAAGCGCCGCATCCCTTGTCCACATCGGACGGCGAATGTGATACACTAGGAAAGGAATAACCTCGGATATCAAATGCACATTAAAACGGAACCGGAGGGGAAAAGCTTTTTATGATGAATGTGGACAACATTTTGAAGCTGGTCCGTTCCGGCGATTTGGATATTGCGGAAGCCAAGCAGCAGCTTGAAGAGCTGTGGCAGGGAAGCCGGGAGGATGCTGCGGCTCGAACGGGAAGCGCTGTCCCGCAGCGGGTCGACGATACCCTCGGCTATGCCCAGCTCGATCTGGACCGCCCGGCGCGCACGGGCTTTCCCGAGGTCATCTTCGGGGAAGGCAAATCGGCCGAGCAGATCGCTGCCATCTTCGAGCGCCTGATGGCCGGCGCTGACCGGGTGCTGGCGACGCGCGTCAGTCCGGACAAGGCCGCAGCGGTGCTCGAAGCCGTGCCCCAGGCGATCTACCGCGCAGAAGCGCGGGCGCTGACGTGGCGGCGCGAAGACGCCAAGGCGAATGAGGCCGACGGATATATCGCCGTCGTCTGCGCCGGCACCTCGGACATGCCGGTCGCCGAGGAAGCGGCGGTCACGGCCGAGGTGTTCGGCTGCCGCGTCGAGCGCGTGTACGACGTCGGCGTCGCCGGCATCCACCGGCTGTTCCGCCGCCTTGACGTCATCCGCGGCGCCGACGCTATCGTCGTGGCGGCCGGAATGGAAGGTGCGCTGCCCAGCGTGCTCGGCGGGCTGGTCGCTTCGCCGGTCGTCGCCGTGCCGACGAGCGTAGGCTACGGCGCGAGCTTTCAGGGCCTGGCCGCCCTGCTGTCGATGCTGAACGCCTGCGCGCCGGGCATTGCCGTCGTCAACATCGACAACGGCTTTGGCGCAGGCTACAGCGCGGCATTGATTCATAAAAACGCAAACAAAAAGAGGTCATTGTCATGAAAATTTTGTATCTGGACTGCTTTTCCGGCATCAGCGGGGACATGACGCTGAGCGCGCTCGTCGACGCCGGCGCAGACCGGCAATATATCGAGGACGAGCTGCGCAAAATTGCCGTCGAGCCCTTCACGCTGGAATGGAAGCGCGTCGTGAAGCGCGGCATCGCCGCGCTGAAGCTGGATGTGCTGCCCGACCCTGACGCGGGGCCCAGGCAGCACCGCCATTATTCGGAGATCATAGACCTGATCGTCCGCGCCGGCTTTTCCGAGCGCGTCGTCAAGCTGAGCCTGTCCATCTTCGAAAAAATCGGCATCGCCGAAGCGAAAATTCACGACATTCCCGTGGAAAAGGTGCATTTTCACGAGGTAGGCGCGATCGACTCCATCGCCGACGTCGTGGGCGTCGCCCTGGCCATCGATTCGCTCGGCATCGAGAAGATTTATTCGTCTTCCGTGCCGCTCGGGTCTGGAACGGTTCGCTGCGATCACGGCATCTACCCGGTGCCGGCGCCGGCTACGCTGGAGATGATGAAAGGATTGCCGATCGCTCCTACGCCTTATGCCATGGAGATGACGACGCCGACGGGGGCCGGTATTATCGCCGGTCTGGTGGACGAATTCAGCAAAGGCTTGCCGCCGATGATCGTCGAGGCGATCGGCTACGGCGCGGGAACGCGCGATTTGCCCAACCAGCCCAACGTGCTGCGCGCCATCGTCGGCAAGGCAGACCCGTTCCTGTTCAAGTGGCAGGCTCATCATGTCGAGCTTCCGCACGAGCACAGCCACTCGCATTCGCATGACCATCACCATGACCATGAGCATCATCACGACCATCATCATCATGACCATCATCATCATGACCATCATCACCACCATGACCATGAGCATCATGAGCACCATCACGATCACCTGCACGGACATCAGCATGCGCATGACAACCATGGCAGCCACAATGGGCAGGGCCATCCTAACGATGCCGGGCATGAGCATTATCATGGGCATTCGGATCGTCACGAACAAGGGCGCCGCCACCGCGATCATGGACACGAGCATGAGCATGCCCATGAAGATTACGCGCCGGAAGACGAGCATGAGCATGCCCATCGCCACGAAGAGCATGACGAACCGCTGCGGGTGCAGCGAAGCAGTCACCATTAACGCTGCAGCGTAATAGCGCCGGGAATCCGGCACTGTCGAAGCTGCTGCCACAGAGGGCCGGTGGGACTAGAACCGCCGGCTTTTACCTCCGAAACGACTTTCGATGAAACGAAATAATGTCGCGAAACAGCGACTGTCCATCGTCGGTAACGGCGAAATCGGGGGATAGCGGAAGCGCCAGCGCGCGGTAAGGCTCGGGAACCCAAATATACCGGTGAACGTAGGATGTGGCGATAAAGCCGCAGCTTTCCCAAAAAGCCAACCGCCTGCGGTTTTCTTCCGTATCCTTCGCTTCCGCTTCGATGATCACCGCCTCCGCCTGATATTCGCGCACGGCCCAATCGCGAATTTGCGCGAATAAGTGCTTGCCTAATCCTTTGCCGCGCAAATCCCGGCGTACCGCCATGTAGTCCAAAATAAGCCGACGCCGATCCCGCCCCCCGCTGAAGCCGGCGACGGCCATCGCCGCCGCTTCTTCTCCGATCATCCCCGCATGCAGACAGGCGATCCCCCGGCTGACCATGCTCCGCAGCACTTTCTCCGGTTTGGCTCCGTGAACGAAAGCATCCCGATAAATCGGCCCCAGCTTGTCCCACCATTGTTCATTCCATTCTGTCAATGTCTTGAATGCCAGCTGCATGTCGAGCGCCTCCCGTTCTGCCAAGATTGCCGATACCGCGACCGGCGCGGACATCGATGGGCGTCCACTCCAGGACGAGCAGCCCCGCTTGAGCGGTCAGCTAAAAAAAGATGACCTCTGAGGATTACAGAAGTCATCTGCTGAATGCTTGGCAGCGATATGCCCGCCACAAAGGGGACCGCTCGCGGCGGATTGCCGGCGATTGCTATTCGCTTCGCTCCCTTGAATCCGCTGCCCGCTGCCGCTGCTCCATAAACGCCCGGCGCACTTCGTCATACACCTGCTTCAAAGGGACGCCGTACGTTTTGGCTGCCTGCTCGCATTCCTTGAATTCCGGCGCGAATTGCACCGCTTCTCCCCGGTGCAGCCCGACTTTGACACGGATTCCTCCCCAGGGAGTGGCAACTTCCACGAATTCCCTGCCCAGCCGATGACAGGAGGCGCGAATATACCTGAGCCCGAGCGTCGTCGTTTCCCTGAAAATGATCTCTTCCATCACGCCGAGCGCCGTGTCGTGCGCAAGCACGTTGAGCATGATGCCCGGCCGGCCCTTCTTCATGATGATCGGAATCCAGTAGACATCGTTAGCTCCCCGCTCGAACAGCAGGTCCGAAATATATGAGCAGGTCTCCGGATTCATATCGTCCATATTCGCCTGAATCACGACCATGCCCTCATCGATATGCTCCTCACGATGATCAAACGGCATCATGTCCGCCTCCCCGTACGGCAGTCCGGGCAGCCGAACTGCCAATCCAACGACTTTATTCAAGCCTATGTTATAAAAATCTTCCCGTCAAGGCAATATAAGTTCAAAAAGAAAAGCGGGCAAGCCGCAGCTTGGCCTGCTTAACGCCCCGGCAAGCAACAGGCAAAAGTCCGATCCAGCGCCGCTATCCGATTTTGAGGGAGGTTACCGCCATGGGAATTTGGAAAGCCCGCACATTCGCCATACTTCTGCTCGGAGCCGCGCTCGTCTCCGTTCCTGTCGGCAGCAGAGCGCTGGCCGCGCCCGCCGAACGATCCGCTGCCACGGGCAAGGAGCGGCAGTCAGCCGACATGAAAAGCGTGTTTGCCGAACGCAAGCAGCTGTTCGAGCATATCGCCGCTGTGACGGGTGTGCCCTGGTATTACCTGGCTGCCGTCGATCAATATGAACGCACCATCCGTCTGGCCCAAAAAAAGCAGATGCCAAACGGGCTGATCGCCATCGATTATCCCGAATGGCAATGGTGCGGCCTGATGAACCCTGACTACGAGGACAATGACGCCCGCAGCATCGGCTTCTTTAACGGTATCGGAAAAGACGGATCAGGAGACGGGCTCGCCGACCGCAGCAGCGATCTGGACCGGCTGTATACGATGGCCCATTGGCTGCTCAAGCACGGCAGCGCCGAGGACGACTTCGGCATCGGGCTGTGGGAATATTACCATAACACCCGCAGCGTTCAGCGCATCCTGCAGTTCGCCAAAATTTACGCTGCGTTCGATTCGCTTGACCTGCACGAGCATCGCTTCGTGCTGCCGCTCGGCGCGGATTATTCGTACCGAAGCACCTGGGGAGCGAGCCGCGGCTGGGGCGGTTACCGGATTCACGAAGGAACCGACCTGTTTGCAGGGCACGGCGTTCCCGTGCGCAGCGCCACATACGGCATCGTCGAGGTTATGGGCTGGAACCCGTACGGCGGCTGGCGCATCGGGATACGCGATCTGAATAACGTCTATCATTACTACGCGCATTTGTCCGGTTTTAACAAGAAAGAAATCAAGGAAGGCACCGTTGTGAAGCCCGGCCAGATCGTCGGCTGGGTCGGCAACTCCGGGTACGGCAAGCCGGGCACGGCAGGCAAGTTTCCTCCGCACCTGCATTATGGCCTCTACCGGGACAACGGCTTGACTGAATGGTCGTTCGACCCTTACCCTTATTTGCGCAAATGGGAACGCGAAGAACGGATGCGCTCCAGGTAGCGCACCCTCCCCTCTCATGAACAGAAAAACCGGTCTGGCGGCGACGATTGTCGATGCCGCAAGGCCGGTTTTTTTGCGGAGAGAATCGTATCTGTCGGCCAGGAGACGATTATCCCGCGGACAGTTTTTCCCGCGCCGGCAACCGCTCTCCCGTTTTACGCGATGTCGAGAAGTTCCTCAGTCCCACGAATCGCCAGGCTCAAAAACCGCTCCCGAAGCTGCTAAAGAGGCGGCCCCCGGGAGCTTTGGCCAGCTGCGGCGGCTCAGGCTGCGCATCGCTCAATCGGGCAGCTGAATGTCCACTTCCCGGCCGGACGCCGCAGAGCGGAGCATGCCGTCGATGATCGCCTGGTTGCGCAAAATTTGCTCGCCGGGAATCGGCGCCGGCCGCCCGTCCCGAACCGCTTCGACGAAATCCCGCACCTTGTCGTAGAAACGGTCGTTCCGAGGTTCCACGACCGGGATCGGACTCTCGGTCTGGAAGCCGTTCACGTCATGGAACAGGGTCATCGAGCCGACGCCGCCGTCCCATACTCCGCCCCAGCCGTCTGTAGGCTGCGGCGTCGTCACGCGAAGGCCGGCGTCCGTCCCGAGGAACAAGGTCGGACCGAGTGAATCCGCATGCATCGCCCACGAAATTTTGAAGTTCAGCACGAGGTGGCCTTCGAAGCGGATCAGGGCGACGCCGAAATCCTCAACATTGAAGCGGTCGGCCTCCGGATGATATTTCGGATTCGTCCCGAAATGATTGGAGCTGAAGGCCGACACCGTCAGCGGCTTCGGATAGCCGATGGAATGAAGCGCCATGTCCAGCGAGTAGCAGCCGATATCGGCCAGCGCCCCGGAGCCGGCCAGCTCCTTGCGGATGAACGTGCCTCCCGGCATGCCGCGGCGGCGACCGCCTCCGGTCTGAATATAATACACCTTGCCAAGCGTGCCCGACTGGACGATGTCTTTCATTGTCCTCATATTCGGGTCGTAGCGCGGCTGGAAGCCGATCGTCAGCATTTTGCCCGTGCGCTGCGAGACGCGGACCATCTCCACCGCCTCTTCCAGCGTGACGGACATCGGCTTTTCGAGCAGCACGTTTTTGCCGGCCTCCAGGGCGTCGACCGTCGTGCGGCAGTGCGCCGCATTCGGGGTGCAGATGCTGACGCCGTCGAGCTCCAGCTCGAGCAGCTTCCGGTGATCCTCGAACGCCCGGGCCTGCGGCAGCCCCATCCTCCCCTTGAATTCCTCCGCCTTGCCGGGCACGATATCGGCGACCGCCACCACCTCGACATCGTCCATTTTCTTATATTGGCGGACGTGTGCGCCGGCGATGCCGCCGCTGCCGATTATGCCGATCTTCAGCTTTCGGGTCATTGCTCCTTCCGTCCTCTCCTCGCCAAAATCTCGGTTTCGGTTATTTCTATGTCCAGTTTACATCGAACGCCCGCTCAGGAAAATTGCAAGATTGCGCCCAGGAGAGTGCAAAATCGCGACAGCCGTTTTGTGTGAAAAATTATAAAAACTGTGTGGATCTGACGGCAGCGCCTGGCGCCCTTTTCCCTTTACAATACGGTTATTCCCATATCACGGAAGGTGTGAGCATGATCCAAAATCCGATTTCTTTGCAAGAGGTGCGTATTGCCGATGAGTTTTGGTCGAAGTACGAAGAGCTGGTTCGCGGCACGGTCATCCCTTATCAATGGGAGGCGCTGAACGACCGGGTTCCGGGAGCGGAGCCGAGCTATGCGATCCGCAATTTTCGCATCGCCGCCGGACTGGAGGAAGGGGAATTCGGCGGTCTCGTGTTTCAGGACAGCGATGTCGCCAAATGGCTGGAGGCCGTCGGCTACTCCCTGTCGTCGCATCCGGACCCGGAGCTGGAGCGGCTGGCCGACGAAGTGATCGACATCATCGTCAAGGCGCAGCACGAGGACGGGTATATCAATACGTATTTCACGATCAAGGAGCCCGGGCGGCGCTGGACCAATCTCCTGGACTGCCACGAATTGTACTGCGCCGGGCACTTGATGGAAGCGGCCGTCGCCTACTATCAGGCAACGGGCAAGCGCAAGCTGCTGGACGCTGCGTGCCGGTACGCGGACTACATCGATACGGTGTTCGGGCCGGAACCGGACAAGCTGCAGGGCTACGACGGCCATCAGGAGATCGAGCTTGCGCTCGTTAAGCTGTACAAGGCGACCGGGAACGAGAAGTACCTGCGTCTGAGCCGCTATTTTATCGACCAGCGCGGCCGAAAGCCGCACTTCTTCATCCAGGAATGGGAGCGGAGAGGACATATCGGCTACTGGCGACAGGAGCCTACGGGCGAGCCCGACCTGAAGTACAACCAGAGCCACCTGCCCGTCAGGGAGCAGGACGCCGCCGTCGGCCATGCCGTGCGGGCCGTCTATATGTATTCGGCCATGGCCGATCTCGCCCTGCTGGACGGCGACGAAGAACTGGCCGAGGCGTGCCGCAGACTGTGGAGCAGCATTACGGAGAAGCAAATGTACATTACCGGCGGCATCGGCTCGACGCATCACGGCGAAGCGTTCTCCTTCGATTACGATTTGCCGAACGATACCGTCTACGCGGAGACGTGCGCTTCGATCGGCCTGATCTTTTTCGCCCACCGGATGCTGCTGCTGGAGCCGAGGAGCGAGTACGCCGATGTGCTGGAGCGGGCGCTGTACAACAATGTGATCGGCAGCATGTCGCAGGACGGCAAGCATTACTTCTATGTGAATCCGCTTGAGGTATGGCCCGAGGCCAGCCGGCACAATCCCGGCAGGCGCCATGTCAAGCCGGTGCGCCAGCCGTGGTTCGGCTGCTCCTGCTGCCCGCCCAATGTAGCCAGGCTCATCAGTTCCCTGGGCCGATATATTTATACGGCCAAGGACGACACGATCTATGCCCATCTGTACATCGGCAGCGAAGCGACTGCCCCGCTGTCCTGCGGGGATGTGCGGCTCGAGCAGCAGTCGTCCCTTCCCTGGGACGGCGCGGTGAAGCTGACGGTGCGACCCGAACGGGAGCAGCGCTTCGCCATCGCGCTTCGCTTGCCCGGTTGGTGCGGCGAAGCCAGGCTTGCGGTCAACGGCCAAGCGGTTGATTATGCGCTGGAGCACGGGTATGCGCGGATCGAGCGGGTCTGGTCGCCGGGCGATACGATCGAATGGGAGCTGTCGATGGAGCCTCTGCTCATCCAAGCTCATCCTTACGTGCGCGCGAACGCCGGCAAGGCTGCGATACAGCGCGGTCCGCTCGTCTACTGCCTGGAAGAAGCGGATCACGAAGCCCCGCTGTCGTCTATCGCTTTGCCCGGCAAACCTGTCTTCAGGCTGCGGCGGGACCCCGGACTGCCCGGCCATCCCGTCGTCATCGAGAGCGAGGGCAACTCGGACGCCGTCGCGGACGATCCGCGGCTCTACCGCCCCAGCATGAAACGGTCGAAGCCCGTTCGCGTGAAGGCGATCCCGTACTTCCTGTGGGGCAACCGGACCCCTGGCGAGATGTGCGTCTGGATTCGCTCCTAGCCTGATCTGCGGATGATGATCGCCCCCAAAGCAGCGGCAGCGCCAATACGGAGATTAGTCCGCGGGCGCTGCCGCTTTGGCGTAATATAGCTTGAACACGATGTCTTGCGCGTAATTGCCGAAGCCGGTACCGAACAGCGTCGCCCCGCCGACGTTCGCGGCGTCCTCCGGCACCGCGATCCGGAACGTCCAATATTTGCGGCGAATGTCCAGATCCTCCAGCGTCACGTCGGACATCTTCTCCCCGTCCATGAACGTGCCGCTCTGGTTCACGCGAATGATTTTCAACAGGCCGTACTGATTGATGTTCAAATTCCACCAGCTCGGCGTGTACCGTCCCTTGGTCCCTCCGAAATCGCCCGGGCTCGTCCAATATCCGAGGGAAACGCCGTTCAGGACGAACGTAATGTCCGACGGCCACTCGTGATTGACGCTCGGCGCTTCCGACGAAACCTCCAGCGAAATCTCCAGCTCCTCGGGAATTTCGTTGCCGAGCAAATAATTCGGCACTTTGTATTCGACGTACCCTTGCCCGAACCATAAAATTTTGGCATCCACCCGCTCCGGGTCGAGAAAGCAGCGCGGGTCGTCAAAATGCCCGATAATCTGCTTGGGCGTCGCCAGGCCGCAGGTCGGCGCAATGTCGAAGTCCGTGTAATGCCCGACAGACACCTCCGTGCGATGGTACTCTCTCTCGCCGCTTTCCTTGCCCGGGAACGAAATGCCGATAAAATCGACGTTCAGCCTGCTGATTTTTTGCACGCCGCCCTTGCTCGGCACCAGCTCGTTGCGGATGATGCCGGCTTTCTCCAGCTTTTTGACATGCATGGTCATAATCGCGCTGCTTAGCCCGAGCGCCTGGGCCAGCTCTTTCACGTTCATCGGCCGCTCGGCCAGCAGCCGGATCATCTCCAGCCTGACCTTGCTGGCCAGCGCCTCGTATACAGGGAGCCATTGCTCGTCGATCTGAATTTGCATAGATGGTATCCTCGATGGTCAATGATTAACAAATATATAAATTAATATACAGGAAGACTGGCCGTTTGTCCAAAAATCGCTCCGCCTCTGTTGCGCATCCCCCGAACAAAAAGGTACATTAAGGAGGAGAATGGTCCGGGGCCTATAATCTATGAATCCGGAAGGAGCGACAGATGATGAAGGTGACGCTGCTGGGAACTTCCAGCGCCGCCGGAAGCAGGGAGCGGGACAATACCTATCTGCTGCTGGAGCATGATCAGGACGCCTGGATGATCGATGTCGGGGGCAACCCGCTCGGCAAGCTGAAGCAGGCCGGGATGCCGCTTGACCGTATTCGCGGCGTTATTTTAACGCATTTTCATATCGATCATATTTTCGGACTGCCCTCTCTGCTGTGGGGAATGTGGCTTGGAGGCAGGCAAGAGGCGCTGACGGTCTATTGCGACGCCGGGCACGCGGCCCAGCTGCAGCAAATTTTGGCCAGCTACCGGACGTCCGAATGGCCGATCGGCTTTGCGATCGACATCCGGACCTTCGACTGGACGAAGCCATCGACGTTGTTCGCGCAAGGGGAGCTGTCCGTCTCTGTTTTCCCGAGCCTGCACGTCGGGGCGACCGTCGGCGTACGCGCCGCCGTTTCGGAGCGGGTGCTCGTCTATTCGGCCGACACGAGGCCGAACGAGTGGATTGCCGCGCAGCAGCGGATCGACGTGCTCGTGCACGAAGCGACGGCCGCGCGCGGCGCGATAAGCGTGCATACGAGCCTGGAGCAGCTCGTCCGCTTCTACCCGCTGGAGCGCATCGGGCGCGTCGTGGCTGTCCATCTGACCGACGACGAGCCGTATGGCGACGTGCTGGCCGAATGCGAGGCCCGGGTCCGCGAGCGAATCGCGCTGGGAGCGGATCTGATGTCTTTCCCGGTATAGCGGATGAGCAAGAGCGATCCTTGCCTGATCGCCCTTTCGCTTCATTGGGCCCGTGTCCTGGTCGCACACCCGCGTCATCCCGGACGCCGGAATGCCCGGACGTCTGCCGTCCCTGCGTACACAGAACGCCGCTCTCCCCGCCGGCGATGGCTAAAATTGCTTTGGAATAGAGCATCTTTGGCGTCGACAACGGCTGTTTTTTTCCGATATGATATACAAGAAAAAAATGCCTTGCGACGGCATTTCATTGGGCGACTGCGGCCCGCTGAACCTTTGTCGGCCGATCTGGCAAAGGTTCAAGTATCGATTAGGGAGACGGATACACGATGGATCATATTATCGAGATGCGAGGGGTTCACTACAGGCGCGGCGATCGGGAGCTGCTCAAAAACATCCACTGGCGCGTCAAGCCAGGAGAGCATTGGGCGTTGCTCGGCCTGAACGGCTCGGGCAAAACGACGCTGCTCAATATCGTGAACGGCTATATTTGGCCGACTCAAGGAGAAGTGTCGGTGCTCGGGCACCGGTTCGGCGAAGTCGACCTTCGCGAGCTGCGCCAGTCGATCGGCTGGGTCAGCTCGTCGCTGCAGGAGAAGCTGTATGGAACCGACAGAGCCCAATTTGTCGTCATTAGCGGCAAATACGCCACCATCGGTCTGTACGAGCGGCCGACCTCCGAGGATACCGACCGCGCCGCCGCGCTGATGTGCACGCTTGGCTGCGGCCATCTGTGGGACCGCGAATTCCGCACCTGCTCGCAGGGGGAGAAGCAGAAGCTGCTGATCGCCCGCGCGCTGATGGCCGACCCGAACATATTGATTTTGGACGAGCCGTGCAACGGGCTTGATTTGTTTTCCCGCGAGCGGCTGCTGGACAGCATCCATGAGCTGGCGCTCCAGGAGCAAACGCCCAGCCTGATCTATGTCACGCACCATACGGAGGAGATTGTGCCCGTGTTCAGCCGCACGCTGCTATTGCGCCGGGGCGAGATCGTACGCGCCGGAGATACGGCAAGCGTGATGGAGGAACGGACGCTGAGCGACTTTTTCGAAGCGCCCGTCGTGGTCGAGAAGCATCATCGCCGCGTATATGTGCGGGCCGCCGGGCCGGAAGCGTAAGCGGCGGTTTCAGGCAAAAAGCGGCGCCTATGCCCGCTGCCGCTCCGCGGCGACAACGGCCTGCCCAAGCGGATGGGAGGCCGTTGCCTGCATTGCCCGGCAAAGCTCATGGCTGGCCGCTGCTTGGCTGCTGCTTCATGTTCGGGTGCCTCACCGGCTTTGCCGCCCTGGCTCCCTATGAGCGCTGCACTTGCGGCAAAGACTCCGGACGCAGCGCGTCGACGATGCGCCGGTTGACCTCTTCTCTGAACGCGAGCAGCCATTCCGCATTCCTCGGGTAAGACGAGAACGTCAGCTCTTCCCCCGCCAGCTCTTCGATGAGCCGAATCACTTCATCGCGACCGACGAGGCTCTCCAGCAGCTCGAGTGCACGCAAATCCTGCAGCGCCTCGAACAACACCTCCATCCGGATCGATTCGATCGGCCCGTCCGCTCCCGGATAGACGAGAAAAGCGTCGCCGGATGGAAAAGCGTGATCGGCATCGGTCGTGACAAAAGGATTGATCGGACGAACCGAATACTGCGAAAACCAGAAATTGTATCCCCAATGCAGAAAGCCCTCAATGCCGTATTTATAAAGCTGGATGCCGATAATCCGGTTGCGCGCGGACGGCTGGTTGAAAAACCGGTTGGACACGTCCTTGTACTGCGAGCAGCAATAGTACGTCCACAGCCCGTCGATGCCCTCCGCCAGGAAAGGCTCAATATGATCCGTTGCGGGAATCGGCTTGCGGACAAGCCCGTTTTTGTAAAACTCGACGCGCGAAAGCGCATCCACAATCGGAAATTCGCCGACATGCCTATGCAAAATCGCAGCCGCCGCGCTGTACGACGCAAGATGCTCCAGCGCAGGCTCATCGGAGACATGGAACCAGCAGCGTCCTTCCAGCCCGCTGTCCTTGACAAACGCGACAAGCGCAGGCAAAAACTGAGCGAGAAACTGCCCGTACGCTTCACCGGCGGCGTCGGTGTCCCAACCGAAGATGCGCTTCAAGCGCCCGTCCTCGGTGGCCATAATTTTCGGCGCATGTTTCGCGCCCCATTGCGTGAACAGATGGGAAAATTCCAAATATTTGATGCCGGTCCTGTCGCACATCTCGACCCAGCGGCGCAGCCGGTCGAAGCCGAACGCATAACGGCTGCCGTCCTTGATGACGTCGACCAGTTGGACGGTCGGTCGCTCGCCGCCTGCCTTCGTATCGAGCGGCGGCGTGAACAAGGGTGTCAGCAGCATGTTGACGCCATGGTCGACAGCGGTCAGCACAAAGCGCTCCACGAGGCTCCAGTGTGCTTCGCTGAACACGTCCACGCCGTAATATTGGGCAATGCAATCCGTATGGAACCATTCCGTGTGGATCAGCTTCTGCTCCGGCAGCTGCGCCGGCAGCACGTCCAGCTCGAAGGCGCACTTGGCCAGCGGCTCGCCGGACTCGCTCTCCAGGACGAGCGCGATCGGGTATGCTCCGGCCGGACGGCTCCCGTCAAGCGCCACCGTGATCCAAAGCGAGCGCCACTGATCCGGCGGGACGATGATGCCTTCTGTCGGCGAAATCGGATACAGCGGGTCCGGATACAGCCCCGGCTGTGTGCGCAGGACATGCTCGTCGTGGTCGCCATAACACGGCAGCTCAGACGGCGCCAGTCCGACCGAACGGACCGTGATCCGCTCCCGCAGCTCCGATTCGACCCGCACGCGAACATGTCGGAGCGAGCGGGGATTTCCCGACAGACGGTAAGCGATCTGGTAGGCAAACGTCTCGTTTTCCAGCGCGGAGGCGCGAAGAAACGGCTGCTCCTGCGGCTCTTCGTCGGCGAAAACCTTGGCCAGCGAGCTGAGACAGCGGGTTTCGATGACGGACACTTGTTCACCCTCCTAGAGGATAGGGATGCGTATTCCACCCTTATCCGGCTTGTTGGTTTTACGCTTAAATGGCTTCGACGAAGACAGCCGCTTTGCCTTCTTGCCCTGCATAAAATTTTGGCCAAATCCAGCCGCAAAGTTGCGGCGGTCTGTCAAGTCTTGTGTTGAAGCCCGGGACTCAACCTCGCTTCGCACAACGGAGCGAGGGTTCGTTTTTTAGAGCTCCGTCGGCAAACCGTGCAAACACATATTTATGCAATCGGTATGACGGCGCAGCGCAGCCATTGTCGCGGGTGCCGGTCTGCTGTGAATGATGCCGTAATCTTTCTCGCCGTACTGCTTGCGGACAGAAAAAGCGAGCTTTTCTTCGCCAAGCGAGAATTGGGCGTCCACGCCTTCCTTGTTGCCGCGCGCGTCAAGGCGAATCCAGCGGCCCGACTCCGCCAAATATACAGCATTCAGCGCATGAATGACATAGCCGGTATCGGGCGTATCGCCGAGCGTCAAGCGCTGGTAGCAGAAGCCTGCCGGAATCCCTTGCCGGCGCAGCAGAGCGCACAGCAGGTTCGCTTTGGCGTAGCAGATGCCTTCCTCGAACCGCAGCACCTCCGAGGCCGTTCTTGTGACGCGATGGCTTCGGATATCCCAAGAGTGGGAGATGCGGTCGCGCACGAATTCGAAAGCAGCCTGCGCATAGTCCTGCCCGCTCTTCGCCCCCGCCGCCCGTTGCTCGGCGCATTGGGCGACGGCGGGATGGCTGAAATCGACTTCCTCCGTCTCCGCCAAATAATCGTCCGGGCAGGCGGATTCGCATATCAGCTTCATCTTGTCCTCTCCATGGCGGAAAAATATGCCGTCATCATCGACAGTTTTATAATTATACATAGAAGTGAATATAAATTTAATCACATCTTGCCTGCTCGCCAGCGTTAGAGCCCAGCCAAACAACAATAAAAGGCGACCAGCGAACCCTCGTCCGCCGTCGCCTTTCCGAAATTTTCGGCCAGTCAAAGCACGGAGCGCAGCGCGGCTTCCAGCTCCTTCCGCCGCTCTTCCAGACTTCTTTGCTCCTGCAAATATTCGGCGAGTCGCTCCTGAAGCTTCGCAGCATCTTCATCGGAGGCGGCTTGGCCGCCAGCGGCTGCCAGCTTGCTTGCCAGCAGCGTCAGGCTGCCCTCCAGCTGCTCCGCTTCGTCTCCGAGCTGCTCCAGCCAATCAGCAGCGTTCTCCAACTCGGGCCCCAGCCTCTCATTCCAACGTTCGGAACCGGCGGCATCAGCCATCTCCTCTCCCCGTCCGGTCAAGCTGACGCTGTAATAGCGCATCGCCTCCAGCTCACCGGTATAATCCATCACGCCCTGCTCAATCAGCCGGCGCACGCGGTATTCGATGAAGCTGTCGCTCACTCTCTGATCCGAATGACCGATCACCTCGCCAATCAACCGCGCGGACTTGATATACCTGCCTCCCAGCGCCTTCAGCTTGCGGGCCGCCTTCACGATCTCACCGTCAAAATAATGCTCCGGCACAGTTCGCAGCTGCCCGTTCTCCGCCACCCGCAGCACGCCTTCCTCGGCGGCCAGCCGCCGCCAATCGGCCGCATAAGCTTCCCGCGCCGCGGGTGTCAAGGGCTCGGCCTCCTCCAGCAGCGGGCACAGCTTTTCGGGAGAGATCTCCCCCATGCATCGGTATTCGGCTTCCGGAAAGCGGCGATTCAGCAGCGATGTCGGGTTAACGAGCGAAATATCGGCATCGTCAGACATCGCGTTGAGCAGGCAGCGCAGCGCCGTCTGCTCCCCTGCCGAATCGCCGGCCCATACGACGACGGGCAGCCCTTGCAAGCGGTCGGGCCAATGAAGCCAGTTCAGGGCTGCCTTCATCACATAAGCCTCCATATCCGCCTTTTCCCGTTCGTTGATGCTCTCTCCCCACCAATTCATCCGCTTCTTCCACAGCTGCGGAAGCTCGAAGCCGAGCGGCCCGACCATCAGGTCGTCGCCCAACACGACCACCTTCTCCCCCGGTTGTTCGCGCAGCGCGATGCGCAGCGAGCCGCCGGCGGAATCGCCGAACGCGATATGGACGCGCCGGATTCCCGTTAACGAAAACGAGGATTCCTGCAGGTACGCCTCGTTGCCAAGCTCCCATTCCTTGTCGAATTGCCGCAAATACAGCTCCATGAACTGGTGCCGCTCCTCCGCCAGCGCCCGGCCCGCCTCCGTGTTCATCAGCCCTTTGAGCTTCAGCAGCTTTTCGTAGAAATGATTAATCGCCGTGCTGCGTCCGCTGCGGTATTCCTCCCTCGACATCTGCTGCCGTGGACGGAGGCCCGGATCGTACACAAGCTGCCCTTTCCAGCCCGAATAGGCGAAGGTGCGGGCGATGCCGATTGCGCCAAGGGCATCGAGCCTGTCCGCATCCTGCACGATGCGCCCCTCCAGCGTCGCCATTGGCCGGCCGTCGCCTCCCCCGTAAGACATCGTCGCAACGATATCGGCGACATGCTCCCGTTCGGATGCCGCAACGCCTGTCCGCTCCATCCATTCAGTCACTTTGCGCAGGCCGGCCTCCTTGCTCCCGTTCAGCTTCTCGTCCGCGATATCATGCAGCAGCGCCGCCAGCTCGCAGACGAACTCGTCGGCCTGCTCCAGCGCTGCCAGCGCCTTGGCCGTGCGCGTCACCCGGACGATGTGCCACCAGTCGTGGCCGCTGCTGTCGCGCTCCAGCTCGCTCCTCGCATACGCTCTCGCCTGCTCCAAAATCGCACTTCGGTCGGTCACTCTCGGCTCTCTCCTTATAAGCTCATTTTCATTCTCTATGAACATAGACTCCCCAGCCCGGCAAAAAGTTTCAACCGCGAAATGGGCCTTGTCACTGGAGCTGCCGAAGCTGCCAGAGGCGCTGGAGCCGCTGGAGCTGCCGGATCTGCCGGGGGCGTTGGAGCCGCCGGAGCCGCCGAAACTGTCGGAGCCACTGGATCTGCTGGATCTGCCGGAGGCGCTGGAGCTGCCGGAGCAGCCCCCGACCCTGTGTGTCGAGACGGGCGTCGGTATTTTCCGCTGCCCCTCCCCCCAGCCGACTCTGGAAGTCCGACTTCGCAATCTTCGAGCTCAATCAGGCTGGATGGACCCAAAAGCTGAAGGAAAACCGAGAAGAAAAACGTATATCGACGTCTATTCAAGGATGAGCATGTCCGCTGATGAGCTCGTCCGCTTAAGAAAATTGCCCCATGACTTAAGCTGCAAACGATTTCACGTTTGGGTGGGTACCAGTATGACTCGAACCGCAAGGCATGGCTAAGGCAGCATAAACCGAGGGCGAAAAGCGGTCCATGGAGCCATGAGTCACCATATGCTCTCTAACGCAAGTGACAAACGCAATTTAGCTGATTCGTGCTCTTTTAAAAGGTAACGCAAGCTGGGTAGCGCGATTTTGTCAAAAACGCTGAATCGGGCAGCCCTAAATACCGAATAAAGCTGCTCACTTGCGTTACAATTTCAAATCGATCGTTTCGAGGGAAATAAGCTCTGTGACTAGCGTTAGCTTCAGGTCTGCCATGTCAGCCCGGCAAAACGTAAGCCCACAGTTACTTCCTTGATCCCGCTCAGCCACAGCCGCTTTTCGTACTTGGCCGCAAAATAAAAAACCTTTAAACATACCCGAGTGTTTAAAGGTTTTTGGCTCTCCGCAGGCCAAGTCTGGATGTTGATTCGATAAAGAATTAACGGCTCGGCTTGAGCGCTTCGATTTCAGCTTCCGATAGCCCGCTTGCTTTGGCGATAACGGAAACTTCCATTCCCATCAAGAGCATGTTTTTGGCGATTTCAGTGGCCTTCTTTTGTTCCCCTTTGGCCATGCCTTCAGCCATTCCCTTCGCCATTCCCTTCGCCATTCCCTCTGCCATTCCTTTTTCCGTAGCCCATTCAATCATGGAGGCTTCGTCATGCAAATACTTCTGCCGCTCCTCATAACGCCTGCGCGCCTCGCGATCCTGGCTTAGAAACTCCAGCGTATCCATGGCCTTTTTCAAAGTCGGTTCATTCATCTTCAGCACCTCCCAATTCGATTTGTCGGCACCTTTCAAGAACAAGAGCCAATTGATCAGGCCGCCTTCTACCGGAATGGCTTGATCATCCAGCTTGGACAGCTCCATGAAATGAATCTCGATATCGTCGCACAGCTCAATTCCCGAGCTATCCTCCCTCAGATGGAACACATTATGATAACGGTCGTTTGAAATAAACGAATAGTTCAAGATATTGATGTTAACACACTTTTTCAGTTCCTTGTAGGTCTGTCCTTCCTGCAGCTGGCTGGAATAACGTTTGCCCCAGTAATAAAGCGTGCGTTTCTCAATATCATATTTATTGAACAACTGCATTTCGATATCAATCAGCTTGCCCTCTGCCGTCTTTGCCCAAATGTCAAAAATGGACTGCTTATCGAGAGGGGTATCTTTATCTGTGTATGGATTAAGCAGAACAATCTCCGTCAGCGGCGGCTCACCGGACTCGGCAAACGTACGATTTAAGAAAGCGAGCAGCACATCCTTATTATCTTCACTGCCGAAAATTCGTTTGAAGACGAAATCGTTCCGGGGGTCAAGCAAATCCGCCATCTGACAATCAACTCCATTTCTTTTTTAACGTTACAGAAAGTCTAACTTTGCTAAAGCGATAAAACAAAGTGTGACTTTCTGTACCAAGATAAACTACCGCTTAACCGCGGTCGCCCTTCCTTGAATGGACGTCGATAGACGTTTTTCTTATTATACCACGTTTTGAGTTGGATTTTGTAGGTTCTACGTCTGTCTTCACAGTCTCTTTCCCTGGGTCTCCATTAAGAAAAACCTTGCTTTCGGCAAGGTTTTTCTTTGCTGCGACCGATACTCAGCCGGCGGCCCCCGAACTCCGAGTTGGTGCTGCCCTTCCCTGGGCACATGAGACAACGAATCTTGCAAAAAATACAACATTTTCCGTACCCTTCGCATAGGAGGAAGGGGAATATTGTATTTTTTGCAACAATGTGGGCAAGATGGGCTTCAAATCGGGGAACATCGCCCGAAATGTTGCACTTTCTACAACAATGAGCCGCAGATGCGGTGTATCCCCCCGTTTTTGTTGTACAAAGTCTGACGCACGGGACGTAGCCCGGGACAAAAACCCCAGCCCTATTTCATGCTGGACGCCTTCAATGAACGAAAACCGACCGCCTCATCGGTCAGTCTTCGCTGATCATTCGCGTTGTTTAAGATCACTTCGCGTTAAGCGCCGACACCTTCAGGCGGTCCAGGGACACGCTGCGCCCGCGGGGATGGCGGATCTGCACCGTCTTCCGCTCGCCGGGAAGCAGATCGAAGAAGTTGTCGCTGAAGCGGATGTTGCCGTGCGGCACGTCCAGCTTCACCATCCGCGCGAGCGAGCAAGCCGCCGTCACGGTCACGGTCTGCTCGCGCTCGTCAACCTCCACCTCAAGCGCGGCAGGCGGCAGGCGCAGATCCTTCTGATCGCGCAGATAGCACAGGTTGTCCGGGGCGTCCCAGCCTTCGGCGGACAGCCGCACGACAACGTCCTCGGCGGCGCGGCCGGCGAGCGCCTCGGCTTCCGGCAGGCGGCCCAGCTCGGCCGCCGCATTTCCCGGCACGCAGGCGTCGAATGCGCGCGAGAACAGTTCCTGCCCGGCGAAATCGTACACCGTCAGTCGCACCTTGCCGACGATCGGCTCCAGGCGGTCGTTCACGACCCATACGGCCAGCGGCTCGCCGGGCTCATGATCGAGCGAGAGCAGCACCGGATCATAGAACTTCTTCGCGTAGAAATACGACGCCTTCGGCAGCAGCTCGTAGTCGATCAGCGACCAGCTCGTTCCGGGCCAGCTGTCGTTGAGCTGCCAGATGAGCGTTCCGCTTGTGCGGCGCTTGTTGCGGCGGTAATGCTCGATGCCGTATTTCAGCCCTTCGGCCTGCGTCAGCATGGAGAAATTCATGTATTCCTCGATGTCCCTCGGAATGCCGGTATAGCCTTCCATCAGCAGGATGCCCTTCTGATGGTTCGTATCCTTGTTGCGGTAAGCCATCTCGTCGCTGTTCCAATAAAACTGGCCGGCCGGAATGTTTTTCTCCAGCGTGTAGCGGTTCGCCGAGGCGTGCATGCCGAACTCGCTGCTGAACAGGGCGAAGTCCTTCTTATAGTTTTTGAAGCTGACCCCTTCCACGCTGTAATCGATCAGTGGCGGCTCGCCGCTGCGGCGCGGATAGACAGAGCCGTGCCATACCTGCCAGTTGTGTCGGTCGCCGACTTCGGGATCGTTGGCGTCGTCGCCTCCGAACGGCGAAGAAGGCCAATAGGCGCGGCTGTCGTCGAGCGCCGCCAGCACCTCCGGCAGCAGCTCGTGATAGATGCTCTCCCCGTAGAACGGGCACGTAATGTCGCCGCCGGCGGTCTTCATGTCGTACAGCCAGTCGATCTCGTTGTTGCCGCACCAGAGCGCCAGCGACGCATGATTGCGCAGCCGCTTCACGTTGTATTCCGCCTCGCGGCGTACATTTTCCATGAAATCGCGGTTGTAGTCGGGAAACAGCGCATTGGCGAAGGCGAAGTCCTGCCATACGAGCACGCCGCGCCGGTCGCATTCCTCGTAGAAGACGTCCTTCTCGTAAATGCCGCCGGCCCAGACGCGCAGCATGTTCATATTCGCTTGGACGGACAGCTCGATCAGGTCGCGGTAGCGGTCGTCCGGCGCCGCGCCGATCAAGTTGTCGACCGGGATCCAATTGGCTCCCTTCGCGAACAGCTTAACGCCGTTGAGCACAAACGCGAAGGCGTTGCCGCCCGCCTCGTCCTTCAGCTGCAGCTCGATGGTGCGGATGCCGAAATCCGCTTCGTACCGGTCGACCGGCTCGCCGCCCGCCAGCAGCGCGACCTCCAAGCGGTAAAGGTAAGGCTCGCCAAGGTCATGGGTCCACCACAGGCGCGGCTTTGGCACGCGCAGCAATGCGGCGGCATGGCTCCCGTCAAGCGCCATCGCTTCCGCTGCGACGACCGCGCCGTCAGCGGTCTTAAGCGTTATCTCCGCCCGGCAGACGGCACCGCGGCGATAGGCGGTCGCCTCCACGTCAACCTGCACCAACGCTTCCTGCTCAGCCAGCGAGGCCGTCCGCGCGAAGACGCTGTCCAGCCTGGCGACGCGCCGGCGTTCGAGCCGCACCTTCCCCCAAATGCCGACGGTGACCATCCGCGGCCCCCAGTCCCAGCCGAAATTCATCGCCGCTTTGCGAATCCAGGGGCGCTCCTTCGTGTAGGACGACCACTGAACCTGCTCCTTGTCCCGGTTGTGCAGGTAGAGCGGATCGAAGCGGACGGCGATGGTGTTTTTGCCGCTGCGCAAAATCCGCGTGACGTCGAACGTATGCCCCATCAGCGCGTTGTCCGTCTTGCCGATCTCCAGGCCGTTGACATAGATCGTAGCGAACGTATCGAGGCCCTCAAAAATGAGCTCATGCCGCTCCTCCCGCCCTTGCGGTTTCTCATAGTCGAAGCTGGTCCGGTACCACCATTCCTTCTGCTCGATCCAGCGGCACTTCGCATCGTTATGCCCAAAGTACGGGTGATCGATAATCCCCCGCTCGATCAGCGCCGAATGCACGTCGCCAGGCACCCTGGCGGTAATCCAGAAGCGGTCGTCCAGCCCGGCGGCGGCCACGTCCAGCGGTCTCGCCTGCCCGACGTCAAAATGCTGAATTCTCCACAATCCCGACAATTCCATGCGTATCCTCTCCCTTTCCATCCGCGTCTAGCGCGCTATTCCTCCATGCTACCGGCGGCCGCTCCCCCGCCTCCCGCGGCTTCCTCGCGGAATTCGCTCGGCGTTTTGCCGGTAAACTTTTTGAACAACTGGCTGAAATATTTGACGTCCTCGTAGCCGACCTTCGCCGCCACCTCGCTGATCTTGGCCGGCGAAACGGACAAAATCTCCATCGCCCGGCTCAGCTTGCGGCGGGTCACATAATCGCCAAAGGTCGTTCCGGTCTCTTTCTTGAACACCTCGCTCAAATGGTTCGGATGCAGATGCACATGCCTTGCCACCTGCTGCAGCCCCACATCGCTGCCCAAATGCTGCTCGATGTAAGCCATCGCCTTCTGCACATGCGCCGCCGGCCCTTCCGCCAGCCGCTGATGATACAGGCTCATGACCGCGCGCAAATAAGCGAAGAGCGCATCCTTCGGCAGCCCGCCCTCCTTCAGATTGAGGTGCGGAGCGGACAGCTCCGGCGGCATCCCCCTGCCGGTTGCCGACAGCGCCCGCTCCAGCCAGCGATGCGCCGACAGCGCGGCAGAATGCACCGCCGCTTCGAGCGATTCGATCGTCGTCTGCGGATCGTCCAGCTGCGCCTTCATATACCGCTGCACCCAATTTTTCAGGTCGACGAGATCGTTGTCCAGCAAAATCGCCGACAGTTCCATCTCTTCCTCGTGCGTACAGACGGTTTTGCCGCCCTTGCGCTGCCGAATCTCCTCGTACAGACAGATGCGCTTGCCGAGCAAGCCTTTGTAGGCGAACGCCTCCTCCGCCGTTTCGTACGATTCCCGGCACTGCGCAAGCCGCTCCACCGGCACGCCGACAGCGGCGAAGAGCGTGCATTTCAGCAGCTCCTCGATCTTCTCCAGCAGCCCCGCCAGAGCGAGCTTCCCCCGGCTGTCCAGCCGCACGGCGACGGCGATGCGCTTCTTCTGCATCAGCGTCTCGCAGCGCAGCAGCTCCCCCAGCATATTTTCCACCGCGAACAGCAGCAGCGCCGCCATCGGGGCCGATTCGCCCCAGCCCTCGGCATGAATGAGCGCAATCTGGTACCGGCCTTCTCCGCCGCTATCGGCCTCCGGGAACAAGCCGGGCAAATAGGCAGGCAGCCGCCCCAGGTCGGCTTCGTCCGTCTCGCCCAGGAGGAGCCGCTCCAGCATGAGGCTGCGCGCCGCCTTCTGCTTCGCCTGGTCCTCATTGCGGGCGGCCCACTTCTCCTCAATTCGCCGCTTCGCTCTAAGCACGGTCCTGATGATTTCCTCAGGACGGCTCGTCTTCAGCAAATAATCGCTCACCCCTTGGCGAATCGCCTGCTGCGTATAAACGAAGTCGTCGTACCCCGACAAGATGATCACTTCCGCGTCCGGAAGCAGCGCCTTCGTTTCCTCGGCTAGCTGCAGCCCGGTTTTCCCGGTCATGCGAATGTCCGTAAGCAGAATGTTCGGCCGCTCCCGCGGAATCCGCTTCAGCGCCTCCTCGGCGGAAGCCGCCGGCTTGAGCAGCTCCAGGCCCAGCTCGTGCCAGCGGATCACCTTGGCCAGCCCTGTCCGTATAATGACTTCATCGTCAACGATCATGATTCTCATGGGATATCCTCCAACACGGGAATGGAAAACGCGACGCGCGTGCCCGCCTGCTCCCGGCTGTCGATGCGAAGGCCCGCTTCAGGGCCGTAATGCAGAATCAGCCGCTCGTGCACGTTGCGCAGCCCATAGCTGATGTCCGGCGCCTCGCCGCGCTCCGCCAGATGCAGGCTGCCGCGGATCTCCTCCAGCCGCTCCTCGCTCATCCCGACGCCGTCGTCCTGGATGATGAAGCTCATCCGCTCCCCGTCGCGCCCGACGTAGACGGAGATGACGCCCCGTCCTTCTTTTTTCTGAATGCCGTGAATCATCGCATTTTCAACCAGAGGCTGCAGCAGCAGCTTGAGCATATATTTATCCTGCAGCGATGGATCGACTGTAAAATCGATATCGAACTTGTCCGGATAACGGATCGACTGCACCTGGGCATAGTTGCGGATATGGTCGATTTCCTGATGCACCGGGCAGTATTCTTTGCCTTTATTCAAGCTGAACCGCAAAAAATCGCTCAGCGCCCCGACCATATCGGCGATCCGCTTCTCCTCGGTCATGAGCGCCATCCAGTGAATGGACGACAGCGTGTTATACAAAAAATGCGGGTTAATCTGCGCCTGCAGCGCCCGCATATCGGCTTCCTTCTTGCGCGCCTCGCCGCGAATCAGCTCACGCTTCAGCTTCTCGATATGACTGCCAAGCCGGTTGTAGCTTTGGGCCAGCCGGCCGATCTCGTCGGAGGACGAAGCCGGATATCGGGGCAGCGGCTCGTCCGGATTCAACCTGGACAGCAGCCGGGTCAGCGCCCGCAGCGGATTGGTGACCCTGCGCACGAAGTACAGGATCAGCGCCGCTGTAGCCAGCACCGACACCGTCACGGCGGCAGCGGTCAGCAGCAAAATGTACCGGTTGCGGGCGCTGTACTGCTCAAACGGAACGAGCCCGACGATCGTCCATCCGACGAGCGGTTCCCGATAATACAGCACCGTCTGCTTGTCCGCGCCCCGCCCGTAAGTGACCGCCCCGCTTGCCGGATTTTCCAGCGCGTCCGCAAGTCCGGGAAACAGCGAATCGACCGGCATGGCCAGCCACTCTTTTTCCGTGCTCGAAAGAATAAGGCCCTGTTCGTTCAACAGCGCAATGCGCCCCTGCCCTTCTCCGAGCCGCCCCGGCTTCCAGTAACGGGAGATCGCCTGCTCGTCCAGCGTAATCGACACCCAGCCCAAAGGGCGGTAGTCGCCGATGCTGCGCAAGGGACGAATGAACGAGAACACGTTCTGTCTTCCGGCGTAATTGACGATGCTGTACAGTCCCGTCCACCTTTTCTCCGTTACTTGACGAAGATCGAGCTGCTTGTCCAGCTCCGACTCGTAGAGCGTCATCGTCGAGATGGGAACATCGCCGTTGCCCGGGTAGATCGTAATATGGGACACGTAAGGCTTGGATACGACCAGATTCGATAAAAAGCCTTGAATGCGCACCCGGGCGTTCCCGTCGTCGCCGCTGGCGCGGAGGTACTGCTGCACTTCCCGCTCGCCGATCAGGAAGATGGACAGATGGTTGACATCCTCGACAATAAAACGCAGGTTCCCCCGCATCTGAGCCAGCGTATCGATCCCCGACTGCTTCGTATTCTCCTCCGTAATCCGGGAGGAAATCAGATAGGCGAATACGCCCAGTGACAAAAGCGGGATTAATGTCGCCGCCAACATAATGACGGACAGCTTGCGCTGCAACGAACGGCCTATCCAGCGCAGCATCGCAAGTCACCTCCTCCGCGCACCGCACACCTTAAAGCCTGAAGCGAAAAAAGGGCGGCGGAACCGCTTGAAAGCCGGCTCCGCCTGCGGGTATCAGCCTTTCACCGCGCCGGCCGTCATGCCCTTCATCACCTGCTCCTGGAACATCAGATACATCGCGATGGTCGGAATGACGGAGATCGTCATGGCCGCAAGCGTCAGGCCGTAATCGGTCTGATACCCGTCCGCGAACGTGGCGATGCTCAGCGGCAGCGTCTTCAGGCTCGTCTTGCTGATAAATACGAGAGCGAACGAGAAATCGTTCCAAGAGTGCAGGAAGCTGAGAATCGAGACGGTGGCTAACGCCGGCAGCGAAATCGGCAGCATAATGCGCAGGAATACGCCCCACAGCCCTGTGCCGTCAATGTAGGCCGCTTCCTCGATCTCCTTGGGCACGGACGACAAATAAGCGGTCAGCACGAAAATCGCCGTCGGCAGCGCAAAGGCGGTATACGGCAAAATCAGCGCCCAATACGTATTGAGCAGCGATATTTGCTTCATCAGGATGAACAGCGGAACGAGCGTGCTGTGAATCGGAATCAGCATCCCGACGACGAAGAAAGTCATGATCCAGCCCTTGAAACGGAATTTGAAGCGGGCCAGCACGTAAGAAGCGAGTGCCGCGATAAACAGCGTCAGAGCCAGCGAAACGACCGAGACGATGACCGAGTTCAAGAAAGCCGTGCCCATCTTCGACGATGCCCAGGCCCGCGTGAAATTTTCCAGCTGCCATGCCTCGGGCAACGCGAACGGACGGTTCATAAATTCCGCATTCGTCTTGAAGGCGCTGATGAATAGCCAAAATAACGGATACAATGTCAGCAGCCCGTATATGGTGAGGAATGTCCAGAGGATCGCTCCCCTCCATTTTTTCACGGAAATGCCGGTTTTATGTGACGGCGCCTGTCTCGCCTGCAGAGCAGATTGGTTCATGGCCGGTTCCCCCTTTCGTTATCCATTCTTTCTGCGGCTCGTCAGCCATTGGCTCGTCCCGATGAAGAGCAAGCTGATCAGCACGATCGAGGTCGAGATCGCGCTCCCGAAGCCGTAACGGTAAGACGAGAACGTCGAGTTGTACATGTACGTCGCAAGCAACTCCGTCGCATGCGCCGGTCCGCCCTTGGTCATGATGTACACGAGGTCGAACGATTTCAAGCTGCCGGAAATGCACAGGATGAGCGCCACCTGGATCGTGCCCCAAATCATCGGCAGCGTCACGGAGAACAGCTTCCTCGCCCCGGTCGCTCCGTCGATCTGCGCGGCATCGTGAATGTCTCCGGGAATGTTTTGCAGCGCCGACATGAAGATGATGAGATACAAGCCGACGAAGCTCCAGATGAGCGGAGGCGTCAGCGAGAAGATGGCGATGTTCGGATCGGACAGCCACTGCAGCTTCCAGCTTTCGAGACCGAGCGCATCCAGCAAAAAGTTCAGTATCCCGATCTGCGGATGGTAAATGTACTGCCAGATCATCCCGATGACGACGGCGGACAACACCATCGGCATGAAGATAGCGGAGCGGAGAAATCTTTGCAGCATATTGCTTTTGTTAAGCATAATGGCCAGGACGAGCGCGATCGGCACTTGCCCGAACACGGAGGCGAGCACGAAGATCACGTTGTTTTTGAGCGCCCGCCAAAATACAGGATCGCGCAAAATCTCCGCATAGTTGCCAAGTCCGATGAACTTGGCCTCGCCGATGCCCTTCCAGTCGAAAAAACCGTAGTAGGCGGACCATACGACCGGCACAAAGACGAACAAGGCGTATATGAGCAGCGAGGGCAAGAGGCCCATCACAACGAACCGGCGGATGCGCAGGGTATTCATGAATGATCACTTCCTTCGCTAAATAGTCAGCCCTCCGCTAGGGAGGGCTTTATTCGGGAATAGCGGTTTTATTTGCCGATCGCACCCGCTTGCGCGTCTTGAATTTTTTGGGCGATCGTCTCCGGGTTGCCGCCCATCAGCAGCTCTTGCAGCCCGTTGTTGATCACCTCGACCGCGGCCGAGCTCAGCTTGGAGTCGTATACCGGGCTGATTTTCGTTTCCTTCATCAGATTGTTCAACTCCACGAACAGCGGGTGGGCCTTGGACTCGTCCAGCTCGATGTTGTAGCTGACAAGCGTGCTGCTGTCGAGCGTCGCCTTCTGGCCTTCCGGACCGGCCAGCGCATAGAGCAGCTCCATGGCCGCGTCTTTTCTCGCGCCCTCCAGCTTCTTGCTGACGCCCATGCCGGTTCCGACGACACCCGAGGTCGATTGGGGATCGCCCTTGCCTCCTTCGATCGGCGGCAGGATGGTAATGTGCGTCTTGTCCAGCACTTCCTGCGGCGCCGTCTTCACGAGATTGGCCAGCGCCCAGCCGCCGTCGATAAACATGGCGGCCTTGCCTTGGTTATACAGCTGAATCATCTGGTTCTCGTCGATGCTGTTGAAGCCGTCCTGGAACGCCTTGGCGTTGCCCAGATCCTGCAGCACCTTCAGCGCTTCGATGAACTGCGGATCGGTAAACTTCGCTCCATCCTGGTTCACCGCCTTCAGCAGCCAATCCGTTCCCGTCACGCGGTCGGCGATGGTGCTGAAGATGGTCGACTGCACGACCCAGTTCGCCTTGTTGCCGAGCGCGATCGGGATGACGTTGTTCTTGTTGAAGGTGTCGATCGCCGCCTTCAGCTCGTCCCACGTTTCCGGCACTTTGACGCCGTACTGGTCGAAGATCGCCTGGTTGTAATAGATGAACGAGCTCGGCGCCAGGTTCATCGGGACGGAATAAATTTTGCCGTCCACCGTATATCCGTCCAGAGCGTTCGGGATGAAGTTGTTTTTCCATTCCGGCTTGCTGTCCAGGAACTCGTCGATCGGCTGCAGCAGGCCGCCGTTTACGAACTCCTTCGTCATCGCGTCAGGCCACATGACGAACAGGTCCGGCATTTCGTCCGCCGCGGCGACCGTGCGGAGGCGCGTCTTCAAGCCGTCGGTCGGCAGGCCCTCCACCTCAAGCTCGATGTTCGGATGGGAAGCCTGGAAATCGTCCAAAATTTGTCTCATCGCAATCGCTTTCGCATCCTGGCCGGTCCAGTTGTGCCATACGGTCAATTGCACCTTCTCTGCGGAGCCTCCGTCCGCCCCTTGCGTTCCCGAACCGCCGCCGCAGCCTGCCAGCACGGAAGCCGACAGCGCCATCGTCATGCCGATTTTATATATGTTTTTCATGCGGTTAACCTCCCCTTTATCTTCTGTCCTCATTCTAACCCGTGAGCGTTTCGTTCAGTAAGGAGACAATGATAAGCATTAGGGTAGAAAAATATCGGATCGGGGGCTTGGATCGGGAGCCGCTGTGCCGACCGACTGGCAGTCCGCTAGACTGTCAATCCGCCGCAGAACCGCCAGTCCGGCAGTCCGATAGTCCGCCAGAGAACCGGCAGTCTGCTAGATCGTCAGTCGCCAGTCCGCCAAAGAACCGTTAGTCTGCTAGCTCGTCAGTCGCCAATCCACAGAGAACCGTCAGTCTGCTAGATCGTCAGTCGCCAGTCCGCCAGAGAACCGTCAGTCTGCTAGTCCGACAGTCCGTCAGCCCTTGTTCGGCCTTGCAGCGTTAAGCCTCCGCAGCTGCGCTTGAGCCGGAAACCTTGTGGTATAATAAAGCACAATATATAGAATATTTGCATCTGTGGAATTTTACGTGATGCATGATTAATAGCGAGATGGGCGCCTACGGCGAGCGCTTCCTTCGTCATCGGTCGTCACCTTCGGTGTTGAAAATTCAGCTTGTAGATAAAGCTGAATTTTCTCTAGAGAGAGCCAGCAAATGTTGTATTTTGTACAACAAAAACGGGGGAATAAATCTTATTTGCGGCTCAATGTTGTAAAATGTGCAACATTTTGGGCGCTGTTCCCGGGTTTGAAGCCAATCTCCCCTAAATTGTTGCACAAAGTGCAACATTCCCCTTCTGCTGGTGCCAAGAGGCCGGAAAATGTTGCATTTTTTGCAGGATTTGTCGCCGGTGTGCCTGGGGAGGAGCCGCGCTAACGCGGATTTCGCAAGATAATGCGGAGTTCGCTCGCTCATGCAGAATCCGAACGCTAGCATGAAGCTTTCACGCTAACGTGGAGTCCGCACGCTGGCGCGGGTTTCGGGGGCCGCCGGTTAAGTATCCCTGTCGCAGTAAAGTGTAACCTTGCACAATAAAGGGCCATGCCCAAGGCAAGCTTTTCTCAGCGCTGCCGGAAAAGCTGCCAGAAAGATTAACTTCGATAAAGCGTTAACTTGTTAGATCGAAGCGTGGCTGTCTGCGCCGGGCAAATCGGCCGCTCAAGCGCAGGAAGGGGCCGCGGGACCGGCGCTATTTTCAAGATAGACGCCTATGACGAGCGCTTCCTTACGTCATCGGTCGTCACCTGCGGTGTTGAAATTTTGTCGGCGTATATCGCCAAATTTTCAAGATAGA
>NZ_KB905560.1:461-99090 GCF_000380965.1 Paenibacillus ginsengihumi DSM 21568 | reverse complement strand
GCATCGTCTCGCGCACGCCTGACCGATTCGGTCAGTTGGCGGCCGTGGCCTCATGCATGCCTTGACCGATCCGGTCAGTTGACGGCCGTCGTCTCGCGCACGCCCAGCTGCTCGAACGTGGCGCGGAGCTGATCCTTCTCGATGATTTCCTTCCACGGGTCCCGAGTCAGGCTCAACGTCTCCTCAATCCGCTGTACGAGCGCTTTCCGGTCTTCCTTCTTCTCCAGCGCCTGCTTGATCGTATCGAGTCCGACGCGCTGCACCCACTCGCTGGTGCGCTCGTTCCAGCGCGCCTGCTCGCGGTAATATTGCAGGAAGGCGCCGGCCCATTCGATCACTTCTTCTTCTGTCTTCACCTTGCAGAGCAGATCGGACGCCCTAACCTTCACGCCGCCGTTGCCGCCGACGTACAGCTCCCAGCCGCCGTCGATCGCGATGACGCCGAAGTCCTTGACGGTCGATTCCGCGCAGTTGCGCGGGCATCCCGATACGGCCAGCTTCACCTTGGCGGGCGTGTTCAGCCGCTCGAACTTCTTCTCGAGAGCGATGCCCATCTTGATCGAGTCCTGCGTGCCGAACCGGCAAAACGTGGAGCCGACGCACGTCTTGACCGTACGCAGCGCCTTGCCGTAAGCGTAGCCTGAAGGCATGTCGAGATCGGCCCACATGCGCGGCAAATCCTCCTTCTTCACGCCAAGCAGGTCGATTCGCTGGCCGCCGGTGAGTTTCACCATCGGCACGTCGTACTTCTCGGCAACCTCGGCGATGCGCTTCAGCTCCGCCGGCGAGGTGACGCCGCCATAAATCCGCGGAACGACGGAATACGTGCCGTCCTTCTGAATGTTGGCGTGATTGCGCTCGTTGACAAAACGCGATTCCCTCTCGTCCTCATGCTCGGCAGGCCATACCATGCCCAAGTAATAGTTCAGCGCCGGACGGCATTTGGAGCAGCCTTCCTCCGTCTTCCATCCCAGCACGTTCATGACTTCCTTGGATGTCGTCAAATGCATGGAGCGGATCGCCGCCACCACCTCGTCCCGGTTCAGCTCGGTGCAGCCGCAAATGCCTTCCTTGACGGTCTTCACGCCGTCGCCCAGGGTGAGCGTCAGCAGATCGGCGACCAGCGGCTTGCAGCCGCCGCACGAGCCCGAAGCCTTCGTGCACGCCTTGACGTCGTTCACGCTGGCGCAGCCCTTTTCCCGAATCGCCTCGACGATCGCGCCCTTGGTCACCCCGTTGCAGCCGCAGACGATATCGCCGTCGGCCATCGCGGCCACATAGTCGATGCCGGATGCCGGCTTACCCACGGCGGCGTCTCCCAGCAGCACCTGCTTCTCCTTGCCCGCAACGTCCTCGCCGCTGCGAATCATCGAGAACAGCCGCGAGCCATCGCTCGTGTCGCCGAACAATACGGCGCCGATCACCTTGCCGTCGCGGATAACGACCTTTTTATACACCCCGTCGAAGTCGTCCTGCACGCGCACCGCCCTCGTTCCCGGCTCATCCGTGAACTGCCCGGCGGAAAATACGTTGACGCCCGACACCTTCAGCTTCGTCGATACGACCGAGCCCTGATACCCTTCCGAGGCTACGCCGGCCAACCGCTTCGCCAGCTCGGCCCCCTGCTCGTACAGCGGCGCCACCAGCCCGTAAGCGATGCCGCGGTGCTCGGCGCATTCCCCGACGGCATAGACATTCGGCACGTTCGTCTCCATATAATCGTTCACGACGATGCCCCGGTTGACCTCGATGCCGCTGTTTTTCGCCAGCGCGACGTTCGGGCGAATCCCGACAGCCATCACCACGAGATCGGCCTCGACTTCGCTGCCGTCCTTGAACCGGACGCCGGTGACGCGTTTGCGGCCCAAGATGGAATCGGTATTTTTCTCCAGCAAAAATTTCATGCCCTGCGCTTCCAGTTCTTTCTGCAGCAAATGCGCCGCCGTCTCGTCAAGCTGCCGCTCCATCAAATATTTGTAGATGTGCACGACGGAAACCTGCATGTTCAGATTGAGCAGCCCGCGCGCCGCCTCCAGCCCGAGCAGCCCGCCGCCGATGACGACCGCCTTCCTGTACTTCTTGGCCGTCTCGATCATCGTCTCGCAATCCTTGATGTCGCGGAACGCGATGACACCTTCCTTGTCCGCTCCGGGGAGCGGCAGCATGAACGGCAGCGAGCCGGTGGCCAAAATCAGCTCGTCATACGGCTGAACGATGCCGCTGTCGGTGCGCACGGTCCGCTTTGCGGGATCGATCTCGCTGACCGTATGGCCCGCATGCAGCGTAATGCCGTTGCTCTTGTACCAATCCCAATCGTGAATGACGATATCGTTCATGGAAGCGTCGCCCGCCAGCACCGACGACAGCAAAATCCGGTTGTAGTTCGGATGCGGCTCGCTGCCGAAAACTGTAATCTCATACCGGTTCGGGGCCAGCTTGAGCAGCTGCTCGACTGCATTCATGCCGGCCATGCCGTTTCCTACTAGCACAAGCCTTTTCTTCATCACGTTCACCCTTTTTGTGTAATATTATGTTACACACAAAACAAACCGAGTAACATTACTTAACATGTTCTATTACATACATTAATCGAGGATGACGGATATTTCAATCCTTTTTTTGTGATTTTCTTATATTTTTTCAGATTTATGCTCACCAAAAACCGAATATTATCAATGAAATCCAAAGATATCGTTCGTGTAATGAGTAAATCCAATTTTTGAACATGACAAAAACATAACATATGAATACAAAATAAATTGTCCCTCCTAAGGATCATGTGTTATTTTTCATAACGCAAAATAAACTGCAATAAAATGAACGATGTTCAGGGAATCAACTTGTATTGTTCGTCTTTAGAAAGGGCATGTAAAGCGGTGGCCAAATACGTGCAGGGTGATCATACGCAGGAGCGGGCGCGATTACAATGAAGCAGGAGCCATCTTTTTAAAGCCAGACAAAAAAAGAACCGCCTCGGCAAGAAGCGGTCTGCCCCTTATTCATGGAAAGCTCGCCAATCGTCCGATGGCGGCGGCTGCTTGGCTAGGTCTGCCCCTACTTATGGAAAGCTCGCGAGGGGAGGTGTTCTGGAAACGGAGAGTCCGTGATGGTAACGAACTGGAGAGCGCGTCCGATGTTCGCCCCGGCCAGCTGACCGCTTCCATTTGGAGGGAAGGTCGGGACCGCCGGGGCGTTCACGCGCGGTTTTATTGCGCTTTATCCGCAGGGCTCGCCGGGGCGGGTGTCACCCGGGCCAGCACGTCGTGGCGCGTGATGCGGGATTCGAGGATCGCGCCCCGGTTCGAGCGGTTTTGATGGGCGGCGGCGAACTGCTCGCTCTGCATCCAGTTCGCGTGCGCCTCGCGGCTCTCCCAGGTGGTGCGGGCAATGTATTCGTCGTATTCCTCGTGCTCCGTGCAGCGCAGCAGCTCCAGCGAAATAAAGCCGGGCATCGTCGCGACCGCCTTCGGCTGTCCGAAGCGCTCCACCAAATAGTCCCCTTCTCCTTTTCGTACCTTGAAATGATTGGCTACGACAAACATTCGTTGCTCCTTTCTGCGGCTTGCGCCTGCAAGTCAAGTTTTGGTTATGCGTGCGGCTGCAAGCTTTCTTCAGCCGTAAATACCGGATACCCGCGATCGCAGCTCACGGTAGCGCGAATCCGGAAGACGCGCCGGAACAGCTCCTCCGTCAGCACCTCGGCCGGCGGGCCGTCGCAGGCAATGCGGCCGTCCTGCATCACGATGAGCCGGTCGCTGTATTTGGCGGCCTGATTGATGTCGTGCAGCACCATCGCCACCGTCATGCCATGCTCGCGGTTGAGCTGCTTCACCAGCTCCATCAAATCGAGCTGATGGGCGATGTCCAGATACGTCGTCGGCTCGTCCAGCAGCAGCAGCTTCGGCTGCTGGGCAACGGCCATGGCCAGCCAGGCTCGCTGACGCTCTCCCCCGGAGAGCGTCTGCAGCCCGCGCTCGGCGTACGGCAGCACGCCGGTCGCTTTCATCGCCCATTCCACGCAGGCCGCATCCGTCTCGGAATCGGTCTCGAACCAGCCTTTATGCGGGTGGCGGCCGAAGCGGACAAGCTCGCGCACGCTGATGTCCAGAGCGGCGTCGTTCGTCTGGGACAGCATCGCAAGCAGGCGGGCTGTCTCCCGCCCGCTCATGGCGGCGATGTCCCGGCCGCACAGGCGGACGGCTCCCGCACCGGGGCGCAGCAGGCGGGCAAGCAGCTTCAACAGCGTCGACTTGCCGGAGCCGTTCGGCCCGATGATGCTGACGATTTCCCCTTCGCGCAGCGAAACGGACAAGTCCGTCATCGCGAACTGCCGGGAATGCGTATAATGGAGCCGCTCGGCTTCAAGCAGGCTGGCCACTGCGGATTCCTCCCTTGCGCAGCAAATACAGGAAAAACGGCGCGCCCAAAAAAGCGAGCAAAATGCCGACAGGCAGCTCGATGGGATCGAACCAGCTGCGCGCCGCCGTATCGGCGAGGACGGTGAGGAACGCCCCGCCGAACGCCGACACCGGCAAAAAATACGCGTAATTCGTGCCGACGATCATGCGCGCGATATGCGGCACGACGAGCCCGACGAAGCCGAGCAGTCCGGCTACGCTGACGGCCGTGCCGGCCAGCAGCGTGGCGACGGCGACGAGAAACAGCCGGCTCGCCTCCACCGGATGGCCGAGCAGCTTCGCGGTATCGTCGCCGAGCAGCATGACGTTGGCCGGCTTGATGGCGAACGCCGCCAGCGCGAGCCCGACGATCGCGTAAGGAAGCATCATCTCCAGATGCTTCCAGCTCCTCCCGCCCAGGCCGCCGATCAGCCACGGCAGCACCGCCTGCACGCGCTCGCTGTACAGCAGCATGATGGCCGAGGTGACCGCTCCGATGAGCGCATTGATCGCCACGCCGGACAGCACGAGGCGCATCGCCGAAGCTCCGCCCTTCCAGGCCAGGCTGTATGTGACGAATACAGCGCCGATCGCGCCCGCAAAAGCGGCGAGCGGAACGAGCGGCATCAGCTGCGGAAATATAATCATGATGACGATCGCCGCAAGCCCAGCCCCGGACGATACGCCGATCAGGCCCGGATCGGCCAGCGGGTTGCGCATGACCCCCTGCAGCAGGCAGCCGGCAATCGCCAGGCACATGCCGACCAAAGCGCCGATGGCTACCCGTGGAATGCGCAAATTCCATAAAATTTGCTCATATGCCGAATCGCCGCTGCCGGCCAGGGCGGCATACAGCTCCCGCGCCGGGATACCTACCGCGCCAGTCGTCAGGCCGTATAAGGCTGCGGCGGCCATTAGCAGCGGCGCCGCGACGAGAGCGATGCGCCGCCGCCAGGCGCGCCCCTCGCCGGAATGCTCGTGCCGGCCGGCGGCCCCGGCTGGCCCGGCGGCTGCCGAACCGGACGAAGCGAACGAAGCGGATGAAGCGGACGAAGCGCCGCTAGCCGAACCGCCGGGCAGGCGGCCATCCGCCTCTGCAGCGGGAACCGCCGAGGTTGTCTCGCCGCCCGCGCTCATTGCAGCTGCGCCGCCGTTTCCGCAATGTGCTTATGTAAATAATCGAGCGCCTCGACAACCTTCGGGCCCGGGTTGGCGCTGAACAAATCGCTGGGCAGCACCAGCAGCCGATTCTCTTTGACCGCGCGCAGATTGGACCATGCCGGGTTGCCAGACATCTCCTTCTCGAAAGCCGCCTGCACCTGCTGTGGATCGCCATGAGCCACGAGATAGATCGCGTCCGGGTCGGACTCAATGATGCGCTCGGCGCTCAGCTGGGCATACCTCCCGCCCGATTTTTCCAATCCGGGATAGTCCGCCGCGACATTCACGCCGCCGGCCTTGGCCAGCAGATCGCCGGACAGCGAGGTCGGCAGGGCGATTTGCAGCGATGCGGGCGAACCGAAGATCACGAGCCCCCTGGGAGCGGTTTTTCCGGACATATCCGCCTGAATTTGCGCCAGCTTCGCGTCGATCTCCTTTACCATTTCAGCAGCCTTCTCGTCCTTGCGCATCATCCGGCCAAGGAGCAAAATCGACCGCTTCACTTCATCTACGGAATAGCCGCTTGTGAACAGCAGCTTCGTCCCCAGCGACTCGATCGCCTCGGCATCCTTCTGGCCGAGTCCCGCGGTGGCAATGACAACGTCCGGCTTGAGCAGCGCCAGCTTCTCCAGGTTAACGCCATGAGTCGTACCGATTTGCTCCGCCGCCTCCGCCTCCTTCGGCTCCACCGGATTTTTGGTTGTCGGCCGGCCGACAACCGTCCCTCCCAGCTTGTACACCGTGTTCAAATCGGCTCCGCTCAGCACGGCAATGCGGGAGGGAACCTCGCTGAACGTGACTTCCTGGCCGATCAGGTCCTTCACCGTCACTTCTCTGAGTGCAGGCGCAGCCGCCGCGCTGACGGCTTCTGCGCCGCTCGGCTTTGCGTTCGATACGCCTGTGCCGGCCGTCTTTCCGCTCCCTCCGGCGCAGCCTGTCAGCGCGAACGCCGTGCATAATGCGGCAATAACCCACAGCTTGGAGCGCCGTGCGAAATGAAGCTCAAGTCGTCGCGTCCTTCTCATGATTCCAAACCCTCCATATATGATAATGATTCTCATTCTCGTCAAATTGAGTTTAATTGATAATGATTCTCGCTGTCAACACCTTTTCTCAGGGCTGCAGTTCCGCAGGCGACGGCCGATGGCGAAAGCGATACACCGCTCGTCGAGGCATCCGTCTTGAAACCGGCGGCATTCACGAGCTGAATTTTCAACACCGCAGGTGAAGACCGATGGCAAAAACGATACGCTCGTTATAGGCGTACAAAAACAAAATCGGTCCCCTTTTGAAGAGGACCAATCATCGCGAAGTCTTCCTTATTTTATCTTGCGGACCGTTTTCCCTTATTGACAGCCGAGACGGTGCACTGCTCGTTTTTCTCGATAACTGTGTAACAGTGCTCGTATACCGGTACGCAGTGGTGGCGGTTAACCACCTCGATCGGATGAATAACGCGAACGAGCTGAGGATGGTAAATATTTCTGACTACTCTCACCGGCGGATCAAAAACCGTTTGCGCTGGACATTGATAACCGTGACATTGCATTCGTCGTCTCTCCTTTCGTTTGGGACTAATGTATATTATGCAATCGCGGAAGGACTGATTGGACGAATGACCGTACGGGCATAGCCCACTGTCGAGACGAATGACCGTACGGGCATAGCCCACTGTCGAGACGAATGACCGTACAGGCACAGCCCGTGACCGAGACGAATCACCGTGCGGGCATAGCCTGCTGTCGAAAGGAAGAAATCGTTATAATCATTCTATCCCGTTGACAGTTCGGACGCCTGGTGATAAAGTGAACAATGTACATAAATTTCCAGAGGGGAAGTGGCGCGTTATGACGCCGATTCATATCGAGCCTCAGCATCGCATTGCCGTCACACGACAACCGCATACCGGGCATTGGCGTCGTCTTTCCGAGCGCTTGCGGGAACCGCAGCCAAGCGGTTGTTCGATTCAATATCGCGACCTCGGGCGCAAGGATTACGCTCCGTAATCGCGCGCTTTCCATATCGGGCCGCCGTCGCCATAGAGGCGATCCGGCCTGCACCTACGGTGCAATGAGGCATGCCGCTTGCGGGCGGTATGCCTTTTTTCGTCCGCGACCAGGAAAGGAGTCACATTCATGTTCACGGTATTGAGCAAATTAAGCTGGTTTTTTCGCCTGCATTGGAAAAGGTACTTCGCCGCCGTCGTGCTGCTTGCCGTCTCCGGCGTGCTCGACGTCATCCCCCCGAAGCTGATCGGCTATTCGATCGACGGCATCCGCGACGGGGCGCTGACAGACAGCCGCTTCTACGGGGTGCTCGGCCTATGGATAGCGATCACGGTCATCGGCTACATCCTCAATTACTTATGGATGTATCAATTGTTCGGCGGCGCCTTCGTGCTGGAACGGCTGCTGCGCTCGCGGCTGATGGGCCACCTGCTGCGGATGACGCCGACGTTCTACGAGCGCAACCGGACCGGGGACCTGATGGCGCGGGCGACCAACGATCTGCGGGCCGTCTCGGTGACCGCCGGCTTCGGCATCCTGACGCTGCTCGATTCCAGCCTGTTCATGGGGACGATCCTCATTATGATGGCCGGCTTTATCAGCTGGAAGCTGACGCTGGCCTCGCTCATCCCCCTGCCCTTGATGGCGCTGCTCATCAGCAGGTACGGAACCAAAATTCACCGCCGTTTCACGGCCGCCCAGAACGCGTTCGGCGAAATGAACGATCAGGTGCTGGAGACGATCGCCGGGGTGCGGGTCGTGCGCGCCTTCGTGCAGGAGGAGGCGACATCCCGCCGATTTGGCGACAAGGCGGACGACGTCTACGCCAAAAATATGGACGTGGCGCGGATCGACGCGCTGTTCGAGCCGACCGTCAAGGTGCTCGTCGGCTGCAGCTATTTGATCGGTCTCGGCTACGGCGCTTATCTCGTGTTCCACAACGAAATTACGCTCGGCGAGCTCGTCTCGTTCAACGTCTTTCTCGGCATGCTGATATGGCCGATGTTCGCAATCGGCGAGCTGATCAACATCATGCAGCGGGGCAACGCCTCCCTCGACCGGGTGAACGAGACGCTGGCTTACGAGCCCGATGTCGCCGACGCCCCGCATCCGGTTCCCGTCGGCACGCCGGAGCGCATCGCTTTTGACAAATACAGCTTCCGCTATCCGTCTTCGGCGGCGGATAATTTGTCCGGGCTGTCGATTCGGCTGCGGCGCGGGGAGACGCTCGGCATCGTCGGCCGCACCGGCAGCGGCAAAACGACGCTGCTGAAGCAGCTGCTGCGGGAATATCCGCTCGACGAACGCGGTCGGCTTGCTTTCGGGGACGTGCCCGCGCAGCAGGTCGAGGTCGGGGAAATTTTGGGCTGGATCGGCTATGTGCCGCAGGAGCCGGTGCTGTTCTCGCGGACGATTCGCGAAAATATTTTGTTCGGCCGGCCGGACGCCGGGGAGCAGGAGCTGGAACGGGCGCTGGAGCTGGCCTCGTTCCGCAAGGACGCGGAGCTTCTTCCCGAAGGTCTGGAGACGCTGGTCGGCGAGAAGGGCGTAGCCCTGTCGGGAGGACAAAAGCAGCGCGTCTCCATCGCCCGAGCCTTGATTGCCGATCCCGAAATATTGATCCTGGACGACGCCTTGTCCGCCGTGGACGCCAAGACCGAGGCCGAGATCATCGCAGGCATCCGCTCGGAACGGGCGGGCCGCACGACGATCATCGCTACGCACCGGCTGTCTGCCGTGCAGCATGCCGACTGGATCGTCGTGCTGGACGAAGGGCGCATCGCCGAAGAAGGCACCCACGCCGAGCTGCTGAAAGCCCGGGGCTGGTACAAGGAGCAGTTCGAACGCCAGCAGTGGGAAGCGAAGCTCGATGCCTGACCGGCAGTCAGCGCGGGACAGTCTGCACAAGCGGCTGCCGTCGGCGCAGCGGGTAAACGGGCATGAACGAATGCCGCTGGTCTTGCGAAGGAGCCGGACGACCCTAAGCTGACGCAAGCCACAGAGCTTCTTTCGCTCGAAACGCGCGATTTGAAATTGTAACGAAAGTGAGCAGCCTTACTTAGCATTTGCGGGCTGCCCGATTCAGCGTTTTGGATAAGAATAGCGCTATTTGCCTCCCAAAGCGATGCCTTGCGTTTTGAGTTCTGATAACGGTTAACACCGCCATTGTCTGCACCAAGAAAAACATCCGTTAAATCACGGTCGTTCATCCTTGAAACGATGTCGACAGACGTTTTTCTTAGCTAAAAAAGAGGGTGTGATCTGCGATGAAATCTACGGGAACGCGGCTGTACCGCTATGCCCGCCTTCACCAAAAAACAATTCTGATCGCCCTGGCGCTGCTGCTTGCGGCCGTCTGCTGCGAGCTGGCCGGCCCATGGATCGCCAAGCAGATGATCGACCGCCATATTCTCGGCATCGAGCAGCCGTGGCACGAGACGTCCGGCAATTCCGGCGAACCGGCTGCCGAATACAAAGGCAAGCGATATGTCCGCGCCGACCGGCTGGCCGAGGACGCGCCCCGCGGCCCGGAAGCGCGCGTGCTGCAGGTCGGACGCGACTTTTACTTCGTCAGTGGCGCCGTCCGCTTTGACGGTCAGCGCTCGGTCCAGGACGGCCTGCTGACGGTGACAAGCGGCGCGGAGCGGGCGGTTTATCCGGCCGAGAAGCTGACCAGCGAGGAGCTCTACGCCTTTTATAAAGCCGAGTTCCGCCCGCTGCTCTTGCTGGCCGCCGGCTATTTCGGGCTGCTGTGCTTAAGCGCCTTGTTCACCTACGGCCAGCGGCTCTTGCTGCAGACGGCCGCCAACCGGATTATTCAGCGCATGCGCACAGACGTGTTCGCTCAGGTGCAGCGGCTGCCGGTTCAATATTTCGATAACTTGCCCGCCGGCAAGGTGGTGTCCCGGATTACAAACGATACCGAGGCGATCCGCGAGCTGTATGTCGCGGTGCTGGCCAACTTTTTCTCCGGGATCATCTATATGGCGGCGATTCTGGGAGCGCTGTTCCTGCTCGACGTCAAGCTGGCGCTAATCGCCTTGCCAATCGTGCCGCTGCTGTACGTCTGGGTAGTCGTATACCGGCGCTTCGCCGCCAAATACAATCACCGAATCCGCTCCCTGCTGAGCGATATCAACGGCATGATCAACGAATCGATTCAAGGCATGCCGATCATTCGAGCGTTCCGCAGGCAGCAGCAAACGGCGGGCGAATTCGAGCAGCTGAATGCGGAGCATTATGCATATCAGAACAAGCTGCTCAATCTGAACTCCCTGACGTCGCACAATTTGGCCAATGTGCTGCGCAATGTCGTTTTTTTGGCCGTGATTTGGCTGTTTGGCGGCGGTTCGTTCGGCACGGCCGTCTCGGTCGGCGTACTGTACGCCTTCATCGATTACATGAACCGGATGTTTCAGCCGATTGTCGGGATCGTCAACCAGCTCAGCAACCTGGAGACGGCGCTCGTCTCCGCGGAGCGCGTGTTCGAGCTGCTCGACGAGGAAGGCACGGATGTGGCGGCAGGCAAGCTGGAGCGATACCGGGGAGATGTCGCGTTCGAGAACGTCTATTTTGCCTATAAAAAGGACGAATACGTGCTGAAGAACATCTCCTTCTCGGCAAAGCAGGGAGAGACGGTCGCGCTCGTCGGCCATACCGGCTCGGGCAAAAGCTCCATCCTGAACCTGCTCTTCCGCTTCTATGACGCGCAGCGGGGCGTCATTCGCATCGACGGCCAGGATATCCGCGACATTCCGCGTCAGCTGCTCCGGCAGCATATGGGCATCGTACTGCAGGACCCATTCCTGTTCACCGGCACGATTGCCTCCAACGTCAGCCTCGGCGACCCGGCGATTTCCCGAAAGCGGGTCGAGCAGGCGCTGCGCGATGTCGGCGCGTACGACATGTTCCGCAGCTTGCCGAACGGGATCGACGAGCCCGTGACCGAAAAAGGCAGCACCTTGTCGGCCGGGGAGCGGCAGCTCATCTCCTTCGCCAGGGCGCTGGCCTTCGACCCGGCCATTCTGATCCTCGACGAGGCGACGGCCAACATCGATACGGAGACGGAAGCGATCATCCAGGCGGCGCTCGATGTAGTGAAGCGGGGGCGCACCACCTTCGTTATCGCCCACCGGCTCTCCACGATCCGCAGCGCGGATCTCATTCTGGTGCTGGACCGGGGAGAAATCGTCGAGCGCGGCAGCCACGAAGATCTGATGAAGCTCGGCGGCAAGTATTATCAGATGTACTTGCTGCAGTCCGGCGAAGGAATTCAGGGCGGAGGCCAAATGGCGATCCCGGCGGCGAATGCCGAGCGCGGTTCATTGGGCGTATAGCTGATGCAGGAAGCAAAGCGGCATTCGGGTGCGCGTCTTAAGAGGCGCGCGCCGCTGTGCAAGCGAGAGCCGGGGCTTCAAGGGCCCGCCCCCATGCGTGCAGGCTATCAGCCCGGTGGCGGCGAATACCGCGGCGACCCTGGCTTCCCCAGGCGTGCGGCGGTTATCCGGTGTGCAGCGATCCAGTCTCCGCTAACTTGAGCGCCCGCCTTGCCCGGCGTGCGTTCGGCGTTGCGTCAATTCGGCGTCGCATCAATTCGGCGTTGCGTCAATTCGGCGTTGCGTCAATTCGGCGTCGCATCAATTCGGCGTCGCATAAGCGGGATGCGGGAGTTCGGGCTGTTATCAAGTGGTGGCGGCAGCCCGGTAAGCGTTCCCAATCGAGGGGCCGGTATGATACAATCCATATCGGGAGCCGGCCGACGGCAAGAGCTTGTTTTAATCACGAGCGCATTCATCGTCAGCCTCGCTTGCTTCGGGCGGCGGCACAGTTCAATGATTCGGGGAGGAACATTCGATGCAGCGTATAACGGTTGCGGCCGACGGCAGCGGCGATTACGCCAGCGTGCAGGAAGCCGTCGATGCGGTGCGGGTATTGCCGCTTGAGCCTGTCACCATTTTCGTCAAAAACGGCGTTTACCGGGAAAAAATCGTCGTGCCGGACAATAAGCCGGACATCGCGCTGGTCGGCGAGAGCGCCGCAGGCACCGTGCTTTCGTACGGGGATTACGCCAACATGATTCATGCCGACGGAAAGCCGTACGGCACGTTTCGCACGCCGACGCTGACGATAGCGGCCGATCGCGTAACTGTGGAGAATATGACGGTGGAAAATACCGCGGGCTGGGGGCCGGATATCGGCCAGGCGCTGGCGCTGTATGTTTCCGGCGATCGCGTCGCGTTCCGCGGCGTCCGGCTGCTCGGCAATCAGGATACGGTGTATACGAGCCGGGGCAGGCAATATTTTGGCGAATGCTACATCGAGGGGCATGTCGACTTCATCTTCGGGTCGGCGACGGCCGTCTTCGACCGCTGCGAAATTCACAGCCTGCGGGCAGGCTACATCACGGCAGCTTCCACGCCCGAGGACGAGCCGCACGGCTATGTTTTTCTTGATTGCCGACTGACGGGGAGCGCGCCGGAGGCGACGGTATTTTTGGGCAGGCCGTGGCGGCCGCATGCGAGCACCGTCTTCGTCAACACCTGGATGGGGCCGCATATCAAGCCGGAAGGCTGGGACAACTGGCGCAATCCGGACAACGAGCGGACCGCCCGGTACGGCGAGTTCGGCAGCAGCGGTCCCGGCGCCGCCGGGGAACGCGCCGCATGGGCCCGCAAGCTGAATGCCGCGGAAGCCGCCGAATTGACCGTGCGCAGCGTGTTGGCCGGCCCGGACGGCTGGGCGCCGGATATCCAGCGCGCCGCAGCTGATTAAGCGCGGGCGGAGACGCCCGGCGCGCGCGGGCTGCGTCGCTGCGGACGCGGCGCTGCAGCTGCGCGCGCTTCACTCGCGCGGGCGGCGGGGCGCGGATCGCGCTTCCCCGCGCGGGGCGGCCGGGCCACTTTTTTCCACAGTTCAGCGGGCTCATTCGCCGCCAAGCAGCTGGTCGTCGTACCCCATCGCGGAATGCTCGGTATAGCTCACTCCCCCGTTGTTTTGGCGAATCAAGCTCACCAGCCCGTTGTTTCTGCGAATCGAATACAGCCTCCCGTCAATCCCCATGTAGATCGGCCAATCGTCAACAAACTCGGAAGGCAAATCCATGGTTTCCGGAGCGAGCGGGTCGAGCACTTCCACCTTCGTCATCCGCATGTCCGGGTCGATCCAAGCAATGGTTTGCGGATCGCCGCTAATTGGATGGATGTATATCAGAAGCCTTCCTTCGCTATCCAGCATGTTCGCAATGCCCGGATTTCGGGCTCCGGGCACGACGATCGCGCCATCTCCAAGCTCCGCGTTCGCCAGCTCGGATGGAAAAAGTTTCCGGTCGCCGCGTCATCCGATGCACAGGGCGCCGAGCCAACGCCAAGAAGCGGACGAGGACCCTATCCCCGCGCCGCCTTTCCCAAGCTATGCCCGGTAACGCCTGATAAATTCGACCGCCTTGCGAATGTCCGCCTCCGGCTGATCGCCGACTTCCCGCTCGATCGTCAAGTAGCCGCTGTAGCCGATCTCCTGTAGCGCGGCGAAATATTCGTCGAACGGCACGCTGCCCTCGCCGAGCGGGACTTCCCGGAACGCGGCGCCGCCGGATGCCATCTCGGCGATTTTCTCGTGCTCCATCGGGTCGAAGCCGAGCGCCCCGTACACGATGCGCGGATCGACCTCGCGCAGCCGGATGCCGTCCTTGACGTGCGTATGCACGATGTAATCCTTGAGCAGCTTGACGCCTGCCACCGGGTCGTCGCCGGTCACCATCACCATGTTGGCCGGGTCGAAATTGACCGAGACCCCTTTGGAGCCGAGCGTATCGAGAAACTGCTTCAGATGCAGGGCCGGCTCCGGCCCGGTCTCGATCGCAAAGTACGCTTTGCTGCTCGTCGCATAGGCGCTCAGCTCCTCGCAGGCGCGCTGCATCGCTTCGTATACCGGATCATTCGGATCGTCCGGCACGATGCCGATATGCGTCGTCACCACGTTCGTGCCGAGCTCCAGGGCAAGGTCCAGGATGCGCTTCGATCTTTCGATTTTTGCCGGATTCGCCTGCCGGTCCTGAAAGCCGTGTCCGCCCAGATCGCCGCAGAGCGCCGATACCTCCAGCCCGAGCGAATCGATATACGCCTTCAGCTCTTTGCGCGCCGCCGGAGACAGCCCGGCCGGGTCCATCTCTCCCCGCACCGCATAAATCTGCACGCCTTCGGCGCCGACCTCCTTCGCCTTGCGCAGCCCTTCGCGGACGCCGACCCGGAAGCTGTCGACGATGACGCCGATTTTGTTGGTCAAAACCATGCTTCATCCGTCCCTTCGTCAATGAAATGAAATTTCGCGGCCTTGCTCGCTGGATTCATATACGGCGCACAATATTTTCATCAGCTCGACGCCGTCCTTAACCGGGCTGATCGTCGGCTTGCCGGAGCGAACGCAGTCGATGAAACCATCGATCTCGTTCTGAAACGCTGCGCCGAAGTCGAAGCTGAGATTGTCCACCTGCGGCTGCACGTTCAGGATGGTGTCGTGCTTCTCGGTCACGATGGCGAGCTCCGGCTCGATCTCCGCTCCGCCCTTATCCCCGTAAAGCTTGATCGTCAGCTCGTCCTGCTTCGCATGCAGCGTGAAGCTGACGTCCACCATCAGCGAGGCGCCGTTCTCGAAACGGATCAGGGCATTGGCCAAATCCTCCACATCGTTCCTGGATGCGTCGTAGTCGGCCGCCTTGTAGAAGGACAGATTTTTCACATTGCTGCGGTTGCCGAGCCGGCGATAGGTGTTGCCGCTGACCGACTTGACCTTCGGCCGGCCCATCAAATACCAGCACAGATCGATGACGTGCACGCCCAGATCGATCAGCGGACCGCCGCCGGAGCGGGCCTTGTCGGCGAACCAGCCGCCCGGATTGCCGAGCCGGCGCAGGCATGACGCCTTCGCATAATATATCTCGCCCAGCTCTCCGCTGTCCAAAAACTGCTTTAGCACTCGAGTGTTATCGGCGTAACGGCGAACAAACCCGACCTGCAGCAGCTTGCCGGAGCGGCGCACCGCCTCCTCCACCTGCAGCGCCTGCCCGACCGTCTGGCAGAGCGGCTTTTCGACGAGCACATGTTTGCCTGCGTCCAGCGCGGCGATGGCGATTTCGGCGTGAGTGTTATTCCATGTGCAGATGCTGACGGCGTCAATCTCCCGATCGGCGAGCAGCTCCCGGTAATCCGTATAGGTGCGGGCTGCGCCGTATTTTTCCGCTTGGCGCGCGGCGCGTTCCCGGTTCAAATCACAGATGGCCGCAATTTCGGCATCCGGGTTGCCGCGGTATGCTTTCAGATGAGATTCGCTGATGGAGCCTGCGCCGATGACGCCGATTTTCGTTGTCCCCATAGTCCGTGTCTCCTCCCGAAAATTAAACTTCGTTCCAAATGCGCCGGGCGTTGTCCAGCCCCGCCTTCGTCCCGAAGACGCACGGCTCGCAGCCCTCGAACTCGATCGAGATGTAGCCGTCGTAACCGGATTGCTTGATCGTGCGGATCACTTCCCACATGTCGATATCGCCTTGGCCGACGATCGCTCCCCGCAAGTAGCTGCCGCCGGACGAACGGAACCAGCCTTCTCCCGGATTGCGGCAGGAAGGACGTATGTAGAAATCCTTCAGATGCACGAGCGAGGCGATCGGCAAATTTTTCCGGACAGCGCTGAGCGGCGATTCGTCGACACACAGAAAGTTGCCGACATCGAGCGTCGTCCGGTAATTGTCGCGCCCTACGGCGTGCACCAGCGCCTGCACGCGGTCGCTTGCCTGCACGTAGAAGCCATGGTTCTCCACGCTGGTCGTGATGCCGTACTGCGCGGCATAATCGGCAATGCGCCGGCAGGCGTTCGCCAGCCGTTGCAGATCCGCGTTAAATTGAATGATCGACGTCTCCGGAACGGGCCGGGAAGCGACGTCGTGGCGCATCAGCTTGACGCCGAGCGCATGGGCGATATCGACCTGCTTCATGACGCGGGCAATCTCGGCTTCGTAAGCGGCTTCATCCGGCTGAATGAAATTCGCGCCGACGGCATAATTGGACAGCTCGATGCCGACGTCCTGCGCCTTGCTGCGGATCGCTTCCGCCAGCCCCGGGTTGTCGTCGAGCGAAAAGCCGATGGGGGCCAGCTCAAGATGCTCCCCACCATTGTCCGCCACCCATTGGACCACGTCGATGATGCTCATTTCGCCGGATTGAATCGCCCGGTGCAGGCTGTAAGAGCTGATTCCGAGTTTCATGCGACGCCTCGCTTCCTTTCGTTATATCGATGGCTTTCCAGCCTTTCCCTCCTATTATAGCATAACGGCCAACCGCCGACGTCAAAAAAATGATCGTTTCATTCATTTATTTGATTAACATGATAATAGAGCGGCAGATGCCGAAACTATGCGTTTCATTGAAAATGACGCTGTCCGTCTCCTTGCAACCTTTTGCTAAAGTTTATGTCCGCCGCCGGCGAAAATGCGCCGCAGCATACGCTCCGCATCAGGAAAATGCGCCGGGCACTGTCGGACAGGCGCTGCACGCTCTGCTGTATTGGGCACATTGACATGTTGGACACCCCACTGGATCGGGCACTCTGACATGTTGGGCACTCCGCTGGATCAGGCACCCTGACATGTTGGGCACTCCGCTGGATCAGGCACTCTGACATATTGGACACTCCGCTGGATCAGGCACATTAACACGGCGCAACACAACACGATCCTCCCCTGTTGACAGCGGAGCAGTTCAATGCTAATATCCAGTTTACACATTGGAATAATAAGCTTTATAGACGAGGGAGGACTATGATGAATCGCCATTACCATGCTCGAAACAACGCGGCGGCTCGCGCTGCCGCCTGGGCGCTCGGCGCCGCGCTTCTGTTCTCGCCGCTCTTTCCGGCGGGAGCGGTCAAGGCCGAAGCGGCCGCTGCCGCGCCGGCTCAGGCCGTGCCGTCCCAGGCGGCGTCCGGCTTGCCGGAGGGCGTCGCCCGCGGGGCATTCATTGCGGCCATCGCGGACAGCCTGGGCTGGCAGGCAGCGGGAACGGACAATCCGTTCGCCGATCTGACGCCGCAAAGCCCCTATTATGCCGCCGCTCTGGCGCTTGCCGAGCAGGGCGTGCTGACCGATGCCGCCGTGCGCGCGGCGGCCCCGCTGACCGAGGCGGACGCCGTCTATATCGCGGTCAAGGCGGCGGGCCTCAAGGAGCTCGCGTATACATACCCGGAAGCGAAAATACGCCGGGCATGGGCCAAGCTCGGGCTTGATTATGATAGCGGGCATGCCTCGTTCACGCTGCAGGCGGCCCAGGAGATTGCTGCGGCTGCCGATAACGGGCTGATTCCCCGGCCGGACTCCGAACCGTGGGATTACCGCCAGCCGGCAACCGGCGCATACGCCGCGGAGCTGCTGGACCGCATCAAGTCGTTCCGCGGACTCGGGGCGAATGCGCTCGGCAGCACATCCGATCCGGACATTTTCGGCAAGCTGTGGCACGCCTGGAACGCCCAGAGCCTGATTCAAAGCCCGGAGCTGCAGCACATCGTCGACACGGCGCTGCAGCAAAATCTCGTGACAGGCTATAACCTGAAAGATTCGCGCTACAATGCGAATTTCGATCCCGCTCTGTCGATCACGTACGGCCATGACAGCATCGACCATGCCATTCAACTGATCGGCCTGCTGCGCAGCGAGGGACTTGAGGCGAAGGTGCAGCTGGAGCCGAAGACGTCGGCCTTCATCTATATGAAAGAATGGGGCGAGCCTGTGCAGACAGACAGCTATCGCGTCGTGCAGATCGACAACGGCCATTATATCGCTTATGCCAAGGAATACGATCTCGTGCTCGAATTCGCGGATTCGGCCCAGAAGCAGCGTTTTCAAGACATTGTGCTGCAGTATGCCAAGAAGAACAGCGACGACGCCCAAGGGCTGATCGTCTCCTCCTGGTGGCAGCCGCTTTACTATTCGGCGACAGAGCTCAGCGACTACGAGCTGATCTCAAGCAACGTCATTCGCGAAGGGCATCTGTACGCGCAATCGTTCTCGCTCAACGAGCACTCCCCGGCCATCGCCGCAGGCTTCGAGAAGCTGGCTGCGGGGAAAACGGCCGAAACGTACACGTTCTGGGTCGACGAGCCGTTTTACCGCTATTTGCAGGGCGAAGCTCAGTAACCCGCGGCGCGTTTCTTGCGCCTGTACTATACCAATCCGCCAAAAAGCCGCCGAGCAATCGCTCCGCGGCTTTTCCCGGAAAGCTTGCGAGCTTACGCCGGCTGCAGCACCCGGTTCAGGAACGCCAGCGTCTGAACCCAGGCGTCCCGGGCCGATGGCGCATGGTAAACGGGGCGCGTGTCATTGAAGAACGCGTGCGGCGCGTGAGGATACACATGGTACTCGAACGATCGCCCGGCAGCCTCCATCGCAGCGGCGAATGGGGCAACGGCGTCGGTGATGCGCCGGTCCAGCTCGCCGTACAGCCCGAGCAGCGGGCAGCGGATGCGACCGGCCCGCTCCGCTCCGGGAGGATTGCCGTAAAAGACGACCGCGCCGCGCAGCGCCGCATCCTCCGCCGCCAGCAGGCCGGCAATCGCCCCGCCCAGGCAAAAGCCGACCGCGCATACGCCCTGCCCTGCCGAATACTCGTACTGCTCGCGCAAAAACGAGCACGTATCCGCCGCCAGACGCACATATTCATCCATGCGGCCGCTCCCTGCAAACAGCAGCTCCAGCGTCTCAGACAGCTCGTCCCGCTCGGAAGCAGGCAGCCGTTCCAAGGCCGCCCGCCTCGCATCCGGATCGCGCCATAGGGCAGGCGAAACGGTGTTCAAGAACGATTTGGCCGCCTCCACCCTTGCGAAGTCGAGACCAGGCGGGCGAGCGCCGTCGCGAGCGTACAAATCCGGCGCGAAGGCCGTGTAACCCGCCTGCGCGATTCGCCGCGTCACATCCTGGATATGCTCGTCGACCCCCCAGATTTCCTGCAGCACGACGACCGCAGGGGCCGGTTCCTTCAGGGCGGACAAGCGGGCGGCATAACCCGTGTACTGCCCTTCGCTGCCGTAATGAATCCACTCGGTCTGCAAACTCATCTTCGTCCCTCCCGTCATTAGCCGTCATTGCCCGGACGAGCCGGCTTTCCTTCAGCTTATCACCGCGTGCGGGCGAACGTCAATGAAGCTTAAGCGGGCCGCCAGGCACCGTCCAGCTTGCCGGGCTTTCCCGCGCCACCTGCGGGTGCGCGGGCCGGCTCTCCGCCCGCTCCCCACGTGCTTTAAGGCGGTAAACGGCGAATTATTGAGGGCGCCTGCCGCTCCGGCCGCGCTGCCGCAGCCTCGGCCACCGGTAAGGCTCCACATGCCGCAGCATCGCGGCAAACAGCTCGCCCCACTGTCCCTCGTCAAGCTTGCCGACGGGCCTCTCTCTGGCGATGCCAAGCGCCCTTGCAATTTTGGCGATTTGCGGCGGCGTGAACACGTCCGCGAACGCCGCAAACAGCGGCAGCGCCGGATTGCGCAGGCCGTGGGCGGCAAACGCGGCAAAGCGGGCAAACTGGCCGTCCGGGATCAGCGGCCGCTTCCTGCGACTGATGAGCAGCGCCGCCGAATCGACGCCGGGCGGCGGCGAGAAGCAGGCCGGCGGCACCGTCCGCACCAGCCGCAGCTCGAAGCGCATCCGCCATGCCAGGATGCGCGGATCGGCTGCAGGCGCTAAAGTGAAGCGCCTGGCCGCCCCTTTTTCCACGAGCAGTACGGCTCGCTGCAGCGGCGTGCCGGGCGGGTCCAGCAGCTTGCCGAGAATCGGCGTCGTGATCGAATAAGGAATATTCGCGACGACCTTAAAAGGCCCTTTCGGCAGCGGCATCTGCAAAATATCGAGCGGCTTGATCGTCACATTCGCCGCCTCCTGCAATTTCCCGCGCAGCTTGCTCACCAATAGCGGGTCGTTCTCGACGGCCAGCACACGGCCTGCTTTTTCCGCCAACGGAAGCGTGATCGCGCCAGTCCCGGCGCCGATGTCGAGCACCGTATCGGCCGGGCCGATCTCCGCCCAAGCGATCATCTCCTGAATCAACTTGCGATGAATTAACAGGTGCTGCGCGGAAAAGGCGGACGCCGCCCCGCGCCGGGCACCCGGGTATCGTCGATGTTTTTTGGACACAAAAAAGCACCCCATTCATTCGTTTTGAAGGAATGAAAAAGGCACAGCACAAATAAACCTGTCCATTTTTGCGCAAAATTGGAAGGTTCGCTTTGTTCTGTACCTCACATTACCTTAAACGAACGGATGCGATGCCGTACACCGTAATACATGCCTCCTTTCGGAACATACGGCCATTATAACAGCTGCCGCGATGCAGGACAACCAGCGGCACGCCATATGATGAGCAACGTCACATGCGAAAAGGGCTGCGTCCGTGTATAATTAGGAAAAATCGCGAAAGGAGCGCTTCACATGAACATCGTCGTCGACCGCGATGCGGCGTCATGGCTGAAACAGGAAATGCAGCTTCAACCCGGAGACGAGCTCCGGCTGTTCGTGCGGCTCGGAGGCTGCAGTACGGTGCACAGCGGCTTTTCGCTCGGCATTGCCAAGGAGCGGCCGGTCCGGCCTGGCCTGCAGGCAGAGGCGGAAGGGATCGTCTTTTACATGGAAGAAGACAATGTCTGGTACTTGGAAGGCAAAGATTTATACGTTCGCCGGGACTTAGAGGAAGGGATCGTCTTTGACTTGAGCTAGCGCCGTTTTCTCGGTTGCAAGCCTTGAATGAGTCTGGATGAATAGGTTAATTTATGCATAAGGAGGGATGTATTTGGAGGTGTTTGCGCAATATTTGGAGCGCATCAATAACCATGAGCACCGGGCCCGAACGGAGGAGGTTTTGGCCTGGGTCTCCAGGACCTTTCCCCAATTGGTGCCTAAAATCGCGTGGAATCAGCCTATGTTTACCGATCACGGCACATTCATTATCGGCTTTAGCGTTGCCAAGCATCATTTGGCTGTTGCCCCTGAAAGGGCGGGGATTATGCGCTTTGCCGATGACATTGTGCAGGCTGGCTATGAGCATACGAAAGAGTTGGTGCGCATCCGCTGGGATCGTCCGGTTCATTACTCATTGCTTGAGAAAATGATCGAGTTTAATATTTTGGATAAGGCAGACTGTTCAACCTTTTGGCGGAAGTAACGCATCGAATCCGGGTCATCGCGTGGAGCTTGCGGCAGCCTTTGCACAAGGTCGACGCGCCTGGCGACAATGCCTTAGGAATTTCCGGAGCGCTCCTTATCCACCCGAGACGGCCCGCCCGCTGCAAGGGGGGCGCATGACGATGCTTTCGCTGTCGCTCGTGCGCCCTCCGCTTTCTTTTACAGCAGCCGCTTGCCTTTAACGGCCTGCCAGCGCTTGCTTCGCGAGCAAAATCGAGCCGGTCAGCCCGGCGTTGTCCCCGAGTCCCGGGGGCACGATATAAGAGTCGATGTCTTCCAAAATTTGCGGAAGCACGACATAACCGTTCAGCAGCTCAAGCACCCGCCGCCGGATGATCGGGAACAAGTGCGTCTGCTTGCTCACGCCGCCGCCCAAAATGATTTTTGGCGGCATCATCGTCAGGATGATGGTCATGAAGGCTTGGGACAAATATTCGGCCTCCAGCTCCCACGCCTTATGGTCCGCAGGCAGCTCGGCCCCCTTCACGCCCCAGCGGCGTTCCAGAGCCGGACCGGCTGCGAGCCCTTCCAGACAGTCTCCGTGGAAAGGGCAGTTCCCCGCAAAGTCATCGTCGGGATGACGCCGCACCAGAATATGGCCCATCTCCGGATGCGTCAGTCCGTTCACAATGCGCCCGTTCGCTACGAGGCCGGCGCCGACTCCCGTCCCGACCGTCATATATAAGCAGCCGCTTAGCTCGCGGGCCGCGCCGAGCGTCGCTTCTCCCAGCGCGGCAACGTTCACGTCCAGATCGAAGCCGATCGGCACCTGAAAACGCTCCTTCAGCGCGCCCAGCACATTGCAATTGCTCCACCCCGGCTTCGGCGTGCTCGTAACATACCCGTAAGTCGGGCTGGACGGATTCGGGTCGATCGGTCCGAACGAACCGATGCCCAAAGCGTCGATCTGTTTGTCTGCGAAATAGCCGAATACTTGCTCCAACGTTTCCTCGGGCTGCGTCGTCGGAAACGACACCCGGTCGATGATGTTGCCGTCGGGGGTTCCGATGCCGCACACGAATTTCGTGCCGCCCCCCTCAATTCCGCCTAAGTATCCCATGCTCTAAATCTCCTGCCATTCTTAATTAGGTTTCTTCCATTCCCGAATACGATTATACCACTAGACAACAATTTTTGCAGGGTGATTCTCCCAAAGCGCGGCTGCGGGTGATACCTGCGGGAATGCCGGACTGTCGGCCGCGGGCTGCCTAACTGCGCCGGGCAGCTTTATTTTTTCGCCGCCTTTCAGAAACAAATTGGCAAACTTTGCGTCTACATAATTGCGAGATTGTTCGCGATAATACGAGATTGTTCGTGGCACTCCGTTCCATCCACTGCAGCATTTTCGACATCAAGGAGATTGAAAAGACGATGCAAAAACTGTTAGCTACCCTCACCCTTCTATTCGCCGCCCATGTCGCCGTCGCCGATAGCGCTCCGCCGTCGATGACGATCAATGTCGCGACATTATCCGATATTCGCCAGCATGCGGGGGTTGCTAACGTCACCGGGCATCGCGGCAGTTCCGGCAGCGCGCCCGAAAATACGCTCAGCGCGATTCTCAAAGCGATCGAGGAAGGCGCGGGCTATGCCGAAATCGACGTCCAGGAGACGGCCGACGGCGTGCTCGTGCTCATGCATGACAGCAACCCCCGCAGGACGACCGGCATCGACAAACCGTTATGGGAAATTACCTATGACAGCCTCATCCAGGCGAGCGCCGGAAGCTGGTATAACGCGAGGTTCGAGCAGGAGAAGGTGCCGACGCTGGAGGAAGCTCTCGTGCTTGCCGCGAAGGGCAACCTGAAGCTGAATATCGAGCTGAAAAATTACGGCCATCAGAAGCAGCTTGCCGAGAAGACGGTTCAACTGATCGAGAAGCACGATTTCGTGGAGCGATGCATCGTCACTTCGTTCGACAAGTCGCTGCTCGGCAAGGTCAAGAAGCTGAACAAGCAGATCAAAACCGGGCTTATCATCGACAGTCCGCCGACGGAAGAGGTATTCAAGAGCGGGGATTACGAAGCGATCAGTGCGGCTCACAACCTGATTTATCAAGACTTTATGGCCAAGGCGGCCAAATATGGCAAGGAAGTATACGCCTGGATCGTCAACGACAAATATACGGCGCAGCGGCTGCTTAAGCTCGGCGTAAAAAACTTTATCAGCGACTACCCCAAACAAATGATCGCTTGGGTCAGCGAGCACACCCAGCCCTGAAGCGAAGTTTCCCCCGGACTGCATAGCCTCCGGGGGAATTCGCGCTGCGCGCTGTTTGCTGCAAATATTGCCCGAGCCTCAAGCGGCCGATGGTCTAGCTCCCGAATCCCATCATGCATTTAAGCTGGGCTAATCTTGGCTACCGGCTCCCGCTTGTCTCTCATCGGGAGGAAATTCCGGTATGGCGCCGAACTTTTAAAGAAAGGCAGCGATCGCCGAAGCAAGAAGCCCCCGCTTCTTCAGGCGGCCAGGAGCATTCCCTGCACCTTAGGGCGGTCGGTTGCTGTGAGCTTTACCAAAAATGGCTTGCAATATCGGCAAATCGTTGCGAGGCCGATTAGAACAACATACGTTCATCGTATACGATTGGGGGAAACATGCATTGTTGGAGCAACTCATGGAAGCGGCCAAGCAAGGCGATACGGCCGAAATCAAGCGGCTCGTCGGCGAGCAGCCGGAGCTGCTGACGGCGCGGCGGGAGAACGGGGAATCGCCGCTGATGGCGGCGATGTATTACGGTAAGCCGCAGGCGGTCGAGCTGCTGCTGACGCTCGGCGTGGCGGTCAACGTCCACGAAGCGGCGGCTTTGGGCGACGGCGAATATACGGCTTATCTGCTGCAGGAGGCGCCCGAGCAGCTCTCCGCGCACAATTACGACGGCTGGACGCCGCTTCATCTGGCGGCCTTCTTCGGCGGCGAAGAGGCGGCGGCCGCACTCATCGAGCTCGGCGCCGACGTGAATGCGCGATCGGCTAACCGCATGGCCAATACGCCGCTCCATGCCGCGGTTGCCGGGCGCAAGTTCCATCTCGCGCACCTTCTGCTGCAGCGCGGCGCCGACCCGAACGCCCGGCAGGAGGGCGGCTGGACGGCCTTGCAGCAGGCAGCGGGCAATTGCGATACGTACATGGCCCGCCTGCTGCTCGATCATGGCGCCGACCCTGAACTCGCTCAGGACAGCGGTCTTACCGCCCTGGCGATCGCGGAGATGAAAGGCTGCGATGATATCGCAGCGCTGCTGCGCGAACGGGGCGGCGCTCCGTCCTGACTGCAGGCGCGCCAGGCAACCGCCCTCAAGCGGACGAACGTCCGCCGCAGGCCGCTCGCCACAGCTTGACCGCTGCTTCGACGCAGGCCCGCTCGCCACAGCTTGACCGCCGCTTCGGCGGCAGCTGCTCGCCACAGCCTGACCGCTGCTTCGACGCAGGCCGCTCGCCACAGCTTGACCGCCGCTTCGACGCAGGCCGCTCGCCACAGCTTGACCGCTGCTTCGACGCAGGCCGCTCGCCACAGCCTGACCGCTGCTTCGACGCAGGCCGCTCGCCACAGCTTGACCGCTGCTTCGGCGGCAGCTGCTCGCACCGACTTGCGCGCAATTCGGCGCCGGGGGGGCGGTAACGGCCTTCCGCAAAGCTTCCGCTCCATCGCGGGACCGGCCCCGTCAGCAGCACGCCGGACGATGCGGGGCGATACGCGCGAGGCATATGCGCTCGTCGGCGCGAGCCCGCGGCCTGCGACCCGCGGCGCCGCCCGGCTGCCCGACCGACGCTCAGCCAGCCGGGCAGCGCGATCCGGGAGCGCCTTTAGCCCTGCAGGAACCCTTCGATGAAAAACTGCATCGTCCGGTCGGCAAAGCCCGGCAGCGCTTCGTGGCCGAAATCCGGGTAGACGATATCTTGCTTCGGCGCCTTGATTTTGTTGAAGGCCGCGTACTGGGTGGACGGCGGGCATACCGTGTCCATCAGTCCGACGCCCATCATCACCTCGCCTTGGATCCGCTCCGCCAAATGCTGAATATCGATATAGCCGAGCCGCGTAAAAATTTCATCCTCCCGCTGATGCAGCGGATCGAACTGGCGGAAATAGGTGCGCAGCTCCTCATACGCATTGACGGCCAAATCCATCTGCCAGACGCGACGGTAGTCGCTGAGGAACGGGTACACCGGCGCCAGCCGCTTGATCCGCGGCTCCAACGCGGCGCAGGCGATCGTGAGCGCCCCGCCCTGCGAGCCGCCCATAGCGCCGACCCGCTCGGGGTCGACCTCCGGCAAGCTCATGGCGATGCTCGCCAGCTGAGCCGTATCCAGGAAAATATGCCGGAACAGCAGATCGTCCTCTCCGGAATCAAGTCCGCGGATAATATGACCGCGGTGCGTATTTCCTTTGACGCCTCCCGTATCCTCCGACCTTCCCCCTTGCCCCCGGCAGTCCATCGCCAGGACCGAAAAGCCAAGCGCGGCGTAGCCCAGCTTCTCGTGCCAATCGCCCGAGCGTCCGGTGTAGCCGTGAAACTGGAGCACGGCCGGATGAGGCCCGGCGGCGTGCTTCGGCCGTACATATTTGGCATGAATGCGGGCGCCCCTTACGCCCGTAAAGTACAGATGAAAACATTCCGCAAACGGCGTCTGAAACTCGCTCGGCACGAGCTCGACCTGCGGATCGACGGCCCGCATCTCGGCCAGCGCCCGCTCCCAGTACGCGTCGAAATCGCCCGGTCGCGGATTGATTCCTTCATATTGCCGCAGCTTCTCCAGCGGCATATCCACCATTGGCATTGCAGTGCCCCCCTCTGAGAACAAGTTCCCCGGAAGCCATCCGCACGGCAGCGCGGCGCCATTTGCGGATGATTCCAGGCTCGACGCCTATGACCAGCGGTTCCTTCCGTCATCGGGCGTCGCCTTCGGTACTGAACATTCGCCGACGGACTTCGTCGAATGATCAGGCTCGACGCCTATGACAGCGATTCCTTCCGTCATCGGGCGTCGCCTTCGGCAAGAACATTCGCTGGCAATCGCCGGCTTCGCTTCGTTTGCGCTTCGTCCACCGGGCCTCAGGACGGGTCGAGCAGCTTATACAATGCCTGCGTTCCGCTGTCTTCTTCCCCCATCTCGATCAGCCGCTCGTACAGCGAGCGGGCCAAGGCCAGGCCCGGCAGCTCGATCCCCATCTCCTCGGCGGATTCCAGGGCGATCTTCATATCCTTCACAAAATGCTTCACATAAAAGCCGGGAGCGAAATCGCCCCGAATGATGCGCGGCGCCAGGTTGCTAAGCGACCAGCTTCCGGCGGCGCCGGACTCGATACTTTTCAGGACGCTCTCCGGATCAAGGCCGGCCTTGCGAGCATAGGCCAGCGCCTCGCACACGCCCATCATGTTGGAGGCGATGGCGATCTGGTTCGCCATCTTCGTATACTGCCCCGCGCCGGGACCGCCCTGCCGAACGATGTTCGTCCCCAGCTTGCGCAGCAGCGGCAGCGCCGCTTCGAAAGCCTCGGCCGAGCCGCCGACCATGATCGACAGCCGCGCCTCCCGCGCTCCGATATCTCCTCCCGATACCGGAGCGTCCAGCGCATGCAGCCCCCGCTCCCGGGCCGCCTGCTCGATACGCTTCGCCAGGGACGGGCTGGAAGTCGTCATGTCGATCAAATACGCGCCGGGCTTCGCGTTCTCGATAATGCCCCGCTGCCCAAAATACACTTCTTCCACATCGTGCGGATAACCGACCATCGTGATAACCGCATTCGCGGCTGCGGCTGCGGAGCCGGGAGAGTCATGCCATACGGCCCCTTGCTCCAGCAGCTCCCCGGCTTTCGAGCGAGTGCGGCTGTACACGTGCACCCCGTATCCAGCGGCCAGCAGATGGCCGGCCATGCTTTTGCCCATGACACCTGTGCCGATAAAAGCGACAGAAGTACCGTTCGGATGAAGCTCCATTTGCAGATCGCCTCTCTTTCGCAATCGTTATAAGGATTGAGCCAGAACCGCTATGCTTTGCTCCGCTCCGCTTCCAAGCGATATCGCGCCGCACCCTGTAATGCAGGCTGCCGGAAAACGTTGCCAAACATATTGAACGTAGCACGGCTATCCAAGCATTGTCAACGCAAGAATGCGATCTCGTCCGCCAGCGGCCGGCCCGCGCACAGCCCGTCGAACGAGCCGTCCGGCATTCGCGGCATGCCGTTGCCCGGCCTTTGTCCCCCGCCTCCAGCCCAAAACCCGCTGCTCCATACCTATTAGGCGACGAATCCTGCAAAAAATACAACATTCGCTGTATCATTCGTACAAGAGTTGAGTAAATGTTGTAATTTGTGCAACAATTTGGGCGAGATTGGCTGCAAACCCGGGAACATCGCCCGAAATGTTGCACTTTTTACAACAATGAGCCGCAGATGCGGTTTATCCCCCCGTTTTTGTTGTACAAAATACAACATTTGCTACCTTGAAAATAGCCCTGGGCCCGCAGCTCATTTTCATCTTCTGATGGTGCTGCGCCAGTGGCATGGGCGTCTACCTTGAAAATAGCGCCCGGGGCGGGCGGTTCATTTTCATCCTTCTAATGGTGCTGCGTCAGCGGCATGGGGGTCTATCTTGAAAATAGCCCGGGGTGCGCGGCCCGTTTTCACCATCTGATGGTGCCGCGCCGGCGGCATGGGCGTCTACCTTGAAAATAGCCCCCAGGGCGTGCGGACCATTTTCACCATCTGATGGTGCTGCGCAAGGCGGCATGGGCGTCTACCTTCTGGAACACGTCTCAACTCTAACGCTTGGGACAAACGCTATTTTGCAGAAACGCACCCTTTTTAGAATGCAACGAAACAGAGTAACGCTATTTTGTCAGAAACGTTGAATCTGGTAGCCAAAATTGCAAAATAAGACCGCACGCCAGCGTTACAATGCCAAATCGATCGTTTCGACAGGAATAAGCCCTGTGGCAAGCGTTAGCTAAAGCCAACCACCAAGCGAAGACCAGCAGAGCGGGTACGCTATTTCCGCCAGCCCGCTCCGCCGACCGCGAATGCCGGCGACGAACGAATTGCAAGTAAAACCTCTCCGCCATGTTCAAAAGGCCCCTACCTTGGCAACCCAGGGCAAGAGCCGTTTATGCGAAACGTGGATCAGCATGTGCGTCTAGCTAATCCCGTTGGCGGAATCCATGCGGATTGCAACCGCAGCAGGAACGCGGCCGCAGCGGCGGCACCGGTCTTGCCGTCCGCACCGGTCTCGCCGTCCGCACCGGCCTCGCCGTCCGCACCGGCCTCGCCGTACGGCCGCGGGCCACGTTGTTACACGTGCTGCAAATACCGCTCCTTCGTCAGAGCGAGCGCATCGTCGCCGGGCATATCCCAGATCGCCTGGTTGAAGATTTCCACCTCGATCGGCCCGGCGTAGCCAGCGTCCTCGACCGCTTTGCGGATGCGGCGCAGATCGATGACGCCGTCGCCCATCATCCCCCGCCCCATCAAAAGGTCCGGGGTCGGCACGATCCAGTCCGACACGTGGAAGCCGAGGATGCGGCCGCTGGCCCGAGCGATTTGCGGATACAGTTCCGGGTCCCACCAGACGTGAAAGGCGTCGACGACGACCCCGACCTGATCCGGCCGATACCGCTCGGCAATATCGTTGGCCTGCGCCAGCGTATTGATGACCGAGCGCTCCGCGGCGTACATCGGGTGCAGCGGCTCGATGCCGAGCCGCACGCCGCACTGCTCGGCGTACGGCACGAGCTGCTCGATGCCCTCCTCGACCATGCGTCTGGCGGCAGCGATATCTTTGTCCGGCGCCGGGCCGCAGACGAGGACGAGCACGTCCGTGCCGAGCTCCGCCGCCTCCTCGATCGCCCGCCGGTTATCGTCGATGCGCTTCGCCCGCTCCTCGGCCGTCGCCGCGGGAAACATGCCGCCGCGGCACAGGCTGGAGACGCGCAGCCCCGCTTCGCGGACGATCCGGGCGCTCTCCTTCAGCCCCCCCTCGGCAACCTTGTGCCGCCAGCAGGCGATCCATGGAATGTTCGCCCGCACGCAGCCTTCCGCTGCCTCTCGCAAGCTCCAGCGGTCTGTCGTAATCTGGTTGAGGCTCAATCGCTCTATTGAAGTTAAAGGCAATGCTTCCATCTTCTACCCCCTCGAGTATGACATCATGCCATGCTGCTTTTGTCCTTGAACGGTTCGGTCTTTCGTCTCAGGAAGAAATACCGGCCAGCGCCAGCACCTGCTTCATCCGCTTGACCGCCAGCTCCGGATCGGACAGCAGCCCCGCTTTGTCGGCCAGCACGAACAGATCGGCCAGATGCACGGCAGATCTTGCCCCTTCCGCCCCGCCGATCATCCGGAAGTGGTTCTGGTGACCGTTCAAATAGGCCATGAAGACGATGCCTGTTTTGTAGGCGTATGTCGGCTTCTGAAAAATATGGCGCGACAGCGCGACCGTCGGCTCCATCAGCGCGTCGTAGCGCGCAAGGTCTCCCTCGTCCATCGCCTCGATCGCCGCCGCCGCAACCGGCGCGATGGCGTCGAAGATGCCGAGCAGCGCATGGCTGAAGCCCTGCTCGTCGCCGCGAATCAGTTCGGGATAGTTGAAATCATCGCCGGTATACATACGGACGCCTTCGGGCAGCAGACGGCGCATTTGAATTTCCTTGTCGGCGTCGAGCAGCGAAATTTTGATGCCGTCCACCTTGTCCGCATTGTCGCGGATGATGCGCAGACACACGTCCATCGCCTTGTCCAGATCGCTTTCGCCCCAATAGCCGGCCAGCGCCGGATCGAACATGTCGCCGAGCCAGTGCAGGATGACCGGCTGGGACACTTGGCGGAGCAGCTTGCCGTACACCCGCTCGTAGTCTTCCGGGCTTTTGGCGCAGGCGGCGAGCGCGCGGCTGGCCATCAGAATGATTCGGCCCCCCTGCGCTTCCACAAAGGAGATCTGCTCCTCGTACGCCGCTTCCACCATCTCAAGCGTCACATTCGGGCCCGGCAGCAGATGATCGGTCCCGGCACCGCAGGCGATGCCTCCCCCCACGGCTTTGGCGTCCGCTACGGACCTGCGGATCAATTCCTTGGCCCGCTCCCAGTCGAGCCCCATCCCCCGCTGCGCCGTATCCATCGCCTCAGCCACCGAGAAGCCGAGCGACCAAAGGTGCCGGCGATAAGCGAGCGTCGCCTCCCAATCGATCTGCGCGTTGTGCAGCGGATCAGCGTCGGCGAACGGGTCGCACACGACGTGGGCGGCGGCATAAGCCGTCCTGCTGACGAGCGGTCCCTTCGGTGGCGCGATCGGGGCCGCATTTCCCGGGGAATAAGTGTACAAAGCTCCTCCCGCGCGAGGAAGCTGCAGCGTTGCGTTCATCGGTCGTCTCCTCCTACAGCGTAAGTTCCGGCACGTCGATCCAGCGCCGTTCTTTCCACGATTGCAAGCCAAGCTCCGCGAGCTGGGTGCCCTTCGCCCCCTCGAGCAAATCCCACGGGAACGGGGAATCCGTGACGATATGCTTCAGGAACAGCTCCCACTGAACCTTGAATCCATTGTCAAACAATTGATTATCCGGAACTTCCTTCCATTGCTCGAGAAACTTGTGCGGGTTCGGAATATCCGGGTTCCATACCGGCTTCGGCGTGTTGACGCGATGCTGCACCTTGCAGTCGCGCAGCCCGGCTACTGCGCTGCCTTCCGTACCATCGACCTGGATCGTCAGCAGGTCTTCGCGGTTGACGCGCACGGTCCACGAGGAGTTCGCCTGAACGACGATGTCGCCGTCCAGCAGAAACGTCGCGTAAGCCGCATCGTCAGCCGTCGCCTTGTACGGTTTGCCCTGTTCGTCCACCCGTTCCGGAATGTGCGTCATGCCGAGGCACGATACGGAGCGGACTTCGCCGAACAGGTTGTCAAGCACGTAGCGCCAGTGGGCGAACATGTCGACGATGATGCCGCCGCCGTCTTCCGCGCGATAGTTCCAGGATGGCCGCTGCCCCGTCTGCCAGTCGCCTTCGAATACCCAATAGCCGAACTCCATGCGCACAGACAAGATGCGTCCGAAAAATCCGCTGTCCACGAGACGCTTCAGCTTGAGCAGCCCCGGCAAAAACAATTTGTCCTGCACGACGCCGTTCTTGACGCCGGCTTTCCGCGCAATGCGAGCCAGCTCCAGCGATTCGGCCAAGCTGTCGGCCGTCGGCTTTTCGCAATAAATATGCTTCCCTGCGGCAATCGCCTTCTTGATGCTCGCCGCGCGAAGCTGCGTCGTCTGTGAATCGAAATAGACGATGTTGTGCCCGTCGGCCAGGCATGCGTCCAAATCCGTGCTCCAGCGGGCTACGCCATGCTTCTCGGCCAACGCCTTCACTTTGTGCTCCTGGCGGCCGACCAAGATCGGGTCCGGCATGATCGCGTCGCCGTTCGGAAGCGTTACGCCTCCTTGATCCCGGATTGCCAGAATGGAACGGATCAAATGCTGGTTCGTGCCCATTCGTCCCGTTACGCCGTTCATAATAATGCCGATTTCGTGAATTGCCATTTTGCGCCCACTCCCTGCTCATGAATGAATATCGAATGCTGCTGCCTTCTTCGTAACGCTTTCATTGTAAACGACAAAAAACCCGTCTGTCTTAGCAGATCGGGCAGCGATTCTCAATTTCGGAACTGTTTTCGCGGCGTGCCTTGAGGGGTCTTATTTTGTCTGTTGCTTTCGATTTTGACAGCGGCCTGCCTCAGCCTGGCGCAGACGCTTCGCGGTGCAGCTGGCGGTACTTGTTCGGCGAGAGCTGGACGCCGTTTTTGAACGCGCGGTAAAAGGTCGGCAGCGATTCGTACCCGACCTCGAAGCAGACCGAGACGATATCTTTGTCCGTCTCCGCGAGCAGCTTTTTGGCGATGCCGAGCCGCACCTCGGTCAAATACTGCATCGGAGTCATCTGGTACTGCTCCTTGAAAATATTGTTGGCATGGCGGCTGCTGACGCCGAGCTTGTAAGCAAGCTCCTCGGCCGTCAGCGGCTCGTAGTAGTGCCGGTCGATGTAGCTGCGTATTTTCTCCGCTCTCAGCCCGTTGGCGTCTGTCACCTGGGCTGCCTGCCTGGCTCTGGCGAGCAGCAAAAAAATCTCCTGAATATAAATGGACATGGCCCAGTCGCTCATGTCATCCCTCTGCCGTTGCTCGTGCAGCAGCTTGCGCAGCAAGAGCCGCAGCTCGCTGGCGTTGAACGGGTTCAGGCGGAGCAGCGCCGATGCCGCAAACAGCGGCCTGTCCACCGCCTCCCGGCCGCTTGTCTGAAGCAGCTTCTCGTCAAACGCCAGCACGAGCAGCGTAAGATGCGAATCCGAAGACACCGCATGGTCGGCGTAGGGCAGAATGAGCACAGCATGGTCCTGCTCCAGCGCTTCTTTCCGGCCTTCCAGCACGATGCTGCCCCTGCCTTCGAGCACATACAGCAGCTGTCCGTACAGATGGTGGTGAAGCTCAAGCGCGTAGCTTTCCCGATGCTTGTCTTCGTAAAGATAGATGCCGTTCACAGGATGCACGCCCTTTGACATGAAAATCCAGCGGGTATGCCGCCTTGGTCTCCCTATTATACCTTATCGGAGCCCCGCTCTGCATGCCGGATCGATTCGCCCCCGGTCGATACTGCGCCCTCGCCTGCCGCAACGGCGGGCCCTGAGCGGATGACAGCGGTCTTACGTCCATTGTCGGGCGGACACAGTACGGATAGCGACGGCCGGAAAATCAACGCTGTCTTTGCGGCGGCAGCGCTTCAGTCCGATGGTGGTGATGTCTCCCGGGCGATAAAGCGCAGCATGCAGCTGATGAGCGGCGGAATGACCGATACATGCCCCTCTTCCTCGAACGCGCGGCATTCCAGCCGCAGGCCTCGCCCTTGGTATGGCTCCAGCAGCTGGCGCATGCGCTCGGCGCCTTGCGTAATGGACGGCTTCTCCTCCGCGCCGTAGCCGATCAGAACAGCCGCTTCCGCCTCGCCGCGCTCCAGCTTGTCCCGAAGAAGCGGCCAGCGGTTCAGCAAGCTGAAATCGTTCCACCAGACGGACGGGCTTCCTGCGATATAACAGCGGAAAGCGGCAGGCCGGACGAACAGGACGTACAACGCGAACAAGCCCCCTAGCGAATGGCCGAACAGCGACTGCCGCTGACGGTCGATCAGACAGAGCCGTTCGATCGCAGGCTTCACCTCTTCTTCGATAAACAGAAGAAATGGCTCCACGCCTCCGGTCTCGGGCCATGGCGAGCCGTCGGGCCGCGGCGGAAGCTTGTCCTCCTCGGCCGGCTCCGTATAATCGAAAAACCGCCTGGACGAGACGAACGGCTCCTCGGAATCGTAGCCGATGCCGACGATGACCGTCGGCGGACAGCCGCCGCGCGGACGGCGCGACTGCAGCCGCACCGCTTCGGCCAATGAGGCGAACGTCGCATTGCCGTCGAGTGCGTACAATACCGGGTACCCGTTCTCGGGAGGCGCCGCGGCCGGTACCGATACGAAAATGCGGTACTCGCGCCCCGTCCGTCTGGCGCGCATGGTCAGCTGCCTCGTTCCCGGCAGCCGATAGCTTTCCTCCGCGAACGCTCCGCTATGAGCCGCCCGACAACCGGCCGCCTCCCCGGACGGTGCAAACAGCCACCGCAGCGCTGCGGGCAGCTGCTTCGCCATGAACAGCATGTCGTGGGTTCCGCCTTCCTCCAGCACGAACTGCAGCCGGGCGGTCGGAAAGCCTTTGCCCAGCCAGATGGTACAGGCTTCCTGCGCGTAGCGCGCCATATTCTTTTGCGCATTGCGCTTGTACATGCCTTCGCAGCTTCCGACCGACATAAAGATTCGCAGCCGGCTGTCGGGAGCCTCCCGTTCCCTGATATAATCCATCGCACCCTCGAACCAGAAGGAAGCGGACAGCAGTCCGATACGGCCGAACGTTCCGGCCCGCCAGTAGCCGGCGAACAGCGAGATCAGCCCGCCGAGCGAGCCGCCGATCATGGCGGTGTGCTCCGCTTCCGGCATCGTGCGGTACCGCTCGTCAATCAGCGGCTTGAGCGTATCCGCGATGTCGTCGACATAGGCCCGCCCATGACCGGCAAAGGCCGGCTTGCCGCTGCCCAGCGGCTCCGCCGGCCATGGCGTATATTCCTCCAGCCTGTTGCGAGGCTCGATGCCGACCAGGATCACTTCCGGCAGCATGCCCTGTATCATAAGGTGCTCCAGGTAGTTGACGCATGGGGCAATCAGCTGGCCGCCGTCCTGCACGTAGGCGACCGGATAACGCCGTTCCTGCGCGGAATAGGACGGGGGCAGGAAGACGGCGAGCTCCCGTCCTCCCGCATGGATTCGCTGCAGCTTGTTCATCGGGTTATGAAGTCTCCTCTCGTCCTTGCGCCATTCACAATGGGCATTCGGCAAATCAATCGTGCAGACCCTCGTTATCTTATTTCCATACTGTTCCGTTCAATTTAAAAAAGGATCGGCTACTCGGCCAATTTATCGACTACGGCTTTCAGAAACTCGATTTTGCTGTAAGCCGTCCCGCCTTGAGCGAGCGGATCGACGACATTGTCATATACCGCTCCGTTCTTGAACGCATTCACGTTTTTCAGAACCGGATGGTTCAGCATCTCCTTCAGCGCCTCCGGCTTATCCTTGTTCTCGTCCGCCGAGAACTGAACGAACAAATAATCCGGATTCATCTCCGCGAACCTCTCTGCCGACAACAGCTCCTGCGCTTTGGCTCCTTTCACCTCGTCAGGCACCGCGAACCCTAGATCCTGGTACAGCACCGGGTTGAAGAAGACGGATTCGGGGTAAATGTAGATTTGACCGGAACGGATGCGCACCGCCAGCACCTTCTTGTCCTTTTGCTTGCCGCCCAGCTTCGTCTTGGCTGTCTCCAAATCCGCCTTGTATTGCGCAATGGCTTGTTCGGCCTGCTGCTGTTTGCCGCTCAGTTCGCCCAGCAGCTTCAAATTGCTCTCCCAGTCTGTCGCAATATGAGAATACGGGATGGTCGGAGCGATCTTGCTCAGCTTCTCCATCACTTCAGGCTTGAATTTCGTCGAGCCGATAATGACATCCGGCTGCAGCGACAAAATCTTCTCGACGCTCGGCTCGGTCTTCTCCCCGATCGGCTCGGCATTCTCCGTAATGGAAGCGAACAGCGGCGGGAATTTACCGGAGTACGAGATCGCTCCGACAGGCTTGATCCCGAGCACGATCGAATCCTCCATCGCCTCCACGGCTCCCGCAATGACGATCCGCTCCGTCTTGGCCGGAAGCTCGTATTCCTTCCCCAAATAGGAGACCGTTCTCGTCTTTGCCTCCTCGCTGGTCGCGGGCGGAGCATCATTGCCTCCCCTGGAACTCGCCGGGGAATTGCCGGGATTGGCAGCCCCGCAAGCCGTAAGCGCCCCGGCAAGCGCGATCGTTAACCCCAAACGCAGCATCGTTTTTTTCATTGTCTTTCTAGAGCTCCTTTCGGCAACGTAGCCAAAAACTATAGTGATAATGATTCTCATTATTGATTATAGGGAGCTCTGTTGACTGCGGCCATGGACTTTTTCCGGATGGGAGATGGATATTATCCGGAAAAGATGCGCCGGGCATCCTCCAGCATCCGATCGATTGCGACCGGTGAATATTCCCGCCACGGCTCCGAGGCGACCAGGATCACCCTGTCGTCCCGCACTACCTTCAGCGACAGCCATTGCGGGGATTGGCGCAGCCGTTGCCAGCTTGCCAGCGTCTCCGATTCCTGGCAGACGGTCAGCAGGACCCGGCCGGCGCCCGCGGCGTCCAGCTGCTCGGGCGTGATGGGAAAGCTGTACGGCTCCTGCGCTTCCGGATAGGGCGAAAGAAAACCGAGCAGGTCATGCAGCACTTCGGCCATCCCTCTGCCGCAGCCGGCAAACAGCTGCGACTTGTGCAGCCGCGCGGCAAGCACGGTTTCGCTGCAGGGCCATGCGATACGCTCGCGGATCTCGGACGCCCGGCGCTCGCACGCCGCGATCCACCCCTCCGCCTCCGCCTGTACATCAAGCAGCGCCGCGAGGTCGAGCAGCTGCCGCCGCCAGCCCAGCCGCTCTTCCGGCAGCTCGAATACGTCGGCAATTTCCTTCAGCCGGCTGATCTCCCGCGCATCCAATCCGGCCGGGCAAATAATGAGCTCCGGCCTGGCCGATGCCAGCTTGTCCAAATTGTCCGCCCAGCGATAATTTTGCCGAAATCCGTCCAGATGAACGGGAATTTCCGCTCCGACGGCATCGAGATAATAGCGTGACCATTTCGGATGAAGCGGCGCCGCATACGGGACGATATGCAGCGGCAGCAAGTAGCCGAGCAGCGATGTCGGACCGTAGGCCGCAATTTTCCGCTTCCTTTTCTTTACGAACGCCGACGGCGCTATGCCGACCGTCTTCTTGAACCTGCGGCTGAAATAATATTCGTCGTCGTAACCGACCTCGTGAGCGACGTCGCGCAGCAGCAGATCTCCGCGCAGCATAAGCCGCTTCGCCTGATCGATGCGGATTTGCGTCAAATAATCGTGGGCGCTGACGCCGTACGTTTTTTTAAATATGTCGACAAAATATTTCGCGCTCAGTCCGGCGATTTCCGCCAGCCGGTCGATCGTCAGCTCTTCGCTGAAATGTTCTTCAATGTATATTTTCGCTCTTTCGAGCGCCGCCCGCGTATCGTCCTTGCAACGGCCGCCGCGCCGCATAGCCATTTCGTACAGCCAATTCTGAAAATCGAGCTCGGCCCGCCAACGCTTCAGCGCATCGCCGCTGCACCACAGCTCATGCAAGCTGCGGCACCTCTGGGCTAGCCTGCCCGCCGGGGCGAGCGGATACGCCCCCTCCGGCAGCAGGTCGTCGCCGACGGCAGCCGCCAGCTGGCCGCTGCCGCGGTCGCGGTCGCAGTCGCAGGCCCGAAACAACCCGAAACGGACGATGGCGACGGAAAGCCCGGACACTGCTCCTGCAGCGATTGCGAAGGTGCTCTCCGGCAGGCATAGGTAAGCCGTATCCGGGTATAGACGGCGCCGCCGCTCTCCCAATTCCAGAGTTCCTTCGCCAGTCAGCGGAACAATGAGGACATGCGACGTCGTCAGCTGCTGAACCGGTTGAGCGCCCCCGCTCCAAGCGGCGATTTCAATATTCCACAGCTTCGCCGTCAATGGCCCCCGGGCAGCCTGCGGCAATTCGTTCCGTTCATGCTGCGTCGATTCGTGCCGCTCATACTGCGGCATTTCGTTCCGTTCATGCTGCGTCGATTCCATCGTCATCGTCGGTTGCGCCTTTCTATTGCATAATCATGATCGTGATTCATTTGCTGCCTGTGACAAGCGATTTCTTCATCATCGGACATCGCCCTCGGCACTGAAAATTCGCCGACGGATTCGTCGGACTGCGACAGGGATACTCCGCCGACAGCCCCCAAATTCCGCGTTAGCGCGCTTCCTTCCCGGCACATAAGGCGATCCGCTCCCCGTTCATCAGGTTGTACGTCCTCCCCGGACACATTGAGGCGACAAATCCTGCAAAAAATGCAACATTTTCCGGTCTCTTCGCACCAGAGGAAGGGGAGTGTTGTATTTTGTGCAACAATTTGGGCGAGATCGGCTTCAAACCGAGAAACATCGCCCGAAATGTTGCACTTTTTACAACATTGAGCCGCGAGTGCGGGTTATTTCCCCGTTTTTGTTGTACAAAATACAACATTTGCTGGCTCTCTTAAAAATAACCCGAGGTGCGCAGCCCATTTTCACCCTTCGGATGGTGCCGCGCAAGGCATGGGCTTGGGGCACGGGCTTAAAGCACAGGTTGCGGCCCGAGCCTCAGCCGGAGCACGGAGCACGGGGCGCGTGGCACGGGGCACGGGGCACGGCCTAGGACACGGGAACCAGCCCCTATTTCGCGCTGGACGCCTACAGCGAACGGATTCCGCCGCATCGGCCGGCCTTCTCTTTTGATGAGCATTCCCGCGGAAGCTTTTCTATATAAAAGGGCACCCTCATAGAAAAGGGTACCCTCGCGCTTTAGTTTTGTAAAGAATTTAATCGACTCTGATATTGCGCGCACTCCATGCGGAGAATGGACGGCGTTAGCGCATTGCCCCTGCGTTGTTCCCGATTCCGCCTGATCCCGCCAGCCATGCCGGCTGAAACCGTTCGTAGCCGTGCAGATCGAACGGACGGGAAGGCGCTGCCCACGGTGCCGGCAGCTCGGAGAACAGCTTCCCGGACAGCGCAGCCTCGTCGATTGCGGCGGAGATGTTGTCGATCGTTCGGAGCTCCGACTGCTGCTCCCGCTGCCGGCGGATATATTCGAACGGGATCGCCCGGGGCGGCCCGGACGACTCCAGCGCCGCGTTCAAGGATGCGACAAAACGGTACGTCGACGATAGCGGGCTGAACAGCTCCGTCCTCCGCTCGCGAATCGCTGCGAAGCAGTTCAAGTACATCGCCTCTACGCCCTGCTCCTCGCCGAACGTATAATCCGTCTGTCTCCCATCCGCCTCCGTGATCGTCAGCCGATTGCGATACCCCCACACCATCTCGCCCCGCTCCGCTTCCACGCGAATGACCGGCTCTGTCGATTCGCCATGGCAAAGCGTGGAGTAAAAGCGGATCGATACTCCGTGCGGCGTATCGATCCGAACGCAGGACGTATCGTCCCCTTCGATATCGTACGCGTGATACAGTTCGGCTTGAACGCGGGTAGGAAGCGACGTCTCTTCCTCTCCGGCAAACGCGGCGATCAGGCAGTTGTTCAGCAAATGGGAAAACGGGTTCGACAGCGTGCCGTCCAGCACGAGCCGGCCGTCGTGAGTTAGCCGGCCCGCCCACGGCGTGCGTTCGTAGTAGGCCTGAAGCCGCTTCCATTTACCGATGCCCGTCACGCTTCGCACTTTCCCGATAGCCTGTTCTCTCAGCTTCTGAAGCATCAGGCGGAACGCCTGCCCGCTCGTATTCTGGAAGTTGACCTGCACAGTCAGGCCGGTAGACCGCTGTGCAGCGAGCATTTCGGCGATATCCTGAACCGTGACGGCAGGCGGCTTCTCCAGCAGCACATGACAGCCGCTCCTCAGCGCCTCGATGCACATCGGCTTATGCAGATGAATCGGCGTGGAGATGACAACGAGATCGATATTTGTCCGTTCGCGGAGCATCCTGGAATAATCGTCGTAATGCGCCGCTCCGGCCGCCATAAGCCGCCCTGCCAGATCCCTGCTGCGATCCGGATTCGTTTCGCAGAACGCGACGCACGAGGCGAGTCCCCGCTCGCATAAGCTTTGAACCCATCGTACATGAACGCGGCCGAAGCCGCCGATGCCGGCAATCGCAATGTTGATTTTGTCCGCTGCCAAACCGTCCGCCTCCGCTCTATGATTTTGTTTTTCGAGCGGCCCTTCGGTTGGTGCTCCGAACGGCCCTCTCCCCGCGCTATGATTCAGCCTTGGCCCAAGCAAACAACGGCAGATCGATTTTGAACGCCATGCCGCATATCGCCGACGATCATGAACGCATCTGCCCTTTTATGTTCTGCGACTGAAATGACGACTTACATATTTATCCTTGCAAACGATATCATAGCACAGTTGCCCGGTCGGATCATTCCGGCTCCGCAAGCCGGGCGCGGGATAATCGCGGCTGACAACGCATTACGGCGCGTCATGCCCTGATTTTCGCCGAATTGAGCCGCAATGCTGCCTTTGCATCGTTCGGCTGCATTTGCGTTCGGCTGCATTTGCGTCCGGCTGACATTGCATCGTTCGGCCGTCCTTGCAGCCTGCGGCCCGGCACCCATCCGGCGGCGAAGAGACGGCCGGCCTGCGACAAGGGGGCAGCTTTATTCCGCCGCCCCCTGCACATTTTTGAACTGGTTCGAGAACATCCGGTAGTAACTGCCCTTCCTCTCGAGCAGCCGCTCGTGTCGGCCTTCCTCGACGATCTGCCCGCGATCGATGACCATGATCGTATCCGCATCGCGGATCGTGTTCAGACGGTGGGCAATGATGAAGCTCGTGCGCCCTTCCATCACCTTGAGCAGCGCCTCCTGAATGTGAAGCTCCGTCCGCGTGTCGATGCTGCTCGTCGCTTCGTCGAGGATGAGAATCGATGGCTGAGCAAGAATGACCCGGGCGATCGCCAGCAACTGCCGCTGGCCTTGGCTGAGGTTGCCGCCGTTCTCCGACAGAACGGTGTCGTAGCCTTGGGGCAGCCGCCGGATGAACGGATCGGCGTTAGCCATGATCGCGGCCGCTCTTACTTCCTCGTCGGTGGCGTTCTCCTTGCCGTATTTGATGTTCTCCCTGATCGTTCCCGAGAACAGGTACGTATCCTGCAGCACGATGCCGAAGCAGCGCCTCAGGCTGTCGCGCGTGTAATCGCGGATGTCTCTGCCGTCGATCGTAATTTTGCCGCCGGTCACGTCATAGAAGCGAGTCAGCAAGTTGACGATCGTCGTCTTGCCGGCGCCGGTCGGACCGACCAGGGCAGTGCTGCTGCCTGCCTCGGCTGCGAAGCTGACGCCGCTTATGATCGGCACGTCTTCCCGGTATCCGAAGCTGACGTTCTCGAACACGACGCGGCCGCGCGGATGGGCAAGCGGCACGGCGTGCGGCGGATCGGCCGGCTCCTCCCGTTCGTCCAGCACCTCGAAGACGCGCTCCGCTCCGGCGACGCCGGATTGCAGGATGTTGTAGATATTCGCCAGCTCGTTCAAGGGCCGGACGAACTGCCGGGAATAACTGAGAAAGCTGGCGATGACGCCGACGGTAATATCGCCTCTTACGGCCAGCAGCCCGCCGACGACGGCAACTACCGCAAAGCCGATGTTGTTGATCACGCTCATGATCGGCATCAGGAAGCCGGACCAGATTTGCGCTCTCAGTCCGACCTCGTACAGCTTTTCGTTCACCTCGTCGAATTGCTGAACCGCCTGGCGCTCGTAGTTAAACGCCTTGACGACCTGTATGCCGGTGATCGTCTCTTCCGCGTGCCCGTTCAGCTTGCCGAGCTGGGCCTGCTGTTCCTTGAACAGCACCTTCGTCCGCTTCGTGATCGTGCGCGCCAGCAAATAGACGAGCGGCACGGTAATCAGGCTGGCCAGCGTCAAAATCGGGCTGAGCACGAGCATCATGACGAGCGAGCCGACGATCGCGATCGAGCCGCTCATCAGCTGCAGAGTCGACTGCGATACGGTCGTGCTGACGTTATCGATGTCGTTCGACAGCCGGCTCATCACCTCGCCGTGCGGGCGGGCGTCAAAATAGCCGAGCGGCAGCTTCTGCAGCTTCCCGAACAGCATGCCCCTGAGCGCCGTTACGATGCGCTGCGAGATGCCCGCCATCAGCCATCCCTGCAGGAAGGTCAGCAGCCCGTCGGCTACGTAGACAATGACGAGCGCCAGCGCGAGCAGCTTCAGTACCCCGAAGTCGACCAGGCCGGCGCCGGGAGCCATCGCTTCTCCCGCCCGATATGCGACCACAGCCTTTTCAGCGTGCCTTTGAAATCTTTCGGCTTGACGACCGGTCCGCGGCCGCCGAGCCCCGGTGCTCCGGGACCGCCGGGCCTTCCCGGTCCGCCGATCAACGGGACGTTCGCCGGCTCCCGCCGGCCGGACGAAGATTCATGTTGCCGGGACATAGGGCGGCATCTCCTTTCCCATCTGCGATTGGTAAATTTCCCGGTACACAGGGCAGCTGTGCAGCAGCTCGCCGTGCCGGCCGACTCCGACGACCTGGCCCTGATCGAGCACGACGATGCGGTCGGCGTCCATGACCGACGCGATGCGCTGGGCAATGATCAGACAGGTAAGATTGGCGGCGTACTTGCGAAGCGACTCCTTGATCCGCGCTTCCGTCGCCACATCGACCGCGCTCGTACAGTCGTCGAGAATCAAAATTTCCGGATTGCGGACGAGCGCCCGGGCAATCGACAGGCGCTGCTTTTGCCCGCCGGAGAAGTTCACCCCGCCCTGCCCGATCCGGCTGCCGTAGCCTTCGGGGGAAGCGGCGATAAACCCGTGTGCCTCGGCCATGACGGCGGCCTGTTCGATTTCCTCCCGGGTGGCGTCCTCCCGGCCCATCTGCAGGTTCTCCAGCACCGTGCCCGTGAACAGCACCGTCTTTTGCGGCACGACAGCGATGCGCTCCCTCAACCTGCCGGGCTCGATCTCTTTGACATCCACTCCGTTCACCTTCACCGTGCCGGAGGTCGCGTCGTAGAAGCGCGGGATGAGGCTGACGAGCGTCGTTTTGCCCGAACCGGTCGAGCCGATGATGCCTACCGTCTCCCCGGCCTTACAGGAGAACGTGACATTTTTCAGGACGGGATCGCCGGACATGCCGCTGTAGGAGAAGCTGACATTCTCGAATTCGATACTGCCGCGTTCGCCCGCCTTTACAGCGTCGGCGCCCTCTTGCCACGTCAGGCTGTCCTGCTGCGAGAATACTTCCCCGATCCGCCCCGCCGAAGCTTTCGCCCTCACGAACATAGTAAACACGTTGGAGATCATCATCAGCGAGAACAAAATTTGCGTCATATAGTTGATGAAGGCGATAATGCTGCCCACCTCCATCCGGCCAGCGTCGACCCGCATGCCGCCAAGCCAGATGACGGCGACGATGCCGAAATTGACAAGCAGCATAATGCCCGGATTAAAAATCGACATCACGCGCATAGCCGTCGTCGCCTGCTGGCCGTATTCCCGATTCACGCCGTCAAATTTGTTCATTTCGTAATCGTACCGGTTGAACGCCTTGACGACCCGAATCCCCGACAAATATTCCCGCATGACGCCGTTTACCCGGTCCAGCGCCCTCTGCACCTTTCCGAACAGCGGAAAGCCGATCTTCATGTTCAGCGCGATCAGCACCGCTACCAGCGGCACAACGACGGCAAGCACGACCGCCAGCTGCGGATTCAGGCGCGTCGCCAGGATGAGGCTGCCGATGCAAATGAGCGGCGCCTTGACGAAAATGCGCATCATCCCGTTCGTAAAGTTTTGCACCTGCGTCACGTCGTTGGTCAGCCGGGTCACAAGCGAGGCCCGGTCGAATTTGTCGACGCTTTCAAAAGACAGCGACTGAATTTTGGCGAACAGGTCGGATCTCAGCTCGGCGCCGAATTTTTGCGACACGCGGCTGGCCATAATGTTGCGGCCGGAAGCCGCGATCGCGCCAAGCCCGGTAATGAGCAGCATGACGCCCCCCAGGCGCAGGACGTAGTCCATATCGTTATTCGCAACACCGACGTCGATGATGCTGGCCATAATCGTCGGCTGCAGCAGGTCCGCAATCGCCTCGCAGGTCAGAAACAGCAGCGCAACCATGAACGAACGCCAATGCTTGCGCGCGTATTTTTGCAAAAACGACAAGCGTATCTCCCCCTCACCTCATATGATCGCGGAATCGCTCCGAAAGTATTTAGTGTCGCTATATAAAACATACTCCGATTGACATGAAATGTCACTTGTTTTTTTTCGGATAGACGCCGATGACGAACGATTCCTATCGTCATCGGCCCGTCACCTTCGGTGTTAAAAAATTCGCCGGAGGGGTCCGTCCAATTTTTTCAAGCTAGACACCTATGACGCTGGTGCGGCACCATCAGAAGATGAAAACGGGCCGCGCACCAAGCGCTATTTTCAAGCTAGACATCTATGACGAGCGATTCAATGCTTGCTAGCCTAGGGTGCTGTTTTGCCGGGCGAACCCTAAGCTAACGCTAGCCACAGAGCTTATTTTCCTCGAAACCATCGATTTGAAATGATAACGCAAGTGGGCGGCCTTATTTGGCAATTTAGGCTGCCCGATTCAGCATTTTTGGCCAAATAGCGATACTACGTTTCGTTACATTTTTCAAAGGCTGCATTTCAATAAAATAGCGTTTGTCACTGGCGTTAGAGATTCGGAAGCTTCGGCGAGAGCGCAGGAAGGAACCGTTCTGGAAGGGACTGCACGACCGGATAGCAAACAAACAAACAAACAAAAACATTCCGCGGCCGGAAGCCGTATACGGAATGCTTGAAGCGGGGGCGGCGCGAATTCCGCGAATGAATGGCCGCTTGCCGCCGTACATATAATGGTTACCAATATTGCAGAGGCGGTGGAAGTATGTATCGTCAAACACGAAATCCCGCTGCGGGCGCAGACGCCCCCTTCGTGCGCGATCATCGGCGCGTCATCGAGGTGGTCGGCGAGGGGGAAGCAGCGGCGCCTCCCGACCAGGCCGACATCGTGCTGGGGGCGGTGACGGAGGAGACCAGCCTGCATCAGGCGCAAAGCCGCAATACGGCCGACGTCTCGCGAATCATTCAAGCTTTGCGGCAATTGGGCATTCCGCCGGAAAACATGCAGACGGTCGCCTACCGCATCGAGCCGCAGTACCGGTACGAGGACGGCAAACCGATCTTCCTCGGCTACCGGGTTACACATCTGCTGCAAATTACGGTCAGAGACATGAACCGCACAGGGCTTATCGTCGACGCGGCCGTCGCCAGCGGCGCGAACTCCGTCACGAACATCCGCTTCTCCGTATCGCAACCGGCCGTTTATTACGACCGCGCGCTGTCGCTTGCGGTGGCGGACGCCCGCCGCAAAGCTTCGGTAATCGCCCGCTCGCTGGGCGTCGCGGTTCAAGACATCCCCTTCCATGTCGAGGAACAGCCGCGCGCGCCGGAGCCGTCTCCGCTGCTCGCAGTCGCTTACGAATCGCCCGCGGCGGCGGCTCCCGTCCAGCCGGGGGAGATTCGCATCCGCGCTGCCGTCAAGGCGGAATTCGCCTATTGACGGCTGGAAGCCGTAAGACTTGGCAGCCGCCGTCGGGAAGGTCGCCGGATCGTCGGATCGTCGAATCCAAATGACTGTTTCATCGTCAAAACGGGGCGTCAGCAGGCATCAGCAGCGTATGCACGACCTGCGAACTGGTCGTCCGCCTCATTCTTGGCATCCGTATTAATAATGAGGCGATTTTTTTCTCCATCGGCAATCGGCACGTCGAAGGGCAGCCTGCTCCTCATTCGCTGCTTCCTCCCCGGTTTAAGGTATCAGGCCTCGGAACGATAAATTCTGAGGGCCAAATAAGGCTTGCCCGGCAGCTCAATCCGGCAAGAGCCTGTCAGCCTTCCCTCCAGCGGCGTTGCCGTCATCTCCCACGTGTCGAGAATCTCGGCCTGAAACGATACGTCCGGCGGCAGCTCGATCATGCGGTAGGCGGGGCGGTGAATGCCGAAATATAGCAAGTAATACTCGCCGGGCACGCCGATCGTCGGCACGTCGCGAAAAGCCGGGATCGGCCGGCAGCCTTCCGGCGCCGCCTCCAGCACGCGGCGCAAGAACGCGATGCGCGCCGGGCTGTCCCCGTACAGCCTGCCTCCCTTGGCCCACCAAATTTCGTCCTCCGGGTGCAAATAAGTCTCCCCGTGGCCGGCATACCCCCCTCTGGCCGCAGCGTCCCAGAAACGGCGCGTCATCTCCTCGGCCGTTATGTTGCCCCAGCGCTGCGGCACGTTGCCTTCGTAGCAGCATTCGTCGATGACGATTGGCTTGCGGTAAAGGCGGTGCCACACCGGGGTTAGATTCACGTCCCAATGCTGGATGCTGCAGTGGGTCACCCACGGCTTGGCATGGTCGTACATGACGACGCTCTCCGGATCGTACATGCCCGTGCCGTTATGGATCGAGCGGAGATGGCCGTACGGGTCCTCCTGCTGCACGAGGCGGAACAAGCGATCCCAATCGCTCATCGTCTTCGCCTTCATGAAGTCGTATTCGTTCGCCAGAGACCACCATACGTTGCGGAACGCGGCAAGCCGGCTGACAACATAGCGGACGTACCGGTCGTCGGCCTCGCTGTCCATCGCATCGAAGCCCCAATGCCCCTTGTCATAAGGATGGAACAGAATCAGGTCCGCCTCGATGCCGAGCTCCTGCAGCTCGCGCAGCCTTTCCTCCAGGCGGCTGAAATAGGCCGGATTGAAGCGGCTCCAATCAAAGCCTGCCTCGCGATTGCCGGAGAAGGGGAACAGGTCGGGTTCGACGCTGTTAAAGCTGTATTTTTTCGGAAAAAGGCACATGCGGATTTTATTGAACGGCGCGCTGCGCAAGGTGTCCAGCGTCTGCCGCTGCAGCGCCTCGCTCTGATGAGTCCAGGCGTAGCAGGTCGTGCCGACGGGGACGTAAGGGGTGCCGTCCTCGTAGGCGAAGCGATACTCGTCCCGCACGCGCACCGGGCCGCGGTTGCCGGGCGAAGGCTGCGTGCAGCGGAAGCTTCCCGCAATCCCGTCCAGCTCCGGCGAGCTGCTCCTGGTGACAAAGCTCCACTCGCCGACGGCATCCGGCATGAAGCGCAGCTTGTACACGCCCCCGCCGTCATAAAATCCGCGCACCCGCACCGTCCGGCCGCCATGCCGAAAATCGGCAAACAGCTCGCAATCCGCGAACGGATTGCCAGCGGCCGGCCCGGGACAAGCAAGCTCCAGCATGCCCCAACGCTCGACCTGTTGTTCCTGTTCCGAATGAACCAAAGCGAATTCCTCCCCAAGACAGCAGCTTTATTTTCGCTTAACAGAAATCGTTTTCATTGCACACAACGCCATCGTATCACCCAAAAACTAGAAATGTCAATGATTAAGAAAAACGTCTATCGTCGTCTATTCAGGGATGAGCGGCCGCGGTCAGCAGATGTTTTTCCTGGTACAGAAGATCGCACTTCGCTTTATCGCTTTAGCAAAGTTAAATTTTCTATCAAGTTTCAGGAACTGGTCCAGCCTTGTTATGCCTGCGGCGCCGTTCGCCCATCCTGCTGTCCCTCCTTCCGGTTACCGCGCCCCGTACAGCTCTGCCAACTGCTTCACTCTTGCTGCAATGCGCAGCGGTATTTCCTCTTTAAGCTGCTCCCAGCTTGTAAACAGCTGCGGCGAAAGCGGATGCTGCTTGTAAGCAAAAGCCGGAGAAAATGCATAGGTTTGAAGATAGCGCCGTACCCATCCATTAATTTCTTCATTCGTAGAGAGCTTGTCCTGGAATAGTTCGTTAATCAGCAGGCCATCGTTGCCGGCGAGCGCGCTTGCCGCCGCCTCGGCATCGGGCAGCAGCTCGAACAGCTCCGGCAGCGGCGAAAATGCGTGCTTGCCCGGCTGCGAATACAGCTGCACATGCGTTGCGTCAAGCAAGTTGCTTCTATCCTTGCGCAATCCTTTCAACACCCGCCCGTGAAAGCTGGCTTCGCAGTCCAGCACCTCGCCGTTGCTTCCGACATACACCCACACATGCTCCAGCTCATACAGATGCCCGATCTCGTAATCCCACCAAATCGCATATTCGATAATTTGCTGCAAGCCTTTTTGCGTAAAAGGAAAGCTGCGGCGAAAAGATGGCGAGTCCCCCGGTTCAGTGATGACCGTTACGCCAACACGCTCGGGATAAAACGGCTCCTTCAGATCGAACCAAATATAAGGCGCATAGGTCAGCCATACATCCATGCGAATTCCTCCTTTGTTGTGCAGCCTGCCCGCTCTTTCCAGGCCGCTATATGCTGCCAATCCCGCTGCCTCGCGATACTAGTAATGGCCAAGTCGCGCTGCAGCCGGAATATTGGCACTCATAAATCCGCTTTCATTGTACAAAACTATTAAAGCATATTAATGAAGATCGTTGTCAAACGAAGGCAAAAAAAGAGCTAAAAAATTAACAAATGGATAGCCGGAAACGCGAGAAGGCCCCCCCTCTTTGGCAGGATGGGGTTCGTCCGAACAACATCGCCCAAAGAAAGGAGCGCCTTTGTAGGTGAACTTTAACATTTTCATAGCAAAATGTTACAAATTTGGGCAGCGAACGCTTCTGCAGCCTGCCCGGACAGCCGGAAGATCGGCTATGCTGGCGCGGGCGGCCTTTATGTGGCAGCTGCCGCGATTTCCTCCAAATAGACCGGACGGTTCTCGGCCATCGACTTGTAGGCGGCAAAGACCGTCTGCAGCGTAAGCAAATTGTCGGCCAGGCTGTTGACCGGCTCGCGGTCCTCCTCAATAGCCCGCATCAGCTCGCCCATCGTTCCCATGAACGCGTGCGGAAACCAGCGCCCCTCCAGCGTCGGCGCGTACAGGCAGCCCGGCTCCAGCCGCTCGCTGTACAAGGCGATCGTATCCTCCCGGCCGTGCGGATAGTTGTACAAGGCGCCGTTCGTTCCTTTGACGACGCCTTCTGTCCCTTCAAAGCGGAATGTGGCGTACCAATCGTCCTGCGGCATCCGGTTGTTGTGGCTGTCATGGATCAGACCGCGCACTTCGCCGGGAAATTTGAGATGAATCATCGTTCGCGTCTCTCCGGCGTACGTTTGGCCCGGATATTTGGCTCCGTCGGCATAGACGTATTCCGGGGCCGTGCCCAGCACATAACGGATCGCATCGAGGTAATGAATGCTGTGGTACATCACCTCCAGGGTCGGCATGTGCGACAGCCATGGCCACAGCTCCCACGGCGTCAGCACGTTCACCTGGATCGACGCCTGCAGCGGGGCCCCCAGCCAGCCCCGCTCGACAACGCAGCGGCTGGCCTGAATGCCGGGCGCCCAGCGCATTTGCTGGTTCACCGCCGCCTTGACGCCGAGAGCGGCGCACGCCTCGGCCAGCTCCCGGGCCTGGCGGTAGCTCTCGGCCAGCGGCTTCTGGCACAGCAGATGCTTGCCGCGCTCCGCCGCTTGCCGTGCAATCGCAGGCTGATATCGCGCCGGCACGGCGATGTCGACAATGCGCACCCCGGGATGCGCCAGCAGGGCAGCCAGCTCATCGAATACCGCGATGGAGTGCGTCTTGGCCGCCGCCTCCGCTTTGGAACGGTCTATGTCGTATATGCCGATCACCCGAAATCCGGCCAGCTTGTAGGCTGGAAGATGAGCGTTAACGACGATGTCCCCGGCCCCGACGATCGCGATCCCCATGCTGCGGTCAGCCGGCAGCCGCGGCTTGTAATCGAGCGCCAGCCGTCCTTTCCCGGCAGCGTTCCCGCTTGCGGGCTGCACAGCTCTTCCCTCGCTCATTGGCCTCTTTTCCTCCTCTCACCGATAACCGGCTTTTTTCAAAATATCGTTCACCTGCCGGGCTGTCCGGCCGATGGCCTCAGGTACATCGACGCGCAAATTCAGCGCATCGTCGGTCATTTGCGACAGCGCCTCGTTGATCGCCGGATATTCCGGAATCGGCAGCGGGCTGCGGACGTGCTTGTGCACTTCCTCAATCTGCTCGTAGTAGGGAAATCGCTTGCGCACTTCCTCGTCCCGCCATGTGGACAGCCGCGTTCCGTTGCCGCCGCATAAGGAGGTCGCCTTGTCCATGGACGCTGACGCCGTTTCCTTGATAAACCGGTACGCCGCCTCCGGATTCCGGCTTCCCGCCGCAATGCCCAGCACCCAGTAGATATTGAGCGACGTATGCCGCCCGGAAGGTCCGTCCCCCCGCGGAATAAGGCCAGTGCGAACCTTGCCGGCGATGCGGGACACCCCCGGCAATTCGGCGACAGCGGCGAAGCCCGCCCAGTTCCACATCATGGCGATCCCGCCTTGCGCGAAATGGTCGCCGCTTCTCACGCTGTCCATCTTCAGCGCTTCCTTCGGCACTACCTGATGAACATGAATCAGATCGACCAGAAACTGCAGCGCTTCATGCCCGATGCGATCGTCGAACGCGGACCGCCAATCGGCCGTGACCAGCTCGCCTCCCCGGCTCCACAGCTGAATGAGAAAATCGTATACGTTGTTGTGCCCGTCGGGATACGATGCGGTTAATGCGCCGTACAACCCCTCCTCGGGACGGGTAAAAAAGCGGGCGACATCGACAAACTGGCTCCACGTCTCCGGCACGCCGAGCGGATAGCCGTATCGTTCGAGGAAGGCCGACTGCTCCAGCGGATCGGCGAACAAATCGCTGCGGTAGATGAACATTTCCGGCCCGTCGTGGTAGGCGATGCCGTAGATTTGACCGTCCTCTCCCGTCTGCAGCCCGCGCATGCTCGGGGACCAGGCCTCCGGCCAGCCCTCGGGAGGATCGCTCTGCAGATACTCGCTTAGCGGCAGCAGCAGCCCCCGCCGAATCGCTTCCGGCAGCCAGTCGGTCACGCAAAGAAACAGATCATATTTGCCGGAAAACGCTTCCTCTCCGGCGATCATGCGATCGTACAGCCGGTGAATCTCTTCGAATTCGCGCTCCACCCGCCATCCCGACAGGCGCTCGAAACGATCCGCCTGAACGGCAAAAGACGATTCGAAGCCGGCGAATTCCCGCGAAATAAGCTTGAGACGCTGCATCATCTGGGTTATCCCGCCTTCCTTCCAAAAAATCGTTACGCCCTTCCTGTCCGCACCCGCTCGAACATATCCGGCGGGCCGACCTGCCCGCCTTTGAGCACGAGCTCCAGGCCGTCAAGCTGTTCGTTCCGCGACAAGACGCGGCACAGCGGCGCTCCGGGCACGAGCGGCGCCTTCATCTCCAGGGCGTAGCCACCGAGCCGCTGCACAGCGAAGCCTGACGTATCGCCGCCGGCGATGACGGCCCGGGTTAATCCGGCAGACGTAATCAACTCCTTCGCCAGATCGCCGAGCCGGGCGCCAAGCCGCTGTCCGCTCGCGGCCGGTTCAGCCGCCCGGCTCCGCAGGCGGCTGCGCACTTCGGCGATGCCGTCGTCGTCCGGACCGAGCGCCGTGTACAGGATGACGCTGCGGCCGTCGCGAAGCAGGCGCTTCGCCTCCGCGAGCAGCGGCTGCGCTGCCTCCAGCCCGTCCGCCAGCAGGCAGTCTGCCGGGATGCGCATGCCCGCATAGCCATGCGCCAGCGCCCACTCGATTTGGGCGCGGGTTACCGGGGAACAGCTCCCGGATACGACAAGCAGCCGCTCCGCGGAACCGGCCTGCCAACGCGGGGGCTCGGAAGGAAGCAGGCCGCAGCTCCGCCAATGGGCAGCCAGCGCATATTCCACGCCGGACGAGCCGACGGCGAAGGCCGGGCCCCGCTCGCCCAGGCGCGACAGCAGAGCGCCGATCTTCGCCAGATGCGCCTCCGACAGCACGTCGAACAGCACAATATCGTGCCCGGCTGCCGCATGTTCGAAGCGCCTCTCCAGTTCCGCCCCGTCAAGCTCCAGATCGAGCACGGACATCAGCCCGACCGGCAGCGCCGTCTGCCGGCCCAAATGAACCCTTAGGTCCGCTTCCTGCATCGGCGTAACCGGATGGTTCGCCGTATTCGGATGCCGGTCGAGCCGCACGCCCTCCGCTCCGACAAAATGATTGCCGAACACGGTGTAACGCTTCAGCACAGGCAAGCCGGCCACGACCGGCATGCAGCGCTGCTCCGGGAACGCCTGCCGCCCGAGCTCGATCACTTTGCCGATGCTGCCGATGTCCGGCGACGAGTCGAAGGTGGAGCATATTTTGTAATGCGTGATCGGCGCGCCAAATGCCCGCAGCGCGCTCAAAACAGGCGGCAGCTCCCGCTCCATCGCCGCCGGAGACATCGTGCGGCTGACGCCGGCCACGCCAAAGCCGTCATAATCGGCGAACCGCTCCTTCCAGACAGCCGGGTCCGGCACATCCATGAACAGGATGACTCGCAGCCCGGCCGCCGCCAGAGCCTCCAGCGCATCCGTCGAGCCGGTAAAGTCGTCCCCGTAATAACAGATCCTCATCCGCTTCCCGCCTTCCTCCAATGTCCGCAAGGCCGGCTGCCGGCCAATTAACCGAACGTCTCGATGGCCTGCTTGAGCTCCCAATGGGCTTCCGCATGCGTCTCAAGCGGTATGCCAGCGACAGCCGCCTCCCAGCCTTGCACGAGACTGCGGTAGCCGGCGCCGGGCCCGCCCGGATGGCCGTGAATGCCTCCGCCGGCAATGTTCAGCAGATCGACCGTCTGCAGCCTGGCATATGTCCTCGGCGCGGCTCCGGCCCACTGCTTCGAGGACAGCACCGGCAGCGCCGTATCCCGCTCTGCGAACATCGGCGTCAAGCAATCGCGCACGCCGCCGATGACGGAAGCATCGCTTTCGTAGAACTTGTTGTTCAGCCCGTTGACGTGCAGATGATCCGCGCCGCACAAGCGGCACAGCTTCTGATAGGCGCTGAACGACATGCCAAGATACGGGTAGCGCGACATCATGCCCCATTGGTTGCGGTGGCCGTGAATGCAGACGGGAGCCTGCTTGCGCAGATGGGCCAGCCCGGCGAAGCCGATGCTGTTGATGCTGACCATCACGCAATTGCCGCCGTGTTTGACGACCGTATCGAGATGGCGCAGCATCGGCTCGATATCGTCGGTAATGTTGAAGGCGTACATCGTCTTTTTGCCGGTGCGGTCGGCCGCCCGCTCGATTTCCTCCATCGCCGCCTTCACGCGCTCGGCCAGCGGGGCGTACGGCGGGTTGCCGTGCACCTCGTCATCCTTGATGAAGTCGATGCCCGAGGAAGCCAGCTCGCGCACGATCCCCCGCAGTTCCTCCACGCTCAGGCCGATGTTCGGCTTGATGATCGTGCCGATGATCGGCCGGCCATAGACGCCGGTCAGCTGCCGCGTGCCGGCGATGCCGAAGCGCGGACCTTCATATCGCTCGAGGAACGACGGCGGCAGTTCGAGATCGAGCAGCCGGATGCCGGACAGCTCCTCCAGCTCGAACAGGTTGCCCGCCGCCGTCGCCAGCACATTCGGGATGGACGGGCCGATATTGTCATATGGAAAAGCGATCTTGACGATGCCGCGGACGTATTCGCCCTTGCTGCCGGGCGGCACCTTCGCCCCGGGGAGCGCCGGCAGCGCGGCCGTCTCCAGCGGCTCGATCGACGCGATGCGGGCCCGGTGCCGCCGCTTCAGGCTCTCCGTTTCGTTCGGCAGCGGCGTGAACGTGCCCGTCGACTGCTCGCTGACGATGATGTCGGCGGCCTGCTCCAGCGAATAAGCCGTCTCGATCCAATATGAGGCGATCATTTCGCTCATCGCTATCCGCCTCCTTCCGTTCGGGATGATGATGTTGATGAAGCCCGGATATAGGCTGCGTTCAAAACCTACGGCGCCATTTTCCCCAGCCTGGCGAGCTCGGAGCGAACGGCCAGGACGCCGAGGCGGGGGCTGGAGAAGGTCGGCAGGCCGGACGCCTGCTGCAGCGTCTCCTCCATTCGCGCCATCGACCCTTGCGCGAGCACGAGCACGTCGGCCCGGCCCTCGGCGGAAGCGGCCGCCTCCAGGATCAGCCGGTCATGCTCCTCAGGCCGCCCCGAGACGAGCGCCTGGTACGCTCCTTCCGCCAGCAGGCTCAGCACCTGGACGGAGCGGCCCTGGCTGGCCGCCTCCCGCTCCAGCAGCCGCCGGGTCGGCTCCAGCGTCGTCGGCAGCGTGGCCAGCACGGCGATGCGCTCGAACCGCCCGGCCGCTTCCCGGGCCATGGCGTCGTCGATTTTGACGATCGGCGTAGCGAACATGGGGCGGGCCCAATCCGCCACTTCGCCGACCGACGAGCACGTATTGAGGATGACGTCGGCGCCGATCTCTTCGCCATGGCGATAATATTGTACGAGCCGGCGCGTCACCTCCGGCGTCACTCGGCCGGCGCGAATGACGTCGCCGATCAGGCTGTCGTCCATGATATTGACAAGCCGGCTGTCCGGCAGCACCTCGCGGAAAACGGCCTGAATCCGTTCCGCCAGGCCTTGCCCCGTATAAACCGCTACCACGGTGGACATCGCTTCAACCTCCTATTCAGCCTGCCGAAGGGCATGCCGCTTCGTTGTCAGATGCAGACAGTCTTCCTTCTTCCGCAAGCCATCTGTCCATATCCGGCAAATCGAAATAGCGCAGCATCGCCGGAATCAGGAAGCTGAGGGAATCCGTCTCGTCGTAATACGGCTCGCGAATCCAGTCGGCCAGGCTGCTTATGGGCCGGTCCATTCGGACGCCGCGCACGCGCGCATCGAGCAATCCGGCCAGCCCCGCATAGATCGCATAGCGGCCGCTGCCGTACAGGCGAATATCGCTGGGGTCGGCGTTTTTCAGACCGGCAGCCAGCTCCACCGCCCGCAGCACGTCGAAGGTGCGCAGCGCCGCCATGCTGTCCCCGAGCCACATCAGCTCGTCGGTATGCCGGTCCATCACGCCGAAGCGCTTGAACGGCTTCTCCGTCGGCGAGTTCAGATGCGGCAGCAGCGCCCCGATGCCCGTCGGATTGAGCACAAGCGCCATCCGCCCCGAGGCGCACGTCGCTTCGATCCACTCCGCATGCTCCGCCAGCCGGCTCGTGCCGCCGTCCCACACCGCGATCGTCACCGGCAGCTTGCGCTGCGCGGCGCTGGCGGGGAAAAACTGCAGCCCGTGGTTCAATAGCCCCGGCTGGCTCCACCAGACGGTGCGGATAACCCACAGCCCGTTCACCTCGCCGCCGCCCGCCAAGCGCGGATTCAGCTCGCAGCCTTGCCGGGGAGCAAAGACGCGGGCGCTCAGCCATTCGAGCGCTCGCCGCTTCCGCTCGGCCTCCGGGTACGACTGCCGGGCTTTCTCGCATGCCGCAAGCCGCTCCAGCGTCTCGTCATGCGTGCTTTTGGCTCCTTCCAGCTCGCCCATCACCTGGCCGCTGCGCGTGCACCACAGCTGCTCGGCCGGAATTAAGCGAATGTCCGCATCCGCCAGCTCCGCCGCCCGGCCGAGCAGATGCCTGGCGAAAAATTCGGCCGCCGCCCTCGCCAGGCCGGGAGAAAAGCGGTGCACATTCTCCTCCTCGAAAATGTCCAGGTCGCCGCCCCGCCCGTGCATCTCCCAAAATCTCCGGTTGACGGCCACATTATGACGCGGCGCTTCGATCGGAACCGAATCGAACGTCGTGGCCAGAATGCGCACCGGACGCGGCGCCATTGCCAGCACGATATCCTCGTGATCGAGGCCGAGCGCCGAGAAGCCGGGCCACTTCTGCTCGGCGTCCTGGGCCTTGCCGGTGAGCAAGAAATACGGACGGTTCATGATGAAGCCGCCGGGAGCGGCGGCGGCGATGCGCCGATCGTACATCATGAGCAGCGCTGTCTGCGTGCCGCCTCCGGAGTGGCCGGTGACGCCGATGCGCTGCGGGTCCACCTCCGGCCGGGTCTGCAAATAATCGATCGCCCGCAGCGCATCGTGCAGCATGTATCGAGCCAGGCTGTCGCCCAGCGGAATGCACTGGCGGCCGACGTTCTCATGCTCCGTCACGCTCGTCATCGGCGCCTGCCGCGTGGCCGGGTCGTAATAGCCGAACCGCTCGCCTTGGCCGACCGGGTCCAGCGCCATCACGACGAGGCCGGCATGCACCAGGTAGTGGCACACCGTCTGATATTCGTCGCAATGCTTGGCCTGCTCGCGGTGGCCGCACAAGAGCAGCACGGCCCCGCGGGGACCGTCCGTCCCGTCCGGGATGTACAGGTTCGCCGTTGCATAGACGCAAGGCCGCGGCTCGAAGATCACCTTCTCGACGCGAAAGCCATTGCCTGCAACCGTCCCCGTAATTTTCGGCCTGAGCGGGGAAGCGGATTCGGGCAGACCGCCGATGCACCGCTCGATCCCTTCGCGGATGTACTGCTGGCGCCGCTTCAGCCCTTCTATATCCCGAATCGCCGCGCGCGCTTCTTCCCCCTTGGCGGCGGCGCGCATCGCGGCTTCGTATACCCATCTGGGCAGCTGGCTTTTCACATCGAAATTGGCGATGCCCGATTGTCCCAGCTTCTCGTACAAGTTCATCTGCTCAGCTTCTGCCATCCCGTTTCCTCCTCCGAACATTCGCAGGCCAGCAGCTCGGATATCCGCACCGGCCTGCCGCTATGCGCCGATTTCCAGATCGCTTCCCCAGTCAGCACCGACAGCGCTCCCGCCTCCGCGCCCGCCAGGATATCGTCCGGCAGGCCCGGATCAGGCCCGAGGAACAGATCCTCCAATAGCAGCGGATCGCCGCCCCCGTGCCCTCCCGGCCGGGGAACGACATGGATCGTTTCTTTGCCGCCGAACAGCGGAAAATAATCGATCGTTTGCCCGCTTGTCGGAAACGCCGCGCGCCCCGACATCACTTCCATCGTTTCGATCCGGCCCTTCGTGCCGTTAATGGCCAGCCGGTATCCTTCATACGGCAGCGAGAAATTGACCGAGTAGCTAAGCATCGCCCCCCGGTCGTACTTGACGACCGCCGCGTACGCATCCTCGATATCGATCTCGGAATCGAAAATACAGGCGTCCGCCCGATACCCGGACGCTCCGCCCGGCACCGCATCCATATTGGACAAATGATCGTCCTCCGGCACGATGATTTTGCTGCGCGAGGACCAGCGCGCGTAATAGGCGCAGTCCCGCTTCACCCGGCATGTGCCGCAGTATCGGCCGTCCTCCTTGAGCGGATTGAGCTCGCCCTGCGGGCCAAAATAATGGAGCGCCCCGTAGGCGAACGCCTCGACCGGCTTTTGCCCGATCCACCAGTTGACAAGATCGATGTGATGCGTGCTCTTGTGTACGGAAAGACCGCCGGAGGCGCTCCGCTTCCGGTTCCACCGCTTGAAATAGCTCGCGCCGTGATACGTATCGAGATACCAGTTCAAATCGATCGTCGTCACCGTGCCGATCCGCCCATCGCGCACCAGCTCCTTAATGCGCGTATGTATCGGGTTGTAGCGGTAATTGAAAGCGACCGTCAGCTTGCCCTTGCTATGGCTCTGCGCTTCCAGAACCCGCCGGCAATCCGCGCTGCTCGTCACCATCGGCTTCTCCGATATGACATCCAGATCGCGTTGCAGAGCCTGTACAATATAATCGGCATGGGTATGGTCCGGTCCGGCGACAATCACGACGTCCGGTTTCGTCTCCTGAATCATCCGGTCGAATTGATCGGGCATATACGTCGGCGCCCCGCTGATGGCCGGAAATTTGCGGAAGCAATTGGCGAACCGGCCGGGATCGGCATCGAGCAATCCGACGATCTCGCAGTGCGGTTGAAACGTGTCCAGCATCGGGCGAATAAACATGCCGTTGGCCCTTGTGCTTACGCCGCAGATCGCATACCGTTTTTTAGCCAAACGGTTCACCCCCAGTCATTGTCACAACGCTAAAGCAGCCTTTCGGACAACAGCGAAAAGATAGCCCGCTATGCGCGCCTATTGCAAGTATACGAGCGGGGGCAAGCAAAAAAAGCAGCGGATTCGACCGTCATTATAGGCCGATTGCGCCAATGCTGGAGAGCCGGAGGCGCTTGCCGCCTGTACATCAGTCTTCGGGCACGCGGCAGGCGAAAAGACCCCCGCCATGCGGCAGGGGCCTTTCGGTCATGCGGTGACGTTGCACGAATCTCGTTCGCCAATGCGCCGTTCACCAGGCTTAAGCCGGTCAGGCTCAGGCCATCACTTGACACTGATGATCGTCGAGGCGCTCTTGTCGTACGGCCCGGACATCGTCAGCTTGAAGCTCTCCAGATTGATTTGATTCGGATCGTGAGGGGTAAAGACGAGCTTGTAATCCTTGGTCATCTCGATCTTATCCTTCTGCTCATCCGGGGTGCCCGGCTTGTAAGTCACGTCGGACAGCGTAATTTGCACGCCAAAGCTTTCCAGGAAAGGTGTTAGCCCTTCGCTGTTTTTGTCTAGCTCGAATTCAGCCGAGTTGGTAAAGCTGTTGCCGTCCGTATCGATGACCTGAAGGTTGCCCATCAGCTTTTTGTCCCAAATAAAACGGTCTGTCAGCTCGTGGTAATTCACATTTTTGGTTTGGTTATTGTTGCCGGCCTTCAGTTCTTTGAACATGAGACTGGAAAGGAACACGGTGATATCGGCAGTGGCCAGCTTCGTGCCGCTCGGCGTATCGATCGCGAACGTCGCCGTCGCCGTCCCCGGATTCAGCCCGAGCAGACGCTTCGTGGCGCCGGAATTGTCGATGGCGATGACCGTATGATCGGATACCGAGCCGCTGCGTATCGAAACGCCCGGAACGTCGACCCGCGTGCCGTTCTTGTCCTTGACGAGCACCGACACGGACGGGGCCAGGTTGTTGTAATGCTTGAAAATATATTCCGCATCGGCCGGTGTCGCGTTCTCGTTGTCCATGTCTTTCGTCCTGCCTGTCTCGACTTCGCGGTCGACCAAATATTTGCCTGTGGCGAATACTTTCGTGCCGCCCTGAACCTCGATCTCGTAGCGCAAATCATCCGCCACCTCATCGTATGTGTGCGACTCCGCCCAGGCAATGCCGCTGCCCATCGTTCGGGTGACCCTCCATTGGGAGAGGTCCGTCTCCTGGTCATCGGGGACGACCTTGACGATCCTTGCCGTAACTCTATACATCCCGGCTTCCTTCTTATCGGCAATGAAGGTGAAGTTTTGCGAAGCGTCCTTCAGCGGCACCCGGACGGTGTTCTGCTTGTCATTCAAAATGATCTTGCTGTTGCCGCCATGCTTGCCTGTGAAGGCTCCCTCGGCGCCGCTGTATTTGTTCAGCGTGAAGTCGACGGCGTACTCCGGCTTGTTCAGATTGTAAACCTCGTCGTATTGGTCCCGAATCGTGAACTTGGTCGTTTTCTCCACCGCTTTGTCGCTGCGGACGATCATCGACAGAATGGACGTCTCCTCCGCTGCAATTTGGACCGGCACGCGCTCCGGCCTGAGCGTAAACTCGGCCGTGGCGGTTTTGTTCGTATCCGTAAGCCTTACTTCGATGGTTGCTTTTCCTGTTCCCCTTACATTCTGAATGCGAATGGTTCCTTTGTTGCGGGTGATGCCGATCGGGCCTTCGTCGTCCGACGCCGATCCCAGCTTGATGCCGCCGGTGCTGGTCACCTTGATTTTGCCGGCTTTGGCCAGCTCGGCAATTTCGTCTGCAGTAAATTCTAACCCTTCCGAATCCCTGACTTTCAGGTTTACGATTTTGTTCTCATCTCCGTCGGCCAGAATCGGCAGCGGGTCGTCGAAATCGATAGTTGCCGCATTCTTCGGAGTGACCACGCTGATTTCGGTCGTGACCGTCTGGCCGCTCCACAGCGCAGTCATGTCAATGATCGCTTTGGTATCCTTCTCCACATCGTCGAGCGCTTCCAGCTCCCATTCGGGGCTGTCGTCATTGTCGTAATCGTAAAAGGCGCTGTAATCTTTCTTGAATACCCGGCCGCCTGAAATTCGTTTAATAATGCCTTCATCCAGCACCTGCGGATCATACACGCGAAAGCCATACTGGTCATACGCAGCGAAGGAGATGTATACTTTATTGCCGGGCGTCAGGAAGGGCTCGTTTCCTTTGTAAGTAATTTGGCCCAGCTCAATGTGCGAGACGACTGCCCGATCCCCGAGCCGGAATATTTTGGTCAGCGTCAGCCGGTTGTCCCGATCGATGATCGTAACCGGAATGCCGATGCCCCGGTCCTCCAGGCTCAAATCGAGCGTGAATGCCTGCTTGCCCGGCATATATTGCGGCGTAAAGCCTCTGGCCACGCGAATATCGAAGCTGCCGGCCGACTGCGTCGTTTGCTCGCCGAACTGATTGAGCTGGCGAAACTCGATCGTAACCTTCGAACGGGGCAAGATATCGGAGGAATTGGCGAATTCCAGCTTTTCGACCCGTTCGTCTTCTGCTTCAAATGTAACGGACTTCGTCCCGACGAGCGCTTCGTCCAAACCGGATAACTGGGCGGTATAGATGCCCTTCGTCAGCTTCGAATCGAGCGTGACCGTCGCTGATTTCCGGTCTGGTGACCACTCGGCTTCTCCTTTCATTTCGGCGCCGATCCGTGTGATAGTCAGCGATGCGCCTGCAGGAGCCGGATTGTCGAAGGAGACGGAAACTTTGCTCGCGCCGGACTGCCTGGCTTCCTTGATGGAGACTTTCGCGTTGCCCGCTTCCACCGCGGCGATATCGGCGTAAAGCTTTCTGGCCTCGTAAGCAGCCTGGACCAGCATTCTGCGGTTCGCCATCCGGCCGCCGTTAAATCTGCCGTTCTCCTGCCTGGTCATCAGGTTCTTTTGCAGCGCCAGCGTCACAAAGCCTCTTAATTCTTCGTTCACATCGTCTCTGTTTAAATGGGTCGTATCGACAATCGGTGCAACTTTCCTTGCTTCGTCCGCAAATCCGAGAGCGGTGACGATATATTTGGCCAGGCTTTGCCGGTCTATTGTATTCGAAGGGGAATACACCCGCCCGGTGCGGCTGACGAGGCCGATTCTGTATAATTCCTCGATATAGTCCAGCTTCTTGGGGGCGGACTTATTTGCAGGCGGCGTAGCTACGGCCTCGCCAGCTGGTTGCGCGGCTTCGCCTCCGTCTAGCTGCGCCGTCACGGACTCGCCTTCGGCCTGCGCCGTCCCGGACTCGCCTTCGGCCTGCGCTGCGCCGGGCTCGCCTTCGGTCTGCGCCGTCACGGACTCGCCTTCGATCTGCGCCGTCCCGGACTCGCCTTCGGTCTGCGCCGTCACGGACTCGCCTTCGATCTGCGCCGTCACGGACTCGCCTTCGGTCTGCGCCGTCACGGACTCGCCTTCGGTCTGCGCCGTCACGGACTCGCCTTCGGTCTGCGCCGTCACGGACTCGCCTTCGGTCTGCGCCGTCCCGGACTGGCGATCCGTCTGTGCGGAGTGAGAGCCCCCAGCTCCGGCAGGTGCGGCCGACTCTTTTGTAAGCGTTTTATCATCCGGGAATGTAAAAATGACTTTGGCCACTTCCATAAATTCCTGGTTCGTGATCGTTTTATCTGCGCCAAAGAAATTTTCCGACTCCGGTTGAAGCGCCCCGGCCGCAATGAAAAAGTCGAATTGCTCTCTCAGTTCCTTCGGCAATTCCTTCAAATCACTGTAATGGTCCGACAGCTTGACAGGCTCCGCAGCTGCGGCAGGGACTGCTGCGCTTGGCGCAGGCGGCGCAGCCGCTCCCGCCTCTTCCGCATGGGCGGCGGGAAGGCAGGCGGACGCCAGCAGGGACAGCGATAACAGCCAAGATACGCTCCTTTTCATCTCATCACCCTTTGCTTGTTGTTGAAGTTGGATATCTACCCTTACATTAAAACTTTGCCGCCAGCGAGTTAATGGGGGAATGCAAGCATGTTCATAGGGAATCCGCTCCCGATTGCCGTTCCGGCAGCCGGGAGCGCCGCTTCGCATTCCGTTTACCAGTACAATTCCTTCTCCAGCCTGCGGTAGCTTCCCTCGCGCATCGGCGCTTTGTCGAATATTTGCCGGTGGTTGTAGAACGGATGGTGCACCCCTTCGGGAGTCAGCCGGATAACATCGTCGCCCCGCCACTGGGCGATAAACTGCTGGCCGACCGCCTGCTCGACCGTCTGCCGCTGCTTGAGCGGAAACGTCACGGTAATCCGCTCCCCTTCGCGAACCTCTCTCAGCACGAGGAAGCGCCCGTTCAGCCACATGCTCGGCTCGCTGCCGCTCTGCACAAACGCCTCGTCCCCGCGTTCCCTGCGGGCCGCTACCTTCGCATAGCCGGCCCATTCCGGAATCCGCACGAGCAGTCGCTTGATCGGCCGATGCACGAGCAGATCCACCCGCCCCTCGTGCGGCAGATGGCTGCTCACGTCGAGCCAGCGGGAGCCCCGGTTCAGCAGCAGATTGACGCTGACCGTCCCGTCCGTCTCTGTCACGATATGGCTCCAGCCCATGAACAGGCCTCGCGTCCCCGAGCCGATGCAGCACGTCTGCAGGTCGTTCGTATGGCCCCGTCCTTCGGCCACGTCGCAGCAGAAGTCGTTCGGAGCGGAATAGCCGGCGAAGGCCCCCCGCGCGCGCTCTGCCACTTTGTAGTACGATTTCATGCCGGGATCGTCCTGGCTTTTGTCCGGCAGGTCGACGACCCAGTCCAGATTCAGCAGCTGCGATTCGGTCAAGTGGTTGCGCAGGAAACGTTCGACGACGCCCCAATATTCGGTGTATCCGCTGCGGGCGAGCATGATGCCGGCGGCAATGAGATCGACCAGCGAGCATGTTTCATGCTCGAAGGCCTGCTCGCGCATATCCCCCGGCGTCCAGCCGAATGAGGTGCATCGGGTCAGCGCCCAATCGTAGCTTTTCTTGACGAAATGGATGATCGACGCATTCCGCGTATGCCAAGCGAAGCGGGCCAGGGCGTCCAACGTGCCGATCCGCGTATGGAAGTGGCCGCTGCGGAACGCCAGGGCGTCATTGAAGCTGCCGTCCGGCAGGAACACCCCGCTGCGCTCCATGATCATCGCCGCAAAAAACTGACACAGCTCGAAGGCGTCCTCATTGCCCGTCAGCTCGTAGTATTTGATGAGCGGCATGATCAGCCTTCCGCAGAACGCCGCCGGGTCCGGGGCAAGCCGCAGCTGAACGGCATTGGCGGACGGCCAGCCTTCCGTTGTATGCTCCGAGGCCGGGTAATACCAGACGTCCCGCTCCTTGACGGCAATCCGCTTCAGGGCGGCGACGTGCTTATCCGCCACCTCCTTGATTTTCGGATCGCCGGTTGTCATGTACCACGTCGTCAGCGCCAGAAGAACGGCCCGCTGGTCGATCATGTTGGCGGTCGTCCCCCAGTTCGGGGCCTTCGGATTTTTTTGCCGGTAGCTGAGTCCGTCCTCCTTGAAAAAACTGAGGAAATTGGCCCGGTAACGCTCCTCGATATCGCGCCCGCTCTCATCCCCCGTCATGTGCCTCGCCAGAATGAGGGCGTCGATCAGGCGCCCGTGGCTCGAGCCGTAATCCCAATCGCCGTGGGTCAGATATGCGGGCTTCTCCATCAGATTGGCAGCGAAAAAAGGTATGTATCCGTGATCCTCGTCGGCCATGCCGATAATCGCCTTGAGCACGTGCCCCGCCCGTTCCTCCAGCAGTAGGGTGTCGGGGATCAAATTCGGCGCATGCGTTGTCATGCTTTGCTCGCCTCCTTAAATCGTTTTCTATCCAGAATTGGCAACAATCAACAATGATGGAACATACTAGCCCCTAAGCGTCCTCCCCCAGCTTGACGGCCTGGTGAATGCGGATGCGCGAGACGATATAGCCGAGCACAGCTAGTCCTAGCGAAATCATAACCGTCACGATCCAGTACAGCCGGATCTGATCCTGCGGGTCGAACGTGACCTGAAACGGCGGCACCTGCGTGCTCGGATCGAACGACAGCTCGAACAGCGGCACGAACAACAGGCTGGCGGCATTGCCGGTGACGATGCCGATCATGATCGCCGCTCCCGAGATCAGCGCCTGCTCTCCCGCCAGCATAACAATCAGCTGGCCGAAGGATACGCCCATCGCCCGCAAAATGCCAAGCTGCAGCGTTCTGGCGAACAGCGACAGCACCCAATACAGCAAAAAGCCGAAAAAACAAATCACGATGGAGATGAGAAAACCGAGCGTCATCACGCCGTTGATCGCCAGCTGAAACGGCTCCCTGATCGCCTTGATCTGCTCCTGTCTGGCGTCATGAAGCGCTTCGATCTGGTAGCCGCGTTCGGCGATTCCTTCGTAGATCGCCTGGCTGCTGGCATCCGGCTTCAGCTTAAGCCATACCTCGTACGGCTCGAGCGCCAGATTGTTCTGAATGTACGGCAGATGGCCGACCACCAGCATCGGCTTTTTGATTTTCGTCGTTTGTCCTTGCTTCGTCTCTACGGCAACGGCGCTGCCCGGGCCGGGATTCGGATTCCACGACGGCCAGTAATCGACCATGCCGAAGACGGTAAACGGAGTACCTTCCACCTGGGGCCAGCCGACCGTAATCGTATCTCCCGGCTTGATTCCGTACTCGTCGGCCATCGATTGGGAGACAAGCACCGCCGACGGATTCGTAGCGATCAGGTTCAGGTAGGCGTTCATATGATGATCGAGCAGCCTGGGGCGCATCCAGGCGGTTTGGCCGAATTCCTTCGTATCGATGCCCATAAGCGTGACGGTATCCGTCACCTCGCCCCGCGTAAAGGTCGCGTTCGGCTTGACGAACACTTTGGCCGCATGCTCCACGCCGGGCAGTTGCGTGAACGGCAGGAACGACGGCTCGGTATATTGCGTCCGGCGCGGCTCCTCACCTTCCTCCTCCCCGCTCTGGCCCTCCTCCCCTTCTCCTTCCTCGCTCATCAAACCGACCAGAATGACCGGAGGGGCGTCGTTCTCCCAGCGAATTTTGAGCGTCATATCGGCCCCGGCCGCATAGCGGATTTTATCGATCGTATTTTTGCTGATCGTGCGGCTGGCGCTCGCCCCGAACAATCCTGTAGCAATCGTAATAATCAGGAATACCATAATAAACTGATACTGCTTCGTCGACCGGCTGACCTGCAGCAGCGTGGAGTACAGCGACGGCGGCCACCATCTCCGCCCGATGCCGAACAGCAGGCGCATCAGCCAAGGATACAGCCGCAAGATCAGCAGCCCCATCCCCAGAATGAACAGCGCCGGAATGAGGAACAGCAGCGGGTCGACGCGCAGGTCGGCCGATTTCAGCCCGAGCGACAGCAAATCGTCGACGCGTACCCGGTAATTGTACAAGCCGTACAAGGAAATGCCGATCAGGATGACGTCGATCCCGAATTGATGCCAAAAGGAGTTGCCCTGCTGCCTGGCCGACTGCTGCTTGTGGCCGACAATCGTCACCCGCGTTGCAAGAAAGACCGGGATCAGCGTCATGACCAGCGAGACCGATACGGCGACCAGCGCATACTGGCAGGCGTCGCGGGTCAGCTTGACGTCCAGCCTGGCCCGCTGCACGAACTCCAGAAAACCGCTGGAGGCCCCCAGCAGCTTGGTCAGCTGAGCTCCCAGCAAAGGTCCGATGAAGAAGGCGATCGCGCCGAGCACGATACTTTCCACCGCGTAGCTGACGATGATTTGCGTGCGGCTCGCGCCACGGCTGCGCAGCACGGCAATCTCCGTCTTTTGCCGTTCCGTGATCAGGTTGGCGACCATGTACAAATAGAACGCCAGCATGATCATCACCGGCACGTTGAGCGACCACAGCATTAATCTCAGGTTCGCTTCCTTCACATAATACGCGGCAATCGTTTTGAGCGCTGGAGCGTTGCTGTCGAACGATTCGTAGCGCTCCTTCATATGCGAGGCGACCGCCCGGTCGTTGCTTCGGTAATCGCCGGTCGACTCCAGCGTCATGCCGGCGTAATCCAGGGCGTAATACCAATAGCTGGACTGCACATTCAGCTTGCCGGCAACGGTCATATCCTTCTCGAACAGCGAGAAATCGATCAGGAAGCTGTTCTTGTAGCTTCCGGGAGTGTTGTACCAGAACAGGTCGGCATAATCTTTGCGGTCGAACACGCCGACCGGCTTCACCCGGATCGGCTCTGCCGCATCGCCGTTCTGGACGACAAACACCGTATCCAGCACCATGCTGAGCTCGGTCAGCGCCTCCTGCGGAACAAGCGCTTCATAGACGCCGTCGACCGGCTCCTTGGCCGGGAGCCGCCCATCGACGAGGCGGATATGCTCCTCCATTCCTTCGATCGTGCTGATATTCGCCGAACGTTGCCGGGTGCCGTCGACACGGTCCGGCTCGGCCGGAACGAGAGCGTAGCGCGATGTAGCCCGCTCGCGGACGTATTGCTGGACGGGAAGACCGAACTTGCCGCCGGCTTCCTTCATAAATTCGTCGGTTTCGGAAATTTTGGCATGCTTCTTCGGGTCGTCGGCCGACAGGGCAGCGGATACCCAGTATATCCCCGGATACTGATTGCTCGTCTGCTGCAGCTGCCGCAGCTCCTGAATAAGCAGACGCTGCAGGATGGCATTCGTATAAATCGGCATGCTGCTCGTCAGCGCCACGGAAATCACCAGCCCGAACAGAAGGCTGAGCTCCAGCCATTTGTTATTGACCATTTTGCGCAGGATCATGACCAGCAAAGCCATTGTTCAGAGCCTCCTCCGCCGTCAATTGGCCAAAATGATTTTTTGTCCCTCGTTGAGCCCCTGGCGAATCTCCACTTCCGTAGCGGCGACGATCCCCTTCTCCACATCGACCTCCTTCCGGCTGTCGCCGTCGAGCACGTGCACGTAATCGCGGTCCATATAGCTGCGCAAGCCGGCTCTCGGGATGACGATCACATTGTCCCGCTTCTCGGTCACAATCGTTATATCGGCCTGCGATCCGATCGTGACATCCTCGGGCAATCCTTTGACGTCAATGATCAGCGACTTCGCATTCCGCTCCTCGATCGCCTTGTTGTTGTTCGGCGGGGCCGTCATCGGCGTCTGCACGACTTTTCCCGTCAATACCTGGTCCTTGATTTTGACCTCCACATCCATGTTGATCTCAACGCCGGCCAAATCGTTCTGACTTGCTGCGGTATAAATCAGCTTCATTTGCTTCGGATCGGAGATCGTCACGATCTGCTTGTAGGCATCCACTTCCTCGCCTGGCTGAATCGGGTCGATATAGGTGACGATTCCGCTTACGGTTGCGACCAGCCTCGATTTGTCGAGCTGCTTTTGCAGCGATTCCAGCTGAATTTGCGCGCTCTCCAGATCGTACAGCTTCGAGCGGAAGGCCGGGTCCTCTGCGCCCTTCTCGGAAATTTCCTGCTGCAAGGTCAGCTTCAGCTTCTCGATCGCGATTTCCTGCAGCCGAATTTTTGTCTCCAGATCGTCGGTATCCGTCGTTGCGATAATATCGCCGGCTTTGACCGTATCGTTCAGCTTGACGTTCATGGAGACGAGACGGCCACCGGATTCGGTGAAATACAAGTAGTCCATCTTGTCCGACGCGAATGTCGCTACCCCGGTAATTTGCTTTGCGATATTGGCCCGCTTCACTTCATAGAGGGTAAGCGTCTCCTGAACGGGCTGAACGAGCGGAGGCGCCAGCTCCTCTTCCTCGACCGGAAGCAGCGAGCAGCCCCCTGCCACGGCGGCGAGGCACAGGCTTCCAAACAGCAGCGAAACCGCTTGCATACGTTGCTTCCGCAATCGCTCCACCTCCCATCCGTACACAAGCTCATTGGTTTGCCCCCGGGTTAAACGGCTTCGAGCTTTAAGAAAAAACTTTTATCGGCGTCCTTTCGAGGATGCGGGGACCGGTTATGACTCGAACCGCAAGGCATGGCTAAGGCAGCATTAACCGAGGGCTGCAAGCAAGCCATGGCGCCATGAGTCACCATATCCTCTCTAACGCAAGTGACGAACGCTATTTTGCTGAAACGCAGCCTTTGAAAAAGGTAACGCTGGCTGGGTACGCTATTTTGCCAAAAACGCTGAATCGGGTAGCTCAAAACGAGAAATAAGGCTGCACACTGGCGTTACAATTTCAAATCGAGCGTTTCGAATGAAATAAGCGCTGTGGCTTGCGTTAGCTTAAGATCTGCCCAAGTCAGCCCGGCAAAACGGTAAGCCCACGGCCAGCAAAACGAGGCTTGCAACGTGAGACAGCAAGGCGAGCAATCCATTCCCGGCAGCCCGGGTTCGCCGACCGCAAGTGTCAGGGACACTGCGACAGGGATACTCGGCCGGCGGTCCCCGAACTCTGCGTTAGCGCTCGGACTCCGCGTTTGTGTTCGAACTCCGCGTTAGTGCTCCGACTCCGCGTTAGCCTTCGCAAGCTCCGCGTTAGTGCAGCCCCTCTCCGGGCACCCCCGAGCACATGAGGCAATGAATCCTGCAAAAAATGCAACATTTTCCGTATCCTTCGTGCTGGTGGAGGGGGAATGTTGTATTTCGTGCAACAATTTGGGCGAGATGGGCTGCAAACCCGGGAATATCGCCCGAAATGTTGCACTTTCTACAACATTTAGCAGCTAATGCGCTTGATCCCCCCGTTTTTGTTGTACAAAATACAACATTTGCTGACTATAACAAACGAACACCGCCTTATCGGCCGGCCTTTCCTTTTGAAGACATTTCAAAAAAAGGACTGTCGCTCCCCTTGATCCGCTGCGCTCGCGTCCGTCCGCCCGCAGGAGGGGCAGACGGGCGCAAGCGCCTTTAGATTGATGAGGACAGTCCTTTCCTCGTCGCTTCTATTGAACGGCCCACAGCGCCGCCGCTTCGAGAATGTCCATCAGCTCTTCGGTGGCATTGTCCTTGAGCGTGCCCGCTTTGGCCATGAAGAACACGGTGCGTGCCGGAACCGTATCGCCGTCGACGTTCTTCGCGCCTTTCTCGTAGGCGAAGATGGTCGCCTTGTTGCTGTCGCTCTTCAGCGTCGCTACGACGATCGCGTCGTCGCCGGGGATGCCGAAGGTAATGTCGTTCGCGGCATAGTAGACGTCTACATCGCCCTTCAGCCCCGCCGCCAGCGGATGGTCGGGATTCGTGATCGTAATCGTCAGCTCCTTCTTGGCGGAGCTGTTCTCGGAAATTTTCGACATTCCGGCGTCGCCGATCGAAATTCCCTTATTATAGATGATCGGAATGGGCAGCGTTTTAAGCACGTGAATATTGTTTTTCGCATACTTGGAATTGACCGTCTCCGAAATAAAGATCAGATCGTAGCCGTCGAACGATTGAGGGCCCATCTTGCGGTCCAGCAGCCTGTCGACGGTAAAGCCAAGCTCCTCGAGACGGTTGACGATCGGCAGATCCTCCGGCGCCAAATCGCTGTTCCGCTCGCCGCTGACCAGCAGCACCTTCTTGCCGCTTACGGACACGTCGCCCGGCTCGGAAGGCTTCTGCGGCTGCTCCGGCTCCGTTGCCGGCGGAGTCTGCGACTGGGGCGCCGGCTCGTTCGCGCCCGAGCCCGCTGCGAACAGCGCTTTCGCTTCATAGCTTGCAAGCGCCAACATTTCACGCGTGGCCGGTTCGCCGCCGCCGAAGGTGCCTCCCGGCAAGTTCGTCATCAGCTTTTTCTCCAATGCGAGCGAGACGTAGCCTTTGGCCCAGTCGCTGACGGTGCTGTCCGCTACCGGCTTCGCGCTCTTGGCGGCGGCGTCCAGTCCGAGCCCGCGAATCAGGAACGTCGCCAGCTCTTGGCGGGATACTTGGCCGGACGGATGATACGTTTTGCCGCTCGCGTCGTAACCGTCGGTCAGCCCTGCTTTTTTCAGCGCCTCGACGTACGGGAACGCCCAATGGCTTGGGCTGACATCGGAAAACGAAGCTTTTGTAAGCGTTTGATCGACCGGCAGCTTGAAAATAATCGCCGCCACTTTGGCGAACTGCGCCCGATCCATTTTATCCTGCAGACCGAATTGCGTATCCGAAATTCCGCTGAATACGCCTTCTCGAATCAGCGAATCCAGCTTGGCTTTCGTATCGGCCGAAATGTTCTTCAAATCGCTGAAATCGTCCGCCGTCTTGGCGGCAGCGGACAACGGCAGCAGCGCCAAAGACAAGAACAGGAAACAAACGAGCGGAAACAGTAACTTCTTCATTCAACGCACCTTCCCGTTTTTAAGTTTTACGCCTATGACGAACAATCTGTCCGTCGTCGGTCGTCGCCTGCGGCATTGAAAATTCGTCCCATGAGATGCTGCCGAATTTTCAAGTTTGACGCTTATGACGAACAATCTGTCCGTCGTCGGTCGTCGCCTGCAGCGTTTAAAACACCCGTAACTTGCATAGCGAATCGTTGTCTTGCGGAACGCTTATCATGCCAGCGCGTATCTTGCCAGCGCGCGCCTCGCCCGGCGCAGCGCTTTCGCAGCCGAACACCTCCTCGGGGCAAGCGCTTGAATCGATGGCCCTGCATTAATAAAAATAATATGAATAAGCCTGCCCGTTATAGGGGCTTCATCTCACGTTTATAGGTTCATCGCTTCGTCATTGCCGGCTCGCTGCTTTGTCGATCGTCTCGGCGGCCGCTTTCTTCGTCGCAATCTCCTTGGTGGACTGCTCCTCGATCATGCGCAGCGCCGTGACAGAATCTTTGGACTCCTTGAAAATAAGCGGCGCAAAGACGTTCTGCATCGGCACGTCATACCAGACGAGGCCTGCTGCTCTCGCCGCCGGCGGCATCGCCGTCTGGCCGTGGAAGATCGCTTTGGTGTTTTTGCCTCTCATTTGCGGCAGATTTTGACCGAACGCTTCCTTGACCGCCTCTGTCTCAAGCGGCACGATGACGCCCTCCTTGGCCAGCTCGATCTGATGCTCCTCGGACAAAATAGCCGCCATGACCTGGAACGCCAGGTCTTTTTTCGTCGATTGCTTGGTAATATACATGGAGTAGACGTTCGGCTGGTACCTCGTGTTCGGCGCCTCGCTGAAGGATGGCACAGAGACAACGTCGAAATTCAAATTTTTGTTCTGCTCGTGGAAGGAGACGATATGATCGACGGTGGCCACAGCCATCGCAATATTCGCCTTCGTCGCGAACGTCTCGACCGTATCGAATTGATTGGCCGGAATCTCATAGAACCGCCGCAGGTTGTCGACTACCTTCTTCCACTCCGGCGTGCTGAGGCTGGCCTTGTCTTCCGTAAGGCTCAGCGGAGACAGCGACAGCTGGTTGTAGTTCATGTAATGGCCCGGGTTTTGGGAGAAGCCCTTGTACGTGATCTCGCCCTCCACCCGCGTCAGCTTCTTGGCCATTTCGTAAATTTCGTCGTAGGTCATCCCGTCCTTCGGATAATCGACGCCGAATTTATCGAAAATGTCCTTATTGTAGAACAGAACGAAATCGTTATTGTTGAACGGCAGGCCGTAGATTTTGCCTTCCGGCGACAAGTTGCGCATTTGCGCCATCAGCCCCGGATTCAGCTTGCTCGTATCGAAGTTGTACTTTTTGATCAGATCGCTGATATCGTAGTGCAGATCGTTGTCGATGATGTACCGCTGCACGTTCATCCGCGTGTTGTCGATAATAATGTCCGGAATAGTGCCTGCCGCAATCAAATCCTCGTATCTTCGGCCGGGATTGTCCCAGTGGACATGCTTTACGGTAATTTCGGGAAACTTCTTTTTGATAAAACTGCCGATGTGCTTTTCGAAGACGTCTTCCTTGGCATAAAAAGCGGGATATACCGTATAAATGAACAATTCATTCTCGGGCGAAGCGACCGGCGGGTTGTCCTCGGCGACCGGCTCCGAATCCTGGCCGCCGACCGTGCAGCCCGCGAGCAAAGACAGCGACAAGGCAGCGAGCAGCGACTTTCGCGCAATTTGTTTCATGGGATCATCCCCTTTGAGCAAGTTACCCGTTTTGCAGCGTCCAGACGACCAGATTCTCCAGAAGCTTCCACCCTGCGTCAGTCGTATTTTCGTGATTGCCGTTCGTCAAATAGAAAAAAGAAATGCGCGCCTTCACCTCATAGCCGTTGTCTGCCTTGCTTCCCTTATCGTAATAGTAGATCGCCGCTTTGCCCTTATCGCCCGGCACAGTCGCGATCACCTTCGCTTCCTTGCCCGGAATGCCGTAGCTAATGCCGATCTTGTCGCTCGTTTCCTTGTAAACGTCCACCGTGCCGGACAATCCGCCGGCAACCTTATGCTGGCTATCCACGATGTCGATCGCTTTGACGTTCATGACATTCGCGTTCTCTTCAATGGAGGACAGGCCGAGGTAGAACATGCCGTGGTTTTTCACATAAACAGTCGGAATCGCCACATCCTTCATGACCCCGCCTTTGATAAACTTGGAGTTCAGCGTTTGGCTAATATAGATCAAATCGTACCCCTGCGTATCTTCTGGCGTAAAGTCCCTGTCGATCATATACGTCACTTCAAATCCGAGCGCCTTGAGCTTCTCGCCGGCAAAGAGATCGTCCGGCGCGTTTTCCCTGCCGACCAGCAGCAGCTTTTTGCCCTGCGGCGATACTTCTGCCGGCGCGGGCGGGGTTGCCGGAGCGGGCGCGGTGGCGGCGGGAGCGGCCTGTTCCGGGGCCGGCTTCGCTTCGGGCGCCGGCGCAGGTTTCGCTTCCGGCTGCTGCGCCTGGCCATTCGCCGGCTCAGACGACTTCTCCGGCTGCTGTCCTTGACCGGCCGCTGGTTCCGGCGCTTTCTCCGGCTCCTGCGCCTGACCGGCCGCCGATTCCGGCGCCTTCTCCGGCTCCTGCGCCTGACCGGCCGCTGGTTCCGGCGCCTTCTCCGGCTCCTGCGCCTGACCGGTCGCCGATTCCGGCGCCTTCTCCGGCTCCTGCTTCGGCTCCGGTGCAGGTTCCGCCGTATTCGTCTCGGGCCCTTGGGCCGTGCTTACCGGGGGCGGCGTATCGCCGGCATTGCCTCCTTCGCCTCCGGAAGAGCAGGCAATCATCGAAATTGTCATCACCAGAACAAATAATAATGTTACGAGACGCTTCATCAGCTTGATTCCTCCTAGATTAGCGCTTGAACCGTCAGCTACGGCATAGACGTCTACGACGAGCGTTTCTCTCGTCATCGGTCGTCACCTTCGGTGCCTGTAAATTCGCCGGAGGGTTCCGTCCAATTTTTCAAGATAGACGCCTATGACGAGCGCTTCCTGTCGTCATCGGTCGTCACCTGCGGTATTGAAATTTTGTCGGCGTATACCGCCAAATTTTCAAGATAGAAGGGGCTTACCGACAAGATGAGCCCCTTCTTTCCATGCGCTTCGGTTATTTTGCCGCTTTTTCCGTCTGAATTCCTTTCGTCGTCTGCTCTTCAATCATCCGCAGCGCCGTGACGGAATCTTTGGACTCGCCGAAAATAAGCGGAGCGAACACGTTATGCAGCGGAACATCGACATACGTAAGTCCGGCCGCACGTGCTGCCGGCGGCATCGCGTTTTTGCTGGCGAAGATCGCCTTCGTGTTTTTGCCCTGCATTTGCGGCAGATTTTGCCCGAACGCCGCCTGCACCTTCTCGCTTTCCAGCGGGCTGATGATGCCTTCCTTGGACAGCTCCACCTGAATTTCCTCGGACAGCAGGTAGGAGATGACCTGGAACGCCAAGTCCTTCTTGGTCGACTGCTTCGTAATATAGGCCGCATACATGTTCGGCTGCGCCTTCGTATTCGGCACATCGGCGAACGACGGCATCGCTGCGATATCGAAGTTCAAGTTTTTGTTCTGCTCGTACCACTGCACGATTTTTTCCGATACGTGCACGCTCATGGCCATGTTGCCTTTCGGGAAGTCGTCCACCGACGTGAACTGGTTCGCCGGAATTTCGTAGAAGCGCCGCAGGTTGTCGACCAGCTTCTTCCATCCTTCCGTGTTCAGCTCCGCCTTGTCCTCCGTCAGGCTGAACGGAGAAAGCGACAGCTGGTTGTAGGTCATATACAATCCGGGATGCTGCTGGTAGCCCTTGTACGTAATTTCCCCTTCGACCCTCGTCAGCTTTTTGGCAATTTCGTAAATCTCGTCGTAGGTCATGCCGTCCGTCGGATAATCGACGCCGAATTTATCGAAGATGTCCTTGTTGTAGAACAGCACAAAATCGCTAAGCTGGAACGGCAGGCCGTAGATGTGGCCTTCCGGCGTGACGTTCTTCATTTGCGCCATGGCAGCGGGGTTCAGCTTGCTCGTATCGAAATTGTACTTTTTGATCAGATCGGACATATCGAATTGAAGGTCGTTTTTCAAAATTTGCTTTTGCAAATTTCCGCGCGCATTGTCGATAATAATATCGGGAATCGTTCCTGCCGCGATCAGATCCTTGTACTGCCTGCCAGGATTGTCCCAATGGACGTGCTTGAACGTAACGTCGGGAAACTTCTTCTTCAGATGCTGTCCGATCTGCTTCTCGTAGATGTCTTCCTTTACGTAAAACGCGGGATATACCGTGTAAATAAACAGCTCGTTCTCCGCCGAAGGCGTATTGCCCGTCGCCTGCGGCTGTTCGTCCGGGCCTGCGGCCTCTTCCGTACAGCCAGCAAGCAGCGCAGCAGCAGACCCGATGAGTAGCGACGTTTTGAGGAATTTCTTCATGCTTAAGAGCAACCTCCCTTTTTTGTTCACCGAATGGCTGGCATTGTTTGCAACTTAACTGTATTACGAAAGTAACGCGCTTTCATTAGGGGAGCTTTTCTTATTTATAGGTTATTCATTGCATCTTTGCAATCGTTTACTCGTGCGGATTGACCCCGCCCTGCCTGATGAACTCCCGAGCTTCGCGAATCGCTTTATCCATCTCCGCCTGGCCCATCCGCAGCGCCGTCTGGGTATCCTTGGACTCGTTGGCGATCTGGCCCCAGATGAAATCCATATTCGCATGGATGAACGTCAGGCCCGGCTTGCGTCCCGGCGGCATCGCGCTCTGCAAGTGATAGACCGAAGCGGTGCGCTTGCCTTGCCACTGCGGTACCTGCTGTCCGAACGCCTGCTGAACGGCCGGGTCCATCAAGGGGGAGATGAGCCCCTGCTTCGACAGCTCGGTCTGATACTCCGGCGACAGCAAATAGGCGATGACCTGGAAGGCCAAATCCTTCTTCTGCGATTGCTTCGTAATAAACATGCCGTTCGTGTTAGGCTGAAATTTCGAGGTCGGCGCTTCCGGGAAGACGGGAACAGAGGAAATATCGAAATTCAAGTTTTTGTTCTCGTTCACAAGGCGGACGGCGTTTTCCAGCGAATCGACGATCATGGCGATGTTGCCCTTGGAGAATTGGTTCGTCTTGACCAGCTGGTTGCCGGGGATATCGTAGAACCGCCGGATATTGTCCACAATGCGAATCCATTTGTCCGATACCATGGAGGCCTTGTCTTCTTCCGGATCAAGCGCCGGCTCGGACAGCTGATTGAATCTCATGTAATGGGCCGGATTCATCTGAAAGCCTTTATAGGTGATTTCTCCCTCCTGGCGGGTCAGCTTCTTCGCTTTCTCGTAAGCCTCGTCCCAGGTCATCCCGTCATGCGGATAGTCCTCGCCGAACTTGTCGAAGATGTCCTTGTTGTAAAGCAGCACCCATTCGTTCGAGTTGAAGGGGAGCGAATAAAGCTTGCCGTCCGACGAATTGACGGAATGCTGCAAATCGGCCGGATTGAGCGTGCCGGTATCGAAATTGTACTTCTTGATGAGATCGGTCATGTCATACTGCAGATCGAACCTGCGCACCTGCCGGTACGTGTTCCGGCGCACTTCGTCAAAGATGATGTCGGGGATCGTGCCTGCCGCGATCAGATCCTCATACCGCCGGCCCGGGTTATCCCAGGCGATATGCTTGACCTTGACGCCGGGAAACTTCTTCTCGATCGGCTGCCCGACCTGCTGCTGGAAAATGTCTTCTTTCACGTAAAAGGCAGGCCAAGCCGTAAAAATAAACAGCTCATTGTCCGGCGACGCCGTCTGCTTGGCCGCAATCGGTTCCGGGCCCGCGACACCCGGCTCCTCGCAGCCGGCCGCAGCGGACAGCAGGGCCAGGGCAGCGAGCATCAAGAAGCTCGATAGACGTTTCATGGCAACAACCTCCTCTCCTCCCATGCACTCGCTTCGGGCAAAAAGCGGGCAAGCGGCATTTCCTTGGTCGCCTTTTTTGCAAACGCATAACATCGACCTTGCAGCGGTATCATGGCACCTCCTTTCTCCAAATATGCTGAAACGTGCAAAAATCGGACACCTCCCTAAAGCTCGCATAGGCAGCAAACGCTGCCACACGAACACTGTATAACGAATAAAATGCCCTTTCATTAGGGCATTTTACTGTTTTTGTAGGCACTTCGCCTCAACCCCTTCCCGGAGCGGCAGCGATTTCGGCCGTTAAACTAAGCATTTCCGCGCCGTACCGCCGCCAGATTATTGGCCCGAGGCCGCCCATCGGACGGTTGCGGCAAACAGCTTCCAGCCGTTGTCCGTCTGGTTGATCTCTTCGCCGTTCACCAGGTAGAAATACGCCCGGCGCTCCGGCAACGGCTCGCCGCTCAAATTTTTCGAGCCTTTCTCGAATGCCGCAATGACGGCTCTTCGCTCGTCGTCCGGAGCGGAGGCGACGATGACGCCTTCGCCTTCGGGAACGACGAAGCCGATTTTTCCGTCGGACTGATATACGTCCACCGTCCCCGCCAGGCCGCCTGCGATCGGATGCCCGGCCTCGCGAATCGCGATCGCCTTGCCCATATAATCGCCGTTGTCGATATCGGACGCCTTGCCTGACAAATTCACGTCGCCCAAATTTTGCGACTCGGCATAAATGACGGGGACCGGCGAGTCCTTCAGCTTGCTGCTTACCCGCCCGGAATTGACCGAGGAGCTGACGAAGACGAGGCCATAATCCAGCGCCTGCTCGGTCGTCAGCTCTTTGTCCCCCACCACATACACCTCGTAGCCCAGACTTTTCAGCTGCTTGACGGTCAGAGCGTCGCCCCCGCCTTCCCGGCCGACAAAGAGCGCTTTGCCGCTTTTGCCGCCGTCAGGCACGCCGTCCGCCGTTTCGGAGCACGCTGTCAGCATGACCGCCAGCATAACGGCAGCTATGATGGTGAACCATCGCTTCATGTCAAGGCTCCCCTTTCCCGCTTGCGCTTAACTTTTCCCGGTCACCCATTTTACGGCGGCATCGAACAGCTTCCAGCCGTCCTCGGACTGATTGATTTCTTCCCCTTCGAACAGGTAGAAATAAAGCACGCGCGCCGGCGTCGTCATGTCCTTCGCATTTTTGACGCCTTTCTCGTAGGCAAAAATCGTCGCCTTCTGGTCGTCGTCCGGAACCGTAGCGACGACGATCGCTTCTTCACCGGGTACGGCGTAGCCCATTTTCCCGTTCTCTTTGTACACATCGACCTTGCCCGTCAGCCCTGCGGCGAGCGGATGCTGGCTGTCCTTGATCTGAATCGTCTTGGCGGCGTTGGCCGACTCCAGCTTGCCGTAGCCTTCGGTCACCGTCATCCCGGTATCGGACGTGGACTGCGGCTCGGCGTAGATGACGGGGATCGGTGTCGAGACGAATTTGTCGCCGATTCGGCCGGAGTTGACCGATTCGCTAATATAGATCAGCGCGCAGCCGTTCGCGTGCTCCGCCGTCAGCTCCTTGTCGGCGACGACAGTCACCTCCATGCCGTGCACCTCGCGCAGCCGCTTGGCGACGATGGCGTCTCCGCCGCTGTCTCTTCCGACGAACAGCACCTTGTTGCCGACGCTGGCCGGCTCGCCGCCGCTGCAGGCCGCAAGGCCGAGCAGCAGCGCCGCAAACGCGATCAAACCAACCGTCATTCGTTTCACCGACTTCATATCGCTCATCTCCCTCGTATATACTTACTTCCCATCATTGCCTGCAGCCCAGGCGATGGCAGCGTCGAACAGCTGCCAGCCGCTGTCGGTCAGCTTCGCCGATTCGCCCGCCGGAAGCGAGAAAAATACTTGACGTGCCGGCACTTCGTCGCCCGCGTTGTTCTTCGCCCCTTTCTCGTAGGCAAAGACCGTATACTGCTTGTTGTTGCCGCTGACCGGATGCTCCGCAATGATCGCCGCTTCCTTGCTCGGGCTTTGGCTGTACGATACGGTGCCTTCCTCCTGATAGATCGCTACGGTTCCCTTGAGTCCGGCCGCCAGCGGATGCTTGTCGTCGCGGATTTCAATCGTCTTCACGCCGGCCGACTCGCCGAAATTGGCCACGCCGCCCATACCCAGCATGCCCGCCACCTGCGTCTTGGACACGACGACGGGAACGGTCGACTGCTTCAGCCGCGTATCCACCCTGGCGGAATTGACGGCCGGACTGATGTAGATGAGGCCGTAATCGCTGGCCTGCTCGATTTTGAAATGCTCGTCGACGACGTCGTAGACGGTGTACCCCTTGTTTTTCAGTCGGTTGATAATGCCGTTTTCCCCTCCCCCCTCCTTGGCCCTGACCAGCAGCACCTTCCTGGAAAGATCCGGACCCGCGCCGGCCCCTGCCGGCTCGGAAGCCGAACAGCCCATGACGGCGGCCATTAACATGAACATCGCGACGGTAAAAGCCCAGCGGCCTCTGCGAATTTTCATACGCTTTTGCCTCCTCCTGCCACGGTAATGAAATCGGTTGACTACTCGACCAGACCGGTTCTCTCCACCCCTTCGATGAACCAGCGCTGCGTGAACGTATACAGCAGCATCGGCGGAATGATCATCAGGAAGGTCGTCGCCATTCGGATCGCCTCGTCCGTCACCGACGGACCGTACACTTCAGCCTGCTGCTTCAGCGCCGAGGCGATGCGCGAGATACCCATCGAGAGGGGGGCGGTTTCGATATCGGACAAATACATGCTCGGCAAATAGAAATCGTTCCAGGTCCAGACGAAGGAGAACAGGAACACGACCAGGATCGCGGGCCGGGCGAGCGGCATCATGACCTTGTAAAAAATTTTGAACACATTCGCCCCGTCGATCCGCGCCGCCTCCTCCAGCTCCTTCGGCTGGGTGGAGAAAAACTGCCGGTAAATGATGACGAACAGCGCTCCCTTCAGGCCGAGGCCGAAGAAAGCCGGCACGATGATCGGATATACCGTGTTCAGCAGGCCGAGTTCCCGGGCGTAAATAATGTTCGGCAGAATCGTCACCTGAATCGGCACGATGAAGGTCAGCAGCAGGAAAAAAAACAGCGTGCGCTTGAACGGAACCTTCAGCCTGGCGAAGGCGTAGCCCGTCACGGCGCAGGACATCGTCTGCAAAATGGCGACGGACAGCGACAGCGTCAGCGTCAGGCCGAGCGCCTTCGGATATTTGAGCCATTCCCACGCCTCCTGCAGGTTGCCGAGGTAGATCGTCCGCGGAAACCATTTGACGGACGGATCGAGCAGATCGTCCGCATTTTTGACCATCGTCGTCACCATGTGCAGAATCGGCTTCAAGTAAATATATGCCGTATCCAGCAGGATCAAATAAATGAACAGCTTGAACAGCAGCCCTTTGTCCGCTTCCAGGCCGATGATGCGATAACGCGCCTTCTGCAGTAACAGCAGCATCGCTGTGCCGCGCTCCGTCTTCGCCGTTCTCGTACGGATCAATGACATACGCTCACCCCTTCGTCGATATGGCAATTAAGCTGCGCCTCAAGTTAGGCTGCGCCCCAAGCGGCAGCCAGGGCGCCGGCTAGGCGGCATCCCGCTGCGCTTTCGTCGCCTTGCTGAAAATATAGAAGATGATGCTGAGAAAGAAGCCGATGATGAGAAAATAAATCCAGATCAGCGCGCTGTATTGGCCGTATTCGCTCTCCCTGACCCTGGTCAAAATCGGGTTCGTCGGGAAGGTGAACAGATCGACGACCGTATAAATCGTATTCAGGAAAATGAACGGCGTCATCGCCGGCAGCGTAATTTTCCAGAACGTATCCCACGGACTCGCCCCGTCGATGCGCGCCGCCTCGTAGGCCGAGTTGGAGATCGTCTGCCGGCCGCCGAGGAAGATCAGAATCTGCACGCCGGAGTACCACAGGATCAGCACGAACGAATCCAGAATGCTGATCAAGGGGCCGGACCAGGTCGCCGACAGGTTGGCCCGGATCAGTCCGGATACGTCGTACTTCGACATGAAGCCGAGATCGCCCTCGCCCTGCGTCAGGAACTCCTTGACCACCTCGCCGGTGGACAGGATGACGGGCAGGAAGAAAATCGCGCGAAAAAACGTGCGCCCCGCGAACTGCTGATTCAATATGATGGCGATCAAGAGTGCGAAGATGACGATGATCGGAATCATGAACAAGGCTTGCCGGAGGAACGGAAGCAGCTGGTTGTACAGAATGCTTCCGTTCTCGAACAAAATGTAGCGGTAATGGGTAAGGCCGATGAATTCGGTCGATGTGCTGGTCGCCGTAATCGTCACCTTCTGAAAGCTCATGAACAGCGAAAACCCGAGCGGAAAGGCCATGAACACCACAAATCCGATAAACCAGGGGGCGATGAAGATCGTGCCCTCCATATACTCCATCAATGAAGCCTTGAGCCTGGCTCTGGCTTTCATCGGCTGCTCCCTCCTCCGATCGCCACGAAGTCCATTGCCGGTACGACCAGCTCCCCGTCGCGGTAAGGCGTTAAGTTATAGTTGACGATAATCCGCTTTCCGTTCGCGTACGTCGTTTCCTTGACATTGGGCGCCAGCGTGCGGTGGTTCGCAATGAACTGGTTCTGCACGTCCCCGAGCGCCTCGTCGTACCTTTTATACTGCTCGGCAGCAAACTCCTCCCAATCCGGAAAATGCGTATTGTAGTAGCGGATGCCGTAGGCGTTGACATATTCCTTCGTTTCCGCCTCGGTAAAGACGAAGGAAGGAATGGCGCCGTACTCGATATCGCGCAGAAAATCGTTCACGTCCTCCTGCCGGTTGTTCGCAAACTCCGAGGAGTACGTGACCAGGCCGTGCGCCGCGATCTGGGCGAAGGGCACCGCTTCGTCCGTGAACAGATCGTAAGAATGATCGTACACCATCGACCGAATATGATCGACATGAGGCAGCGCATAGAAGCCGGAGCTGCTGCCGTGCACGCTCCCGAGACCCTCCTTGATGCTCTTCAGGATGCGCTCCTGCACGTCCCGCGCTTCATCCCGGTGCGCTCCGTAGCTCGTATTATAATCGCTGAACAGCCCCTGGCCGATCCGGCCTACAGCCAGGCCGGCGACGCCCAGCGCTTTGAAGGAAGCGAGGTCCTTCCTCACGATCTCTTCCACGAATTTGTCGCTGACAACCGGCACCCGTTCATTGCTGTACAGCGTGCCTAGCGTCAGGTTGCGGCCGGCCAAATTGAGCATCGCGTGAAAGCGCGGGTCGAAGCCCCCGGCGCCCGTATTGTTCATGCCGTATTCCGTATCCAGATATACGGGAAAACCGTGCCGCCGGGCATTGTCGATGAACGCGCGCATGCCCTGGTCGCCGCCGATCCGGGAATCGACGGGCAGCGTTCTGCCGAGGGCGCTGTAGCCCCCTCTCTGCCAGCCCGAATAAGTGATCGTCATGTTCTCCACGCCGCGGCCGCGCAGCGCATCCACCATGCGCGCCGCCTCTTCGGTCGTCGTCAGACGGATGTAGCGGTCGCGCACCACGCCCGGCTCCTGATCCCCTCCGATAATATGCACATTCATCGGAATATGGGGATTGCTTGCGTTAAGCGGCTTCAGCCCTTTCTCCTCCATCAAGTATTGCCGATACTTCCCGGCCATCCCTACATAACCGGCCTGGTCGCCGCCCAGCAGGTAGTAGCGCACGACCCGGTCGCTCCCGAACAATTCGTTGCGGTTATAGTCGACGAAGCCCCATTCGTCGGGAGAATTTCGGCTCGTAAACTGCAGGAAGCTGGAGCGAAAATTCATCTGCGCGGCGGCCCAGTTGTAATTGCTGAGCACGCCCGAAGGCGAGGCCACGATATTCGCATACTCTTCCCCGTCGTGCAGCACGGCCAGGAAGCCGCGGGAGTCCGCCTTCATGCCGAATACGGGCATAATGATCGGATTGCGGTTGTTGCTTAAGCCTGTAAACGTGCTGTCCACGCCGTATACGCTTTCATCATACAGCTTGTTGACGTTGAGCTGGTTGTTCTTGAAGCGGATGAGCGCCCCCGCGCCGTCCGGAATCAGCATGTAGCCGTCCTTGCCGTCGGAATATTCGGCGCCGAAGAACGGAAACAGCCGAATCCAGACCAGCCCCATGCTCTTCTCCTGAATACCGTCGCGGATGATCCGGGTTTCGACGTAATCCTGCTCAATCCTGACCTCGATCGGCACGGTAAAGCCGGTAGCGGGCAATTCGTATACGAGACTGTATCCGCCGGGAATCGGCTTCAGCCCCTTGACCGCTCCCCCTTCCTCGGCCAGATTCGTCTCTTTCGCCTGCAGAATGCTCTTCGTGAAATCGACGTACTGCACCATAAGCGGGGAAGCCAGATGCCGCTTCCAATTCTCCGAAATCGTCTCCCGCGGCCAATCGGCCGGATTCGGATACGAGCGGTACACGTTGCCGTTTCGCTTGTCCTCGACCATGAAATGGCCTGTCTTCTCATCTGCCTTCAGCCGCAGCAGCTCGTTCTCCGCCATCAGCTTAAAGCCGCTTTCCTCCGGCAGACGGGCGGGCGTCGCCGCGCGGGCGGCGTCGGCTTCGGAACCGTCCGGCGGAAACGGGCGATCGCCGGCCGCCGCTTTAAATTCGAATTCAGCCCGGGTCACGAAGAGAACGACAGCGGCCGCAAGCAGGACGGTGACGACAGCGGCAGTCTTGTTGATTCGCTTGAACAAGTTCATCGTAGAGTCGCCTCCTGCCACATCTCGTAGATCAACGATGCCAGATCATTGGTCAGTCCGGTCGTGACGAAGATCAATACGCCGATGACCAGCATCGTGCACAGCGTAAAGACGATGTTCAGCACCGTCTCCCCTACGCTGTAGTTGTGAATCCACTGGATTTTCCAGAACATCAGCAGCCCGATCCAGACGATCATGCCGTTTGCCGCGAAATTGTAGATCGACGACTCGGACAGCGTCATCATATTCGATATGATGGCCAGCGGGACGCCGACGATAATATACGGAACGAGCGCATAGGCGCTGCCGATAAAGATGTCCCGGAACCGGCCTTCCCCGCGGTAGATGGAGCTGACGAGGTAGTTGGAGACGATCCAGGCGATCCAGACGATGAAAAACTGCGTAAAGATCGAATAGATGTCGACCCGAACGGCGGCGTTGAACGAGAAGCTGGTGACGAATTGATCGAACAGGAGCGCGCCGTATACGCCGAGCATGATCAGGATCGCGCTGACATAGCTGCCCTTGTTCTCGTAGCGGACGGCGGTAAATCCGTCGACGGGATGCTTCAGGATATAGAGCGCATGGCGGAGGTTCGCCGCCAGCCGGTTCGTCATTCGCTTCCGCTCGCGCCACGCCTTCCGCAGCTTGCTGCGCGCGGTCAGCTTGTCGACGAGAAACAGCAGGATGCCGCCGAAAAAGACGGTGCTGGCGATCACCGAGAAGTTTTGCTGGAACCATCTCATCCGAATTTGCCAGAAAGCGTCGGAATAGCCTTGCTGGTCGCCGGCTTCCTTGAACAGCCGTCTCGCTTCCTCATACTGCTCCTTCTTGAAGGCCGCTTTGGCCAGTCCGAGCAGCGCCGGGCTGAACTGGGCGTTCATGCGCAGCACCTCCCGCCACGGCCCTTCGCTCGCCTCGTAATAGCCGGCCAGCGTCTGCTGGTTAGCCTCGTTCACCTTCTGCCCGAACTCGGACAGCCGGAATACTTGCACGATGTTCTCCTGATCGTCCAGCACGTACAATTCGTTGCGGGAGTTGACGTCGAGTGCAACCGGGCTTTTGAGCAGGCCGACCTGCGAGGAGCCGACCGCCGAGGCGCCTCCCCAGAAATACAGCAGATTGCCGGAGGCATCGTAATGGCTAATATATTTGAACTGCTGGTCGACGACGATCATATTGCCGCTCTTGTCGACGGCCACATCGATCAGCTGCGGGATGCGGACGGTGCCGTCGAGCGCTGCCGCCGCGTCTCTGGCGCGGTATTCCCCGAACGACTTCTGCGAGCTGCGAAGCAGATTCTCGCCTTTGATGTTCAATTTTTTCAGCTGGTCGAGCTTCGCCGTGCCGCCGGTCACCGTATAGATGTAACCGTTGTCGTCCGTCGCCACGCTGTTGATCGTCTCCGGCTTCTTCGCCACCTCGTTGGCGTACATTTCCTTGGGGTACAGCCACCGCTTCAAGGCGTCCAGGGCGGAGAGCACCGTCTTGTTGGCGCCGAAGAAGCCTTGGAAGTTGCCTTCCGGGTCCATCATCACGAGCCCCTCGTAACCGCCGTGCACGGCGATGTAGAGAAAGCCCCTTTCATCGACCATTACCTTGTTCGGATCGAACACGAACGTGTCGGTAATGTACTTCGTGTTCGGCCGTTCGAACTGCTTCACCAGCTTGCCGTCCCGATCCAGCCGGACGACCCTTTTGTTGCCCGTATCGGCGATATAAATGTCGCCGGCCGGCGTCACGAAGACCCCCTCGGGCTTGTTCAGCGGGCTGCCTGGCAGCGTAATATAGCGAATCAGCTCGCCTTGCCCGCTCAGATGGACGATCCGGTTGTTACCCGTATCGGCGATATACAGCTCGTTCTTCTTGTCGATAAAAATGTCCTTCGGGTTCAGCAGCGTCGATTTGATCTTGACTTCGGGGTTGGCGGGATCGGTCACGAACAAATCCTCGCCGATCACGCCGATCGGATAATAGGCCGGCTGCAACCAGATCAGATTGGCCCGGCTGTCCTTCGTGAAGGTTGCATATTTGACTTCAGCGTACGCAGCCGCAGGCAGCATCGCAACGCATATCGCGGCCAATACGAGTATTCGCATCCACCTGCCGCATCTTCCTGACATGCTCAAACCTCCGTTCTCTGCACCGCTATTCCTCCGCCATGCGGCGCAATGTGATTCGCCCGAACAAACCGTATGGCTGCAGCTTGTACTCCGGCGTATAGTCATCGCCTTCCTTGCGGAAGGACGCCCACCCGGTCGTCTTCGGTTCTCCCGCCGCATGGTGGAACGGGCCGAGCAAATTGCGCGGGCTGCCCATCACTTCCAGCTCGATCCGGTTCGTTCCGGCCTTTAGCCCGGTCAACGCGAGGCGCCCTGCCGCCCGCCACGGAATGTGGCCGGCCGGCTGGCCGTTCACCCTGACTTCGACCGTCACGGCCGAAAACTCGCCGATGACCAGCTCGTACCCGCTCTCCGGCCCCGCGCCCAGCGTCACGTCGAAGCGATAGACGATGCTGCCGCAGTAATGGGGGTACCCCTGCAGACACCAGTCGCCGAACGCCAGCGTCTCCGGCTCGGGGACGATTGCCCGGTCGGCGTCGACGGCAAAATCGCCGATCAAGTACACATCCTCGACCTCCATCCGGTTGGCGTACCGGCATGACAGCACCAGCTCATTCTCCCCTTCGACCGCCCCGGCCAGCGGCACCCGCTCGAACGATCGGTCGAGGAACCAGCCTTCGGGACGGCTTGCGGCCGGCTGGCCGTTCAGCCGAATTCCGTAATCGCTCGCCGCTTCCGCCACCAGCCAAAGCGATGAAGCCGGCAGCGATTTCACCCGGAAAGTGAAGCGGAACTCGACGGGCGTGCCGTCCGCCGGATGCGGCTCGCAAACCCAGCGGTACCGCTGCTCGATCCCGTTGCAGTAGATCTGCCTCATGCCGAGCGCTTCGCGGATCGCCCTCTGCGCCTGCCACACCTCCATCTCCTCCGACCATTCGCCGCCGGCGAACCGGTAGCGGCAGCGGTCCAGCGTGAGGGCGTTCGGCATCGTGCGGCTGAACCGGCAGTCGGTCGCAAGCGCAATTTCCGCGGCGGGCCATGCTTCCGCCGGAGCCCGGGCCGCTGAACGGCCAGCGCAGCCGGCATCAGGCGGCTGACTGCCCCTGCGCATCACGTACAGCCTGGAGCCGGCCGGACCGAGCTCGGCGCCAAACGTCAGGCGGCCGTTTGCGGCGGCGGCCCGGACCGGCGTGATCTTGCCTGTCAGCGGGTCCCACTCCTCCGCTTCGCTGACGCCTTCCACGGAGACGATCGCCGCGCGGCTGCGCTCCCTGTCGTTATTCACGACAAAAAGCGTGCGCAGCTCGCCCGCCTCCCTCAGCATATACAGCAATTCGGGCACCTCTGCGCCCTGCGCATCCGCCAGGCTGACCCGCCTCGGGAGAGCGGCCGCAAGCGCTGTTGCTGCCTCCGCAGCGTCCCCGGCCAGCGCCAGGTTCGCGTGGCCGTACAGCGCGGCGAGCCGCTCCGCCGCCGGCCTGCCCTCGATCATCTCCGGCGGCGGTCCGACGGCGACGATGCGGCCGCCCGCTGCGAGGAATTGCATGAGCAGCTCGCAGGTGCTCGCAAGCATCGTCCGAATGCGGGGGATGACGACGATCCGGTATTCCGCCAGCTTCACCGCCAGCTTGCCGCCGCGCACCTGCCCCTCCTCCGCCATGATCGTCTCATCGCCGAGATCGAAGTCGTAATGCGCTTTAAGCAGCGTGCCGAGAAACGCGTTGAACTCGTGGCCGTACGCGTTCGCTGCGGAGACGTCGCGGTCCTTGCCGCGGGCGGGGAAGCCGTAAGGGCCGGTGCCGACCATGCTCCAGGCGGTCGTCGCCGGGTGCAGCACGAGCACGTCGCGGACCGGCCGTCCCTCGGTGAGTACCGCCGACAATCTGGCGAAATAATCTTCTACGACATGGTTGTACTTCCACCAGCTCGTGTTGTAGTTGAATACCGGCGGATAATCGCGCTTGCGGCAGCCTTTGAGCGAATAGAGGGCCAAATGCTGCGAGCGGATATTGACGCCGAGGACGTATTGAAAATCGCCCATCCATTTTTGCCCTTCGAACGTAAAGCCCCAGCCGGTGCAGCCGTACGTCTCGCTGAGCACGAACGTCCGGCCGTATTGGTTGGCTACGCTGCTGCACTGCTTGACGGTAATGTATTCGCTTGTCTGCTCGTTCAGCATATCGATCCCCGGGACATGCTGGTAGCGGTAGTTCGGCATGACCGCGCCGCAGACGCGAGTCGCCGTCCCCAGATTGTTCTCCCACAGATAGTGGCCGGTGAAGGCGATGCCGTTCTCCTCGCACCAGCGGCCGATCTGCCCCGAGAACGATTCGCTGAACCGCTCGGTCACCGTCCGCCAGTAATCGTGCCGCGCCGCCGGCGACATCTCCCCGTCGAAGTACAGGTACGGCGCGACATCGAGCAGATCGTACCCGCGCCGTTCCCGGAAAAAGCCGGGGAACGAATCGCTCCACGGAACCCAGCCGCGGCCCGGCGTGAACCGGCAGTGGCGGTCGTGAACGCTCGGCTCGTCGGTGAAGATGCCGCGGACGGTCGAGCCGAACCGGTCGCCAACCTCCCGCTTGTACGCCTCGTGCGTCGTGCCGATAAAGCACTTGACGGCATCCGGATTCAGCTGGTCCGGAGGCGCCTCGTTGTTGAACCATTCGCTCCGCTCCGAGACCTCCACGCGGAAGACGAGCCATACCTCGTTCTCCGCCAGTCGGCCGGCGGATTCGGGCCGGGACCGCTCGCAGCGCAGCAGGCGGCGATCGTCGATAACCGCCTTGAACAGAGCGGTGCACGCTGCCGCCGCGTCCGGAAGCTCCGGCTCGCGCAGCACCTCCAGCGTCAGCCCCTTGGCCCGGTACGCGTCGCCTCCAGCCGCCTGCACGAGCCCGCCGGCGAATCCGGACGGCCAGCGGTCCTCGTCATAGAGCCAGACGTGCAGGCCGAGCCGTTCGGCCTCATCGACCGTGCGGCGGACGCAGTCCATCCACTCCCGCCCCATGTAGTCCGTCTCCAGCCCTTCCCGGGAATGAATGAAGAAGCCGCCCATCCCCTGCTTCTTCATCTCCTTCGCCTGCCGGGCCAGCTCTGCTGCGTCCAGCTTGTCGTTCCACGCCCAGAATGGCACCGACCGGCATTCGGCCGGCGGCCGTTCGAACTTCTCCTTCCACCTCAATCGCTCATCCATCGTCATCCGCCTCCTTTCGCGCAGCCTTGGCGGCAGCTAGGCCTGGGCTAGCGCCCGATTATGCTTTAGAATCATGACGCCCTTCGGGGCCAGCTCGATCTCGCCGCTGACGGTCCCGCCGCTGAGCAGCTCCTGCCGGATGTCATCCCCGATATGTATTTTTTGCGCTGCGTCGCTGTGATTCAGCACGAAGGTATAGATCGCGCCGTCCTTCGCCCGCTCGGCCACCTCGACCCCCGGCGGCGCCGCGCACAGCGGGCGGATGCCCTTAGCTTCGCACAGCGCCTGAAGCCACTGCCCGAGAAAGCGGCGGTCCGGCTCGGTGGCCGCATACCACGCTTCTCCCTGGCCGTAGCGGTGGCGGGTCAAAGCCGGAGAGCCGCGGTAGAAGTCTTCGCCGAACACCGCTATCGTCTCGGCCCCCTCCGGGTGCACGATCTCGCACGCCAGCCGGCACTCGTACGAGCCATCCAGAAGGCCGAACGGCTGCTTGACGACGATCCGGTTGCGCCGATCCGGGAACAGCGCGTCGATCTCCTCCACCCAGATGCCGAGCAGCCTGCGCAGCTCGCCCGGATACCCGCCCGGCACGACCCGGTCGTGCTCGTCGGCGATGCCGCTGAAGAACGTCGTCACGAACGTCCCGCCGCCCTGCACGAACTGCTCCAGCTTCCGGGCCAGCCCCGGCTTCGCCATATACAGCAGAGGCGCCACGACCAGATCGTATCTGCCCAGCTCCGTGCCCTCGTGGATGAAGTCGACCGGAATGCGCAGCTCGTAGAAAGCGTCGTAATATTTCTGCATCTGGTCCAAATATTTCAGATGTACGGAAGGTCCGCCGCCAAGCTCCACCGCCCACCAGTTCTCCCAGTCGAACAGCAGCCCGACCCGGCTTTCCGTCCGCGCGCCCAATAGCCCGCTTCCGAGCCGCTGCAGCTCCTGGCCGAGCTCGGCGCACTCCCTGAACACCCGCGTATGCTCATGCCCGGCATGGTCGATGACGGCGCCGTGAAATTTCTCGTACGCCCCGAGCGAACGGCGCAGCTGGAAGAACATGACCGACTCCGCGCCGCGCGCGACCGCCTGATAGCTTCTAAGCCGCATGACTCCCGGCCGCTTCAGCGGATTGACCGCCTTCCAGTTGATCACCGACGGGCTCTGCTCCATCAGCAGGAACGGCGCTCCGTCCTTGAGCCCCCGCATCAGATCGTAGCGAAACGCCATGTAGCTCTCGGGCGTATGGTTTTCCGGGTAAATATCCAGGGCGACGATGTCCAGATGCGGCGCCCATTTGAAATAATCGAGCGGTTTGTAGGTGCCGTTGCCCTGAAAATTCGTCGTAACGACCGCATCGGGAATAATCTCCTTGATCGCGCGGTATTCGATCAGATAGCATTCCAGCCAGCTGTCGGAGTTAAAGCGGTAATAATCGAGCGTGATGCCCTGAAATGCCGTCTGGTCGGAATTGCTGTTTTGCAGCCCTTCGCTGAGCGCGCTCGGCAGGACGATTTCCTCCCAATCGTAGAACGTGTGGCCCCAAAAACGCGTGTACCACGCCTGGTTCAGCTGCTCCAGCGTGCCGTAGCGCTGCTTCAGCCACTCGCGGAACGCTCGCTCGCAGTTGTCGCAGTAGCAGCGGATGCCGATCTCATTGTTGACATGCCACAGCAGCAGAGCCGGGTGATCCTTGTACCGCTCGGCCAGCTTGCTCGCCATCTGCCCCGCATAGCGGCGGAAGGTCGGGCTGTTCGGGCACGAATTATGCCTTCTGCCGTACTTGCGCTTTTTCCCGTCGTAGGTCACGGTCAGGACGTCCGGATACTTGCGGGCCATCCAGGCCGGGTGGGCCGCCGTGCCCGTTCCGAGGCAGGCGCGCATCCCGCTGTCGTGCAGCTTGTTCATCAGCTCGTCGAGCCAGTCGAAGCAGTAAGTCTCCTCATCCGGCTGGTTCAGCGACCAGGAGAAGACGTTGATGGTGGCCGTATCGATGCCGGCAAGACGAAACAGCCTCATATCTTCGTCCCAGATTTCCTTCGGAAACTGCTCCGGGTTATAGTCGCCGCCGTACAAAATTTTCGGAAACGCGCATCTCGTCATTGTATCGCCTCCTGTCGCGCCGCCAGCGGCGCGGCTTCGGCCGCTTCACCGGTTTCATCGCTCCAGCATAGCGGCTCCGGCTGCCGCTTGTGCAGCAGCGCCGGGGAAATGTCCCTTGTAGAGAAGGGCTTCAACCTGACGGAAAACAAAATCTCCTCCGCGCGAAGCAAATATTTGTCCAGCGGCGGCGCTTCGCCGCAGCTGTGGTTGCCGATCGGCGCCTGCCGGTAATCGATGCTGACTATCGTCTCGCTTGAAGGCGTCAGCTCATGCGTATGCTTCGCCGCGGCGAGTTGCTCGGCCGTATAGCGGCTGACCCCGACGTTCAGCGTCGGCATGCCGCCGATGAACAGGCCGGTGCCCAGCGCGTTCGTCACCGCCGCCCAGCGGACGTCCGCCTTGTTCCCGTGCTCCTGCGGCTTGACGTACGGCACGTACTGTTCCTGCACGGCGCCGGCGTAGACGCCGAGCTTCCCGCTCTCTTTCCGGTCGATGTAGCACTCGTGCGGGCCGAGTCCGAACCAGGCGAACCGCTCGAACGCGCTGGGCAGCGCAAGCCGCACTCCTGCGCGGGGCAGCGGCGGCAGTTCTCCCCGCGGCTTCATCCGCACGGAAAGCACGATATCGCCGGAGCCGTATACGGTGTATGCCGTCCATACATCGAAGCAGACGCCGAGTCCGGCCGCGCCGAGCGACGAGCGGACGGCGATCCGCGCCGCGCCGGGCTGCCGCTGCTGCGACGTCTCGTGCACTCGGTGAACGAGCGCGTCGTAGCCGGCTTTTTTCCAGATCTTCGACTGGCGCGCCTCGTTGTCGATCGGCGCCCGCCACAGCTGCGGGCTTGGCCCTGCGGTCAGCAGCGGGACGGCGTTGTATTCCATGGCCGTAAGCGTGCCCTGCTCCAGATCGAACGCGTAGCGGAAATCAGGGCCTTCAAGCCGCAGCAGCGGCCCGTCCTCCTCGGCGCGCAGCTGCGGCATCGCGCTTGCGGCGATCCGCGCCGGAGCGGCCGCGCGGGCGGGCAGCGGAAGATCGGCCCAGGCGATCTCGTGGCCCTGCGGCGCCCACGGCGCAGCATGGCGCAGCGTGAAGCGCAGATGCAGCCAATATTCGCCGCCCGGCTGCGCGAGCTTCTTGTTCCACGGGATCGTGACGGCTCTCGCCTCCCCCGGCGGCACATCCAGCCCGCTCAGCTCGCCCTGCTCCACCGCAGCGCCTTCGCAGACGAGCGTCCAGGTGCATTGCAAATGATCGAGCGACAAAAAGTCGTAACGGTTATGGAGCTTGACGACGCCGGAAGCGATATCGACCGGCTCGACCTTGACCGGCTCGATAACCTTCTTGAATTCGAGCAGCGAGGACTTGGCCGTGCGGTCGGGAAGCAGCAGCCCGTCGATGCAGAAGTGGCCGCTGTGCGGCCGCTCGCCGAAATCGCCGCCGTACGCATACCAGACCTCGCCCGATTCCGCCCGCCGGCGGATGCCGTGATCGGCCCACTCCCAGACGAGGCCGCCGAGCAGGCGCGGATATTCGTATACGGCGTCCCAATATTCCCGCAGGTTGCCGGAGGCGTTGCCCATCGCATGGGCGAATTCGCACATCAGAAACGGCCGCGGGTCGTCCTTCTTGCCCTCCTCGATCAAGGCGTCCAGCGAAGGGTACATGCAGCTGACGATATCGACGATCGGTGCGTCCTTCGCCCGTTCGTAATGAATCGGTCGCGTCGGATCGGCCTGGCGCACCCATTCGGCCATTGCGTCATGGTTAGGCCCGTAGCCCGACTCGTTGCCGAGCGACCAGATGATGACGGAAGGATGATTTTTATCCCGCTCCACCATGCGACGGACGCGGTCGAGGAACGGCTCCCGCCACTGCGCGTCTTTCGCCAGATCGCTCTCCTCCCCGACGAAGACGAAGCCGTGCGTCTCCAGATCCGCCTCGTCGATCACATACAGCCCGTACCGGTCGCACAGGTCCAGCCAGCGCGTATCGTTCGGGTAATGCGAGGTGCGGACGGCGTTCATGTTGCACTGCTTCATCAGCCGGATATCCTCCACCATCGTCTCGTAAGGGATGGTGAAGCCGAGCTCCGGATGAAATTCGTTGCGGTTTACGCCTTTCAGAATAACCCGCTTGCCGTTCACCAGCAGGCGGCCGTCCCGGACGGCAATCTCCCGGAAGCCGAACGCCAGGCAGACCGCTTCGAGCGTCTCGCCGACTTCGTCCTCCAGGCGGAGCACAAGCGCGTACAGGTTCGGCTCCTCGGCGGACCACAGCAGCGGCTCGGCGACCGGAATCTCCGCGGCGACCGTCTGTTCTCCCCGGCCGTCCAGCGACGCGACCGGCTCTGCGCCTTCGTATACCGTCTGCTGCGCGCTGTCCAGCAGCGCGATGCGGAGCTTGTGCGGCGAAGACGGCGAGTCGGCCTCGTTGCGGACGGCGATCCGCAGCTGGGCAGCCGCGTTGCGGAACCCATCGTCCAATCGGGTCCGGACCGAGGCGTCGCGGATGTGTACATTCGGGGCCGCTTTCAAATACACGTCCCGGAAAATGCCGCTGAGCCGCCATTTGTCCTGATCCTCCAAATACGTGCCGTCGCTCCATGTATACACCTGCACGGCCAGCGTGTTCACGCCAGGCCTTAGCAGCGGGGTGATCCGGAATTCCGACGGCATATGGCTGCCCTGCCCGTACCCGGCAAGCTGGCCGTTCACCCAGACATGAAACGCGGAATCGACTCCTTCGAAGACGAGGAATGTCTGCATGCCGATCCAGCTGTCGGGAACGATGAAGCTTCGGCGGTAGCAGCCCGTCGGGTTGGCCGCCGGCACGCGCGGCGGATCGACCGGGATCGGATACTGGCTGCTCGTATAGTGCGGCCGGCCGTATCCGTGCATCTGCCAGTTGCCCGGCACCGGGAGCGTCCCCCATTCCCCGTCGTCGAACGACGGCTCGAAGAAGCGCTGCGGCGCCTGCCGCGGACTCGCCGCGTAATGAAACCGCCAATCGCCGTTCAGCGACAAGTATCGCGAGGAAGCGCCCCGCTCGCCGGAGAGCGCCGATTCCGCATCGCCATGCGGAATGAAGCTGGCGTGCGGAGGCTCCGCATGCCGCGAGAGCACCTCGAGGTTCTCCCAATCAGGCAACCGATCGTTCACGATGCGTCCCTCCTTGCGTGTTCGTTCCATTTATTCGCCCGCCTCCCGGAACCGCAGCGCATTGTGCAGCACAAGCGCAATGACCCAGGACGGGTTCCAGCGGTTGCTGCTGCCCCGCTGATGATAATGCGTCTGATAAAAGCCTTCTCCCTGCTCGCCAATGACGGTAAAGCCCCATTCTCCCGGCCTGGAGCAAATGCCCTGCCCCATCGCGTCGAAGATCATCCTGCCCATCCGCTCGTACGCCCTGCTGCCGGCCAACTGACCGAAGCGCCACAATTCGTAGGTCGGGAAAAAGACGTCGAGATGATGGTTTTGCACGCTGACCCCCGGCCAACAGGCAGCCTGAAAGCCGGCTTGACGGAAGCTCGAATCGCGATCGTACTGCGGATTCCATACATAGACGTAGGTGAGCAGCCAATCCGCGGCAATGCCGGCCCATTCGAGGTAGCGCTCCCGTTGTGTGAGCAAATACAACTCAGAGGCGGCCTGGAAGAAGTACATCCCCGCCTCCTTGTCCTCGCACCTAGCATCGAGCGTAGAGCGGGCGAACGGCCGCTCGAACGTCTCCGCATGCAGCTCGTAATAGCGCCGCATCGCCGTTTCGGCATGGTCCAGATAAAGCCGCTCCCCGGTCAGCCGGTAAGCTTTGGCCGCCGCGATCAGGCACGGAATTCCGGCCGCCGTGATCATCTCGTCCGCCGGCGATCCGTCCAGCCGCCAGGCAGCAGGATAAACGCCGGACTTAAGCGTGCCGCCGCGGAAGAAGTCGGCCGCTTCGCGGACGGCCTCCGTCCAGCCGGCAGGAACGTCCCGGCCCGCTGCGCGCATTAGCAGCGCGATATCAGCGAGGTCGGAGGCCGTCTCGCCGAGCGCCCGGCTGGAGACGACCTGCTCCCCGTTGCGGCGGAAGCTTTCCCATCGGCCTTCCTCAAGGTAATAAGCGCTGTGCCTTAAGCCGGGAACGCCGGCAGCGCTTTCGCGCAAATAAAAGTCGACGGCCCGCCGGCAGCGCTCGATTCGCTCCTCGCAGCCGGCGTCAAGCCCGAGCTTCAAGTCGCACCAGGCCAGCTTCAGGCCTTGCCCCGTCCAGCCGTACATATAATGCAGCGGACGTTTCGAGACGTTGCCGAACGCATTGGAATCGCTAAACTTCACATAGCCCGCGGCCCCGCGGCTGTCCGTCCGCCACCGGTCGTCCAGCGCCGCCGTCTTCAGCGCGATGATCTCGTCCGTGCTGAAGGGCTTCGCCCCTGCCGGCCGGAACAGCTTAAGGCCTTGCCGGACGATCTCGCGGAAGCCGTGGCCGGGTCTGGAGACATCTCCCCAATCGAGCGCATACCGCTTCGTCAGCGCAAAGCCCGGGGCGAAATCCAGGTAACCGCCTTCATAATTGTCCGTCTTGCTCTTGCCTACATAATACACGTCCTTCTCCCCGTTAAACATCAACACGCCGCTCATCGCAGCGGGGACGGATCGTTCGTCCTCCTGAATCATGCCCAGCGATCCATAATGAACGACGCCGTCGCCCGACTCCACATAGTCCGGAATGGAGTACAGGGAGAAGTAGCGGCCTTGCCCCCCTTCCTTCCACTCCACGTTGACGCACGGAATCGGCAGCCGGTGCTCCTCGCAAAGGAAGCCTTGGCCGGGACCGACCCCGAGCCGGGGAACGATTCGCTCCGGATCGGAGGAAGGGTTATTGTTGTAGATCATATGGGGGATCGTGACGATCTCCCCGTCCCTTCTCGGCAGCGGAAACAGCACTCCGGCGGCGACATCGCGCAGCGCCCGGTCCGAGCAGTTCGTCCAGGTTGCCCGCAGCCGCAGCACATCATGCTCGTCGAAGGAAAACTCAAGCTCAACGCCGAGCTCCCCGACATCGCCTTGGACGAGCACCGCAGCCGCGCCCGAGGAAAGCCGCGCCTGCCGCAGCCGGCCGACCTCGAACCGCCAAGGCTTGCCGATCGAACAAGTCAGCATCTCATCCAGCCGTGCGGCGAAGAAGGGAGCGGACGCGCCGCCGCTGCACAGCGCGATGCGGACGCCACCCGGCGATTCCGCTATTTCTGCACGCCGATGTCCATTTCGGCTAACGATGAGAGGCATGGCGCAAGTTCCCCCGTTTCGTTCATAATCGATATGAGAAAGCGGTCGAGCGTCGGATTGAAGCCGACTCTTCCCGACAGCGGCAGGCAGATGAAGTACAGCAGACCTTTGCCGAGCCGCTTCCTCCCGACCAGCGGCAGCTTGCGCTTGCCGCCCGGATCGCCCTGCTGCTGATAGGCGAAGACGACCGGCTCCAGCCCCTCGCCGACCAGATGACAGTTCGAGATGCCGTCGATCCGGTCGTTCGTCAGATGGTAGAAGTAAGCGAAGTCGTCGGCTCTCAGCCAGCGCAGGCTCTCCTCGTCGGCCTGAGCGGCGAGCGTGTACAGCTCGCGCAGCTTGACCGTCGAGACGGCCGTATCGCCGATGTCCCAGGCGGCGCTGTCAGGCCCGCTTAGCACGAGCAGCGCCCTTCCGCCCTGCTTTACTTTGCCGAGCAGGGAAGATCGGTGCCGCAGGAACGCTTCCCTGGAGGCAACGACCAGCGGCTCCCCCTTCCACGCCTCCGGCTGATACGCCTCCGCCGGCACCTCCAGCAGCGAGCAGAGCAGCTCCGCTTCGGAGTCGAGATAGGCGGCCTTGCGCGGCTTCGGCCGTCCCCGCCTGGCGAACGCCTCGAACGTAAAGCGCTCCATGTTGACCGGCCGGCCTTCTTCGTCCAGCAGGCAGGCATCCAGATGCAGGCTTCGCCGGTCGATCACCTGGGGGACGGCAAGGCGGATCGTTCCTCCGTACTGCGCCGTCGCCGCCGGCAAGCTTGCGGCGATTTCGTAGCTGCCGTAATCCCGCAGCTCGTCGCGGAGCGTCGCGACGATGCGGCACCGCTCATACGCCTGCGGCGTATCGTTGAGCAGCCAGGCCTCGATCTCGACCGTCTCCCCTTCGTACACTTTCCAGCGATCGCTGCGCAGGTTCACGCGGACCGGCTCCAGGCACGCCTTATAGGTGAAATACGCCGGCTTCGGAATCCGGTCGACGCCGACGAGCGCCTTCATCCAGCCGGCCGGCCAGGCGTCGATCAGCAGGTGAACGGCGGTCGACACGATGATGTCCGCCCGGCGCCGCCAGGCGTCTGTCATCAGCTTCGTAGCCAGGCATTGATGCTTCTGGCTGGCCTCGATCCATTCGCGGATCGTCCGCTGCTCGGGGAACCAGTCGCCGTGCATGCCGTACGTCTGAGCGCCGTGAATTGCCGTCGGCACCCAGCGCTCCTTGTCGTTCTCGGGAAGCCATTCCTTCGGATAGCGGGTCATCATCGTCCCGTAGTTGTCGAGGCCCTCTGTGCCGTACTCCCCGCAGCCGGCCTTCCAGCCGCTCCGGATCGTCGGCAGGAACCCTTTGTGCATTTTGCCGACGGAGATCGTATTGTTCGTATACCACATGTTATAGCAATGAAAATCGGGCAGCCCTTCCTGCGTCGGGGGATTGTAGTCCCCGTCCGCATTTTTGACGACGCGATCGGGATTTTCGATAAAAATTGCCTGCCGGCAAGCAACGAAGAATGCCTCAAGCTCGTTGCGGTGCAGATGCCGATGGCCCTTGCGCCGCTTTTCGGTGCGCGACGGCTCGTTAATGAGCGACACCATCACCGAGGACGGGTGGCTGCGGATCAGCCGCTCCATCTCGGCCGCCTGGCGTACTCCCTCCACGAACTGGTTGCGGCGAATAAAGCCGAAGGTCGGCAGGTCGCATTGGTGCATCATGCCGAGCATATCGAAATAATCGTATATTTCTTCCTGAACGGGCCGCTGGGTGACCCGGAAAAAGTTAATATTCGCCAGCTTCGCGATCAAAATATCGTCCGCCAGCTGTGCGAAATCGCCGCGCATCACGCACTGCTGCAAATGCCCCATCTCATTGGCGCCCCGCAAAAAAATCGGCTTGTTGTTGAGATACAGCGTGCCTTTCGGCGTCTTCTGTTCGTCCATATGAAACTTCCGCATGCCGAAGGCGCGGTCGCTGCTGTCGATGCATGCGCCATCATGAATCACCTGCACTCTGGCGATGTACAGATAAGGCGCGTCAGGTTGCCACAGCCGGAAATCCGCAAGCGCGACCTTGTAGCGGTAGTAATTGATGCCCGGCCCTGCATAAGCGACCGGAAACGTCAGCGAACCGGGTCCGGTTCCCTCGAAGTTTTTCGGCATAATGTCCAGCTGCAGCTCGAACTGCTCCATCAGGCGGTTCGTCGAGTTGACCGCATCGATCCATACTTCCACGAACCCTTCGTCGATGTTCGGCCTGACGAAAATATCCTGAACGTACAGCAGCGGCCGCTGCTCCAAATACACCGCGTTGTAGATGCCCGCGCCCGGCGGGCAGTGGTTCCAGCCGCTGTACGGATCGTCCCAGCCCGGGCCCGTCGCCGCGTACATCTTGTCGCCGTCAAGCTTCGTGCCGCCGACCCCCATCATCGGGTAATCGTTGTGCACCTCGACGATCAGCGTATTATGCCGCTGCAAATAGTCGGTGACGTCGAATTCGAACGGGGCGAAGAAGCCTTCGTGGCTGCCGACGCATTTGCGGTTGAGATATACCGTCGCCTTGTAATCGACGCCTTTGAACACGAGATATACCCGCCGATCCCCGGCAACGGGGGCGTAGTCGAATTCGCAGCGGTAAAATCCGATCCAGCGCCCGTTCTCCCCGGTCGGGCCGCGAAAGTCGGGCACGGTAACCGGCTCCCATTCGCCGCTTCCATCCAGCACGCGGGTAAAATCCGCATCCTCCGGCGTATAGTACCGAAACTGAAAATGAGTGCATGCCTGCCGGCTGCGGTTCACGACAGGGACGGGAGCCAAATTTCGCATGAACGGCCGGTAACGCTCGCGCAGCGCCTTCAATTCCTCGTGAAATTGCGCGAGCTGCGTCTCGTAGGCCGGCGCTGACGCATCCCCCGCTTTGACCGTGCCCGGAACGAAATATTTTTTGTCGTAAGGCACGGGAGGAATCTCCCTTAATTCATCTTTATTTCCGGGATGTTCGCGAAACGCGATTTCCGCGAACGGATCCTGACGCTTGGATAGCTCCAACCTCGTTTCCCCCTCTGCCGACAACAATGCTATCTTGAAAATAACCCCCAGGGTAGGCGGCCCGTTTTCGTCTTCTGACGGTGCCGCGCCAGCGGCATGGGCGTCTATCTTGAAAATAGCCCCCAGGGCCCGCGGCCCATTTTCACCATCTGATGGTGCTGCGCCAGCGGCATGGGGGTCTATCTTGAAAATAGCCCCCGGTTCATGCGGCCCGTTTTCATCTTCTGATGGTGCTGCGCCAGCGGCATGGGCGTCTATCTTGAAAA
>NZ_KB905560.1:0-361 GCF_000380965.1 Paenibacillus ginsengihumi DSM 21568 | reverse complement strand
GTCTATCTTGAAAATAGCCCCCGGTTCATGCGGCCCGTTTTCATCTTCTGATGGTGCTGCGCCAGCGGCATGGGCGTCTATCTTGAAAAAAGCCCCCAGGGCCCGTGGCTCATTTTCATCTTCTGATGGTGCTGCACCAGCGGCATGGGGGGCTATCTTGAAAATAGCCCGGGGCTCGCTGCCCCTTCCTACGCTCCTGCCGAAGCTTCCAAATCTCTAACGCTCGTGACAAACGCTATTTTGCTGGATCGTACCTTTTTTAAAATGTAACGAAACGTCGTAACGCTATTTGGCCAGAAACGCTGAATCGGGTAGCCCAAAATGCCGAAGTAAGGCTGCTCACTTGCGTTAGAATGTCAAA
>NZ_KB905559.1 GCF_000380965.1 Paenibacillus ginsengihumi DSM 21568 | reverse complement strand
ACTACGCGAGCATAGACCCGACCATGGCAAACCGATTCCTGACCAAAGTGGACTGGCATATCCGCAGAAGAATAAGTCTGTGGTGGAACAGAAAACACAAGAAGAGGAGAGCCAGTCAGGTAAATGTGTTCGAATTACTTCGGATGGCGGGTCTGAAAACCGTCGCAATTTGGGGCAAACGTACTGTCCAAGGTGAAGAACGTCGGAAAGCCGTATGAGGGAAAACTTCACGTACGGTTTGATGAGGAGGGGCTGGTACCCCCAGCCCTTCACTCTACATTCCCTTTCCTTTGGTGCGAAGAGGACGGAAAATGTTGCATTTTTTGCAGGATTCGTCGCTACATGTGCCCGGGGAGGAGCCTCGCGACGGAGGTAGGAAGCCGAACCAGTCATTCGTCGCTTCATGTGCCGGGTGGGCCCGGAAAGGGGCAGCGCTAACGCGGAGTCCAAATGCACCGCGGAGTTCGAATGCCAACGCGGGGTCCGAATGCCAGCGCGGAGTCCGAATGCTGCGCGGAGTTCGAATGCCAACGCGGGGTCCGAATGCCAGCGCGGAGTCCGAATGCTGCGCGGGGTCCGAATGCCAGCGCGGAGTCCGAATGCTGCGCGGGGTCCGAATGCCAGCGCGGAGTCCGAATGCTGCGCGGGGTCCGAATGCCAACGCGGAGTTCGCATGCTGCGCGGGGTCCGAATGCCGGCGCGGAATTCGCATGCCAGCGCGGAGTTCGGGGCCGCAGGCTGAATATCCCCGCCGCACCTGCCGCACAAAGTATTTTGCACGATAAAGGACCTTGCCGAAGGCAAGGTTTTTCGTGTCTTTAACGCAGCAATTTATGATGTCGTTGTGCATCGGGAATATCAAAAACAAGGTGTTGGCCAGAGGATCGTAGAGCATTTGATGGACAAGCTTGCCGATGTTTCTTGCTTGCATTTGATATCGACTTCGGGTAACGAAGCGTTTTACCAAAAAAATAGGATAAGCGGCTGAAGACAGGGATGGCAATATATTTGAACGAGAACTGGCGAGTAAGTATTTGGAGTAGATTGCGGTCTGAGAAGGTTTAAGGAGAAGCAGCAATCGGACATGCGCCAAAAAGATCATAAATTTTGCAAATTTAATTCAAAAGTCCCAAGAAAAAATGGAAAATGTAGTTGTTTTTTTAGTCTTAGTTCATTATAATTATTACGTTATTGTTACAAACTATGGCAAAAGGAGACTGTTTTGGGTATGAGCTACAATGTGGCACTAAAAAGCCAGCTCGATGCGCGGGAATTGCTGCTTTTGGAGCAAGAGGTGAAAAACCAGGGCAAAAACATGGTAGTCGCCTATGTGCTCTGGTATTTCCTTGGAATAGTGGGGGGACACCGCTTTTATTTGGGCAAGAAAGGGTCGGCTATCGCACAGTTAATTTTGACGCTGACCCTCATCGGGGCGGTGATCACCGCTATCTGGTGGCTGGTTGACGCGTTTCTTGTACATACGTGGGTCAAAGATCACAATCGCGATGTTGAAGGGAAAGTGCTGGAGCAAATCATGAGACAGAAGAACGTCTCTGCCACCATGTAATTTATTTAGCTATATAAGGAGCGCAGCATGCTCAACAAACAAGATTTGACATTAGACGAAATGATGGTATTCAGCTCGGAGATGAGGGCTTCCGAGAAATCGACGGCGCTCGCTTACTTGATGCTGCTGGGCGGACATTTGGGGATTCATCGATTTTACTTGAACAAAAAGGGAACAGGCATCCTGCAGCTGGTTTTGTTTCTGCTGGCCTGCCTGTTTTATTTCGGGCTCAGCATTGGCTCGGCAGCGCAGTCCGAAGCCCTGATCGCCATTTCGATCATTCTGTTCATCCTGCCGGCGCTTACACTGTTCATATGGGTCATCGTCGATTTGTTTCTTCTTCCCCGCATGCTGCGGGAATACAATGCCCGGGTTGAGCAGGAAATTTTGCGGGAAATTCAGCAGCACCGGCAAATGAAGCATCTGGCGGGCGCAAGCCGCCCGGACAACGATATGTAAAGAGGCAAGCTGGCGTCCTGTTCAGGGGCGTCAGTTTTTTTTGTGCAGCGAAAAAAAAAAGACTATTCCCGTCAGTTCAGTCCGGGAATAGCTCCAAAAAATATATGAGAGAAGGAGAGGGACCAATCATTAGCTCAATTCCGCACCATGATCATAACAAGGCGGAAAGCCGATCGATCGGGGGGAATAAACCGTTTTCATAGGGGATATGCGCCTTATTAATCTTATGAAACGGATTCGGTCGCTGGCCGACCGCGTTTCTCTTGTCCCCCCATGCTCCAGGCGCCCGGCCATAAAATTCCCTGAACTTCTTGCGCTGTACAATATCACGTTGTATAATCGTAATTGTTACGATTAGACCAAGCTTAAATAGTAATAATTACAACAAAATAAACAAAGGGGTTTTATCCGATGACCAATCGCGATGCTAAAATTCCCGTAACGGTGCTCAGCGGCTATCTGGGTTCGGGAAAAACGACGGTGCTGAACCATATTTTGCACAACAGGCAAGGCCTTAAGGTTGCCGTAATTGTGAACGATTTGGGCGAAGTGAATGTAGATGCGGGGTTGATCAAGGACGGCGGGGCGCTATCCCGGACGGAGGAGAAGCTGGTGGAGATGTCCAACGGCTGCATATGCTGTACGCTCCGCGAGGACCTGCTGCGGGAAGTGGAGCGGCTGGCGAAGGACGGGCGCTTCGATTATATTTTGATCGAATCGACCGGGATCGGGGAGCCGGTTCCGGTCGCCCAGACGTTCTCCTATATCGACGAGGAGCACGGCATCGACCTTACGCAGTGGTGCCGGCTCGATACGATGGTGACGGTGGTGGACGCGTACCGGTTCTGGCACGATTATTCGAGCGGCGAGTCGCTGCTGGACCGTCGGCAGGCCGTAGGACAGGACGATACGCGGGATGTAGTCGATCTGCTGATCAGCCAGATCGAATTTTGCGATGTGCTGCTGCTGAACAAATGCGATCTGGTCGCAGAAGAGGAATTGGCCGCCCTGGAGCGGATGCTCCGCAAGCTGCAGCCGCGCGCTACAATCGTGCGCACGACGTACGGGCAGGTGGACCCGCGGGAACTGCTGAATACCGGCCGATTCGATTTCGCGGAGGCGAGCGCCTCGGCGGGCTGGATCAAGGAGCTGGAGCAGGGCCACCATACGCCGGAAACCGATGAATACGGCATATCCTCTTTCGTATACGAAAGAAAGAGGCCGTTCCATACCGAGCGGCTGACCGCATGGATGACGGACTGGCCGGAAGAGATCGTCCGGGCCAAAGGGACGCTGTGGCTCGCCACCAGGAACGACATGGCCCAAAGCTTGAGCCAGGCCGGCCCCTCGATCCAGTTCGGTCCGGCCGGACGGTGGGCGGCGTCTCTGCCTCTTGAGCAGCGGGAGGCGTTGCTTGCCGAGGAGCCGGAATTGGCGCAAGGCTGGGACCCCGTGTACGGGGATCGCATCACGCGCCTCGTGTTCATCGGCATCGGCATGGATGCGGCGGCGATTGCCAAAGGGTTGGATCAATGCCTGCTGACCGACGAAGAGATGCGGGAGGATTGGAGCCGCATGGCCGACGAGCTGCCGAACATATCCTCGGAGCAGCTCGAGCAGATGATGGCGGGAGCGGGGACATAGGGCAAGCGGCAGGCCAGAGAGCGGCGCGTTCATCGGCAGCGTGACCGCTCACTGGCGCGGTTGCGGAAGCGTTAGGCCAGGCGCTGGAAGCATCCATGAGTTGCCCGGGCATTGCGCCCGCACCAGCGCACCGGCTGCAGGGAAGGCGGATCGCGAGGCAGACAGACTGCCCGGATCGGCCTTTTTTGCGCATTATGCGCATTAATAGAGGTATTTGCTTTACGGCATCCCGTTTGATAATATTATAGAACGAACGTTCAGTATAAATAATAAAGAAGGTGTCTCCCCATCAAAATGAACAAAAAGCAAGCGCAAAGCGAACAGACGAAAGGCAAAATTGCCGCTGCTGCCCGGGCGCTTTTCGCGCAGAAGGGCTACAAAGCAACCTCCATTGAGGAGATCGTGGAGGCGACGGAGTGCAGCAAGGGCAATATTTACTACCATTTTAAAAGTAAAGAAAGCTTGTTTCTTTATTTGCTCGACGAGTGGGATTTGGAGTGGGAGCAAAAATGGAAGGAGCAGGAAGCGCGTTATCAGTCCTCCACCGAGAAGCTGCATGCGATCGCCGATTTGCTCGTATTGGACGATTTCAATCATCCTTTGACCAAGGCGGCGGATGAGTTTTTCAATCAGGAGAAGTCGAACGAGGTAGAGCGGCGCATTACCGAAATGATGGCCCGGCACCTGCGTTTTAACCAGCGGCTGATTCAGGAAGGGATCGACCGGGGCGAATTCGCGTCGGACTATCCGGTCGAGCATTTGGCCGTCATTATGGAAAGCCTGTTGTTCGGACTTAATCAGCTGTCCAGGCGAACGTACCGGATGGACGAAGCGATCGCGCTCTACCGCACCGCCGTCGACGTTATGCTGAACGGGATCGCGCAGCGGGAGTAAGGCGATACCCGATTCCTGAAGCCGCATCGCTTAATTTGAATAGAAGGGATATCGTATCATGTCGCTCTTGTTAAGAAACCGGGGGGCTATCCTCCTCCTGATGGGCAATATTTTGCTTGTTTTTACCGGAATCGGTCTTGTTATTCCCGTTATGCCGACATATTTGAGAGAGCTTCATTTGAACGGCAGCATTCTGGGGTTCATGGTCGCGGCTTTTTCGTTGTCGCAGCTCTTATTCTCTCCTTTTGCCGGCAGACTATCGGATAAGATTGGCCGGAAGAAAAATATCGTGGCTGGCATCGTCCTCTTTGCCGTATCGGAGTGGCTGTTCGGAGCGGCCAGCCAGCCGTTGTGGCTGTTCGTCTCGCGCGTGCTCGGAGGCATGGGAGCGGCGCTGGTCATGCCTGCGATTATGGCCTATGTCGCCGACGTTACCAGCAAGGAAGAGCGCGCCCAAGGGATGGGATTCATTAATGCGGCCATCACGACAGGGTTTATTATCGGCCCCGGGATTGGGGGCTACTTGGCGGGATTCGGCGTTCGCGCTCCGTTCTATGCAGCGGCGGCGGCTGGCGCCATCGCTGCCGTCATTACGATTCTGGTCCTGCCGGATACGAAGGCTCAAGAGGCCGCTTCCGGCGAAGCGCGCACAGCAGAGAAGCAGCCGGGCTTGCTTTCGCAGCTGCTGCTGTCGTATAAAGAGCCGTATTTTCTCAGCCTGATCATCGTGCTGGTCGCCTCGTTCGGGCTGGCGAACTTCGAGACCGTATTCGGACTGTATGTGGACCACAAGTTCGGCTTTACGACGAAGGACATCGCCTTTATCATCACCGTCGGCTCGATCGCCGGCGCAGTGGTGCAGCTTACGATTTTCGGCTGGATTCTCGAGCGGTTCGGCGAACGAAGGGTCATTTCCTGCTCCTTGGGCACCGCCGGCGTCTTCGTCTTCCTGATGCTTATCGCGGGCAGCTACTGGTCGGTGCTCGTCGTTACATTCATCCTGTTCCTGTCGATTGATCTGCTGCGCCCCGCGCTCGGCACGCAAATGTCCAAGATGGCCAACGAGCAGCAGGGCTTTGTTGCCGGTCTGAACTCGGCGTTCACCAGCATGGGCAACATTCTCGGCCCGCTGGCTGCCGGCGTGCTGTTTGACATGAATATCCATTTTCCATACGCTTCGGCCGCGGTCGTCCTGCTGCTGTGCTTCCTGCTGTCGATTCGGGCCGCAGCCAAAGCGAAAGCGAACGCGGGCTCCCCGCAGGCGGCGAAAACGAACGGTGGTTAACCGTTATTGGATATCATGGTATATATTGGCGAGGTCGGAGCAATGGGAGGGACAAAGGGGCTATGGCGAAGCCTGAGGAGCATGCAGTCGTATTGTTCGACGGTGTATGCACGTTTTGCAACCGGTCGGTGCAGTTTGTCATCCAGCGCGACCGCGGCGGCTATTTCCGCTTCGCCTCGCAGCAGTCAGGCGCCGGCAGCGCCCTGCTGGCAGCCTTCCCCGAAGCGGCGGGCACTGACTCGATCGTGCTGATCGAGCAGGGTAGGGCGTATACCGAATCGACCGCGGTGCTGCGCATCGCAAGGCGGCTGGACGGCCTATGGAAGGCGGCTTACCTGGCGATCGTCATTCCCCGGCCAGTCAGGGATCTGGTATACCGCTCCTTCGCGCGGCGGCGCTATCGCTGGTTCGGCAAGGAAAGCTCCTGCATGATGCCGACTCCGGACATCCGGGAGCGATTTTTAGGCATGGATTAATTGCTAACCCGCCAGTCGGGATTTGGCCCAGCAACAAGCCGACGATTTCCGGCCAGGCCGGGAGATTGCTGGCGATTTAAAGCTGCAGGCCGCCTCCCACAAGCCGCTGGCGGGTTTGTCATATAGGCGATGAAGCGTTATGATAAGAAAGACTCTGCGAACTTGCGAACATTCCACCGGGAGGATAACACGATGATTCAAAAAATCGCGACCGTCGCGATCTATGTCGAGGATCAGCAAAAAGCGAAAACGTTCTGGACGGAAAAAGTCGGCTTCCGGGTCGTCCGTGAAACGCCGATGGGACCTGGCGGCAGCTGGCTGGAGGTTGCTCCTCCGGGAGCCGAAAGCGCTCTCGTGATTTATCCGAAAAGCATGATGAAAAATTGGGCGGAGCTTACGCCTTCCATCGTCTTTCATTGCGACGATGTGGAGGAGACATATAACAGCATGAAAGCGCGTGGCGTCGAATTCGAAGGCGAGCCGCAGAAAATGCAGTGGGGCACCTACGCGACGTTCAAGGACGAGGACGGCCATTCCTTCCTGCTGAAAGGATAAGCCGCCATGCTGCAAACGATCAACCGCTTCTTGGAAAAATGGTTGCCGCTCGTCACGCCGACGAGCGTGGCCATCGGACTGCTGCTGTCCGTCTGGCTGTCGCCGTTCACGGCTGCCGTGCCCTGGATTTTCGCCTTTATGACCTTTTCGGGCAGTCTGGGCATGAATTTTCGCGATCTGCAGCGGGTGATGACCCATCCGCTGCCGATTTTGCTGTTTCTCGTCGTCGTTCACGCCGTTATGCCCTTGCTGGCCTGGTCGATGGGGCATCTGGCGTTCCCTGACGATCCGCTGACCATTACCGGACTTATTCTGCTGCTGACGATTCCGACAGGGATCGTCAGCTTCACGTGGGTGACGATCTACAAAGGGCATACGGCGCTGACGCTGTCCATCATTCTGATCGACACGTTCCTGTCGCCTTTTTTGGTCCCCTATACGCTGTCTCTGCTGATCGGAGCTAAGGTGGAGATGGACACGTGGGGCATGCTGCAAGGCCTTGTATGGATGGTCGTCGTCCCTTCGCTGCTCGGGATGGCCATCAACCAGTGGACCGGGGGAAGGGCGAAGTCCGAATGGGGCCCCAAGCTCGCTCCGTTCTCGAAAATCGGGCTGGCCCTCGTCGTCATGATCAACAGCGCGGTGATCGCCCCTTATTTCAAGCAGTGGGACAGCGGAATCCTGTTCCTTGGGGCCGTCTGCGTCTTCGTCGTGGCGCTCGGGTACGTGATCGGCTGGGGCTCGGCCCGTCTCTTCCGCATGGACCGGGGCGCGGCCGTCAGTCTCATGTTCAACTGCGGCATGCGCAACATCAGCGCGGGAGCGGTGCTGGCCACCTCCTTCTTTCCGCCGGCCGTAGCTGTGCCGACGATTATCGGGATGCTGTTCCAGCAAATGATGGCTTCGTTCTTCGGATACGTCTTCTTCAGCGGCAAAATGCTCAAGGCTGCGAAAGGCTCGCTGCCGCAAGGCAAGTCGGCCTGACGAAGTTGGAGTTGCTATGAATCACGGGCAAAGGGGATGCGGGCAATGAGCAATATCAACATATGGGAGAATGCCGAGCCTGGCGTAAGGCGCAAAATTTTCGAGCCGGGCGCCGGCATCATGATGATGGAGGTTCATTTCGAAGCGGGAGCGGAAGGATACGTTCACAGCCACCCGCATGAGCAGCTGTCCTACTGCCTGAAGGGCAGGATGGAATTCACCGTCGACGGGGAGACGAAGATCGTCTCGGCCGGCGAGACGATCTACATCCCGAGCGGCGCGAAGCACGGCTGCAGGGCGCTGGAACCGAGCGCCCTGCTCGATTCGTTCGCCCCGGTCCGAGAAGACCTGATCAAGCGCTGACCTGACGGGCAATCCGCCAAACGATCGCTAAAGCGCGATTGCTCATCCTTGAAAGGACATCAACGGACGCCGCTGACGAGCGATTCCTGTCGTCATCGGTCGCCACCTGCGGCGTTGAAAATTCGGCTCGTGAGGGATGGCCGGGCGCCCATGCGGCTTGCGCAGCACCAGCAGAAGATGAAAATGGGCCGCGGGCCCTGGGGGCTATTTTCAAGATAGACCCCCATGCCGCTGGCGCAGCACCATCAGAAGATGAAAATGTGCCGCGCACCCCTGGGCGCTATTTTCAAGATAGCCCCCCATGCCGCTGGCGCAGCACCATCAGAAGATGAAAATGAGCCGCGCACCGCCGGCTATTTTCAAGATAGCCCCCCATGCGGCTTCGCAGCACCATCAGATGGTGAAAATGTGCCGCGCACCGCCGGCTATTTTCAAGATAGACCCCCATGCCGACTTGCGCGGCACCATCAGAAGATGAAAATGAGCCGCGAGGGGCTATTTTCAAGATAGCAAATGTTGTATTTTGTACAACAAAAACGGGGGGATAAACCGCATAAGCGGCTCAAAGTTGTAGAACGTGCAACATTTCAGGCGATGTTCCCGGGTTTGAAGCCAATCGCGCTCAAATTGTTGCACAAAATACAACATTCCCCCTCCTTTTACCCGAAAGTTCCGGAAAATGTTGCATTTTTTGCAGGATTTGTTGCCTCATGTGCCCGGGGAGGGGCGTACAACCTGCTGATCAGGGAACGGATCGCTCCATGTGCCCCGGGAAGGAGCCGCGCTACCGCGGAGCTCGGGCCATAGGACTTCTCGGGCGCGATGACACGAATCTGTCCTGGAGCATCATGGACTGGGGCGTGGCTTGCGGCCAAATACGAAAAGCAGCTGAGGCTGAGCGGGATCATGAAAGGCGCAGCATTTTCGGGGACGGGGAGAACGGAAGAATGTCTTGCAGCAACCGGCTTGTGAAGGAGGCCATGGAAGAATAGCCTCAAGCTGCTGGTCTGCGAAGGAGGCTGTGGAAGAATGCCATGACCTGCGGCTCGCTTTTGGATCGCTTCTGGGTCGATGCCAAGGCGGTGTGCTTGCTTTATGTTCGCTGCAACCGATCGTCGCCGGCACTTGCGATCGGCGGACCCGAGCTGCCGGCAATGGCTTGCTCGCTTCCGGATCGCGGCCAAGGCGGATCGCTCGCTTCGATAGCCTCCTTAGGCATGCCTTGGGCTCACGTTTTGCCGGGCAGACCCTGAGCTAACGCAAGTCAGAGAGCTTATTTCACTCGAAACGCTCGATTTGGAATTGTAACGCAAGTGAGCAGCCTTATTTCGCGTTTTCGGCCACCAAATTCAGCGTTTTTGACCAAATAGCGCTACCCAGTTGCGTTAGATTTTTCAAAGGCTGCATTTCAGCAAAATAGCGTTTGTCACTTGCGTTAGGGAGGAGATTGTGATCGGGATGGTTCCAGGCGATCCGCTTGGCTCACTTGTAGCCCTCGGTTTATGCTGCCTTGGCTATGTCTTGCGGATCGAGTCATAAACCGGTCCCTGCCAAAACGTGAAACCGTTTGTGGCTATGCCCCCAAGTCATGGAGCGGTTTTCTTAGCATCATTGTCTGTATCAAGAAAAACAACCGCTGAACCGCGGTCGCTCACCCTTGAATGGACTTCGATAGATGTTTTTCTTACAATAAGCTTGTTATGCGACACGAGCCTACAGATCGGTGAAGTTCACAGGGCCGACGATTTCCTCCAAAAAAGCGCGCAGCTCGGCGGCCTCTTCGTCAGTCAGCTTGTAGAAGTGCTCCAAGTAGCCTTCCTCGGCCAAATCGTCCGGTCCGATGACGGCAGTGCGGCCTGTCTGCAGGTCTGTGACGAGCTTCTTGCCGTAAAAGCGGTTCGTCGAGGTGATCGCCAGATCGAATCGGCGCAGCGTCTCGCCGACGAAGCAGACGAACCGTGTCGTCGTCTCTTCCTTGTTGTCGTATAAGTAATCGAATTCCCTGGTTGCGGACACGCCGTGTCCTCCTTTGCGACGTAAGATCATGCCATGATTATACCTTAATACGCTGCCCGCGGCAAAGAAGCTCGTCTCGGCGGCTAATGACCGCGCATCTGCGGCGTCTGTTGCCCAGCTGTTTCACGTTTTCAATTTCGGGGAAACGTGTTACAATCGAGAGAAGCGATATTTTTGGTATTTTTATAGATGGACGCCTATGACGAGACGAGCGATTCCTTCTGTCATCGGCCGTCACCTTCGGTATTGAAAATTTGCCGAAGGACTTCGTCCAATTTTCAACATAGAAAGAAACGGAGGCATCATAGAGCTATGTCCAATAAACGCAAGATGAGAAGCGACATGATCAAAAAAGGCTTCGACCGCGCTCCGCACCGCAGCTTGCTGCGCGCCGCAGGCGTCAAGGAGGAAGATTTCGACAAGCCGTTTATCGCGGTGTGCAACTCCTACATCGATATCATTCCAGGTCACGTGCACCTGCAGGAGTTCGGCAAGCTCGTCAAGGAAGCGATTCGCGAAGCGGGCGGCGTGCCGTTCGAATTCAACACGATCGGCGTGGACGACGGCATCGCGATGGGCCATATCGGCATGCGCTATTCGCTGCCGAGCCGGGAGATTATCGCCGACTCTCTGGAAACGGTCGTATCCGCACACTGGTTCGACGGCATGGTGTGCATCCCGAACTGCGACAAAATTACGCCGGGCATGATGATGGGCGCGCTGCGTGTCAACATCCCGACGATCTTCGTCAGCGGCGGCCCGATGAAGGCCGGCAAGACAAGCGACGGCCGCTCGATCTCCCTGTCCTCCGTCTTCGAAGGCGTCGGCGCATACCAGGCCGGCAAAATCGACGACAAAGGGCTGCAGGAGCTGGAGCAGTACGGCTGCCCGACATGCGGATCCTGTTCCGGTATGTTTACGGCCAACTCCATGAACTGCCTGGCCGAAGGACTCGGCCTGGCGCTGCCCGGCAACGGCACGATTCTCGCTGTATCGCCGGAGCGCAAGGAATTCGTCAAGCGCTCCGCGAAGCAGCTGATGGAGCTGATCGAGAAAGATATCAAGCCGCGCGATATCGTGACGCCCGAGGCCATCGACAACGCATTCGCGCTCGACATGGCGATGGGCGGCTCGACCAATACGGTGCTGCATACGCTGGCGATCGCACACGAAGCGGGCATCGATTATCCGATCGAGCGCATCAACGAAGTGGCGAAGCGGGTACCGCACCTGGCCAAGATCGCTCCGGCCTCCGACTATCATATCGAGGACGTGCACAACGCCGGCGGCGTGAGCGCGATCATCAACGAGCTGCTCAAGAAGCCGGGCGCCATTTACGGAGAGGCGATCACCGTCAGCGGCAAGACGCTGCGCGAGAACGTCGCCGGCTGCGAAATTGTGAACAAGGACGTTATCCGTCCGCTCGATAACCCGCATTCCGAGCAGGGCGGCCTGGCCGTATTGTTCGGCAACCTGGCGCCGGGCGGCTCCATTATCAAGGTCGGCGCGGTGGACAAGTCCGTCGGCGGCTATCATAAGGGGCCGGCCATCTGCTTCGACTCGCAGGAAGAAGCGCTCAGCGGCATCGCAAGCGGCAAGGTGAAGGAAGGCCACGTCGTCGTCATCCGCTACGAAGGGCCGAAGGGCGGCCCGGGAATGCCGGAGATGCTGGCGCCGACATCGCAGATCGTCGGCATGGGCCTCGGCGCGAAGGTCGGCCTGATCACCGACGGCCGCTTCTCGGGCGCGTCCCGCGGCATCAGCATCGGCCACATCTCGCCGGAAGCGGCCGAGGGCGGACCGATCGCCTTCGTCGAGGACGGCGACATCATCGAGCTCGATCTGAACAATCGCAAGATCGAGCTCCATATCAGCGATGAAGAGATGGCCCGCCGCAAGGCGAACTGGAAAGGCTTCGAGCCGAAGGTGAAGACCGGCTACCTGGCCCGCTACTCCAAGCTCGTCACGAACGCCAGCTCTGGCGGCGTGCTCAAAATTTAAGCAAGCAGCGATGACAGCCCCCCGGCTCTCGGCCGGTCGGGGCTGTTTTGTTGATCTCGCCGAACGACTGGCGCTTGCGCCGCTGTCTTATTCGTCGACCCGGTCGTCCCCGGAGGCGTCGTGCGTCGGATGGGCGCCGGGATATTCCCGCGAGATGCCGGCGTGCAGATCGCGGTTTTCGTAGGTGAATTGATGGTGCGCCCGCTGGTCCTTTCGCCAGGGCGAGCTTTTGCCGAGCGATTCCGCAAGCAGGTCCATGCCGTACGGCCCCTCCGGAAATTCTTCGGCAGTCAAGTCGTTGCGCTGGGACTCAACGGTTTTGACATCGGTATAATGGTGACGGTCCTCGTCGATGAAGCCGTCGCGGTTTACGTCTTCCGGCATGTCGGCTGTTCCCTCCTTCGGGATATTTCGCGGGATGCCCTTATACGAAAGGGCCTCCATCATTCTAAAAAGCGGGGGCTTTTATCATTCTCCCCAAAAGCGGGAACGATATCCGACCATGACCATGCAAGGTCGCCGGGCGATTCAAGATTGTCCGACGGATGGCTTGACCTGTTGCCAGCCAGGGCATCTTATGCTATAATGGGATTAATTTCAAATGCAGCGTACTTGAGGAAGCACCTCTTTTGCCTTTCGGGGCAGGGAGGTGCTTTTTTGCGTTTGAAAGAAAGCATGTGATCACCAATATTTGCGGGAGGGAAAGGCATGAATTTGATGTTCTTGAACAGCCTGGAGAAGACGACGGAAGAGGGGAGAGTCCGCACCGGGCAAGTGTCCATCGGGGAGCATCAGGGCCAGTGGTCGGTCATCTGGAGCGAGACGAAGGAGGACGGGCGGCCTGTACAGGAATGCTGGTTCGAAGGCATTCATTGGGACGAGCTGCTGGCAGTATTCCGCGAACGCATCGCGGCGAAGCAGAGCGAAGGCTTCAGGCCCTTGATCGAGATGGGCGCAGGAGGCATCGAGCTGCTGGACGAGCGCGCGCTGCACTCCGGCATGCTGCAGTATTACGGAGAGATGCAGGCGGACGAGCCGCTGTACGAGGAGCTTAGGCAGTGGCGCTTCAAGCAGGCGGCGCGGGACGGCAAGTCGCCGTTCATCATCGCCTCCAACCGGATGCTGAAGATGATCAGCGCCTACAAGCCGCATACGGAAGAGGAGCTGCTGCAACTGCCGGGCTTCGGCAAGCATCGGGCGGCGTTGTACGCTGCCGCGATTACGGACATCGTTCGCCGCTACGAGCGCACCACCTCGTTCCCGCTCGATTGGGTCGAGCCATCCGTCGACGAGAACGCTTTCGTAACATGGTATCTGGAGGAAAAGCGGCGCAGGCGCAAGGCGGAAGCGGACAAGCGGGAAACAAAGCGCAGGCTGCTCGAGTCGATCGGCCGCGGCGACGGACTGGAAGCGATCCTGAACGAAACGAAGCTGCAGCGGCGCGATCTGGTGCTGTGGGTCGAGGAGCTGGACAAGGAAGGTTACGATATGCTGCCGTTCGCCGACCGAATGCTGGAGGAAGTCCCCGCGCAGGAGCGGGAGGCGGCCCGGGAGGCTTTCGCCAAGCTGGGAGACAAGTATTTGAAGCCCGTGCTGCTGGCGGTGTTCGGCGACAAGGAGCTAAGCGCCAAGGAGACGGAGCGCATCTACGAATGGCTCCGCTTGCTAAGGATCAAATATCGCCGGGACGCCGCCGCAAGCGAGCGGGTCGAGGAGGCGAGCTGAGAGCCGCAGCAGCAAAATGGCGAAGGTCCCTCGGGAGGGCCTTCGCCAGTCGGACGACAAACGGCGTCATTCGCCGCAGCGATATCGACGATATAAGTGATATAAGCGTTATTAAGCGGACTTCCGGTCAAAGCCAATCTTTTTTGCGAAACAGCACGAACATGGAGATGCCGACGATGATCATGAAAATAACGGTGATAACGCCGCCGTATCTGAAGTGCAGCCCCGGAATGTAATCGAAGTTCATCCCGTAGATGCCGGTAATGAACGTCAGCGGCATGAAGATCGTCGTCAGCGCGGTAAAGATGCGCATGATTTCGTTGGCGCGGCTGGCGATGCTGGATTGGTACGCTTCCCGCAGGTTGCCCATCAAATCGCGAAACGTATCGAACGTCTCCGAAATTTTGACGGCGTTCTCGTAGATGTCGCCGAAATATTTGCGCAGCGGCTCGCTGATGAGCTTCAGATCCTTGCGGCTCAGCAGCGAGATGACCTCCTTCTGGGGGATCAGCACCTTCTTGAGCCACAAAATTTCGCTTCGGAGCCCGATGATCTCGTTCAGATGTGATTTCTTCGTATGCATGAGGATGTCTTCCTCAAGCTTCTCGATCTTCGCCTCGATCCGGTCGCCGACGTTCGTGTAGTTGTCCACGACCAGGTCGACCAGGTGGTACAAAAACTCGTCGGGCGCCGTCACCTCTTCCTGCCACAAAATCGGCTTCAAGGTGCGGAGCTCGTTGATTTTTTGCCGGGTAACGGTAATGATGTAATGCTTGCCGAGAAAAATGTTCAATGACCTCAGAAAAATTTCCTCATCGTCGAAACGGATGCTGTTCACCACGATAAAATAGTTGTTGTCGTACAATTCGATCTTGGGGCGCTGCTCCTCTTCGTTCATGCAGTCCTCCACCGCCAGCTCGTGCAGCTGGAACAGCGGCTGCAGCACCGTCAAATCGTCAATGCCCGCGTCGATCCAATAAAAGCCCCGTTCAGGCGGATTCAGCGTTGCGGCAATATCCTCCACCAATGTAAAAACTCCGTTTTCAACCAAACGTGCCTTCACGGTTTCCACCCTCCCTGATGTCGGTGGAACGCGGCCGGCAAGGCGGCAGGCAGAGGCGCTCCAGGGCATGCGAGCAGCTGCCAAAACGAACGGCAAAAACAGCCGGGCAAAGGCTCGCATTCATGGCTTGCGCGCTTCAGGCGGCTCGATCGAATGCAGCGGGATCCGGCCGGGTTCCACACGAACTATTCATTTGTTGTCTGAACGTCAAACCGCCGTGCCGTGTGTCGTGAACTCGGGAGCGACTGCTACTCCTCGGGTCTCCGTCCATTCGATGGATGCACCCCTTTGCGAGAAAATGTCAGCGCGCATTGCCGCGCTTGTTTCAGTATATACCTTCATTTTCCACACTTCAAGGTGAAAACTTTGGGCGAAAGTAAGGTTGATGCCGGATCATTGCACTGCCGGAGATTCCATATGCTGCGAGATGTTGCCGGATGCCGCCCGATGCCGCCGGAATGCTGAGATGTTGCCGGATGCCGCCGGATGCCGCCGGAATGCTGCGAGATGTTGCCGGATGCCGCCGGAATGCTGCGAGATGTTGCCGGATGCTGCCGGCTCAATGCTCTTGACGCGTATGTGCTTTTCGTATACAGTATTATCATATCCAACAGAATAGATTCGGTTTCGCACTCTTATCAAGAGTAGGTGGAGGGACTGGCCCGATGATACCCGGCAACCGACAATAGACTTATCGCCTGGACGATACCCTGCGGCAGGCTCTATTGCACGGTGCTAATTCTTGCGGAAGCGGCTTTGCGGCGGCTTCTGAGAGATGAGAGAGGAGATTGTAGCGATACAAGGGCCTTTCTCGTGCAAGCGGAAAGGCCCTTTTGTTATGGCTTTTCCGCGGCAGGTGCGAGAAACGACGAATCATCACCGATCCCAAAGGAGTGAATCAGATGCCCATCAAAATACCGGATCACTTGCCTGCCAAGGAAATCCTCATCGACGAGAACATTTTTGTGATGGATGAGACGGTCGCTTTTCACCAGGATATTCGGCCCCTGCGGATTGCGATCATGAATTTGATGCCCACGAAAGAAACGACGGAAACTCAGCTGCTTCGGCTGATCGGCAACACCCCGCTGCAGGTCGAGTTCGTGCTGCTGCATCCGAAAACCCATAGATCCAAAAATACGTCCGCCGAACACCTCGAGCAGTTTTACAAAACGTTCGACGATGTGAAGGAAGAGAAATTCGACGGCCTGATCATTACCGGCGCGCCGGTGGAGACGCTCGAATTCGAGCAGGTGAACTATTGGGATGAGCTGACGCAGCTGATGGACTGGAGCCGCACGAACGTCACCTCGACGCTGCACATCTGTTGGGCCGCTCAGGCCGGGCTGTACCACCACTTCAAAGTGCCGAAGCATCCGCTTGAGAAGAAGCTGTTCGGCGTCTATCCGCATACGGTGGAGAAGCCCAAAGTCAAGCTGCTGCGCGGCTTCGACGAGCAGTTCCTCGCTCCGCAGTCGAGGCATACGGAGGTGCGGCGGGAAGATATCGAGAAGCACCCGGAGCTGGACATTTTGTCCGAATCGGAGGAGGCGGGCGTCTATATCGTAGCGACCCGGGACGGCAGGCAAATTTTCGTGACCGGCCATTCGGAATACGACGCTTGCACCTTGAAATATGAATACGATCGGGACATTGCCAAAGGGATGGATATCGACATTCCGAAAAATTATTTTCCCGGCGACGATCCGTCCAAGACGCCGCGCAACACCTGGAGGGCGCATGCCAATCTGCTGTTCTCCAATTGGCTGAACTACTATGTGTACCAGGAAACGCCTTATGATCTGTACAGCAACAGCAAGGAGAGTGTCCGCATATGACTTTAGACAAGCGCCATTGGAGAATAGAAAGCCGCCTGGCCCAGATCGGCTCCCTCGAGGAGCCGGTCACCGGGGCGGTCAGCTACCCGATTTATCAGGCGACGGCCTTCCGTCACCCCAAGCTCGGCCAGAGCACCGGCTTCGATTATTCCCGCACGAAAAACCCGACGCGCAAGGTGCTGGAAGACGCCATCGCCGAGCTGGAGAGCGGCGACGCCGGCTTCGCCTGCAGCTCCGGCATGGCCGCGCTGCAGACGATCTTCGCCCTGTTCGGCCAGGGCGATCACCTGCTCGTCTCGCTCGACCTGTATGGCGGTACATATCGCCTGCTCGAGCGCATCATGTCCCGCTTCGGCGTCACCGCCACGTATGTGGACACGAACGATCTTGACGCCCTGGAGGCGCAGGCGAAGCCGAACACGAAGGCGATCCTGATCGAGACGCCGACGAACCCGCTGATGATGATTACCGACCTTAAGAAGGTGTGCGGCTGGGCGAGGCGCAAGGGCATGCTGTCGATCGTCGACAATACGCTGCTGACGCCGTTCTTCCAGCGGCCGATCGAGCTTGGCGCCGATATCGTCATTCACAGCGCGACCAAATATTTGGGCGGACATAACGACGTGCTGGCCGGGCTGATCGTGACGAAGGGCAAGGAGCTGTCGGAGCAGATGGCGTTCCTGCACAATTCCATCGGCGCCGTTCTGAATCCGCAGGACAGCTGGCTGCTGATGAGGGGAATGAAGACGCTGGCCATTCGCATGGAGCGCCATCAATACAATGCGACCAAGATCGCCGAGCATCTGCTGGCGCATCCCGCGGTCGAAGCGGTCTATTACCCGGCTCTGCCGACGCATCCGGGCCATGAGATTCAAAATATGCAATCGTCCGGCAACACCGGCATTTTCTCGTTCCGGATGAAGGATGCCCGCTATATCGAGCCGATTTTGCGCCATATTCGGCTGATCGCCTTCGCCGAAAGTCTCGGCGGCGTCGAGTCGCTGATGACGTACCCGGCGGTGCAGACGCATGCGGACATCCCGGAGGAGATTCGCCGCCAGGTCGGCGTCGACGACCGGCTGCTCCGCTATTCGGTCGGCATCGAGCATGCGGAGGACCTGATCGCCGATCTGGATCGGGCGATCGCCGCTGCTCAGGCCGAGATCGAAGGGGTCTAACCGACGTCTTTGCCGGCGCGAAGAAGACTGCCAGAGGGGAGAGGTCCCTTATGGCGGTCTTTTTCTATAGCAAAGGCATCCCTATTATGGTAGAGTGTTGTTTGAAAAGGAGTGTGGCGTCGATGAGCGCGATCGATCAGATTTTGGATAAAGCGGTAGCCGGCACCCGAATTACGGCGGAAGAATGCATGGAGCTGTACGCTTCGAACGAAATCGAAAAGATGGGGCATGCGGCCAACCAAATTATGCTTCGTTTTCATCCGGAGCCGGTGACGACGTTCGTTATCGGACGAAATATCAACTATACGAATATTTGCGACGTGTATTGCCGGTTTTGCGCCTTTTATCGGCCCCCGGGCTCGAAGGAGGGCTATGTGCTGCCGGACGAGGCGATCTTTCAGAAAATTCAGGAGACGATCGACGTCGGCGGAACGGAAATTTTGATGCAGGGCGGCACGAACCCGAATTTGCCGTTCAGCTATTATACGAATCTGCTGCGGGAGATCAAGAAGCGCTTCCCGAGCATTACGATGCATTCCTTCTCTCCGGCGGAAATTTTGAAGATGAAAGAGGTATCAGGCGGCCTGACGCTGGAGCAGGTCGTGCGCGAGCTGAAGGAGGCCGGGCTCGATTCCTTGCCGGGCGGCGGCGGCGAGATTCTCGATGACCGGACGCGCCGCAAAATCAGCCGGCTGAAAGGCTCGTGGCGCGACTGGATGGATGTGATGCAGACCGCGCAGCGCGTCGGCATGAGCACGACGGCGACGATGGTTATCGGCTTCGGCGAGTCGATCGAGGAGCGGGCGCTTCATCTGCTGAGAGTGCGCGACGCCCAGGACGAATGCATCGCCAGCGGCTGGAACTCGCCGGGCTTCCTTGCTTTCATCTCCTGGACGTTCCAACCGGACAACACGAACCTGAAAGCGGAGAAGCTCGGTCCGGAGGACTACTTGAAAAATGTCGCGATCAGCCGCATCATGCTCGACAACATCCCGAACTTCCAATCGTCCTGGGTCACGATGGGGCCGGAGGTCGGCAAGCTGTCGCTGCAGTACGGCTGCAACGATTTCGGTTCGACGATGATCGAGGAGAATGTCGTGTCGGCGGCGGGCACGACGCATAAGGTGAACATTTCGTCGACGCTGCAGATCATTCGCGAAGCGGGCAAAATCCCGGCGCAGCGCAATACGCGCTATGAAATTTTGCGCATGTTCGATAACGACTCGTCAGCGGTCGAGAAAGATTTTATTATGCAGAACTAATCGGCAAAGCTCGGAATGTCCTGCAAGGTCCGGCCTGGGACCGTGCCTTGGGATCGTCCGGGCTTTTTCATTTATTTGCTACGCTCTGGCCGGACAATAAGCCGTATATCTGCCATTGGCGAACCATATACTTTCTACGTAGCGAATGCCGCTCGTCCCCGCGCTGGACGATAACCGAAGCAGCATGCCTTGGAAAAATCGGACATGCGCGAAAGGGCGTAAATTCGCTTTGGCCCGGTACGGGTGGAAAGGAGTGGTTTTAAGGTGAAGCTGTTCTCGATCTTATGCGCGAACCGGCCGGACGAGCTTGCCGAGCAGCTGCAGGAGGCGCTGCGCAACACCGGCTTTTTTCTACATAAAAGGGATAGCGTGGCAATCAAGTTGACCGGAACGGCCGGCCGGAGAGCCGTCGAGGTGGACGGCATTTTGCCGCAGTTCCGCTTGTCCGACGACCTGGACGCGCTGTGCTCGGAAGCGGCCGGCGCGCTGGCCGAAATCATGATGCGGCATGAAGAGGAGGCGCTGCTTGCCAGCATCATTCGCCGCGACTTCCAGTACGAGCAGGAAGAGGATATCGGAGGCATTATGAAGTATTGCCGGGCCATGCTGGACGGGACTGCTGCCGGCGGGGACGCGGAGCGGGCGCTATGTGCCCGCAGCCGCAGAAAGAGCAAATTGTCCGGCGAAATCGCGGATTACTTGAGGGAGCACACGCTGCTTAATTGGGAAGGTTTCGTCCGCTTCCGGCTGCGCACGCTGACGGAGGAGCTGCGCGATGTCGCGGAATTTGCTGTGGATGAATTTGTCATGGATCGGCAATATCAGGAATTTATTACGCTGCTCCAATATTTTGTCTATATCCAGGAAGCGAAGGTGCCGTTCGTTCATCTGATTCATAAAGGCGGCAGCGAATTTATGCTGCTGGACGAACGGATGAAGCCGATCGATACGGACGATGCGGAATCGACGGTGACGGTGGAAATGCTGGAGAAGGACATGAATTTCGAGGATATGATCGTCAGCACGCTGATTACGGTGTCGCCGGGGCAAATTTACATCCATACGCGCGAGCCGGAGCTGCAGGTGATCAAGACGATCGGGCAAATTTTCGAAAACCGGGTCGAGCTGTGCGAATACTGCCGGCTGTGTCACAATCTTGACCGGACGCACGCCGCCGAATATAATAAAGGTTAAGGCAATGATCGAAGACACGAGCCGCCGGATGCGGACTGTACAGAGAGAGGGGACAAGGCTGCAATCCCCTTCAGCACGATCCCGGTTTACCCCTTCGTAGCCGCCGGATGGAACGCCGCAAGCAGGGCCGATCGGCCTGCCGGTCAGTATATCCTGCCGGGTCATTCCCGTTAACGAATGTCAGAGGATCCGCAGGTTTCGGCTTGTCCGGCTTGGTGTCGGTTAAGCATCAGCCAGCGGATCGAATTAGGGTGGAACCACGATCAAGCGCCATCGTCCCTATGGGATGAGGCGCTTTTTTATTTGAAGCAGGAGGGTGAATGTTCATGTCTATCAAAGTTACTTTTCCCGACGGAGCCGTAAGAGAATACGAGCGCGGCACGACGGTTGAGGAGGTCGCCGGCTCTATCAGCCAAGGCCTCAGAAAAAATGCGGTCGTCGGCAAGGTGAACGGCAAGCTGGTCGACCTGTATACGCCGCTCGAAGCCGATGCGCAGCTGGAGATTGTGACGCTGGACAGCGCGGACGGGCTGGAGGTGCTGCGGCACAGCACGGCGCACCTGATGGCGCAGGCGCTGAAGCGCATTTATGGCGAGAAGAAGGTCAAGCTCGGCATCGGCCCGGTCATCGAGGACGGCTTTTATTACGATATCGATCTCGATACGCCGGTTACGCCTGAAGATCTTGGCAAGATCGAGAAAGAGATGGAGAAGATCGTACAGGAAAACCTGGCGATCCGCCGCCGCGTCGTCAGCCGCGAGGAAGCGCTGCGCATATTCGGCGAGCTGGACGATCCGCTGAAGCTGGAGCTCATTAACGACTTGCCGGACGATTCGGTGATTACGATTTACGATCAGGGCGAGTTTTTCGACCTGTGCCGCGGTCCACATTTGCCGTCCACCGGACGGATCAAGGCGTTCAAGCTGCTCAGCGTGGCCGGCGCGTACTGGCGCGGCGATGCCAAGAACAAGATGCTGCAGCGCATCTACGGCACGGCGTTCCCCAAGAAATCGGAGCTGGAGGAGCATCTGCGCCTGCTGGAGGAAGCCAAAAAGCGCGATCACCGCAGACTGGGCAAAGACCTCAAATTCTTTACGTTCTCCCGCGAAGTCGGGCAAGGGCTGCCGCTTTGGCTGCCTTACGGGGCGAAGCTGCGCCGCACGATGGAGCGTTATATCGTCGACCTGGAGGAGAAGCTCGGGTATCAGCACGTGTATACGCCGGTGCTGGCCAATGTCGATTTGTACAAAATCAGCGGGCACTGGGACCACTATCAGGAGGATATGTTCCCGCCGATGACGATGGACAACGAGGAGCTGGTGCTGCGTCCGATGAACTGTCCGCACCATATGATGGTGTACAAGAGCGATATGCGCAGCTACCGCGACTTGCCGATCCGGATCGCTGAGCTCGGCACGATGCACCGCTACGAAATGTCCGGCGCGCTGACCGGGCTGCACCGCGTCCGGGCGATGACGCTGAACGACGCGCACATCTTCTGCCGTCCCGATCAGATCAAGGAAGAATTCGCCCGGGTCATTCGCCTGATCCGTCAAGTCTATGAAGATTTCGGCATCAAGGAATACCGCTTCCGCCTGTCCTACCGCGACCCGAAGGACACGGAGAAATATTTCCCGAACGACGAGATGTGGGAAATGTCGCAGCGCATGCTGAAGGAAGTCGTCGAGGAATTGGAGCTGCCGTATTTCGAAGCGGAGGGCGAGGCGGCCTTCTACGGGCCGAAGCTCGACGTGCAGATCAAGACGGCGCTGAAGAAGGAGGAGACGCTGTCCACAGCGCAGCTCGACTTCCTGCTGCCGGAGCGCTTCCAGCTCGAATATGTCGGCGAGGACGGACAGAAGCACCGTCCGGTCGTCATTCACCGCGGCATCATCTCCACCATGGAGCGCATGACCGCCTTCCTGCTGGAGAACTTCGCCGGCGCGCTGCCGACCTGGCTCAGCCCGGTTCAGGCGAAGGTGCTGCCGGTGTCGCAAAACTTCGAGAGCTACGCCAAGGAAGTGGAGGAGAAGCTGCTGGCGGCGGGCATCCGCGTCGAAGCCGACCTGCGTAACGAGAAGCTGGGCTACAAAATCCGCGAGGCGCAGCTGGAGAAAATCCCGTACATGCTCGTCGTCGGCGAGAACGAGCAGGCGGCGGGCACCGTCTCGGTGCGCAAGCGGGGACAGGGCGATCTCGGCGCGCAGAGCGTTGCCGACGCCATCGCCCTGATCGCAGAAGAGATTCGCACCAAGCAAGTGTAATGCTTGGACAGCTTTTGCCATAAGCGCCATGCTTTCATAGCGGCAGTCTGCCGTCCGCGCCATGCAGCGGGCAGCGGGCTGCCGTTGTGCTTGATTGGATGCGCAAGCGGCCGGTATATTTCCGTGAGTATTTGGAAAACCTCATAGATTAAGGGGAGGTTAAAACCATACTCATGTTTATGAAAACCGCAAGCTATGCGAAATGGATCGGTCTGATCGCATTGATTGCAGCCGCGCTGTGGTGGACTCAGCAAGGACGAAAGCCGCTTGCGGAAGTGGAGCAGGCGGCGGGCAAGCCGGCCTCATGGTCCGCGGACGCGGCGGAGGCTGCCGGAACGGCTGCCGGTGCGGATGAAGCCGCGGTGGCGGCGGGCGCGAATCCGTCGCTGGCGAAGCAGGCGGGCGCCGGGTCGGGCAGCGTGGCAGCGAAGGCAAGAAAAGCGAGCTATAAGCTGGTGCCGAATCTGGAAAACCACGACTTGACCAAGTACAAGGCGGTGGAGGTTACGGCAACGGGCTATTACGCGGGCAAGGAATCGACGGGCAAAAGCCCGGGCCATCCCGAATACGGGGTTACTTACTCGGGACTGAAGGTCATTCGCGACGAGCATTCGCTGTCCACGATCGCCGCCGACCCGAAGGTATTCCCGATCGGAACAGTGCTCTATATTCCCGGTTACGGCTATGGAGTCGTGGCGGATACGGGCAGCGCGGTCAAAGGTCACACCATCGATCTTTATTTCGAAACGAAGGACCAGATATACAAGGAATGGGGAAAGAAAACGCTGACCGTCTTCGTCGTGAAAACAGGCGACGGCAAAATTACCGAAGCGATGTGGAACGAGCTGAAGGACAGCATGGAAAAGACAAAGCAATAACCTGAACGCACGAAGCAAAAAAGTTTCCAACACATAAACGGGCATACGCCGTCCCACAATAACGGCAGCAGGGGGGTGATGTCCGTGGCTAACCATAGAAAGAAGTCCAATCATCAGACGAACAACAGCGAATTCGCCGAAGAGGTGCTGGCCAAAAACGTCAAGCATGCGGCGCAAAACAACCCGCGCGAAAGCGCCAATGAGAATCAAAAATAATGCGTGACGATGCGACACGGGCCGCCCGCCGGCCCGTGTTTTTTCGGACATCGGCCGCCGCCTTGGGTGTGCTCAAAATTTTGGCTGGCGGACCCATACGGCTTGCGCGGCACCATCCGATGATGGAAACGGGCTGCGGGCGCAAATGTTGTATTTTGTACAACAAAAACAGGAGGATACCCCCTATTTGCGGCTCAATGTTGTATTTTGTGCAACTTTTCGGGCGATGTTTCCGGGGTTTGAAGCCAATTGTCCCCAAATTGTTGCACGAAATGCAACTTTCCCCTTTCTCTTGTGCAAAGGGGGCGGAAAATGTTGCATTTTTTGCAGGATTTGCTGCCCATGTGCCTGGGGAAGGGTTGTGGGGCCCGGCGCTATTTTCAAGATAGACGCCCATGCCGCTGGCGCAGCACCATCAGATGGTGAAAATTGGGCCGCGGGCCAAGGGCTATTTTCAAGATAGACGCCTATGACGAGCGATTCCTTTCGTCATCGGTCGTCACCTGCGGTATTGAAATTTTGTCGGCGTATACCGCCAAATTTTCAAGATAGGAGGTCATTTTATGGTACCGTTAAATTCGGCGATTATCGGACGCGAGGAAGCATTCGACCAGCTGCGCGGCTATATTCACGAGCATGGTTTTGTGCTTGGCGGCAACTGGGATTACAATCACGGGTATTTCGACCGGCATCTGGATGAAGCGCGCACGGTCTGGCTGCGCATTCCGCTCACGGTGACGCGCGGCGTTCTGGACGGGGATACGGATGCGACGGATGCTATCGTCAAGATCGGCACGCCTTTCGTGCTAAAACATTTGTATAACGACGGGCTTGATGCGGAAGCGCATGCAAATACGTTCGGCGCTCTGGTCGACCAGTTCCAGGAGCCGGTGGACAAGGATGCGCCCGTCGAGCGGAGCTGGATTGAGAAGGCGGAGAAGCTGCTGCGCCAGCTGGAGGAGAGCTGGCTGCAATAAGCGCCGCGGCGGCGTCCCCGGCTATTGTACCTGGCGGCTGCAGCGGCGTGTGCGAGGCGCCGGTATAAGCGCTCATATCGGCGCAAGTGCTCTCCCGGGCAGACGTGGGGACGTTCCGAACCCTTGGCCAACATGGCGAACAGCCGGGCATAACCGCCAAAAACGCAGGATCTGTCAAGGTTTTACCTCCATTTTAAGTTTCTTTAAGGTTGTTTTAAGGTAACGGGTGCATCATGTAAGCATAAACAATCCGAATATGCTTGAAGCACTCTTGAACCGCAATGCCTTGTCAGAATGGAGGTATATCGATATGGAGAACAACCATGATAAAGAAGGCTTCGGCTTTGCCCGGCGTCCCGGGGACGACAGCGGGGCTGGCCGCCGCAGCGACGATCATTCCGGAGATGCCCGGGAACGGGATATGGCGCAGGATTCGTATCGCGAAGACGATAAGCACGCCGCCGAGCCGCAAAGCGAGCCTCATTACTACTCTTACGGCCCGTTCAAATCGGGGATGAACCGCGAAGAAGCGGCCTCCGCGGCGACGGTTACGGACAGCAGCGGGCCCGCGCAGGTAGAGGTGACGCCGCCGAAGCCGCTTCGTCCCTTCTCCTTCGGCCAGCAAGCGGGAAGCTTGTCGCCGAACGAACCGGCCGGAGGCTGGCAGTTCAACAAGCCCCGGAAAACGTCGCGTTTTAAGAGCACGTTCGCGGCATTTCTGGCCGGTGCCGTCGTCGTCGCCGCACTTATGTTCGCGGCCGACCGGACGAATTTGTTCACCGGCTCGCAGGGCGTCATGACGAACAATTCCTCCTCCGGAGGAGGAACGCCGGTGGCGGCGAGCAGCTCGGGCGGCGGCGTCGTGCCGTCGAACCTGGATTTGGCCCGCCCGAACAACATCGCGGAAATTTTCCAGCAGGCGAGCCCGGCCGTCGTCAAGATCGAGACGAAGGTCAAAAGCCGCAGCTCGAGCAGAAGCGGCTCGATGTTCGACGATCCGTTCTTTCGCTACTTCTTCGGCGACCAATACTACCGTCAGCCGAACAACAGCGAGCCGGAGCTGCAGCCAGGGGGGATGGGCACCGGGTTTATTTTCGAGAAATCGGGCTACATCCTGACGAACGAGCACGTGGTCGACGGAGCGGAGGAAATCTACGTGACTGTGCAAGGCTACGATGAGCCGTTCAAGGCGGAGCTGCTCGGCAATAGCTACGATCTCGACCTGGCCGCGCTGAAAATCAGCGGGGACAAGGACTTCCCGACGATCCCGATCGGCAGCTCGGATGAATTGCAGGTCGGCGACTGGGTCGTGGCGATCGGCAACCCGTACGGCTTCGACCATACGGTAACCGTCGGCGTCCTGAGCGCCAAGGAGCGTCCGATCTCGATTCCCGATCAGAACGGTACGCGCGAATATAAGCATCTGCTGCAGACCGACGCTTCGATCAACCCCGGCAATTCGGGCGGCCCGCTGCTGAACCTGAAGGGCGAGGTCATCGGCATCAACACGGCCGTCAGCGCCCAGGCGCAAGGAATCGGCTTCGCCATTCCGGAGACGACGTTCAACGCGGTATTGGAAAATCTCAAGAACAATGTGGAGATTCCGAAGGAACCGGTTCCTTATATCGGCGTGCGATTGGATAACGTCAGCAAAGATTGGCTGAACGATCTGAAGCTGGACAGCACGGAGGGCACCATCATCGTCGAGGTGGAGCGCCGCAGCCCGGCATTCCAGGCGGGACTTCGTCCGTACGACGTCGTGGTCGAAATCAACGGTCAGAAGGTGAAGAACGCTACGGAGCTGTCCGAGGCAGTGAAGAAGCTGAAGGTCGGCGATACCGCCAAGCTCGGCGTGATGCGCGACGGCAAGAAGATGGAGTTCGACGTCACCATCGGAGACCGCAACGCCAATCAGGAATAACGGCGGAGACGGAAGCAGAGCGCGAAAGTTGCGGCTCTGCTTCTTTTTTGTACCGCAGCGCCATTTTTTGATACGATCAAAGCACGAGGGATTGGGGATGCGGCAGCGCGTCAGACTTGGCCGCAAACCTGTTCGCCGGACGGATTTTATGATTGCGAGGGGGAAGGAACTGTGCGAGAGAAAATTTTGGTCATTGACGACGATGAGAAAATCACCTCCATGCTGCGAAGGACGCTCGCCTTCGAAGGCTACACTGTCTTTACGGCGACTCATGGCATGGACGGGCTGAAGCAGATTTTGGAGCATGATCCGGATACGGTCATTCTGGACGTGATGATGCCCCAGCTGGACGGCTGGGAAGTGATTCGCCGCATCCGCGAAGGCGGCTCCAATGTGCCTGTGCTGATGCTGACGGCCAAGGATGACGTATCGGACCGGGTGAAGGGTCTGGATCTCGGCGCGGACGATTATTTGGTCAAGCCGTTCGCGCTGGAGGAGCTGCTGGCCCGCGTGCGCGTGCTGCTGCGCCGGCGCGCGGCCGACAAAGCCGAGCAGCCGACGAACAAGCTGCAGTATTTGGATGTGTTCCTCGATCTGGACACGCGCGAAGTATTCCGCGGCGGCAAGCGGATCGAGCTGACGGCCAAGGAATTCGAACTGCTGTCGCTGTTCATGCAAAATCCGCGAAGGGTGCTGTCCCGCGACGTGATCATGGAGAAAATATGGGGGTACGATTACAGCGGCGAGTCGAACGTGCTGGAGGTATATATCGCGCTGCTGCGCCAGAAGACGGAGGAGCACGGCCATAAGCGGATTATTCAGACGGTTCGCGGCGCCGGCTACGTGCTTAGAGGGGACGATTGACATGTCGATCCGGCTGAAGCTGACGGCTTGGTACACGGCCATTTTGTCGGCGACGCTGCTTGTATTTTGTTTAGGTCTCTATACGTTTCTGCACTACACATCATACAGCTCGCTGGAAGATGAGCTGAAAGCCTCGGCGGAAGATCTCAAGAGCCGGATGAAGCCGGAGCTGACGATTTTTTTGAACGATATTAATGTCGACATCAAGCTTGTCAACAGCCGCGGGAGCCTGACCTATTATCAGGTGATCGACGTGAGGACCGGCCGGAAGGGGCAGTCCAGCAATCTGAAGGATACGGGCATCGTCTTCCCGGAGCCGACAGCGGGGGAACTGCAGACGCTTCTGAAGAAGCCGATCGTCAAAAAAGTGGACATCGACAACCGGAAATTTCTGATCTACAATTCGCCGATTCTCGTGCTGCGGGGCGGCGGTCTGCAGGTCGGCGGTGTCATGCAGGCGGCCTATTATATCGATGCGACGGAGAGCACCTTCGCCTTGCTGCGATTGATTTTGACGATCGCCGCGCTGCTCAGCGTATTTCTGGCAGCCAGCGTCGGCTGGTTCCTGGCCCGCAAAGCGCTTCGCCCGATCGATCAGGTGATCGCCGCGACGAATCAGATTCAGCGCGGGGCGGATCTCGACCGGCGCATCGAATATTACGGGCCGCACGACGAGATCGGGCGGCTGACCTCGACGATCAACAATATGCTGGAGCGCATTCAAGGCGCCTATGCCGAACTGGAGGAGGCTTATCGGGCGCAGCGCCGGTTCGTATCGGACGCTTCGCACGAGCTGCGGACGCCGCTGACGACGATCCGCGGCAATGTCGATCTGCTGGAAAAAATGTGGCGGCAGGCGGTGATGACAGCTTCCGCCCCCGGCAGCTCGGGCGCCGGAGATGCGGCGGATGGCGATTCGCAGAAGCTGCAGGTTTCGCTGGAAGCGATGCAGGATATCGCCGGGGAGGCGGAGCGCATGTCGCGGCTCGTCAACGATCTGCTGTCGCTTGCGCGGGCGGACGCCGGCTTTCAGATGACGAAGTCGCTGCTTGAGCTGAGGCCCGTCGTCGAGGAGGTCGTGCGCAGGGCGCAGCTGCTGCCCCGCAAAGCGGAATGGCTGCACGGCTCGCTGGCCGAACTGGACGGCAAGTTTGTCTTGGGCAATAAAGATTATTTGCAGCAGCTGCTGTTCATTTTTATCGAAAATGCTTTCAAGTATACCGACCGAGGCCATGTGCGTCTGGACGCTGTAGCCAAGGACGGCCAAGTCGGCATCCGCATCGAGGATACCGGCATCGGCATGGACAAAGAGGAAGTGCCGCATATATTCGAAAGATTTTACCGGGCCGATCCGTCGCGCGGCAAGCGGTCCGGCACCGGACTCGGGCTGTCGATCGCCAGGTGGATTATCGACGAGCATGACGGCTCGATCGAGGTGATGACGCGCAAGGGCGAGGGCAGCACGTTCGTCATCTGGTTCCCGGCCGTCGATCCGGCGACATGGAGCGAGGCGGCGGAAGAGCCGGACGAGGCGTGATCGGCAGGAGCGCCCGGGTCGTTCGGATCTTCGGATCGTCCGGATTGAATGGAGAGTTCGGACCGGTCGGTCTGTTCGGGTCGTTCCATCGGGCGGCCGATTCAGGTATAATAGATCGTAGCAACACCGGATCGCCAATTATCGTGTAAAGCAGGTGCCGTAATGGATGTTATCAAAATATCGCCCCGGGGCTATTGCTACGGCGTCGTCGATGCGATGGCGCTGGCCATGCAGACGGCCAAAAATCTCGATCTGCCCCGTCCTGTCTATATCCTCGGCATGATTGTTCATAATGCGCATGTCACCGACTTTTTTGAGAAAGAAGGCATTATTACGCTGGACGGCCCGAACCGGCTGGAGATTCTGGAGCAAGTCGAGAGCGGAACGGTCATTTTCACGGCGCACGGTGTCTCCCCGGAGGTCCGCAAGCGGGCGCGGGACAAGGGGCTGACGGTCGTCGATGCGACATGCCCCGATGTGACCAAGACGCACGATCTGATTCGCGAGAAGACGGCTGAAGGGTACGAGGTCATCTATATTGGCAAAAAAGGCCACCCCGAGCCGGAAGGCGCCGTCGGCATCGCGCCGGACCGCGTGCATTTGATCGAAAAGCTGGAGGAGATCGACGGGCTTCAGCTGGCGGACGCCAAAATTTTGATCACGAACCAGACGACGATGAGCCAGTGGGACATCAAGCATATTATGAATCGGCTGCTGGAGCGTTTTCCGCAGGCGGAGGTTCATAACGAGATATGTCTGGCGACGCAGGTCCGGCAGGAAGCGGTGGCGGAGCAGGCGAAGGATGCGGACCTGGTGCTCGTCGTAGGGGACCCGCGCAGCAACAATTCCAACCGGCTCGCTCAAGTGGCGGAGGAGATCGCCGGCGTCAAGGCGTACCGCATCGCCGACATTACCGAGTTGAAGCGGGAATGGCTGGAGCCGGTCCGCCGCGTCGCCGTCACGTCCGGCGCCTCGACGCCGACGCCGATTACGAAGGAAGTCATCGCTTATTTGGAGCAGTACGATCCGAACGATCCCGCCACATGGGAAATTCGCAGGACGGTCAATATGAATCGGCTTATCCCTGTCGCCAAAAGCAAAGCGTAAGGCAGGGAGGACGGCTCTGCATTCTCGCAGCAGAGGGGGGCGGAGCCTCGCCGCTCAGGGTCGCCGCTTAGGCGCCTGCGGCTGCCGCCGCATTTTCGGGAAGGACGACTATAGCGAGTGCTTCCTTCGTCATCGGCCGTCGCCTGCGGTGTTGAAAGTTCGGCTCATGGATACCGCAGCATTTTCAACATAGACGCCCATGCCGCTCGCGCAGCACCATCAGAAGATGAAAATGGGGCGCGGGCCCGGCGCTATTTTCAAGATAGACGCCCATGCCGCCGGCGCGGCACCATCAGATGGTGAAAATGGGCCGCGGGCCCCGCGCTATTTTCAAGATAGACGCCCATGCCGCTGGCGCAGCACCACCAGAAGATGAAAATGGGCCGCGATCCCTGGGGCGCTATTTTCAACATAGACCCCCATGCGGCTTGCGCGACACCATCAGAAGATGAAAATGGGGCGCGGGCCCGCGGCTATTTTCAATATAAACGCTCGCCAATAATTAAATAAGGGTTGACGGATGTCAACTTCTGATGTATATTTGCTTTAACGATTAAAAGCTTAAAAGCGTATAAGCGTCGAAGTGTGCAAGTGCAAGATGAGTGAAACCATGATGGGATGGGGAGCGTGAACTGGTCATGATCGTGATTATATCCAACAAGACGCCTGAGGAGCGCATTCAGGAGATTATCCATTATATTGAGAAGCATGACGTCAGCGTTCATGTGTCGCGCGGGGTGGACCGCACGGTCGTCGGCATTATCGGCAAAGCCGATCCGAAGCTGACCGAGCAGCTCAGACAGCTGTCGGGCGTCGAGCAGGTCGTCAAGATTTCCAAGTCTTACAAGCTGGCCAGCCGCGATTTTCATCCGGACAATACGGTTATTAAGCTGGGCGACGTGGAGATCGGCGGCGATCAGCTCGTCATTATGGGCGGTCCTTGTGCAGTAGAGACGTCCAAGCAGATTGACGAAATCGCCGCGATCGTCAAGGCGTCCGGAGCTCAGGTGCTGCGCGGCGGCGCTTTCAAGCCGCGCACGGGGCCGTACAGCTTCCAGGGCATCGGCGTGGAAGGGCTTGAGATGATGGCAGAGGCCGGCCGCAAGCACGGACTGCTGACCGTTACGGAGGTCATGACGCCGGAGTACGTGGACGTATGCGCGGAATATGCCGATATATTGCAGGTCGGCACCCGGAACATGCAAAACTTCGACCTGCTGCGCAAGCTGGGAACGATTCAGAAGCCGGTGCTGCTCAAGCGGGGGTTCAGCGCCACATACGACGAATTCCTCAATGCGGCGGAATATATTTTGGCGGGCGGCAATCCGAACGTCATGCTGTGCGAGCGCGGAATACGAACATTCGAACCTTACACGAGAAATACGCTCGATTTGGCGGCGATTCCGGCGCTGCAGTCGCTCAGCCATCTGCCGGTCATCGCCGATCCGAGTCACGGCACGGGACGTCGCGAGCTTGTCGAGCCGATGAGCAAAGCGTCCGTAGCCGCCGGGGCGAACGGGCTGATCGTGGAAATGCATACGGATCCGGACAATTCGATGACCGGCGACGGCGTGCAATCGCTGTTTCCCGAACAATTCGCTAGGCTAATGCTCGATCTCGAGAAGCTCGCCCCGCTCTGCGGCAAAACGTTCAATACGCACAAAAGCTTCGTTACCGTATAGCGATGACCGTCATGTTGCCGACATATACATGTTGACATCCGAATATTAATAGCGCTGGAAGGCTTGGTTTTTCAAGGAATCTTGGAAAATCAAGCCTTTTGTATGTCCGAAATGTGAACAATCCGGCTTTGTATGTCATAATACCTAACATATGGATAAAAAATACCTCACATAAGTATTGACGATTATTGGCGAATAGGGTTATAATAACGACAAGATCATTAACAAAGCTGAACAATGCTTGAAATAAGAGCTAATAATGTTCGGAAATCAGGAGGTTTGCGTGTCCATGTCAGTTCAAAATGTGCTCAACTTGATCAAAGAAAAAGGCATCGAATGGGTAGATTTTCGGTTTGTCGGCTTGTCCGGCAAAGCTCAACACATCAGCCTTCCGGCCAGTGAAGTGGACGAAGACACCTTCGTCAACGGCGTAGCCTTCGACGGCTCTTCCATTCCCGGCTTCCGCGGCATCGAGGAATCTGATATGGTCATGATGCCCGACACCGAGACGGCATATGTGGACCCGTTCACCGCTCACCCGACGCTCGTTATTATGAGCAACATTTTCACTCCGGATGGCGAGCGCTACGACCGCGATCCGCGCAGCATCGCGCAAAAAGCGGAAGAGTTCCTGCAGAAGTCCGGTGTCGGTACGGCGGCATTCTTCGCTCCGGAATCCGAGTTCTTTATTTTTGACGATGTGCGTTTTGAAACGGGCATGAACAAATCCTACTTCGAGGTCGACTCCGAAGAAGCGGCATGGAACAGCGGCCGCAAGGAAGAGGGCGGCAATCTGGGCTTCAAGATTCCGGTCAAAGGCGGTTACGTGCCGGTCGCTCCGATGGATTCCCAGCAGGACATCCGCAGCGAAATGTGCAGACTGATGATGGAAGCCGGTCTTCGCATCGAGCGTCACCATCACGAGGTAGCGACGGCAGGTCAAGGCGAGATCAACTTCCGTTTCGACACGCTGACGAAAACGGCTGACAACCTCCTCAAATACAAATATATCGTTCACAACGTAGCAAGACAGTACGGCAAAGTCGCAACCTTCATGCCGAAGCCGCTCTTCGGCGACAACGGCAGCGGCATGCACGTTCACCAATCGATCTTCGACGGCGACACTCCGCTGTTCTATGACAAGAACGGTTATGCGAACCTGAGCGAAACGGCTTTGAACTACATCGGCGGCATTCTGTATCACGCTCCGGCGCTGATCGCCCTGACGAACCCGAGCACGAACTCGTTCAAGCGTCTCGTACCGGGTTACGAAGCTCCGGTCAACCTGGTATTCTCCAAGGGCAACCGTTCCGCGGCCGTTCGTATTCCGGTAGCAGCTGTTACGCCGAAAGGCTGTCGCATCGAGTTCCGTACGCCGGACTCCACGGCGAACCCGTACCTGGCGTTCGCGGCAATGCTGATGGCCGGTCTGGACGGCATCAAGAAGAAGATCGACCCGCGCGCTCTGGGCTATGGTCCGTTCGACAAGAACATTTACGAGCTGTCCGACGCCGAGAAAGCGGAAATCCGCAGCGTACCGGGCTCGCTGGATGAGGCGCTCACCGCATTGGAAGCTGACCATGAGTTTCTGCTCGAAGGCGGCGTGTTCTCTCAAGACTTCATCAACAACTACATTGCATTCAAGCGCGAAGAAGCGAAGGCCGTATCGATTCGCATTCATCCGCACGAATACAGTCTGTATTTCGATTGCTAATCTCTGCACGAATACAGCCTGTACTTCGACTGCTACTTTCCGCGCGAATACAGCTGTACTTCGACTGCTCATCTTATATCTGAACTTATTCATTGCTGCAATGACGACAGCCTCTGCCCTCGCGCAGAGGCTTGTTGTATTGCTCGGGACATTAGCGCCGCAGCATGGAATCTGGGTTTCCGGGGCGTGTGCGGCAAAATGATGAGCAGGCGCTCGTGTCATTTCCTTGGCGGTCTTTTGCGGAGAGAAGAGCACGGCAGTTTTCGCAGGGAAAAGAGCACGTCGGCGGCCTATGGGGCAGGGGGGTAGCGTTAGGCTTTTGTGAATGCGGATGATACAATTCGTATCATTATGAAGGCGAAGGTACCGGAGCGGTCACGGAAGGGGAAGCGCTCATGCGTGCGGGGTCATCGGTCGCCGGAGCGATCTGTCCAGGGCAGCCGCATCTCCTTGATCTGCGGCTACTTTCCTTGAAGGACAGGCTTGATACAGCGGGGCAGGCCGGCGTGCGAGGGCGCGGTTGGTCAAACGGATCGTAGAATCAGGGATGAAGCGAACGGAATGAGCTGAGCAAAAACAGGCATTTAGATGGTTGACACGTTACAAAATGTATCATAAAGTAATATTTGACCATGTCGCTGATCTATTCGTGCATGGAGCGTTCTGCCCGGACGAAAGCGATGAATCGCTTGGCTTCGTCAGGAGTTAGCTTTTTGCCGTCGATGGTAAGGGTGAATTTCTCCAGGATCGTTTCGTCGGACAGCTCCAGGCTGTCAACGAACTGCCGGACATCATCGTCAAGAACCTTGTACGGGTCCTCTGTACGGCCCATCAAGTAATCGATGGATACGTTGAACAGATTGGCGATTTTTACCGTCGTATCGTAATCCGGTTCACGTCTGTTGTTCTCGTAGTGAGACAAAGAGGCGCGGGTTATGCCTAGTCTGTTGGCTAAATCCTCTTGGGTCATGGAGTGCTTTTCTCTGAGCCGGGCGATGCGCTCCCCATATTTCATACAGATACCCCCAAATAACGTGCGAATGCGTCTGAAGACTTAAGTCTTGCGATAATATCATCATTATAACACTTTATGCTTTGGTTCATAACGATGATTAGTATAATAATGGTTACATAATGTAACATTTTATCAACTTATAGTAATAATGTCACGGATATTTTACAAAATGTATCAACAGAGACTATTGTACCCCAAAATACAGATGATGGGAAGAGTATTGTATGATTTTGTCGATGAAAGAATGAATGAGTCGAACGCCTCAATGATTACTTATCGTCATGGCAAGCGATGACGAGAGGAAATGCTCGTTAGAGGCGTCTCTCTTCCATAATATATAGGATGGCAAATGCCGAAGACATTTATCCATCCTGGCCGCTGGTCAAGGCAGAAGTCTGCAAAACCGGGATCGGCCGAGTCCGTTCGGCCGGCCGCCGCGGTCCGGTGCGATGAGGAACTTCCGGCATCGATTTACAAGCATAGCGGGGAATGAGAATATGATAAAGCTGATCGACACCCATTGCCATATACTTCCAGGTCTGGACGACGGATCACAGACGTTGGAGCAGGCGCTCCAAATGGCTGAGATCGCCATAAAGAACGGCATCGAAACGATTATCGTCACCCCGCATCATGCGAACGGGGCTTACGACAATCCGGCCTTCGCCGTCCGGGAATCGCTTTCGGCGCTGCAGGAGGAGCTGGCCGGGCGCAATATGCCGCTTCGGCTGCTGCCTGGACAAGAAATTCGCATACATGCCGGCTTGCTCGATGAATGGGACCAGGGGCAGCTGCTCTGTCTCAATCAATCTGAATATATATTGCTGGAGATGCCTCATTCGCATATACCGGATAGCATCTATGATTTATTGTATGAGCTGCGGATCAAAAATCTGCATCCTGTTATCGCTCATCCGGAAAGAAATGCGGAGATTATTGCCGAGCCGGACCGCGCCAGACAGCTTGTCGAGCATGGGGCGCTGCTGCAATTGACCGCCGGTTCTGTCATCGGCATGCACGGGCGGACGATTCGGAGACTGGCGTTATCGCTGTGTCGGCAAGGAATCGTGCATCTGCTCGGTTCGGATGCGCACAATTCGGCCCGCTGTATATCGGCATTGGCCGAAGCTTATCGGGTGCTCGAGGATCAACTGGGGTCCTCTTATGCGGAATATTATGCAGACAATGCGAACCGGCTTGTGTCGGGCACCAGCATTGTGCCTAGAGATTCCCCTAGGCAGAGCAAGCGTTGGTACCAGTTTTGGCATCATTAAAATTCATTATAATGGAGTTGATGCATGATGAAGAACAAAAGCAAAAAACTGATGGCCGCCTCGATTAGCGCAAGTCTGCTGCTCAGCAGCTTGTCCATGGCGCTGCCTGCAGGCATTCCGCTTGCGAATCAAGCCTGGGCTGCGGAGCTTGACAAGCAGCTATTGGAAAAAGCGAAGCAGCTGCGCAATGCCATGACCGCCGAAGAAGAAGCGAACATCAAAGCGGCACGCGAACGATTCCGGGCGCTGAAGTCGGACTTGTCCGGCAATGCCGAACTGGTGGCCCCGATCTGGAATCGGGTCAAAGCGAAGCTCGATGCTGCGGACAATAAGGATCAGTATCCGGATTTGACGGCGGAAAATATGTTGTATCTCGTTTTGCAGGCCGGCATCGATTATAGTCCGGACGGCAGCACGGCAGTGGAAGTCATTCAAGACGGGCAGACCCGCCGCATTACGGATCAGCTGATCAAGCTGGGCGGGCTCGACAAAGGCTTGGGAGAGGTCGATCTCAAGGATGTCACCATGCTGGCAAGGAAAACGAAAATCAATCTTGAGCAGCGCTTCCGCAATATGACGGCAGCCGAGCTGGCCCGCCTGCTTAACAACCGCGCCGAGGCTGAAAAAATCGTAGAGGAAGAGATCGGCAAAATGTTGGACGATCCCTCCATCCGCTTCAGCAAAGTGCTGAAAAATTTAGGTGTGACCAGCGCTGACCTGATCGAAACGGCGAAGCGGTTCATCCGGAAGGTCGATCCTGATTTCAAGGCGATTTTGTCGACGGCGTCTCTCATCATTCGCACGGAAGGTCTCGGTCAAGGGCGCTCCGGCGGCGGAAGGAGAGGCGGCGGCTCAGCTCCCGCTCCTTCCGGCTCGACGTTCGAGGGCAAGCTGAGCGATAGCGCGCTTGTCAAATCCGGCAGCACGATCACGGTTGATGCCGCTGCTTTGAAAGCGGCCATCGAAGCGATTGACAGCGGAAATGCGACCACCGATACGATCACGATCGCCGGAAGCGGCGACGTGGTCCGGGTGGAACTGCCGGTAGCCGCTTTTGCCGGGGCGGGCTCGTCCAAAGCGTTCATCGCGATCGAGCTTGGCTCCGCCAAATATAAGCTGCCGGTATCGCTGCTCAGCAGCCTGTCGTCAGGCTCGGCCGGCCCGATCGTTGTCACCGTGCAGCGCTCGGAAGCGGCAACGGAAACGAAGGTGGCCGAGACGGCAAGAAAGCTCGGCATCGATCTGATTACGACGCCTCACGAATTTTCGATTGCCGTCGGCGATGTGAAAATTACCGGCTACAACGGCATTTATGTGGAGCGCGAGCTTACGATCGACAAGCCGGTCAATCCAACATATGGCACTGGCGTATGGTATGATCCCGATTCAAGCGCCATCTACTTTATCCCGACGCTCTTCGAGAACGGGGACGGCAATTCGACGGCCAGGCTGAAGTCTCCGCACGACAGCATCTACGGCATCATCGAATCGCATCGTACATTCCTAGACATCGATGGCCACTGGGCACAAAGCGATATCGAGACGATGGCCTCCAAGCTGATTGTCATGGGCATGTCGGAGAACGAATTCGCTCCCGACGAAAAGCTGACCCGCGCCCAATTTGCGGCGCTGCTTGTCCGCTCGCTTGGCTTGAAGCCGGATGCTTATCAATCCCGCTTCAAGGACGTGACGGCAAGCGACTGGCACAGCAGCTTCGTCGAGGCCGCCTTCAAGGCCGGTTTGATCGAAGGCTACGAGGACGGCACCTTCCGCCCGGAAGTGACGCTGGACCGCGAGCAGCTCGCCGTTCTGATCGCGCGGGCGATCCGCTTCGCCGAAGCCGGCAGATTGACGTCCGTGCAGAGAGACGGCGCCGTATTCAGCGATCAGCATGCGATCAGCGCGTGGGCGGCGGATGATGTAGTTCAATTGGCAAGCCTCGGGATCGTCGGCACGGTGGACGGCAAGTCGTTCGAGCCGAAGCAGCAGGCAAGCCGGGCCCAGGCTGCCGTAATTTTGAAGCGGATGCTGACGCATCTGAAATTTATCAACGAATAACCGATACCTGTGACTATTGCGACTATATAATAGAAGAAAAAAAAGAGGAGGGGCTGGAGCCTCTCCTTTTTCTACAGAAGAAGGAGCTGTTACCATTGCCGAATTGGCTCAAAACGTTGACGCTGGCGCTGCTGCTTGGCATTTTTATAGCGATTGTTTATTTCGGGAACCAAAGATACGACGCAGCCATTGCCCGAGAAGGAGCTGAGTCGGTGCGATGGCAGCAGCAGTACGAGGAGCTTAAGCGGAAGCGGCATCAGGAAGAAATCGAGCGCTGGAAGCCGGACGGTTCTCCGCGCTCAATCATGGACGATATCCGCTATGCGCATGCGCTGAAGGGGGAGGTCAAGGTGGCGGCGCTCGGCTCGGCAGCGGCGCCGGTGGCTGACAATGGCGAGGCCGGAACGCATTGGAGCACCTTCATGAAGCAGCATCTGAGAAGCGCTATCGGATACGACGGCGTGAAGTGGTCGGAGTACCGCGCGGTCGCTCCGGGGCTGCAGGCTTTATGGGACGAAAACAAAATGCAGGAGGCGACTGGCCAGCAACCGGACCTTTTCATTCTGGATACGATGATCGCGGACGAGCATATGCAATCCGTTCCGCTCCAAAGCGCCGTGAAGAGCATCACCGATGCCGTGTACAAAATTCAAACGGAAGTCCCTGACGCAAAGCTGCTGCTCCTGTCTTCGCCGCCCAAAGAAGTCAGCGAGACCAAAAATAATTTGGGACTGACGTTGAACGATTATGCCTACAGCACGGGAGTATATGTATCCGCCCAAGGTTGGGATTATGTCGATTTATATTCCGAGCTCCGCCGCCAGCCTGACCTTGCGCAGCTCATCGAAGGCGATGGGCAGCTTGCCGCAGAAGGACATCAGATCGTTTTCGACATCGTCAAATCAAGATTTGAGCTTGCAAAATAGGCGCAAAAGCACCCGTCAAGGGTGCTTTTGTATGAAAAAAAAGGGTCTGCGCGGCCTTGTTCGTACATACGCGAATATAGGGTCCTAAATGTAGTCATAGAGTCGCAGGCGGAGTTGCGGCATCCAAAAATTGGTGTAAGCGCTTCAAAGTTTTGAAAATTTTTATTTGAGAAATATGATTCATTTTTTCTATATTCGACATATTATTACATAAATCGATATAATCAGCGTTTGACAAGATACATAATGTATCATAAAGTGATATGTGAGCCGCCGTTGCATGATGGTTCGCAATTGGATGTTTCTAAAAATTTATTTAGGAGAAGGAGCGTTAATGATGAACGGCCATGATCCGAATCAAGGGAACAAACCGCTGGATGTCCGCAAGATTTTAAACGAACTGGGTATTCGCGAAGATCGCTGGACGCACAGTGGAATCGCTTTGCTGATTCAAGGTTCCTCCCCGTATCCCGCTCCTAAACAAATGTACTTCATGAAATAAGGCATCCATGAACGATTCGCTGGACCAGCGCATGCCGTATCATAACGATTGATCGCCGCTTGGATGATACATTTGGTGCCACAAGGCCTTGAAGTCGGATGTTCGCTAAAAAGAACGAGAATGGAGTGTGCACTTGGTATCCGGCCAGGGACAAGCGGAAAAAAATGGGACTGCAGTCGGCTAAATTTCCATAGTCGCCCGTGTTATGATACGTATTGTATCGTTCGAGCACAATCATGGAAAGCGCGAAAAGTGAGGGGAACTTATGGAATTGGAACTGAAAGAGTATTTGGCCATTATCAAGAAAAGATTATGGATGATTGTAACGATTGTATTGGTATCCTGCATCGTTACCGGAGCGGTCAGTTACTTTTACATTCAACCCGTCTATTCGGCCAGCACGAAGCTTATTGTGAACGGAGCAACGCCGGTCAAGGATTTGAATTATTTCTCCAGCGATGCGATTCGTTCTCAAATCCTCATGATCAATACATACAAGGAAATCATCAAGAGCCCGGCAATCATGGATAAGGTGGCGGAGAAGTATCCTGAACTTGAGTTGACGGCCGAACAGCTTATCCGGAAGATCAATGTCAGCTCGGTGAACGATACCCAGGTCATCACCATCAGCACGGAAGATCATTCTCAAGCGAGGGCTGTCAGCATCGTCAATGCGGTGGCGCAAGTATTCAAGGAGATTACTCCGACCTTCATGAAGGTCGACAATATTATGATTCTGAGCGAAGCGAAGCTGCTGGAGAAGCCGGTTCCGGTGAAGCCGAAGAAGGAAACCAACCTGGCGATCGCTTTCGTCGTAGCTCTGCTGGCGGGCATTGGCCTGGCCTTCCTGCTGGAATATTTGGACGATACCGTGAAAAGCGAAGCGGACGTGCAAGAGCTGCTTCAGCTGCCGGTGCTTGTGACGATTCATAAGATGAACAAAGACGAGTTCAAGAAGACGAGAACCGATAATCCCAATGCACAGGTAGGTGAAACGAGATATGCGAGCATCGGTCAATAATTACCGGCTGATTACCGAGGAGAACCCGCGTTCCTTCGTGTCAGAGGCATACCGGACGCTTCGCACGAACATTCAGTTTTCGTCGATCGACAGCCAGATTCGCAGCATTGTCGTAACTTCGCCGGAGCCTTCGGAAGGAAAATCGACGACGATCTCCAATCTGGCGGTCACCTTCGCCCAGGAAGGAAAGAGCACGATACTGATCGACGCCGATATGCGAAAGCCGACCTTGCACCATTATTTTCTCAAATCGAACCGGAGCGGGCTGTCCAACCTGTTGGCTGGACAGATGGATCTGCAGCAGTGCCTGAACGATACGCATATCGACCATCTGTATCTGCTTCCGTCCGGGCCGATCCCGCCGAATCCGGCCGAGATGCTGAACTCCAAACGGATGGAGCAGCTGATCGAGGAGCTGAAGACGCGCTTTGAGATGATTCTGATCGATTCTCCGCCGACGCTTGCCGTAACCGATTCGCAGATTTTGGCGACGAAGGTGGACGGCGTCGTATTCGTGCTGAATTGCGGCAAGGTGAAGCGCGATACGGCCCGCAAGGCTTTGGACCGGCTGGAGCAGGTGAATGCGCGAATGCTCGGCGTCGTGCTGAATAACAAGGATCGGAAGAAGAGCGAATCGCCCTATTATTACTATTACGGATATGGACCGAAACAGAAATAGCCCGAAAGTTAGCATTAGAGTGGGGGATTGACATGAGCAGTAAACAAAGAACGGCAATACTGGTTGCGATTGATGTGCTGATCGTATGGATAAGCATTTATTCCTCCTACCTGTTGCGCTTTGGCGGCAATGTGCCTCCGCTTTACTACAAGCAATGCATGATCTACGGCTTATGTTCGATCGCCGTATGCCTGCTGACGGCCGGTTATTTCAAGCTGTATCAGAGGGTATGGCAGTATGCCAGCATTGGCGAGCTGGTGGCGATATTGGCGGCTGTCTTCATCACTTGCCTTGCGGCTACGGCGGTTGCCGGGCTGCTGACAGGCCGGAGCGTTCCGCTGTCGATCGTGCTGAGAGCGTATGAGACCATCCTTCTGTTGATGGGCGGAGTTCGGTTCGTGTGGCGCGTTTATCGCGACCGGATGTACCGAATCCCGACCAACAAGCGCAAGGCGCTGATTATCGGGGCCGGAGACTGCGGGACGATGATCGCCAAGGAATTGAAGTACAACAAAGGGGCCCAAATGTATCCCGTTGCCTTCATCGACGACGACAAGACGAAGCACCGTAAGCAGATCATGGGCATCACGGTCGTCGGGGGGAGGGAGATGGTGCCGCAGATTGTGAAGGAAAAAGGGATTCACGACATCATCATCGCGATGCCTTCGCTCAGCCGCAAGGATATCGCCGGGGTGATCGACATTTGCAAAAGCACAGGCGCCAAGCTGAAGCTGATTCCGAAGCTCGGAGATCTTATTGACGGCAAAATCGCCGTCAAGGAAATTCGCGACGTCGATGTGGAGGATTTGCTCGGCCGGGACCCGATCAAGGTCGATCTGGAAGGAATTGCTAATTATGTAGAAAACAAGACGGTGCTCGTTACCGGCGCCGGCGGCTCGATCGGCTCCGAGCTGTGCCGTCAGGTGCTGCCGTTCCGCCCTTCCCGGCTGCTGCTTCTGGGTCACGGCGAGAACAGCATCTACGCGATCGAGATGGAGCTGCGGAGAACGTTCCCCGGCGCCGTCCTGGAAACGATCATTGCCGACGTGCAGGACAGGGAGCGCATGGACGACGTCTTCAAAACCTATCGCCCGGATGTTGTCTTCCATGCGGCCGCCCATAAGCATGTGCCTCTGATGGAGCGCAATCCCGCAGAAGCGGTCAAAAATAACGTCTTCGGAACGAAAAACGTCGCCGATTGCGCAGACAAATACGGGACGGAGCGGTTCGTCATGATATCGACGGACAAAGCCGTCAACCCGACGAGCGTCATGGGCACTACGAAGCGGATCGCCGAAATGTACGTGCAGGCGCTGAACAACCAGAGCGAGACCAAATTCGCCGCCGTCCGCTTCGGCAACGTGCTGGGCAGCCGGGGCAGCGTCATTCCGCACTTCAAGCAGCAGATCGCGATGGGCGGCCCGGTTACGGTGACACATCCGGAGATGATTCGCTACTTCATGACGATACCGGAAGCCGTGCAATTGGTGATTCAGGCAGGCGCCTTCGCGGAAGGCGGGGAAGTGTTCGTCCTCGATATGGGCGAACCGGTGAAAATCGTCGACTTGGCCACGGACCTTATCCGCTTGTCCGGCTTCGAGCCGAACGTCGACATTCAGATTCAGTTCACGGGCATGCGTCCCGGTGAGAAATTGTACGAAGAACTGCTGACAAGCGAGGAAGGCCTGGGCTCGACGAAGCATAACCGGATCTTCATCGGCCATCCGGTCATCATGGACCGGACCGAGCTCGACTTCGAGATGAAGAAGCTGGAGAAGGTGCTCACACAAGGCCAGGAGCCGATCCGCGCTCTGCTGAAGCATATCGTTCCTACGTTTCAAAGCAGCAATAAGCAGGATCAGAAGGAATTAGTGACCGTCTAAAATTATAATGTTGATTAAATGCATAAGAATTATTGCATTTTTGTGAACGGCATGCCGTAGCTTAGTGCGATAAACGGCTGCCCCAATCGCATCATTCACGACACAAGCGAAGGCGAGGGAGCAGGCAACTCCGTTCGGCCTTCAGGTAATGTCTACTGCACCTTTATCACTGTAGGCACTCGGTCATGCTGTGGTCTGCGCTGCAGGCTTAGACGTTCATCGTCAAGGGTGTGATGTGAGGATGGGTTAAATGCCCGAGATATCCTGAGGATTCGGCGAAGTCCTTGTCCGCCTGCGAAGGCTCGCTACCGAAGGGGACGGCCGCTGCCGATCTTCGTTTCGAAGATTAAGAAGGAGAAACTATGTGTATGGACAGGTATGGATAGTTTCTTCTTTTTAAAATTTGAAATGAACTCATGGCTAAACTTAGGAGAGGATAACGATGTTAACAACCGAAATAAGAGAAGCCTTCTTGCCCTATTGCTTGCCTGACATTACGGATGAGGAAGTGAATGAAGTCGTCCAGTCGCTGAAATCCGGATGGTTAGCCAAAGGCCCGCGAACGATCGAGTTTGAAAAGAAATTCGCCGAGTATGTAGGGGCCGAGCATGCCGTGGCCATGAATTCTTGCACCGCTGCCCTGCATATTGCGCTGTTATCCGCGAATATCGGCCCGGGCGACGAGGTGATCACCACCCCGATGACATTTGCGGCATCGGCCAATACCATTATTCATGTCGGAGCGGTGCCGGTTTTTGCCGACATCGATCCGGAGACAGGCTGCATCGATCCGGATGAAATCGCGAAGAAGGTGACTCCGCGGACGAAAGCGATCATTCCCGTACATTATTCCGGGCACTCGTGCGACCTGGATGCCATTTATGAGATAGCGGACAAACACGGTTTATTCGTATCGGAAGATGCCGCACACGCGATTTATACGCGATATAAAGGGCGGATGATCGGCGACAATCCTAAGGGCGCCGTCTCTTACAGCTTCTATGCCACCAAGAATCTCAGCACCGGCGAAGGCGGCATGCTGGTGACCAATAATGAAGAAATCGCCAACCGGGCCAGAGTGCTGATTACCCATGGCATGAGCCGCAATGCCTGGAATCGTTATGCCAAGGGCGGATCGTGGAAATACGATATCGAAGAGCCGGGCTATAAATACAATATGTTTGATATCCAGGCCTCCCTCGGCTTGATTCAGCTAGACCGGCTCGAAGAGATGCAGCAGCGACGCGCCCAGATTGCCGACCGGTATAACCGCGCTTTCAGCGAGCTTGCGGCAGTGAAGGTGCCGACCGTTTCCGAAGGCACGACAACCCATAGCTGGCATCTGTATGTATTGCGCGTGAATCCGGCAGAGCTGCGTATAGACAGGGATCAGCTGATCGAGGAGCTAAAGGAGCGCAATGTAGGCACCAGCGTTCATTTTATTCCGGTTCACCTCATGACGGCCTACAGCAAAAAATTCGGTTATAAAAAGGGGGATTTTCCGAACGCGGAAGCCTGGTTTGAAAATATCGTTTCCTTGCCGCTTTACCCGTCTATGACAGATGATGATGTCGACTACGTCATTTCGTCGGTGCAAGATATCGTTCACAAATTCGGCAAATAAATGGTACATCAGAAGGGAGTGTTCATAAAGTTGAAGACGATCGAGCCGGGGCTCGCTCCCGAGATTATCGATTCCGATACGGGAAATCGCTGCTTCTTCGACGTACAGTCAAGAGTACATTCCTCCACCATTGAAGACGAAGCGCGAATATACAAGCAGGCATGGGTCCGAAACAGCCATATCGGCTATAAAGGGATTGCTGCCGAAGGAGCCAAGATCGATCATTCGCGGCTCAAAAACTATTCGAGGGTAGGGCGGTTTTGCCATATCTATCATACGGAGATGGGAGAGCATTCGTATACCGGGCAGGACACGGTGATCATGCATACGAATATCGGAAAGTTCACTTCCATATCGTGGGGCGTGACGATTGGCCCGGCCGAGCATGATTACACCCGGCTTACGAACCACTCCTTTCTGTACAGCAGCGTCGATGACATCAGACCGGACGACGAAGCGAGCTACGACCGCTTCCGGCAGCCGTGCATCATCGGCAGCGATGTTTGGATTGGCGCGAATGTGACCTTGCTCAGAGGGGTTACGGTCGGCGACGGCGCTGTCATCGGCGCCAACGCGGTCGTGACGAAGGATGTGCCTCCTTACGCGATCGTGGCAGGCGTGCCGGCTAAAGTCGTCAAGTACCGTTTTGACGATCAGCTGATCGAATCGTTATTGGAGCTGAAGTGGTGGGACTTTCCCGATCAGCTGTTGGCTGAGCATTACAGCTTGTTTGCATCATCGCCGGACCATAACACGATACAGAAGCTAAAAGAAATATGTGCACATTGGAGAGGGTAGCGATGGCTGAGAAACAGAAAATATTAATACTGGGAGTAGCGGCCGTACAGGGCGATGCCGTGCTTGCCTGCAAGGAGATGGGCCTCAAGGTCTACGCCATTGCCCAAGCGAACGATGGCCCGGCCAGCCAATACGCCGATCATTTCGAGCCGATCAATTTTCTCGATAAGGAACAGGTGGTTCGATTTGTCGAGAAGCATCAGATCGATGTGGTGTATTCGGTAGGCTCCGATATGGCGATGCCGGTTGCTTCCTGGGTGAGCGAACAGCTGGGGCTGCCGCACTTCGTCAGCTCCGAAGTTGCGACCATCTGCAACAGGAAGGATGAGCTAAGAAGTTTTCTGGGAAATTCGTTTGCAGGCAACATTCAATTTCAAATTCTCGAGCAGCCGGATGAGCCGGTCCGCCTCGAATATCCTTTCATTATGAAGCCCGTCGATTCGCAAGGGCAGCGCGGAGTTCGGCTGATCAAAAACGAGGATGAATTTCGGGAAACGTTCGCGATGTCCAAAAGCTATTCCCGGACGGGGAAAGTGATTATCGAAGAATATATCGACGGACCGGAAATTTCCGTCAACGCTTATTTTATCGATGGGCAGCTCGTCTTCCTGATTCCTTCCGACCGAAATTGCTGGACGCAGTTTGAAGGAGGGCTGGTGCGCGAGCATGTCGTTCCCTCCAGAGCAGTCCATGAAGGAATGCTGGATCAGCTGTTCAGCCTGGTAAGCCGCACAGCCGAGAAGCTGTCCATCAAGAACGGCCCGTTATATTTTCAGATGAAATTGAAGGGCGATGAGCCTAAGATCATCGAGACGACCCCGCGTCTGGACGGCTGCCATATGTGGAAGCTGCTAAGCTACTACACTTCGTTTAATCTGCTCAAGCTGACCTTGGAGCATTTGACCGGCCGCTTGAAATCGCCGGTCACGCCCGTCTTTCACGGCAAAGGCTCATTCAAGCTTGAATTTTTTTGCGAATTGCCGAATGCCGTTGTGCAGAAGGAGAAATTTCTCGTTCCGGAGCACTTGTGCCAGCATTGGTACTATGAGAATGGCGCCAAGGTACGGCCGGTCAACAACCAGTATGAAAAAATCGGCTATTTCATAGCCGCCAACTAAGGAGCCTCGAATGAACATTGTCATCACGGGTGCGACAGGGTTTATAGGGCAGTGGTTGCTTGCCATGAACACGGACAAAGACAAGTATGCGGTGCTGGGCCAGCGAAAGGGCATCGACAAATATGCGGTTGGCGCCACGGAGTACAGCTATCGATATACCGACTACTCGCTGGACAGTTTGCTGCCCCTGACGGAAGGCGCCGATGCGCTCATCCATATGGCGGCTGTCCGCACAGGGCCGGACCGTTTGGAGACGTATTTGCCGAATGTTACGATGACGTCCAATTTGCTCGAGGCATGCCGCCGCAATCAGATCCGCAATATCGTCATCATCTCATCGATCACGGTGTATTCCGATTTTGACCGGCTCCCCTGGAAAGAAGACCAGCCCATGAAGCCGGGCACGCTGTACGGCTACTCCAAGGCGGCGGTGGAGATGCTGGCGGAATATTATAACGCCAGGTACGGGATGGCGATCAAGACGTTAAGAATGCCGCCGATTATCGGCGTTGGAGAGCATGTGAGCCGGGCGTTCGGGATTTTTGTGAACCGGGCGTCCCGTCATGAAGCCATTCGTATTTTCGGCCGTGGGACGGGATCGCGACAGTACCTCTATGTCAAAGACGCTGTTCATGCGATTCGCAAGGCGGTGCAACAAGCTGATGTCACAGGCGCCTTCAATATCGGCATGAAGCAGCCTATCTCTTATGTCGCGCTTGCGGAAGCGGTCAATGACGCCTTCCATAATCAAGGCAATCTCGTCTTCGAGGAGCAGGCTAAGGAAGATGCGATGACCTACCACATGGATATCAGCAAAGCCCGGGACGTGCTCGGCTGGTCGCCGCAGTACAATATAACGGAAAGCTTGGCAGAGATCAAACGCATGATATTAGCAAATGACCATTAGGGATGATCATCATGTATAAAAAATATATCAAAAGATGGCTCGATGTCGTGGCAGCGGCCGTAGCTCTCATTATCCTTTCGCCATTGCTGTTGCTTATTGCGATAGCGATCAAGCTGTTCGATCCTGGACCTGTCTTCTATTTGGGCCCGAGAGTCGGGAAAGACGGGAAAGTGTTTAAAATGTACAAATTTCGCACCATGATCGTGAACGCGCCCGATATCCGGAATGCCGACGGCAGCACGTTTAATGCCAAGAATGACCCCCGCTTGACGAAAATCGGGAAATTTTTGCGAGAGACCAGCCTTGACGAGCTGGCCCAATTCATCAATGTGTTAAAAGGGGATATGAGCCTGATCGGCCCGCGTCCCGGATTGCAGGACAATCTTCACCTGTACACCCCGGAGGAGCTTCAGAAGTGGGAGGTCAGGCCCGGCATCACGGGATATAACCAGGCTTTTTACCGCAATAACCTGTCATTAGAGGAGCGCAGGAAAAACGACGTTTATTATGTCAAGAACCTGACCTTTTGGCTGGATGTCAAAATATTTGTAGCCACTATCCTTGTCGTGCTGCAAAGAAAAAGCATCTACAATAACTCGTCTCCCGCCGGTCAGCAAGCCGTGCGCAATAAGGAGTAGCTGACATGAAAATATTGTATGTGTCCAACATTATGAGGCGAATGAATGAAGGCAATTTGGTCCTTTTCGACACCCTTCTATCGCAAGGGCATGAAGTGCATGTTGCGGCGAATTTCAACGAATACATAAAGAATCATAGCAACGATCAACTGATCATGAAGCATATCGATTTTATTCGCAACCCGCTTGATTTGAGAAACATCACCGCCCTGAAACAGTTATGCCGGCTTATGAAGGAAGAAAGCTACGATCTCGTCCATTGCAACACACCGGTAGGCGGACTGCTGGGGCGAATCGCGGGGCGGCTGACGGGGACGAAGCCGGTGATTTACATGGCCCACGGATTTCATTTTTATAAGGGAGCTCCGCTGCTGCATCACCTGATCTACAAATCGGTGGAAAAAATGTTGGCGAAATGGACCGACGGGCTGATCACGATCAATCACGAGGACTTTGCGGCAGCGAAGCAGTTCAGGTTAAGGAACAACAGCGATAAAGTGTTTTATGTTCCCGGGGTAGGCGTCGACACCCGCAAATACGCTTCGGTACAAATCAGCAAAGAAGATGTGAAGCAGTCCTTGGGGATTCCCGCGAATGCCCCGCTTGTGATCATGATTGGCGATCTGATCAAACGGAAAAATTACGAGAGCGGTATAAGAGCGATCGCGCAGGCGGCCAATAAGCAGATGCACTGCATGATATGCGGGAAAGGCCCGTTGGAAGAAGAGCTCAAAAGCTTGGCGCAGCAGCTTGGCATTGCGGACCGGGTGCATTTTTTAGGCTTTCGCACCGATATGCCCGAGCTGCTCAAGGCGAGCGATATGTTCTTGTTTCCGACATTTCAAGAAGGTTTGCCCCGCGCTTTAATGGAAGCTATGTCGGCGGGACTTCCGGTCATTGTGTCCCATATTCGGGGAAACACCGATTTGGTCGAGCCTTCGCAAGGAGGCTTTCTGGCCCATCCGACAGATATCGGCCAGATGGCCTCGGCATTGGACGCTTTATGCGAAAGCGCCGAGCTGCGCGAGAAGATGTCTCGGATCAACCTCGAGAAGATCAAAGATTTTGATATCCAGGTCATCAAGGATAAGATGCTGCACATCTATTTGAAGGAAATGCAGAGTCATTATGATTCATTTTCTGTGCAAGAGAGGTTGCTATGAGAATCGTATACATGAGGTCGAATCCGATCAATCCTTATCCGCGCGCCGAAAAACAAATGAATGCAGCGATGGAGCACGGCCATACGCCTGTCGCGCTGGCCTGGGACCGGCGTGCTTCAAAAAGCGGAATGCGATTGGAGAAGCTGTCGCTTCCCGCCGGCGAAATGGATATTTATCGCTTCGGCATTAAGGCTGACTTTAACCAGGGCTTGAAAAATTTAATCCCGCTGCTCCTTTTTCAGCTCGCCTTGCTGAAATGGCTGTTCGTTCATCGCAAGGAGTATGACTTGATCCATGCTTACGATTTTGACACCGTATTGCCGGCGCTGCTGATGAAAATGCTGTTTGGGAAAAAGTACGTGTACGACATTTGCGATTTTTATATCGATGCCTTTTACGTGCCCAGGCAGCTGAAGCCGATCATTAAGAAAATGGACTTTTTCGCCATCCGTCAAGCCGAAGCGTTGATTTTGGTGAATGAAGCCCGGATCGAGCAGGTGAAGGGCAGCCGGCCCAAAAGGGTCGAGTACATTCATAATACGCCTTTTGACATGGTCGATGAGATTCCCCGGCGGGAGCATCCGAAGCCGACCTTATTGTATGTTGGGATACTGCAAAACCGGAGAATGATCAAGGAAGCGCTGGAGATCTTCGCAAGGCATCCGGAATGGCAGCTGATCATTGGGGGATACGGAAGCCTGGAAGCGCTGTGCAAGGAGGCGGCCGACAAGCATGACAACATCGCCTATTTGGGCAAAATTCCGTACAAGCAAGTGCTGGAGCTGACGTGCCATAGCGACGCTTTATTTGCATGCTATTCGCCTCAGGTGGCGAACCACAAATATTCCTCGCCAAACAAGCTGTACGAGGCGATGATGTGCGAAAAGCCGATCATCGTCTGCAAAAATACCGGAATCGACCGCATTGTGGAAAGCGAGGAGATTGGCCTTACGATTGATTATGATCAAGAGCAATTCGAACTGGCGATCAAGTATCTGTTTGACAATGAAGCGGTGCGGCTGGAAATGGGAGCGCGAGCCAGACAGTTATACGAGCAGCAATACAGCTGGAACATCATGAAGCAAAGACTGGGGAATCTATATAGCGAAATTTCGTATCGCGACCGGGGAATCAGTCAAGAAAACCAAAAACTAGGTGGTAGTTACTGAAGATGAAAATCCTGTTTGTTACATCGCGCCCGCTTGAAGCCAATGTATCGTCCTCCATCAGAAAGCGAGCAACGATTCACGGTTTGCTGTCCGCCGGGGCGGAAGTTACTTTGTTAACGACCGAGGCGCAGCAAAACGCATCGAATTACGACGCTTCATTAGATTTGAAAGGCGTTAGAAAGGTTACTATACCGTCCGGTGTGATGTACTCGGCATTTTCCAACAAACAGAACCAGAGCAGCCATCCATCGCTGCTGTCCGCCATGAAAAAAAAGCTGAAAATGAAGGCGAGGGAGGTGTATTTCAAATTTAACATTTACGACTCCTTAAAAGGCAGCATTCATCAGGTGCGAAAGGTGTACGGCTTGGATGAGCATCCTTTTGACGCCGTCATTTCCGTTTCGGACCCGAAGTCCTCTCACCTGCTGGCCTGGGAGCTCATCAAACAAAATAAAGTAAAATATAATAAATATATCCAAATTTGGGGCGATCCCATGTTCGCCGATATTACCAATAAAACGTTCGGCATGAATTACTTGATTAAAAAAGAAGAGAAAAAGCTCTTGTCTTACGCCGATTTCGTGTTCTATGTTTCGCCGCTTACCTGCAATGAACAAGCCGCGATTTTTCCGGAATACGCGGGAAAGATGGGCACCTTGCTGCCCCCCTATCTGAACGAAAATATATATCCAAACAGCGGGAAAATAACGAAAATCGGATATTTTGGCGACTACCATTCCCATATCAGAAACTTAAAGCCGTTATATAACGCTGTCAAACAAACGAATCTCAAATTCGTGGTGTGCGGGAATTCCGACGAAAAGCTGGAATCGACGGACAACATCGACATTCTCGGACGACAAACGTTCGAAACCGTCAAGAAGCTCGAAAGCGAAGTCGATGTGCTCGTTCACCTGAGCAACCGCCGGGGAAGACAAATACCGGGCAAAATTTATCAGTATATGGGAACGAACAAGCCCATACTGTTCATTTTGGACGGGCATCAAGAGGAAACGAGGCAATTTTTCGAGCGATTTGATCGCTGCGTCTTTTGTGAAAACAACGAACAAGATATTAAGGAAGCGTTAATCCGGTTGGAACAATCGGGATTCGACAAAAAAACGGCGCCGGTCAAGGAATTGAACGCAAAGTCAATCGGTGAACAATTAATATCATCTATCTTGAAAATTTGACGGTAACTTGCCGGCGAGTTTTTAACACCGCAGGTGACGACCGATGACGAAGGATTCGCTCGTCATAGGCGTCTATCGCTGAATAAGATAAAAGGTGAACAAACCTAATGAACATGTACAGCCAGGACTTATTGGCCATTTCTTTCTGTGTCGGATTAATTGCCATGGTTCAATTTGCGGTAATGAAGGTAAACAAAAAAATTAAGGGCATCAAAGCGTTCTCGATCGGGAGCTACTTTTATGCTCTGATCTATGGGGTCGTGCCCATCTATTTCATTATCAACCGCAGCAGCGTTCCCGAAAAAATTGCCGTTGCCTACGGAACAAACGTCATCTTTCTGGTAACCTTCTTGGCTTTTGCAGGCTATATCGCATTGCTTGCAGGATATGGCGTAGGCGTTAAAACAAAAATAGGGAAGCACCGTGAGCCCTCCGAGGAACTGCCGCTGGCCAAATATGAAAAAATCGCGTTCCTTACTTTTTTTATTGGCATGGTCGGCGTCTTTGCGGAGGTTTATTTGCAGGGCGGCATTCTGAACGCATTAAACAATATCGAGCTGGTCCGAGGCTTCAAACGCTCGGACGTTAAGGACGGCGCCAATAACCCGATTGTTTTCCTGAGAATGTTCAAGCCATTCATCATCTTTTCATTTTATTTGTTTTATATGATGGCCCGATATAAGCCGACCGTCGTCTATCGAACGATGGCCCTGTTTACGTTTGCGATTACGCTGTACATTGTTTTTCTTAATGGCGGCAGAACGCACATCGTTATTTTGCTGGCAACCGTGATCATCGGCTTTTTGATGACGAAGCATAAGGAAAAAAAACGTTCGAACAAAGAAATGGTATTATGGAGCGTCATCGTAGTCATCGGGATCATCAGCATTATCGTTCTGGATCCCATTTTTGCCTATTTATCGTACGGAAGACCGATCAGCTTTGAGGATTTGGGATTGGCCAGCTTGATGCAGCAGTTTTCGTTTCCTTTTTCCAACATGCTGTTCGTGCTTTCCAACGACAACTACTCTTTTCGTTACATGCAGGACTTTTTCTTGTGGATCATCAGCCTTTCTCCGGCGTTTGTGCTGAGCAAAATCGGCATCCGCGAGTCGGAGCCGCTGTATGTGTATAATACGGTCATGCAAAACAATACGATGATCTTGGGGGGAATTCCGAGCGATATATTGACATTGGGATATTACCAATTAGGGATAGCAGGGGTGTTATTCACCATCGTACTGTTCGGTTTCATTCTCGGACAAATTGACCGATTGATCGCTTCTTACAACCATAATTACGTGTTGATGCCCATCATCATTCGGGTGGCCATTTACATGGGGATGATCGTGATGTATGCAGATCTGGAATCGATTTTTAGGGTAAGATATGACGTCATCTTGCTGCTGCTTGTGCTTATTGGAATTCAGCGATATCGAATAATTGGCAGAACGGACGGATAGGAGAGCTGATATCCAATATGACTCTTGTTCGCAAAGTTAAAAATAACACATTCCTGAAAAACATTTTTACGCTCAGCCTGGGAACCATTTTCGCGCAGCTCATCTTATTTTTTACATCGCCGATCATTACCCGCATTTATACGGCCGAGCAGTTCGGCGCCTACACGCTGGTTGTGACCTTGGTCAGCATGTTCACCCCTGTCATCAACGCCAAATACGATATGGGCATCGTGGTCGCTGACAACGATAAAGAAGCAAGCGCCCTGACTGTGGGCAGTCTGGGGATCCAGTTGAGCGTAATCGCGCTTGTCGGGACAGGGCTTGCGGCCGTCTTGGCCATGGGGGTTACGTCGTACAGCGCCATCGGCCTATGGTGCTTCATGGCGCTGCCGCTGCTCTGGTTCAACGGAATCATCAATATTTTAAGCAGCTACAACAACCGGCATCAACAATTCAAAATCATCGCTTCCGTCACATTTATGCGTTCGCTGCTGCAAGCGGCCGGGCAAATCGGATTTGGCCTGCTGAAGATGGGGATGGCCGGGCTTCTTCTCGCCCAATTGCTGTCCACTCTGATGGGCATCACCCGCCAGGCGAAGCATGCGTTTGCCAACCTCAAGGATTTTTTGCAAGTCACTCGTATGGACGTCATAGCTGCCTTGAAAAAGTATAAAAACCAGGCCTTGTTTTCAACGCCCGCTTCTTTAATTAACGCCTTCTCCTATTCCGTATTGAATATATTTATCGGCAATTTATACGGGTTGGCGGAAGTGGGCTATTATTATATTTCGTATCGGCTGCTGGGCATGCCGATCCAGCTGATCAGCATGAACGTGGCCAAGGTTTATTTGTCCAGGGCGACGGAGGAACGGCAGCGAACCGGGAAGTTCGTCCATGCGTTCCGAAAAACATTGCTTCTGCTGACGGCGGCTTCGATCCCGATGTTCTTCCTGGTGGCCGTCTTGTCCCCGAAGGTGATCGGAGTGCTGTTCGGTCCCGGCTGGGAAAAAGCGGGGTATTATATTTCGCTGCTTACTCCCATGTTTGCTGCCAAATTTATCGTCACTTCCTTGACAGTCTCATTTGTTGTCGCCGGAAAGCAAAAATACGATATTTTCCTGCAAATCGGTTTTCTCATCGAATCGGTCGCTGCCTATATTTTGGCGCTTTCCTTCGGCTGGTCGATAACGGCGTTTCTCTTGACCATCAGTATTTTGTACTCGATCAATTATTTGGTTGTGCTTTATCTGGTTTACCAATCCAGCAAGCATGTAAATCCGGAGACAGCGCGAACCACCGAATAGACAGCTTGCTCCAGCGCAGCGGTTTAGGAATGGCTCTGTATTTTACAGGGCTATTTTTTATCTACATTTTTTTGCATTTTGTCATCCAATACTTAGGGAGGCTGGAAATATGAAACAAGTATCGATTATCGGATTAGGTTATATCGGTTTGCCGACGGCTGCGATGTTTGCGTCCCATGGCGTGAAAGTGAAAGGCGTGGATGTCGTCCAGGAGATTTGCGATATCATCAACGAAGGAAAAATTCATATCGAAGAGCCGTACCTCGAGGAGATCGTCAAACAGTCCGTCCTAAGCGGCATGTTCAGCGCAAGCACGATCGTCGAGCCATCGGACAATTTCATCATTGCCGTTCCTACGCCGATCACGCGGGAGAAGAAAGCGGACTTGTCCTACGTGGTGAAAGCGGCGGAAAGCATCTATCCCGTGCTTAAGCCGGGAAACCTCGTTATTTTGGAGTCGACGGTATCTCCGCGATGCACAGAAGACGTATTGATTCCGGTATTGGAAAAAAGCGGGCTGAAGGCAGGCCGCGATTTTTATGTGGCGCACTGCCCCGAACGCGTGCTGCCCGGCAAAATCATTTACGAGCTGGAGCATAACAACAAAATTATTGGCGGCATTACCGAGGAGTCGGCGATCAAAGCGAAGGAACTCTACAGCGCCTTCGTTCAGGGCGAGATGCATCTGACGGACGCCACAACCGCCGAGCTGTGCAAGCTGATGGAAAACACCTACAGGGATGTCAACATCGCGCTCGCTAACGAGCTGGCCAAAATTTGCGACAAGCTCGGTGTCAATGTATGGGATGTCGTGAAATACGCCAACAAGCATCCCCGCGTCAACCTTCATCAGCCGGGACCTGGCGTAGGCGGCCACTGCCTTGCGGTCGATCCTTGGTTTATCGTTGAAGCGACGCCGGAATTGGCCCGCATTATCGAGCTTTCCAGAAAGACGAACGACGGGATGCCGGCTTACGTGGCTCAGAAGGTTGCCGGCCTCGTGCCGGATCGGGCGAAGGTTGTCGTTCTCGGCTGCACGTATAAGCCGGATGTAGACGACATGAGAGAAAGCCCTGTCGTGGAATTGATCGAGATGCTGGAGGAAAACTATCAGGTGGAAGTGGTCGATCCGTATATTGAGAAATACGACAGCAATGTGTACGAGGTCTCCAACGATGCCGATTTGATCGTGCTTGGCGTCAACCATAAACAGTTCAAAAATCTTAATTTCGATGTGCTGGCCAAAATCATGAAAACGAAAAAAATTCTCGACACCAGAAACCTGTTCGATAAACACGCGGTGACGCAAAGCGGGTTCGAGTATTTTCTGCTGGGCGACGGCAGCAGCACGGCGCTTGCCGAAGAAGCGGTCTTTGAAGTGGCGGCAGCGCAGGTGTGATCTGCACGTACGCCAACAATATCTCGTTTAGGTGTGATGAAATGACAAAGCGGAAAAAAATAATGACCATTTTCGGCACGCGGCCTGAAGCGATCAAGATGGCGCCGTTAGTTCATGAGCTTAGGAAATATCGCGAATTGGACACGACGGTATGCGTCACCGCCCAGCATCGGCAAATGCTGGATCAAGTTTTGCGTATTTTCGATATTCAGCCAAAGTACGATCTGAATATTATGAAAGACCGCCAGACGCTGGTGGATATCACCTCCAGAACGTTGGAAGGTCTGGATCGTGTGCTGAAGGAAGCGAGGCCGGATATGATTCTGGTGCATGGCGATACGACAACGACCTTTGTCGCCAGCCTGGCGGCATTGTATAACCAGATTGCCGTCGGCCATGTCGAGGCCGGGCTGCGCACGAACAACAAATACTCGCCATTTCCCGAAGAGATGAACCGGTCGCTAACCGGTGTCATAGCCGATCTGCACTTTGCGCCGACCGAGGTGGCGGCCGGCAATTTGCTGCGGGAGAATAAACCGGGCGAGCGTATATTTGTCACGGGCAATACGGTCATTGATTCCCAGAAAACGACGATTCGAGGCGATTATTCTCACCCGGTGCTTCAGGAACTGGCGGGCCATCGTCTCATCCTGCTCACGGCCCATCGGCGGGAAAATCTCGGCGAACCGATGCGCAGCATGTTCAGGGCTATTTTGCGGCTCGTGCAGAAGCACGAGGACACAGCCGTTGTGTACCCTGTTCATATGAACCCCGCGGTGAGAGAAGCGGCGCGGGAAGTGCTGGGGGAGCATCCCCGCATCCGCCTCATCGAGCCGCTGGATGTCGTTGATTTCCATAACTTCATGTCTCGCTCTTATCTGATTATGACCGATTCGGGCGGCGTGCAGGAGGAAGCGCCATCGCTGGGGAAGCCGGTTCTGGTGCTGCGCGATACGACCGAGCGGCCCGAGGGAGTGACGGCCGGAACGTTAAAGCTGGCCGGAACGGACGAGGAAACGATCTTCGGCATGGCGGATGAGCTGCTGACGGATGGTCGGGTGTATGCCCGAATGGCCCAGGCGGCGAATCCGTATGGAGACGGCCAAGCGTCGAGGCGCATTGCGGAAGCGATTTTGTACTTTTACGGATTTCGCGCCGCAAGGCCGGCCCCGTTCACGGTGACAGAGCCTATTTTTCAACAATGAGGATGCAAATCCGCAGCGGCAGGAGGCGATAGGATTGAAGGTCAGAAAAGCGATTATACCAGCAGCGGGATTAGGCACCCGTTTCTTGCCTGCAACGAAAGCGCAGCCGAAGGAGATGCTGCCGATCGTGGATAAGCCTACCATTCAATACATCATTGAGGAGGCGATCGCTTCCGGCATTGAAGATATTATTATCATCAGCGGCCGGGGCAAGCGGGCGATTGAGGATCATTTTGACAAGTCATTCGAGCTTGAGGAAACATTGGAGAAAAAGGGGAAGCTGGCCGAATTGGAGGAAATTCGGGCCATCTCCGATATGGCGAACATTCACTACATCCGGCAGAAGGAACCGCGCGGCCTGGGACATGCCGTCTTATGCGCCAGGTCGTTTGTCGGCAATGAGCCGTTCGCTGTTTTATTAGGAGACGATATCGTACAATCCGGGAAGCCTTGCTTGAAGCAATTGCTCGATGTGTTTCATAAATATCATTCCTCTGTCGTCGGCGTTCAATGGGTCCCGGACGCGGAAGTGAACAAGTACGGCATTATCGAGCCTAAAGGACAGGAGATTGAGCCGAATCTGGTTCATGTCCAGTCGCTCGTCGAGAAGCCGGAGCAGTCAATGGCGCCTTCCAACTATGCCATCATGGGGCGATACGTGCTTCGCCCGGAAATCTTCGAGCTGTTGGAGAAGCAGGAGCCGGGCGCCGGCGGGGAGATCCAGTTGACCGATGCTATTAAAAAATTGAACGAAACTCAGGCGGTGCTTTCCTACAATTTTGAAGGTACGCGTTACGATGTAGGAGATAAATTCGGCTTTATTAAAGCGACGGTCGACTTTGCCCTGCAACGGGACGATCTGCGAAGCGATGTGATGAACTACCTGCAGAGATTGTTTGAAAAGGAGCTCCTTGTGCAAGGCCGTTAATATTTCCCGCAAATGGAGTGGTCAACGGACAATGAACATACAGGTTCTCTTGCAAGATCTGCAGCAATTTGTCGATTCTGCGGAGAATAGGAACGATGCAGCATCCGTGCATGATTACGTTCAGGAGTTGAAGACGATCTTAATGAAGCACCTGGCCGTTCAAGAGGGGAAACTGTATGAAGAAGTTCGATGAATATCCCAGATCGTTCAAGAAAACGATCCGATATATTAAGCAGGAAGCGACGCTGGAGCAATTGAACGGCATGGAGCCGCTGTTATTGACGATCATTCAGATGAGAAAGAAAGAACTATCCGTCGAAAGGGGAGTACAAGGAAGGAAGGGATAACCTATGTTCAAACGGATCGCCATCATTGCTGCCCTTTCCATAGCGATTCTGCTCGTCGGCGGCTATTTCGCGATGGACGCGGTCACGAATCGGATTTTTGAAGAGCTGGCTTCCTCGGCATTGAAGGAGGCGGCGGATAGCGGCGCGGATCAGGCGAAGCCGGGAGGCGGGGCCGCTGCGCCCGGCAAGACGACGCCTCCACCTGCCGCTCCGAAGGCGGGGGACGAAGCGCCCCCGGCGGCCGGAGCCGCTCAGACCGGTTCAACGGCCGGATCGGCGGAGCCTTCTGCCGGAGCGCAGCAGGGCAGCGGTCAGGCGCCGGACCCGGCATCCGGCGGCGCCGGCGGAGACAAGCCGCAGGACGATGGGCATCAGCCGCATGAGAAGGACACGGGGTATACCCCGAACATTACTCCGGAGAAAGCGGAAGCGGTCAAAGAGCAGGTCACCATGCAGGAGAAAATGTTCGTGATGACGACGCTGATGAAGAAATTTACCAAGGACGAGGTAAGCCTGTTCATGAAGATGGCGAGCGGAGGGATGAGCGTCGCGGAGAAGAAGGAAGCGAAGAAAATCTTTCTGGAGAAGCTGACGGAGGACGAGTATAACCAGATGATCTCGATTGCCGCCAAATACGGCTTGAGCCAGGGCAAGTCGTATCAGGACAGCCTGAAGATGCTGGACACAGCCGGGCAAGGGAAGTAGGCCATGGAAGGGATAAGCACGGAAAGGGAGCGACACGAATCGTCTGCAGGCTTGGACGAGATTCACCAATCGTTTACCGCGGGCCGCACGCCGCTGGCGCTCGATGTATTGCTTGACGCCACGGGGGCGGCGGCGGGGATTATTCTTTGCAGCGCCATTGCGCGCCGGAGAAGCAAGCGGGGGGTTCCGGCATGATCAAGAACCGGCAGCGGCGCAGGCCGCAGGCGAAAGCCCGCCTCTGGGCTGCAGGAGCCGTCATCCTCGCTCTGCTGGCCATCGGGCTCTTGGCATGGAGCATGTCCGGAACGGACGGGCGGCCTGCTCGCGCAAGCAGTTCCGGCGAACCGGAGAAGACGCCAGCACCAGCTGTCGAAAAGGATAGTGGGGCCGGATTCGCGGAACAAGAAATAGAGAATAGCGGGAAAGCGCAATTCCTGGCGGAAGACCGTGCGGCAGCGGCGGTGAAGCCGGGCCATGGGCCGGAGGGCAAGGCGCCCTCCGAGCCGGGGAATGAGCAGCCGGCGCAGCGGCAGGAAGCGCAGGCAGAAGCGGGCGATGAGCCTCCCGCGGATGGCGAATCGGGGCAGGCGGCCGACCCGGAAGCGGCCGATGCGGAAGCGGCCGATGCGGAAGCGGCCGATGCGGAAGCTATCGGCACCACGCAGCGCGTCAAGGCCAACTATGAGCCGCAGCTGCGTGCGTTGCAGGCAAGCTGCGAAGCGAAGGCCGCGCAGCTTGCCGAGCAGATTGCCGGGGACTGGGCGGTGCTCGCTTCCTCGGATGCGGAGGACATCAGGACCATGTACAACAAATATGCCGATCGGCTGGCGCAGGCGGAGGCGGAATGCCGCAGCGGCTGGGAGCAGATCGCCGCCGCAGCGCAAGAGGAATTGAAGCAGGCAGGGCTGGAAGATACGCTGACCGCCGCGTGGCGCAGCCAATACGAGAAGGCCAGACACGAAGCCCAGGCGAAAGCGCTCGCACGGCTGGAGCAAATCATGGCACCTGGTTCATGATGCGACTTTAAAGGAGTGAAGGTGATAAATTCATGATTGGTAAGCGCATTCAACAATATCGCAAGCAAAGAAGGCTATCGCTGAACGAGCTGGCCTTTCGGGCCGGCGTCGCCAAATCGTATTTGAGCTCGATCGAACGAAATATCCAGCGCAACCCTTCTATCGAGATTCTGATCAAGGTAGCGACGGTGCTCGGAGTGGAGATTGAGGCGCTCATCAGAGACGAGGCTTCTGACGAAACGGACGCGCTGGAGCGGGAATGGATTCAATTCGCCCGGGAGGTTCGCAACGCCGGGTACAGCGTCGAGGAGGCGCGCAGCTGTATCGCGCTGCACAAATAGCAAGGCCGAAACGGACTCCTTCTTCTCCCCCGCCTGTGCCCTGTTCCTTCCGCCTGGGGCAAGTATTAACTTTTTTTAAGTTCATGGATAGGCAGGTTCGTGATAAAATATAGCCGAGAAGCGACGATACATTACGTATCGTTTCGAGGAGGATGCGGACCCATGCCCTATATCCATTTCAGCGAAATTTGGACGCCGCTAAAGCTGATCGGCATTCGATTGTACCGCGACGACGATCGCGGCCTTTGGGTCAAGTTATGGAGCTTGCCTCGCAAGCGGATTTGGCATCGGCCTTGACCCGGCTCGCGCGTGGAGATTTTCCGCGTTCCGCCAGCACGGCGCTGCCTGGCTACAGCGATTGTTTTTCTTGGATATAAATCAAATAAATGAGCAGAACCAGATTCACGATCATGAGCAGCACGATGAAGGGGTACTGGCTGATCTGATAAATGAGTGCGGCCAATATAAAAGTAACGATGATCAATATGAAAATGGACAGATTGTTCCCCTTCATCGCAACCGAGCCGCGTTCATTCCGCGAAACGTACGTTACTCCGAGCCGATAATGCTTGATCAGACAGGCAAGGCCAAAATAGATGGCGGCGGTGAGCGCCTGCAGCAGATGAGCCGTCCAGCCGAACGGATCGACCGACTCTAGCTCGTACCAGCCCAGCAGGTCGGGCACGAAGATGACCAGGATTTGAATGGCCATAAATCCGAGACAGGCCAAAGAACACATCAACATGCTCCAGAAAAGGCGAATCCCCGTCATAAGCGACAGCGAGACGGTCATGCTGGCCATCAGCACGAGAGGCGCCGCCCCCGAAAAATCGCAGATATGCCGGATGATCCAGGAGATGCTGGCCATTAGCACCCCGATACATATCATTTGCCCCCAAAAATCGCGCAACCGAAACCGAAACGCCCAAATCATCAGCGCAAAGGTAGAAAAAAATTCAAGGAGACCCAAAAATCCGAACTTTGCCGCTTCCCAGACCGAATAGTGCATATAAACCCCTTTAACCGAAGGCGACGGGCGAAGGCGAAGGAATCGCCAGTCATCGGCGCTTATCTTTTCTTCCCATCGTATTATAACACGTATTGTCAGCTAGAAGGGAATGGAAAAAAACGAATCACAGGCTTGTGCGTAAATGTTCATAAGGGCTACTTGTGGAGTAGCGTCAAACTTGCTATCATAGCCATATCATAACCAAAAGCGAAGGTGGAAATCACGTGACGAAGCGCGCATACAACTTTAACGCGGGTCCGGCAGCCTTGCCCTTGGAAGTGCTGCAGAAGGCCCAGGAGGAATTCGTCGATTATCGCGGAATCGGGATGTCCATTATGGAAATTTCCCACCGAAGCTCGCAGTACGAGCAGTTGAATGAAGAAACCCAGGCGCTGATGAAAGAGCTGATGGGCATTCCGGACGGCTACAAAGTCCTGTTCCTGCAGGGCGGGGCGAGCACGCAATTCGCCATGATCCCGATGAACTTCCTGAAGCCGGGAACGGTCGCCCAATACGTGCATACGGGATCTTGGGCGGAGAAGGCGATCAAGGAAGCGAAGCTGTTCGGAGAGACGGCGATCGCGGCCAGTTCCGAGGCGGACAAGTTTACCCGCATCCCCGATTTGTCGGACATGCAGCTGCCGGCCAACAGCGCATATGTGCATATTACGTCGAACGAGACGATCGGAGGGGCGCAATATCGCCAGTACCCGAATACCGGCAGCGTGCCGCTGATCGGCGACTTGTCGAGCGATATTTTGTGCCGGCCGATCGACGTTTCCCGGTTTGCCATGATTTATGCGGGAGCGCAGAAAAATCTCGGGCCGTCCGGCGTGACCGTCGTCATTATTCGCGAAGACATGCTGGCAGACATTCCGAAGAACATCCCGACCATGCTAAGCTACAGCACGCACGCGAAGAACAATTCGCTGTATAACACTCCGCCGGCCTACTCGGTGTATATGGTCAACCTTGTGCTCCATTGGATCAAGGAGAACGGCGGGGCGGAAGCGATGGAGAAGCGCAATAAGGAGAAGACGGCGCTCCTGTACGACGCCATCGATAAGAGCGGCGGCTTCTACCGCGGCGTTGTGGAACCGGACAGCCGCTCCATCATGAACGTTACGTTCCGCATGCAGGACGAGGAACTGGAGAAGAAGTTTGTGAAGGAATCCGAGCAGCAAGGCTTCGTCGGCCTCAAGGGCCATCGCAGCGTCGGCGGCCTTCGCGCTTCGACGTATAACGCGGTGCCTTACGAGGCTTGCAAGGCGCTCGCCGATTTCATGGACGATTTCCGCAGGCGGAACAGCTGAGGGTAAGGCTTCCGACTAGAGGCGGCCTGACCGGCAGGAATCCGTGGGAGGTTGTATGAAGTCGATCCTTTCAACGATGAGATACGCCTGGCATAGATTCTGGCGAAACTACTATTTTGAACTGCACGATAGCTGCCTCGACGAGCGAATGAAGCAGAAGTACTGGAATAAAGCCGTCTATCATGACAAGCGGTTGTATGGATGAAAGCGAAGGAAGGAGCCTTCGGCTCGCGTGCATGTGCGGCCGGAGGCTTCTTCGTTTCATGAAATGCGGGCGCTGCAGGGGAGCAGCCCGGGTTCGTCAAGCGAGCGATTCCTTCGATGCAGGCCCGGTAAGCTTGTAGCCGACGTTGCGAATGGTTACGATATATTCGGGAGTGCGGGCATTCGTCTCGATCTTGTCGCGCAGATGGCTGATATGGACGTCGACGATGCGGGTGTCCCCGAGAAAATGATAATCCCACACGCCATGCAGCAGCTGCTGGCGGCTCAGCACTTTGCCGCGGTGCCGGCATAAAAACAGCAGCAGGTCGAATTCCTTCGGCGTCAGCTCAATGGTCCGCCCCTTCAGAGTCACTTCGCGCTGATCGGGCAGAATGGTGATGTGGCCGATGGTGATCGGCGCGCTTTCCTCAGCGGAAGGCAGCGTCTGAATGCGCCGGAGGATAGCTTGAATGCGCGAGATCAGCTCCTGCGGGCTGAACGGCTTGGTCATATAATCGTCGGCGCCGTTATCGAGACCGGCGATTTTATCCGATAAATCCTGCATCGCTGTAAGCATAATGATCGGCACCAGGTTGCTCTGCGAGCGCAGTTTGCGGCACACCTGAATGCCGTCCATCTTCGGCAGCATCAGGTCGAGCACGATCAGGTCAGGCCGGAACTGCTGGATAGCTTGGAATACGGCTTCGCCGTCCTCGACGCATTGGACTTCGAAGCCGACTAACTTCAGATTGAACTCGATCAGCATGGAAATGGAAGGCTCGTCGTCCACCACAAGAATTTTTTTCTTCAGCATGCCCGAGGTCTCCTTTGGTCAGTGTACGCGCTATGCTTTCATTATCCGGCAGCAACATCATCCGCATATTAAGAACAAGTAAAACGAATGTTAAATTTCCCGGAGAAAGCAGGCGAAAGTGTAGTATAATTGAAGAGCGGTCCGGCAAGCGAGGTGATATCGACAACTATGGCATTTCATATCGTACTGGTGGAGCCCGAAATTCCGGCCAATACCGGCAATATATCGCGAACCTGCGCGGCGACGGGCACCTGGCTGCATCTGGTGCGTCCGCTCGGCTTCCGCACGGACGATCGGACGCTGAAGCGGGCGGGGCTCGATTACTGGCATGCCGTCAAGCTGGAATATCACGATTCATTCTCCGAGGTGAAGGAGAAATATCCGGAGGGCCGTTTTTTTCTGGCTACGACGAAAGCGGATAAGCGGTATACGGATATTTCGTTCCGGGACGGCGATTTCCTTGTGTTCGGCAAGGAAACCAGGGGGCTCGCTCCGGACATTCTCGCGGCTCATCCCGGACAGCTGATGCGATTGCCGATGACATCCGACGTCAGATCGCTCAATCTGTCCAATTCGGCCGCGATTATCCTGTACGAAGCGCTGCGGCAAACCGGCTTTCCCGGCCTTCAGTGAAGCCTGGGCCGGTCTGCCCGCCGGCCAAGCCGCCGATCGAATGCTCGGCCGCGAGGTTTATGGCAAAAATGGGCAAAGAGGGAAGGAATTTATTCATAAGCGTCGAATAATCTAGAGGGATTACCCGTAGATTTCAGGAAAGTTGGTGAATTGATGATGAAACCGGCAGGCGTCGTCAGAAAAGTCGATCAGCTGGGAAGAATTGTGCTGCCCAAATCGCTGCGCAAGCGATATCAAATGAATGAAGGAGACCCTGTGGAGATTCTGGTAAGCGGAGACCATATCATCCTTGAACGGTATCGTCCGCGCTGCGTCTTCTGCGGTTCCATGGAGCAAGTCAGCGAATTCAAGGAGAGGCACATCTGCGGCGAATGCCTTGGAGAGATGCAGGTCATTAAGGAGCAGTAGCCCTTGCATCGTCCCATTGCCACAGCATCCTGCGGCCAGAGCGCTTAAGGCGCCCGCAGGATGCCGTTTTCTTCTACGGCTGAAGAGCCTGCTTTTTGCGCATCCAATGGCGCTGCTCGCGCTCCTGACCGAGATGAGCATACAGCTCGATAATTCGGTCGTATATGCTTTCCTCCTCCGGAAACAGCTCCAGACAGCGCGTGAGAAACGGGATCGCTTGTTCGTGTTGAAGGCGGTTGCAGCAGTAGTCAGCGGCCCACAAGGCGAGCTGGACCCACTGATGCTCCGTTTCCTCCTTGAGCGCCAAAGCGAACGGATCGTAGAAGCCGGGCAGCACCCTTGCCGTTATTTGGCCGAGCAGCTGACGGCAGATCGTATATTTCATCTCGGGGTCCCTCTCCTGCTGGGCTCCCCTTATTAACGATTGCAGCTCCTCCAGATCGCATTCGACGACGCCCATGAGCCGTACGGTGTCTCTGCCGACGTGAACGCATGAATTTTCCCGCTCCCTGGTCTCCAGCAGCTTGGCAAAATGATTCAAATAAACCCGTAAATTGCCAAGCGCCTTCTTGACATCCATCTCCGGGAACAGCGCATCGCAGATTTGTTCACGAGTCGCTATCGGATGAAAAACAAGATAGAGCAGCAGGTTTTTGGCGTATCGGGTATTCCAGCCATCCTTCAGCAGCTTTCCGTTCAAAGTCACCTCAAACGTATGCAAGCATTTGACGGTCAGTATAGGATTGGCCGAATCCGTACCTCTCGCTTGTCGATGGAGCCATCGGGGCGGGCCGGCGCTCGGAACCATCCTGGCTGAAAGCGCTTCGCCCGGCAGCGAATGCGTTGGCTTCCGGATAAAATAATCGATCCAGTCGGCCGTATAGCGCGGCTGGTCGATAAACGGCATATTCGCGGCAGCAGGAACGATAAACAAGGTGGCGCGCGACAAATAAGCGTAGGAAATGCCGCACACGGCCGGGCCGAAGATCGGATCGAGCTCTCCCGTCAAAATCAGCGCCGGCTTTCCCGTATACGCCAGCTCTTCAACCTGATTCGATAGAGCCGGCAAGGCCAGCAGCTCGAAGTATCGGTTGCGGTTTACGCGCCTGTAGGATTGCGCGATGCGGTCCATGAGCTCGGAGCGCTCCGGATCGATCACGATGCGCCTGGCCATCGTTCTGCCGAGAATGTCCAGATCGCTTCCAGCGGCAAGGTGACAGCGGTATTGGAACTCTTGGGTGAGGAAGTCGGCGGGGCCCGAAATCGGCGGAGAAATGTACACTACTTTTTCAATGATCGTCGGATAGCTGGTGGCGAACCGGGCCGACAGATTGGCGCCCAGCCCGTGTCCGATTAAAATAACAGAAGCAAGCCCCAGTTTTCTGATCAGCTCGTGCAAATCCTTGCATAAGAGATCCCAGGAAACCGGGGCGGAACCGCTTTCGCTTTGGCCATGTCCCCTCAAGTCGTAGAGAAGAATGGAATATCGGTCTTGCAATAGAGATATAATGGAGTGCCAGTATGATGAGTCCAGACCCGCATCGTGAATCAAGACGAGAGTTCGGGTACCGGCCATGTCGCATGGATAATATTCGTAATAGGTCTGTATGGAGTCTATGGGCATAAACGGCATGATGTAAGACCTCCGAATTCCTCGCGGAAAGGAAATAGTCATTTTGGACTATTTTTGGTTTCCGGTTCGATTATAGCAAATAACTGGTATTAGTAAAATCCAAAGTTAAAAAAATTTTTAGAAACGCAGGAAAAGGCGCAACTGTAACTATGTTGTAACGCTGCTTTTGGTAATATAGGGATGATTCATGTATATCAATTGTATTAAATTAAAATATAAAGCATACCATGCCGTAAAGAATATCGTTTTTTTATACGACTAACAGCATATTTATATAGTTGACTATAACATGGATGGAGAGAAATATTGATGAATAAACTGAAGCATATAAATGTAGATATCAATGTGATTGTACGTCAGCTCGGTTTGCGGTTGGACAAATATGAAGCGTTTGCGTCGGAACGAACGTTCTGGAATGAACCGTCTCTGGTTAAAACGATGAACCGCGATCAAATGTGCGCCAAAAGAGCCGGATCTGTCGCAAAATAATCGCTTGGAACGCAAATTCAGCCCTCCGAGTCCGACAATCCTCCCTACTAGCTCCAGCAACTTCATTTATGATACAAAAAGTATCCCATTTTTATAAAATTTCATTTAAAAATGAATGTTTTTTACTTGAAATAGTCCTATTATTCGATAAAATATGATACAATTCGTATCAGGTTGTCTTGATACGTTGATAAGGGGTGTATCACGAATGAAGATCTTGGTGACGGGCGGAGCCGGATTCATCGGTTCGCACACGGTAGATAGGCTGATTCTGGAAGGGATGCAGGTTGTTGTCGTCGATAATATGACTACGGGAAGGAGCGAGAATATCCATCCGAAGTCGCAGTTTTATCATGCGGATATCGCCGGGCCCGAAATGCGCGGCATTATGGAGAAGGAGCTTCCCGATGTGTGCATTCACTTGGCGGAAGCGCCGATTCCGTCCCAGGGCAAGCCTCTCGGAGCGATGAACCCCGATATGCGCGGTTTGATCTATTTGCTGGACTTGTGCCGGGAGTTTAATGTGAAAAAACTGGTCTACGGCTCGTCCGCCGAAGTGTACGGCTCGAAGGAACCGGAGCCTGTCGACGAGACTTATCCGTGCGCCCCCAAGTCGGCCCTCGGATTTTCCAAGCTGGCTCCGGAGGAGTATATCAAAGCGTTCGCCAATTTATTCGGTCTGGATTATACGATATTGCGGTATTCTTCCATTTACGGAAGCCGCAGCGATCGCGACGATTTCATCCTTTCGAGGATCATTAATAGCGTCATGGACGGCTCGCGGCCGCCGATTTACGGGAAGCATACGCGGTACTGGGACTTTCTTCACGTCTCCGACGCCGCCGAAGCGAATCTGCTTGCGATTTCCCGGGGGAGCGGGCAGACCTACAATATCGGCTCGGGACGAATCGTGGGCATTGAGGAGCTGCTGCTCATCCTGCAAGATTTGTTCAATGTCTTCGTTCGTCCGGTGTACAAGGCGGGACGTGCGGAGGATAAGCAGCAGATGCGCCTGAATATCGATAAAGTGCGGCGCGAATGGAACTGGCAGCCGCGCATTTCGCTCGAAGAAGGGCTGGTGATGACGATGGGCGAGCATGTGCACCGCCTGTTTATGGAGAAGCTTCGCGAAGCGCCGTATACGAAGAGCCTAAGGCCCGTGCAGCGGAAAAAATGGGCGCGCCGCACCAGCTCGCTGTAACGGCCTGCATATACAAAAACGAAAGGTCTGCAATATTACAGACCTTTCGTTTTGTCCTCGTTATAAGCTGCCGTTAGCATGGCGACGATAAACATGAGGAACACGGTGATGACTAACCAGAATGTAGCTGACATCGGAGACACCTCCCTAGCCTATTATAACCAACCGCCGCCCAAAAGAAAACGTATAAAATGTGAACGGCGCGCAATGGTTATTTAAAAAACAGGAAATGGGTCGGGAGCTGCCGCAGCCTGCCTTTGTCCGACGGCTTGTTGATGACCTGTCCCTCGTAAACGAGGCTGCTGGAGCCTCCGCCGTCGAGATTGTAGGCATCCTTCACGCCAAGCGCGACCAGCTTGTCCTGCAGCTCGGCAAGCGTCGCGCCGGAGCTTCCGTTCTCGTCATAGCCGTCCACGACGAGGAACAGCAGCTGATCGTTCTTGAAGCTGCCGACGACCGTGCGCGGCGCGCGCGTCGACTGCCAGGCGGCCGGAAGCGGCTGCTTCTTGCCGTTTTGCAGCAGCACCGGCACGAACGTGGCGCCGAAGTCCGGATTCAGCTTGTCCAGGTCGGCCTGCCGGGAGAATTTGCCCCCGATCAGCTTGCGGTCCTTGGACATGCCGACGAAGGCCAGATCGTCGAACGTCGGCTCGAAGCCGTAGACATATTTGCCGTTGTACATCGTCGTGCTGAGCGGATACCGCTTGCCGGTTTTCGGGTCGTCCGCATAGCCGCCCGCGTTCACCCCGGCCACCGCGCCGTACCGTTTCGCCGCGCTCAGCGTCGTCTCGCTGCCGCCGACCTGATCGTTGCCGAGCACCATCTGCATCGCTTTATCGGACTTCAGATCGACCTTGAGTCCATAGCCGTTATACTTCGCTTCGCTGAAATAATACAGCTTCAAATCGATATTGTCCGTCGAGGTGGAGCGGGATACCTTGCCCCCCAGGTGCCGGGCGACCCGTTCCTCGAAGATGGCGGTCGGCCGCTGCGATGCTGCTTCGGCCGTCTTCAGCATCGACGACATCGCTTCGTTGCTTTTCGCATACAGCTCGTAAAACCGTTCGACCGTCGCCCGCGTTTGCGCGGCGTCGGACTGCGTCTTGTCCAGCTTGGCCAGCGTCTCCTCCAGCGCGGGAGAGAGATCGATGCGGGAGAACGCCGTTTCGGCGCGCTCCGGCAGCTGGACGGCGAGCGGGAAAATCATCAGAAAGACAATAATGCCGAGAAAAGGCGCTCCCGCCAGCAGCATCGTTCGGTTGATCAGCGGGATCGGATTCATTCAGGCTCTTCCTTTCCTTACTGAAGGGCGTCCAAATCTTTCTTCAGCTCGTCCAGTTGTTTTTTCACTTCCGCCAGCTGCGTGTACAGCTGATTGCTGTTATCCGTCTTTTCGTTGGCGCTGTCCTTGGTAAAAGCAAGCAGCTCGCCGACCGAGTCGATCTTCGTCTGCATTTGCGTCATATCCGCTCCGATCGACTCCTTCAGCTGAGCGAGCTCCGCTTCATATTGCGCCTTTACCGCCGCCAGCTGCGCTTCGGTCTGCCTTGCGATATCCGCCGCGATCTGGGCGCGGAGATGGTCCGTATACAGCTTGGCGCCCCACATCCCGCTGGCCACGAGAGCGGCCCAGACGAGAAGCAGCAGCACATAAGTTTTGGCTGTCGCTCCGCCGCGCGGCTTCGCCTGCGCGCGGTTGGCCGGCTGCGCGGCAGCCGGCTCTACTGAAGTATTCACGTCGAATTCACCTTCCTGTATTCGTTGGGCGTTTGCCCTACAAGCTTTTTGAACACCTTGCTGAAATATTTTTCGTCGTCGTATCCGACCATTTGCGCCACCTGGGCAATCCTCAGGTGAGGATTAAGCAAGAGCACCTTCGCATGCTCCATCCGGATGCCGCTCAGATAGTCGGACAGATTGAGCCCGAACACTTGCTTGAATTTCCGGGATATGTACTCCCTGCTCAAAAAGAATTGACCGGAGATGCTTTGCAGCGTCATTTCTTCCCGATAGTGCTGCTGTATATATTTGGCGATGTCGTGAATGACGCTGTTTTCCTGCCGCTGATGGCCGAGCATCGCCCGGGACAGGCCGGTCAGGCTGTCGATCAGCCGTTTCTCCCAGAGCTGCAGGGAGAGAGAGCCATCCTCGCCGAGCAGCGCGGACAGCGGCATGCTTCCGAAGGAGGCTTCGGCGGCCGCTTGCGCCGGCGCTTCGCTGCCGAACCATTCGGCCTGCCATTTGTTCTTCGCGACATGGAATTCATGCCACCAGAGCTCGAGCTGCTCGGCGGTAATCCTCTCCAGCAGGCTCACCCTCTGCATCCACCCGGCGACGGCTCTGCGGATCTGCTCGGGACTGCCGCTGCGAACGGCAAGCCGGATCGACTCGGCGTAATCGCCGAAGGCCAAATCGCCCAGCGGAGCGGAAGCTCCCGGTTCGTACAGGTGCACCTTCTTTTCGCTTTGCAGCAAATTGCGCAGGTTCAGCGCCTGCCTCGCTTCCTGGTAGGCGGCAGGCAGTTCCGCGGGAAATGCCCGCACGCGGCTTGCGCCGATGTCCAGGCTGCTGCGGAACGTGGCGACGAGCGCCCGCTCCAGCTTCTCCAGCAGCGGCGCCGCTTCACCTTGCCGGCCGTACAGGAGCAAAATAATCTCGCTCTCGCTGTTCCAGTAGCGGTAGGCGACGCCGCTGCGGGCCGTACCGTCGCGCAGCACCTCGTTGCATACGTTCGTCAGCGAGAAGAACAGCAGGTCCAGGTCCGGCTCGAACTTGGCTCTCAGCCTGGGCGACATCGTATCCAGACTGACAATAGCGACCCGGCATTCGCGGATCTGGCGGCCGAGCCCGAACTCCTTGTCCAGCGCCGCGGCGTGCTGCTCGTAGGAAGCGGGCTCGGAGATGAGGCAGGACAAAATTTTGTCCCAGAACACCGGGCGAATCCGATTCATCTCCATGCTCCGCTCGCGCTCCTTGCGACGCTCCGCTTCCTCAGCCTCCCAGCTGCGGATGGCCCGCTCCATCGCGGCCCGCAGCTGCTTCCCGTCGACAGGCTTCAAAATATAATCGACGCCCCCGTATTTGACGGCGTGGCGAACCAGATCGAAATCGTCGTGGCCGCTGATGACGATCGTTTTGCCTTGCGGATAATGCTCGCTCAGCCATTCCAGCAGCTCCTTGCCGCTGCCGAGCGGCATCATCATGTCGGTAATGACGATTTGCGGCTTATGCTCGGTCACGAGCCGGATCGCATCCAGGCCGTCCTGCGCCTCGAGCACCTCGGCGATCCCGAGCTCCTCCCAGGGCACGAGGAGCATGACGGCATCCCGGACATGCTTTTCGTCGTCGACAATAATCGCTCTCATCATTTACGCCTCCTCTCGCTGCGGCGATTCCGCAGGGATGACGATGACGACGCGCAGCCCCGCCGGCTGACGGGGCTCGAGCCGAAGCGATGCCCGTTCGCTGATGAACAGCTCCAGCCTCGTCTTGACGTTGAGCAGACCGATGGATTCGTCTTTCGCGCCCGCTTCCCCTGCGGCCGAGGCGGACGACTCGGAGAGCAGACGGTTCAGCCTGTCGATCTCCTCCGCCGGCATTCCCCGGCCGTTATCCTCTATGACCAGCGTCAAGAGAGGAGGGGAAGCCTCGGCATCGATGCGGCTGGACAGCGTAAGCTCGCCGGTCTGATGCCGCGGGTCGAAGCCGTGCTTGAAATAATTTTCCACGAGGGGCTGCAATGTCATTTTCGGTAGTAAAATGTCGACAGAAGCCTCATCCATATCATACCGCACGTTCAGCTCATTCTCAAAACGCTGCGTCTGCAGCTGCAAATACGCCTTCACATGCTCCAGCTCCCGCCGCAGCGGGACGACGGTTTCGCCCGTACTCATGCTGTAGCGCATCATTTTGGCCAGCGCCGAGAGCAGCTTGTACACCTTAGGCACGCCGCTTTGCAGCGCGAGCGTGCCGATCGACTGCAGGGAGTTGTACAGAAAATGCGGATGAATTTGCGCCTGCAGCGCCTTGAGCTGGTTCGTCCGGTTCGCCAGCTTGAGCTTGTACTCCTGAGTAATAAGATGATTGATCGTCCCCATCATATCGCGAAAATGGCGGGCCAGGATGCCGATTTCGTCCTGCGAGCTCACCTGGATGTCCACATCGAGCTGGCCTGAGCGAATCCGGTTCATGTAGCCGATCAGCTCCTTGATCGGCCGGGTAAAGCGAACGCTGATCCATAAGGTGAGCAGCGCGACCACCGCCATCAGCACCGCCAAAATAACGAACTGAATCCGCAGCAGCTCCCGGGCCCCTTGATACAGCTGGTCGTAGGGAATGCGCTTGACCATATACCATGTCAAATAAGGCGTCTCCACCTTCTCGTATATATGCATGCTCTGCCCCGCTTCCAGGTGGCCCGACGCTTCCGGCTGCGCCAGCATGCGGCCGACCCATTCCTCCCCTTGCCGGCTTTCGCCCGGCGTCCAGCCCGCCTCCGAGCTGTAGATCACCGTTCCGCCCGCATCCAGCAAATAAACGTCCTCCTGCTCGGTACGGAGCCGGTCCATCATCTCCGCTAGGCCTGTCAGCCGAACATCGATCGAGAAGGTGCCGATCCGCTTCATGGACGGAATGCGGAAGATGGCGCGGTGAATACTGATTACCGGCTCGGGGGCATAGTAGAAAGACATGGGAATGCCGTATGTATGGCTCATATGAGCCGGCTCGACCTTCGCATCAAAGGATTCGGGCAAATAAGGAGGTTTCAGCTGGTAGCTGATATCTGAATACGGATATCGCCTCATGTTGCGGACCAGGAACGAACGCGCCTCGCCCGGACCCCGTTCGAAAATGTTCATATAAACCTGGGATACGTCCCTGTTCAGCGATATCGTCTGCATCAGGCGATAAATTTCCGGCTCGCTCTGGTAGCCGGTAAAGCCGAGAGTAGTCAGCCGGATGAAGGACGAATCGCTGTAAATGGAGAAGGACAGCTGATTCAGCGAATCCATATAGTTGATCAGATTCAGCCGCCCTTGCTCGAGCAGACGGGTGCTCTCGCGGATGGCGTTCTGCCGGACGGACTGTTTCGTGTACACGTTCGTTACTACCATCGACGCGCTGATCGGGACAATGGTTGCAATGAGCAGCACAAGAATCAGACGAAAGCGGAAACTGCTGCGGCCCATAACCTTCGGGTGCCTCCTTGTCGGGAATGGTCAATATTTTGCACCTATCGGTTCATCATCTTCCGTTTCGGTGCGTTATGCCCGTATTTATAATGGGATATACGAAAAGGATAGCCGAATCCGTCGATGGCCCAATGCCCGCTCCATCCGATTGCGGCTTCTAAAGAGAACTCATACAGCGTACTACAACCGGAATTGACGGCGCAATAGCGGCAATCGCCAAAGCATGTGGAGGAGGAATAGATGATGAAACGACGCCCACTGTCGGCTTGGCTGGAACAGCTCGTATTTATCGGGCCGGCGTTCATTTCGTTTACCTTGATCGTGATGATTCCCTTTTTGCTGGGGATGTATTATTCCTTTACCGATTGGAACGGCGTTTCGGGGACGGTGACCTTCATCGGCCTCGGCAATTTCAAGCAAATTTTGTTTAACGATCCGGACTTTATGCGCTCGTTCTGGTTCACGACCCGTTTCTCGATCGCGGCGGTCATCCTGACGAATGTGCTGGCCTTCATTCTCGCCCTGCTGCTGACGCGCCCGCTCAAGCTGCGCAACCCGCTTCGCACCGTGTTCTTTTTGCCGAACGTGATCGGCGGGCTGCTGCTCGGGTTCATCTGGCAGTTTATTTTCGTCAAAGGCTTTCCCGCCATCGGGCAGCTGACGAACATTCCGTTCTTCAACCTGCCGTGGCTGGGCGACGAAACGACCGGGTTTTGGGGCATCGTCATCGTCTTCGTCTGGCAGTCGGCCGGTTACTTTATGGTGATCTATATCGCGTCGCTGATCAATGTGCCGAAGGATGTGCTGGAAGCGGCCCAGATCGACGGCGCATCTCCGGCCCAGGTGTTGTTCCGGATTATCGTCCCGCTCATCATGCCGGCAGTGACGGTATGCCTGTTCCTGGCGATCTCGAACACGTTCAAGATGTTCGACCTGAACTTGTCGCTGACCAAAGGCGGGCCGTTCAAATCGACGGAATCGCTGGCGCTGAACATTTATACGGAGGCGTTCCAAAATAACCGGTTCGGGCTCGGGACCGCCAAGGCGCTTATTTTCTTTGTCGTCGTGGCGATCATAACGACGATTCAGGTGAGGATTACGAAGAGCAGGGAGGTCGAAGCGTGATGGAAGCGCGGCAAAGATATACGGCGTGCACCTTGGTTGTCGAAATCGTCGCCGTGCTGCTCGGCCTGCTGTTCCTGGTGCCCTTTTACTTCGTCATCGTCAACTCGTTGAAAACGTTCGCCGAGCTGCTGACAGACCCGACCAGCCTGCCGACGGCGCTGCAGTGGAGCAACTTCAGCAACGCTTGGCGCATCATGAAGTTTCCGACCGTACTGACCAACTCGCTGGTGATCACTGTGCTGGCCAATCTGGCAATCGCCCTCATCAGCGCGATGGCGGCTTACCGGATGGTGCGGCACAAAACCCGCTTCAACCGGCTGTTTTTCTCGCTGCTGGTCGCGGCGATGGTCATCCCGTTCCAGTCGATCATGATCCCGCTGGTCCGGGTCGCTCGCACCGTCGGCCTGTTCGACAGCATCCCGGGGCTGATCGTCTGCTACATGGGATTCGGCGCGCCGCTGTCGGTGTTCCTGTTCCACGGCTTCGTCAAATCGATCCCGCACGAAATCGAGGAATCGGCTTCCGTGGACGGAGCGAGCGCCTACGGCACGTTCTTCCGCATCGTGCTCCCGCTGCTGAAGCCGATCGCCGTCACCGTCATCCTGCTGAACAGCCTGTGGATTTGGAACGACTTCCTGCTGCCGTTCCTCATCCTGCAGAGCCCGGATCTGCGGACAATCCCGCTGGCGACGAACTCCTTCTTCGGCCAGTACACGAAGCAGTGGGATCTGGCGCTGGCCGCACTGGTGCTCGGCATCACGCCAATCGTCATCTTCTTCCTGGCGATGCAGCGCCATATCATTGAAGGCATCACCGCAGGCTCGGTCAAGGGGTAAGCTGCGCGGAGCGGGGCTAGGGCACACGAGAGGGGGCCGAGGCGAGGGCGTCCGAGATGGCGCGGCTTCGTGCCGATGGAGAGGCCGCCGACCCGAGGCGCCGCAAGGCCGGCGGCGAGCGCAGGCGCCTGCCCCGAAGCCGGGCGTGGTGGCGCAGCGCGCGAGCTCGATCGAGGCGCCGAGCCCACGAGGTGCAAGATTAGGGCGCCCCGCCCGAACCCTTGGTTTCCCGCGTTGAGTAAAGCACCACTCTGGCAGTAAGAACGAAAAACAACCTTATTTCTCCGGAAATTTCATTTTTCGGAGAAATAAGGTTGTTTTTTTATCTTAATTTCTTCCAAACAGCCCTAATTTAATAAAAACATAAACATTAAGAATGAAAAACGTTCTTATTCAGACAAATTAACTAAATTACACCAAACTAAGCGCAAAAAACAATCTTATTCCATGTTCATTACACTTCCTAACCCCGCAAACTCTGCATACGCCTTACAGTTTCTATACACACACGCCTTATAGTTCCTATACACGCAAACTCCAAAACTCCCCATAAGCCTCATACTTCCTAACCAAGCAAACATACCATCTTACCAACTCCCTGCCTACCTTCTCCCGTATACTAACTCTTTACCTCCTTCCCTAGCGTGCTTTCTATCATAACTCTCCCGGCCGCTTACCCTTTAAGCAAACTCCCGCACCCGATTCAGCTTATAACGCCGAATCCGCACCGTACCGCCTCCGTCCGGGGCCAACCAATCCAGCTCGACAAGCGAATGAAGCAGTTTTCGCGCTTTCGCTTTTTGAACGCCCAGCAGACGGCATACATCATTAGGTTCAATGGGTTTTGCTGTACCCGATGCAAACCGTATAATCTCGCGTTGTTCCGCGTTAAGTCCCTCGCCGGCATGCGGCATCCCGTTCAGCCAAATGCCCATGAACTGCTGCACCAGCTGCTGGCAATAACGCGGACGCTCCGTCAGGTCGTCGTACGAGAAGCGCAGCAATTTCCAGCCGTCCATCAGCAGATGGTTTTGCCTCATCAAATGATCGGAAAACTGCGCACGGCTAATGTTTCGCCAGTGGGGTCCGTAGCCGTCAATCTCCAGCGCCAGCCGCAGCTGTCCCCGGATAAACGCGAAGTCCAAATACCGAAACCCGTCCTTGAAATCGGCGATTTCGTATTCGGGATGCAAATAGTCAAAGCTTTTGAATACCGGCCACCATACCTCCTGCAAAAAACATTTTTCCGCATGGGCATGTCCTTCCTGCAATCTTCTCCGTCTTTCTCCCGCTCGTCTACCTGCATGATCGTCAAGGAACGCTTCATAAGCTTGCTCGAAATTCAACGCCAATTCCCCCTCAAAAGCTGTAAAATGAAAACAGCCGCCCCATTCCTGTGCAGCGGATGACTGCCAAAGAACGAAGCGGCGTGTGCTTCACAGACCGTGTCCATATTTTAGCATAAGAAGCCCTCAAGCGTAAACAGCTAACAAATCCGTACTATCTATAAAAGTTGAACGAATGTTTTCAGCCGGGGTCGTCGTGTGTCATGTTCTTCCGATCACTGTTGTTCCCAGATTCCTAATTCCAATCGTAGAGGTAGAAATCCGGGAACAAAGGCGAACGCTCGCTTCTTCAGAACACGTCACACTATGGCCAAGCCGCGCTGATGGTTTCTCTCGTTCAACTGGTATCTTTTTATACATCAACACCTTCCACCTAAATGTTCAATATCCTCGGTGTCGGCGCTTTCAAACTGAATTTAAAATAGAGACAGTGAAAACAATATATAAGCAACATGCTTCCAAGCTTGTGAAAAAGGGGAGGTAATCGGCATATGAAGCAAGGATTCAAAAAAACGGCTGCCCTGACGATGAGCGCGGCGCTGCTGGCCGGCCTGGCGGCAGGCTGCGGCGGCAATCAGGCGCAGGATGGGAACAATGCCGGAGGCGGGGCGGAGGGTAATCAGGTCACACTGAAAATTTTCCAATTTAAAGTGGAAATTAACGAAGCCTTGAACCGTTTGAAGGACGAATACGAAAAAACGCATCCGAACGTGAAGCTGCAGATCGAGACGGTCGGCGGCGGGGCGGATTACGGAGCGGCGCTGAAGACGAAATTTGCCTCTAACGATGCGCCCGATATTTTTAATAACGGCGGCTTTCGCGAGATGGAGACCTGGATGGAGCATTTGGAGGACTTGTCCGACCAGCCGTGGGTGAAGGATATCGCCCCGGTCGCGAAAGAACCGATGAGCAAGGACGGCAAAATTTACGGCCAGCCGATGAACATCGAAGGCTATGGCTTCCTGTACAATAAAGAGCTGTTCCAAAAAGCGGGAATCACCGAGCTGCCCAAGACGCTCAGCCAGCTGGAAGAAGCGGCCAAGAAGCTGCAGGCCATCGGCGTCACGCCGTTTTCCAACGGCTATCAGGAGTGGTGGATTCTCGGCAACCATACGTTTAACGTGGCCGTCGCCCGGCAGCCGGATCCGAACCAATTCATCGCCGGTCTGAACGACGGGTCGCAAAAGTTCGGCGGCCCCATATTTGACGACTGGACGCGGCTCGTTGACTTGACCTTGAAGTATGGGCAGCCGAACCCGCTGACGACGGATTACAACACGCAGGTAACGAATTTCGCGACCGGCAAAGCCGCGATGATGCAGCAGGGGAACTGGACGCAGGTGCAGATCAACCAGATCAACCCGGACATCAAGGTCGGCGTCCTGCCGATGCCGATCAACGAAGACGCCGAGGCGAACGACAAGCTGTTCGTCGGCGTGCCGAACAACTGGGTCATCAATAAGAACTCCAAGGTGAAGGCCGAGGCGAAGGAATTCCTGAACTGGCTTGTCACATCCGACATCGGCAAGCAGTACATGACCAAGGAGTTCAAATTCATCCCGGCGTTCACGAACATTACGGCAAGCGAAAGCGATGTGGGCGATATCGCCGTCGACATTATGAAGTACACGAGCGAAAACAAAGTGCTGAGCTGGAACTGGTTCAAATACCCGGACGGCGCGGTGCAGGAATTCGGCGCCTCGATGCAGGCGTATATCGCCGGCAAGAGCACGAAGGAGCAAATGCTGGCAGACTTCCAAAAAACGTGGGATAACCTCAAGAGCAAATAGGAATCCCGCCTTATCGGCTTCAGGCTTGGCCTCAGCGCGTTTAGCTGGGGCCTTTGACGTTTGCACTGCTTCCGCACCTTGCTACAATGAGAGAAGCTTGAGCTTATAACGATACCGAAAAAAATGACAACAGCATAAAACAAGAAGAGGTGCGGTATGCGGACCGGGGCGTGGAGAAATCGGTGGATGGATTGGCTTGAGGCGAGGCGGGGTCTCGTGCCGCCGGACAAACGGCTGTCTCCGGAAGCGGTGACAGCGCTTTACATTCATTTTTTCTTTCAGTTCGGCGCCTCCATGTCGGGCGTGTTTCTTACTCTGTACTTGTGGAGGCTTACGGAAAGCTTGTGGATTAACGGCATGTACAACGTGATCAACTATGCGGCAGCTCCGTTCGCCTTCGCTCTCGGCGGGCTGATTATCAAGCGCAAGGACCGGATGGTGACGTATCGGATCGGGATCGCGCTGACGGCGTTGTTTTATCTTGCCGTCGTCATCGCGCAGGAGCGGGTCGTCGATTATTACGTGCTGTTCGCTTTGTTTGCGGGCGCAGCCGGCGCTTTTTATTGGGCGGGATATTTGACGCTGATGTACGATGTCTCGACCGAGCAGAACCGGATTCGTTTTCTTGCTATCAATACGATTGTGTTCACCTTGGGCGGGCTGATCGGCCCGGCTTTGGCCGGGGCGATCATCGCGCGGAACGACGGGCTGCAGGGCTATACGATCGTGTTCGGAATCGCTTTCGTCATGTTTCTATTGGCGACGCTCGGCAGCCTGCGCATCCGTTCGCAGGAGTCCCATCACAAAGCGTACTATTTGAGGCTTGTCGGCTTGCTGATGAAGCGCAGCCCGGACTGGGGCCGCTCGTTGTTTGCCTTTACGGCGATGGGATTGTTCCAGGGCATCATGCTGTTTTTGCCGAATATTTTGCTGTTTCAGATCGTCGGCAGGGAAGATCTGGTCGGCTATTTGGGCGTCGTCTATGCCAGTCTCAGCATCGCCACGGGCATGTTCATCTCAAGGTACGGCAGCGAAGCGAAAGAAAGGCGGTTCGTGCTGGTCGCCGCGGCCGGCTTTGTGGCCGGCACTCTGTTTATAATGTGGAAAATGTCCCTGGCGACGGTCGTTGCCTTCATGGTGCTTTATTCGATCTGCGCTCCCCTGCAGGGCAATACGCTTACTTCCTATTATTACAGGATGATTGGCACGCTGCCGCTCAAAGGACAGCTCCGCGTCGAATCGGTCATCATGCGCGAGACGTTCCTGAACGCCGGGCGCGTCATCTCGATTATCGCGCTGATCGTGCTCGTCCGCTACGGCGGCAGCGGCCTGCTGCCATGGGTGCTGGCCGTCGCCTCCGTGCTGCAGCTGAGCCTCGTATGGCTGCTTAGCCGCGGAGAGACGAGCGTCTCCGGCGGGAGGCCCTCGCGGAGCAAACCGGCCTTGGGCCGCAAAGCCGCATCCCGATAACCGCAACCAGGAATGAAAAAGCCGCCAATCGGGGCAACCTATACCTAAACAGGCTGCTTGCGGAAAGGCGGTTTCGTTCTGCATGATGTACGATTGCATCATTATTGGCGGAGGCATTGCCGGACTTCAGGCCTCCATTCAGCTGGGCCGATACCGGCATAAAGTGCTTGTCGTGGACAAAGGGCGCGGGCGTTCGACGTTATGCCAGGGGTACCGCAACATGTTGGGCTGGCCGGACGGCGTATCGGGCCCCGAGCTGCGCCGGCTTGGCCGGCTGCATGCCGAGCGGCTCGGCATCGAATTCCGCGAGGCGGAGGCGACGGCGGTCGCCCGGATCGCGGACGGCCATTTCCAGGTGATGCTGGACGCGGGGCAGGGGGCTGTCAGCGGGGCGACGCTGCTCATCGCCACAGGCGTGAGCGACCGTTATCCCGACCTGCCGGGCCTCGAAGGCTGCCTCGGGCGGACGATCTTCGTCTGCTCCGATTGCGACGGCTATGAATCGGCCGGCAGGCGCACCGTCGTCCTTGGCTCCGGCGTTGCCGGGTACGGCATGGCAACGGCGCTTACGTACTGGTGCGACCGGATCGTCTACGTGAACCATGAGCGCCAGGCGCTGGGCAGCGAACGATTAAGCCGGCTGAAGGAGCTCGGCATCGAATATATCGAAGAGGAAATCGCGGAAGTGCTGACCGGGCCGGAAGAAGCGGAAAGGATCGGGCCGGCAGCCGCGGCATCGCCGTTTGCGGGACAAGCGTCCGCGGGCGCTGTCGCTTCCGCCGCGGCATCGCCATCCGCGTGGCAAGCGCCCGCAGGCGCAGCGGCTTCCGCCGCGGCGGTCGGCGGCCGGCTTAGCGGAGTGCGGCTGACGAGCGGGAGGGTCATTCCTGCCGATATCGGCTTTATTGCCTTCGGCGGCAATGCCGTCCATTCCGGGCTGCTTGCCCATCTCGGCGTCGAGCGGATGGAAAACGGCCATATCGTCGTCGATCCGCGCAGCAAAATGACCAGCGTCCGCGGCATTTGGGCTGCAGGGGACATCGCCGTGCACTCCCAGCAGGCGACGATCGCTATGGGCGAGGGGGCCCAGGCCGCCATCTGGATTCATAAGGAGCTGCTGAAGCTGCGGCCTGGGCGCTCTGCCGCCTCCGGCGAAGCGCTCCTCCGCTGAGGCAGGCCTTCTCCGCCCTGCCCGCTGCCTGGGTACAAGCGGGTCAGGCCCCCCTTGCCCCGGCTCGCTGCCTGGGTACAAGCGGGTCAGGCCCCCCTTGCCCCGGCTCGCTGCCCGGGTACAAGCGGGTCAAGCCTTCCTCGCTCCGGCTCGTTGTCCGGGTACAAGCGGGTCAAGCCTTCCTCGCTCCGGCTCGCTGCCCGGGTACAAGCGGGTCAAGCCTTCCTCGCTCCGGCTCGCTGCCTGGGTACAAGCGGGTCAGGTTTTCACCGCCTTCGCTCTTTTGCGGCCGGCAGCCGCCTGTACTTCCTCCTGAGTCGGTACGGGAAGCGCGGCGACGACATGGGCGAAGACGGTCAGCGCCTCCTCGCCGAGCGGGGTCAGCCGGTAAACGCCCCGCTCCACCCGCTGATACCAGCGGTATACGTTATTTTGCAGCATGCCGGCCGCTTTCACGTTGCCGGTCAAATCGCGCAGCTGCCGCGGGCTGCACGGGCCGTATTCGCGAAGCAGCAGAGCCAGATGCAGCGCCTTCTCGCGGTAGGCGGTGACCAGCTTGCGCTGCGTGCTGCCGCCGACGTTGTAGTCCGCTCCGCGCTCGCGGAACTCGTGAATGAGGCGGCCGGCGGCCGGCTTGCTCAGCCGCGGCGGCGACAGGAGCAGGGAATCGTCGCCCGGCGGATGACACTGCACCTCGACGCGCGGCTTTCGCGTCTTGTAGAATCGCACCGTGAGCATGCCGAGGCCGAGCATCGCGCACAGCTTGCGCAGCTCCGGCCAGGTGGCGCCATGCGGGGCGCGGCCTTTGTTCGGCAGCTCGAAAGCGACGTATACGCTCCGGCTGATGCGCAGCCGATCGATGCCCTGCAGCAGAAGGGGGATGGAGAAGCTGCGCTTGAGCTCCACAATCAGCGGCGGCTCGTCTCCCCGCATGGCCACCAGATCGCAGTGCCGCACCTCCCCCTTTACTTCGTAACCGAGCTCCTCAAGGTAAGCTTTGACGGGAGCGTACAGCTCGGTTTCCGTTCGTACCGCCATCGATTCTCCTAACTCCTTCCATCGTCGTTCATCTATATCGTCCCCCAATAACGCACGTTGCGCCGCGAAAAGCGCCGCAGGATGAGAACATCAATTCGGATGCTGTCATTATACCACAGGGTTTGGTACGATAGATAACAAGTCTGGAATTTATAGTATCTATAGAGAGGCGAATCAATCGCCATCGGTCGTCGCCTTGGGTTATTGAAAATTCGCCGGCAGATAACCGCCAAATTTTCAAGAGGACGCCTATGACGAGCGAATCAATCGCCATCGGTCGTCGCCTGCGGTTATTGAAAATTCGCCGGCAGATAACCGTCAAATTTTCAAGAGGGGAGAATGGATATGAACTTACTGGAGCAAGCGGGCCGCATCGAGCCGTGGCTCGGGCGGACGTTCACCTGCGTATGCGGAAAAGAGCACAGCGTCCCGATCCGGCATATCTCGATCGAGGCGGGGGCGCTGGCCGCGCTGCCGTCCTATGCGGCGGAGCGCGGTTACCGGCAGCTGCTCGTCGTCTGCGACCGGCGGACGGAGGAGAAGGCCGGGCGGGAGCTGGCAGAGCGCTGCCGCGAGGCCGGAGTCGAGGCGCCCATATGCCTGCTGGAGGACGATCACAACGGGGAGCTTGCCGCCGATGAACGGGCCATCGTGCAACTTATGCTGCAGCTGAACGAATCGGTTCAGGCGCTTGTTGCCGTCGGCTCCGGCACGATTCACGATATCGTGCGCTTCGTCGCCCATCGCGCCGGCCGCGCGTTTCTCAGCGTGCCGACGGCGCCGTCCGTGGACGGCTTCGCCTCCGTCGGCGCTCCGCTCGTGATCGGCGGCTTCAAGCAGACGGTCGCCTGCTGCGCGCCCGAGGCCATCTTCGCAGACCTCGCGCTGCTTGCGCAAGCGCCGCGGCCGATGATTGCCGCCGGCTTCGGCGACATGCTCGGCAAATATACGTCGCTGGCCGACTGGTCGCTCGGCGCATGCCTGCTGGGCGAGGAGAAGTGCGAACTGGCCGCCTTGATGACCTTCCGCGCGCTGGAGCTCTGCATAAGCCATACAGGCGAAATCGCGCGAGGGACGGAAGCGGGGCTGAGGCGGCTTATGGAAGGGCTCTTGCTGTCGGGCATATCGATGCTGATCGCAGGCCACTCCCGTCCTGCCTCCGGGGGAGAGCATCATTTGTCCCATTATTGGGAAATGAAATATTTGCAGCAGGGCAGACCGGCGCTGCTGCACGGCGCGAAGGTGGGAGCCGCCACGGTCACGATGAGCCGTCTGTACGCCGGCATCGCGCAAATCGATGCAGAGGAAGCGCAGGCTCTTGTCCTTCGGCGGCTGGCCGAGCCGGGCCGGCTGTCGGTGGAACGCATGGAGGCGGAGATCCGCGAGGCCTACGGAGCGATCGCCGAAGCGGTGCTGGCCGAGAATGCGGAATCGCTGAATCCGGATAAGCACGCCGCGCAGCTCGAGCAGCTGGCCGCCCGAATTGCCGAGCGGTGGGACGATGTGCGGCAGATCGCGCGCTCCGTTCCCGCTCCCGAACGGTTGACCGCCATGCTGGCGGAGGTCGGCGGACCGGTGACGGCTGGCGAGCTCGGCGTGCCGGCGGAGCTGCAGGAGGAGAGCGCCAAATACGCGCTGTATGTGCGCAACCGGTATACGGTCATGCGTTTGATGCAGTGGCTGCAATGAAGCTTTAGCCAAATAACGAAACGGACAGACGAGACGGGCGCGCAGCCCGTCTTTTTTAAAAAAATAACGGGCCATAAGGCTTCCCGGCCTCGGTGAAACGAATCGGCCTTGAAGCATCAAGGTAATTAGAAGCGGATTGCGGCCAAGCACGAAGCACTTGCGATCGGCGGACCCGTGCTGCCGGGAATGGCTTGCTCGCTTTGCTTGCCTCACGCTGCAAGCCTCGTTTGGCATGCCGTGGGCTCACGTTTTGCCGGGCAGACCTTAAGCTAACGCTAGCCAGAGTGCTTATTTCACTCGGGAACGATCGATTTGAAATTGTAACGCAAGCAAGCAGCCTTATTCGGCATTTTGGGCTACCCAATTCAGCGTTCTAGACAAAATAGCGCTATCCACTTGCGTTACATTTTAAAAAGGCGGCGTTTCAGCAAAATAGCGTTTGTCACTTGCGTTAGACATGTGGTTGACCGCCGCCATGCAGCAAACCGGGCGCTGGGAGTACCAAGCCCCCCGCTAAACCGCGGTCGCGCTTCCTCGAAAGGGGTGTCGATAGACTTTTTCTTACCGTTTTGTCTAAAATATCGGAAACTTCGAATCGGCACCTGCATAGGTATTTAATACACTTCGTTTTTGAAAGACAAGAGCTCGAACCGCCGGCGGCGTTCATCCCTGTTCCTGGACGCGGCGGGCGGCGCCGGGGTGCCGGCTAGCGGAGCCTGGGACGCGTTCGCGTCTTGCAAGGCCGCTGTCCTCGTCCGGCGCAGGCAGCATCGGAGGCGGGCGGGCTTCGTTTCCGATATAGAAGGCTCGCGGGTGAACAGAGGTTCATCGGTTCTATATCGCAGGAGAATGGCGGCGGGCGCGGCGGCGCGCTTGTACCCGGAAGGCTCCCGGGGATCGGAAGCTTTTCCTTTGACAAAGCCTTGAGGAGGTTGACCCAACCCATGGATATTTTCAAAAAAATCGCCGAACACCGAACAGAAACCGAAAGATTGGCCTGGACCGGAACGTTCGCCGACTATATTCGCAAGATTCGCGAAAATCCGCGGCTGGCGATGACCGCGCATGCCAGGGTGTACGAAATGATCGCCTCCCAAGGCATCACGGAGGAGAACGGGCGGAGAAAATATCATTTTTTCGACAAGGAAATTTTCGGGCTCGATCGCGCCATCGAGAAGCTGGTCGAGGAATACTTTCATTCGGCGGCGCGGCGGCTGGACGTTCGCAAGCGGATTTTGCTGCTGATGGGGCCGGTGAGCGGCGGCAAATCGACGATCGTGACGATGCTGAAGCGGGGCTTGGAGCAGTTCTCGCGCACGGACGAAGGGGCGGTCTACGCGATCAAGGGCTGCCCGATGCACGAGGAGCCGCTTCATCTGATTCCAAACGAGCTCCGTCCGGAGGTGGAGCAGGAGCTCGGCGTCAAGATCGAGGGGAATCTGTGCCCTTCATGCCAGCAGCGGCTGCGGGACCAGTATAACGGCCGCATCGAAGAAGTGCTTGTGGAGCGCGTGCTCATTTCGGAGGAAAACCGGATCGGCATCGGCACCTTCAGCCCGTCCGACCCGAAGTCGCAGGATATTGCCGACTTGACGGGCAGCATCGATTTTTCCACGATCACCGAATACGGCTCTGAATCGGACCCGCGGGCGTACCGGTTCGACGGCGAGCTGAACAAGGCCAACCGCGGCCTCATGGAATTCCAGGAGATGCTCAAGTGCGACGAGAAATTTTTGTGGAATTTGCTTTCGCTGACCCAGGAAGGCAATTTCAAAGCGGGCAGATTCGCGCTCATCTCCGCAGACGAATAGGTTATGTCTTCATAATACCAAAAATCCCGAGCGAGTCAAGTCTTTTTTTAGAACTGGATAAAGCACGTATTTCGCCGGGATTCTGCCGCGTCCACGCTCGATCAGTTCGACGTGTATGTGGTCAAATACCGCGCGCAAAATCCTGTTTCGGTCGCTTTTGTCATCGGCTGCATTGTAGGCATCTAGGATGCTCGTTAAGTTCTTCTTGACTGCTTGGGTGTCGATCTCCGCCTTTTGCTCCTCGTTCGCAGCCGTTTCCGCCCGCGCTTTCATTTCCTCTAGTTGTTTCAGCTCCACATCGATCTCTGTCTTTCTCTCTATAAACATTTCGTCGGTATAAATCCCCGTTTCGTATTTCTCGTAAATAAACCGCATTCTGGCCTTCAATTCGCGTTCCCGTTGGTCAATGTATTCCGTCATATCATCGTGGCTCTGCGGGGCCTTCTCGGCCGCCAGAATGGCCGATATTTGTTCTTCCAAGCGGTCGGCGTCCAGATCGCGAAAGTGGCGGAGCAATTCCAGCAAGTCTTCCTCGATGGACCGGTATTTTACAAATGTGCACCCGGCCGTCGTGCACCATAAAAATTCCTTGTGATAGACGTTGACCTCGCCGTTTTGTTTGCGATAGTGCTGTACGCTGTACTGTCTCACCATGCGGCGACCGCAGCGCATACAGATGCAAAGTCCGGCCAACTCGCACGGCGAAAAATCCATGCGCGTGCGCGGCTTATGTGCAGAATCTGCCACCTTAGCCTGCGCCCGCTCCCACGTTTCGCGGTCGATGATCGCTGGCACGGCATCCGGCACAATGATATGCTCCTCTTCCGGGCGCGGCACTTGTTTTCCGCCGACACGCTTTGTAGTGCGGAAGCGCATCGTTCCGATATAGCGTTCGTTGGTGATAAGTTGCCGCAATTGAATAGGTCGCCATTCCCGATACCCGCGGGGCGTGCGGATCGGCGTGTAGCGTTTCAGGTAGGTGGCCAGGGCGCGGAAACTGACATCACGCTTTTTCCCGTTTTTATCTGGTACGCCGTTTACGTAGTAATCGAATATCTGCCGAACGACAGCGGCTTCATCTTCGTTAATTTCGAGCTTCTTGGTCGTTTTGTTGTACACGAATCCGAACGGAGCTGCGCCAGCTACCCAGCGGCCTTCCATCGCATTGTTCACGCGGCCGCCAAAGAGGCGCTCTCGCGTCGTTTCAAATTCTTCGCGGCTCATGAAAAGCTCAAACCGAATTTGCCGCAGGTCAGCCGAATTCGCCGGGTCGTACAGTTTGTAGGGTGTGATCACGAAAATGCGCTTTTCGACGAGCAGATCATAGATGATGCCCATATCGGTATATGATCCACGGCCCATGCGGGAGATTTCTTTGACGGCGATCGCTTGGTATTTTCCGGCCTGCAATTCCTGAAGCACAGACTGGAAAACAGGGCGTGTCGCAATTTTGTCACCGCTGCCAACCTCAAGCCGTTGCTCAAAAGGGATGCCGAGCGGATCAAGAAACCTATCCATGAGCTCTTTTTGCGCCCGCAGCACGTCCTCGCCGGTTTTCCGTTCGTGCTCCTCGTCAGCGCGGGACTTGCGCAAGTAATTGATGATGCTCTCAATGCCGAGGGATGAGAGATAATCCGCTTTAAGCATGTATATCCTCCTTTGGTTTTTGACTAGATTATACTCCAAACCAAAAACGCAGGCAAAGAAAAATCATCGACGAATTATAGATAAAACGCATAAGATATGATTATTTTTATGCGTTATGATTATATCATCAGCAGAAGCGTCCGAAAGGGCGCTTTTTGTATTTACTCCGCACCTCCCCAAATGCAGCTTTAGCACCCGCGTGACCGGGGCAAAGGTCAAAAGCGTGCTGCAACCTCCTTTCCCGTTGATCCCAGGCGGTAAGGTGCGGATCGGGAACGCCAGCGGCCAGCGTCAATAATGGCCGCATCTATATCATGCGTGGTGGCGGAATATGCGCCAGAGCATAATACTAGCGCTTCACTACCACTTCGAAGAGGTGACGAACGAGCGATGAAGCCGAAGAACGTCGTACAGCTACCGAAGCCGGTCCGTTACGAAGTGCTGGCGTTCGTCTGTTACCCATGTGACACATACTTCTTCGTCCAGCGAGGCGTGAAGCCGATGCGGATCGTCTGCCCGGAATGCGGCGGCAGGAACAAGGATAACGAGCGCCCGGAATTGTTTGGTGTTGCCGATGCGGAGATACTTCTTCGCCCTCGAACTGTCCGCTAAATAGAGTACACTTTTTCGGGTGTCCGCTAATTAGAGTACACCTAAGCGTAAAAAGCCTTATGTATCAAGGAATTTCGGCAAAGCGTCCTCGTTTTAGAGTACAGTTGCAGGTGTCCTCTAAATAGAGTACAGACTGTCCTCTAAATAGAGTACACTACTGTCCGCTAATTAGAGTACAGTTGAAATTTTTCCTTCATTAGAGCGCGATGCCTAAAGAAAACTATAAAGAAAACTATAAAGAAATATATACCTGTGAACATCTCACATTTGTGCATCAAAATCATTCTCGCTCCCCAGGGTCGCGAGGGTGGTTTTTTATTTTATAAAACTGGAGGGATTGAAGTGAAAAAGAAAATCTATCGGTTCTTGCAACGCACAACAGGCATTCACCGCGTACATCACATTCATTGGTCATACGGTTGGAATCTGCCATTCGTAAACATGGACCTGCCGGCAGCGTTAAGCTGGGCGGAACGACACAATGACCGGTTGAGGTTGGACCATGCCAAGTAAACCAATGCGCCCATGCAACAAACCAGGCTGCCGAAACCTTACAGCCGAGCGGTATTGCGCCGAGCATGTGTACTTAGCTGAACAGCAGCGCAAGGAACGACATAAGCGATATGACGAGCAGCAGAGGGATAAGCAGGCAGCTGCGTTTTACAAGTCGCTGCCATGGCGTCGAGTACGAGAGCAAGCGCTGATGCGTGATGCAGGACTATGTCAGGCGTGCCTGTTTGAGCAGAGGATTACACCAGCGGACATGGTACACCATAAAGTACCAGTTAAAGTTAATTGGGACTTGAGACTTCGGTTAGACAACCTAGTTTCGTTATGTGATAGATGTCATGCGAAGATTGATCATAGCAAGTTGGGGTGAGTGCAAGTTAAGGATATTTGTCATCGAAGGTACTGGGCTCACGTCATTTAAAACCCGAGGGGGAGGGTAAAATGTTTGAAAGGCCGCGCGGAAGGCCGCGCCCCCACCCACACGCAAATTTTTTTCGATTTTTGAAACGATTTTTGGGGCGGTGATGGGCAACTATGAAGGTGCAGAACATTTCGATCGATAACATCAAACCGTATGAGCGCAATCCGAGGATAAATGATGCGGCAGTTGATAAGGTTGCAAACAGCATCAAGGAGTTTGGCTTCAAACAGCCGATCGTTGTTGACGCGCATGGCGTTATCATTGCAGGACACACGCGTTGGAAGGCAGCCAGAAAGTTAGGTTTGACCGAGGTGCCGGTTGTATACGCGACAGACCTGACACCTGAGCAAGTGAAAGCTTACCGTTTGGCGGATAACAAGACTGCGGAGTTTGCGGAATGGAATGCTGATCTGCTCGGGCAAGAGCTTGAGGACCTCTATAATGCCGACTTCGACATGCAGCCCTTCGGTTTTGAACCTCCGAAACCGGAGCCGGAGGAGGATGACTTCGATGTCGACGAAGCTTTGCCTGAGGTCGCAGAAACAAAGCCCGGAAACATCTATCAGCTTGGTCAGCATCGACTCATGTGCGGCGACGCAACGCTCGAAAAAGATATGAGTGTGCTGATGGATGGTAGTCAGGCGGATATGGTGTTCACGGACCCGCCATACAATGTAAACTACGTAGGTAAGACGAAGGACGAGCTGAAAATCAAAAATGACAAAATGGCTGATGAGAAATTTTACGCCTTTTTATATGACGCATTCACATCAATGTTTCAGGTAGCGAAGCCGGGAGCTGCGATTTATGTTTGCCATGCCGATAGCGAGGGTCTGAACTTTCGGAAAGCTTTGAAAGATTCCGGATGGCTTCTGAAACAGACGATCATATGGGTGAAGAATACTATCGTCATGGGGCGGCAAGACCATCACTGGCAGCATGAGCCGATTCTTTATGGTTGGAAACCAGGTGCGAAGCATGCGTGGTATGGCGGGAGAAAACAATCAACAATCATACAAAGTGAAGACGGTGTGTTCGTGAACAAGGTGGACGGCAATTTCCAGATTACCTTCAATAACGGGACGAAGAAGGTTGTTTTGAAGGTCCCAGAATATACCGTACTTGAAGCGTTGTCAGACGAGATAACTACGACTTGGCGGATTGAAAAACCAATACGGAACGGCGAACATCCTACGATGAAACCGATCAAGCTATGTGCGCGGGCGATCAGTAACTCTTCGCGCGAAGGAGATATCGTCCTAGATCCATTCGGCGGTAGCGGTTCGACGCTGATCGCCGCCGAGCAGCTGGGGCGCAAATGCTTTGCGATGGAGCTGGACGAGCGGTATTGCGATGTTATCGTGAAAAGGTGGGAACAGTTCACGGGACAAAAAGCAGTCAAACTGATTTGAGGTGGTGAAGATGGCTGGTCGGAAGGCATATCCTGTAGAGCTGATGGTTTTGACAAATGACAATAATCGCCTGACAAAAAAGGATATCGAAAGCAGAAGGAAGAATGAGCCGAATATCGACTCGGCAAAGTTGCGATGTCCCGCTCATCTCAGTCCAGAAGCCAAGAAGGAGTGGCGCAGGATTGTAAAGCTCTATCGCGAACTGGACAAACCGATTGTAACCGATCTGGACGTCAACGCACTTGAGATATACTGCGAAGCGCTGGTAACATACAGAAAGGCAATGGAGAAGGTTAGAGAGACTTCGGAAGTGTATGTGAGCAGAAGTGATAACCGCGTAAGAAAGAATCCATGGTTGACTGTCGCCAATGAAGCCGCGGTGCAGATGAAAAAATATGGGGAGGTGCTTTTACTCGATCCGGTTTCCCGCGCTCGAGCAGGCATGGTGAAATCTGATAACGAGAAGAAATCCCCGATGGCGCAGTTCCTGAACAGGCGTGGTGCTCATGGCTCATGACAAGCAGCGCGCGCTCGAAGTTATCGAATTCGTGCAGATGCTCCATGCTGTCGACGATTTTTACGGTCAGCCGTTCGTGCTGCTCGATTGGCAGCATGAGATCCTCTGGGATGTCTATGGCACAGTAAAGGACGATGGGTACCGACAATATAGATATGCATACCTCGAAATCCCAAAGAAAAACGGGAAAACGTCCCTGATCGCTGCCATTGCACTCTATCACCTGGTATGTGATGGTCCCGGCGGGCAAATTTACTGTTGTGCGGCCGACCGTGGACAGGCCGAGCTTGTTTATAAGGCTGCGATCGGAATGATCGAGCAAGAGCCGGAATTCGATGGCGTACTGAAAGTGCTGGATAGTCGCAAGGAGATTAAAAACAAGCTGACTGGCACGACACTGAAAGTCCTGTCGGCTGAAGCATACACCAAGCACGGCATTAACCCGACGGTCGTCATCTTCGACGAGCTGCACGCGCAGCCAAACCGCGACCTGTGGGATGTGATGACATTCGGCGCCGGAGCTGCCCGGAAAGAGCCGATTTGGTGGGTTATTACGACGGCTGGCGACGACCCAGACCGGAAGTCTATCGGCTGGGAAATACACGAGCAGGCAACTAAGATCGCCGCCGGGGAACTTGACGATCCATACTGGTACGTCAAAATATACAGCGCTCCCGAGGATGCAGATATTTTCGATGAAAAAACGTGGTACCAGGCCAACCCAAGTCTGGGACATACGATCAGCATAGAGAGTGTTAGACAAGAGGCGCTTGCAGCCCGCAATAGCGAAGCTGCAGAGCGTCTTTTTCGTTGGCTTCGTCTTAACCAGTGGGTGTCGCTCAAGCGTACCGGTTGGATGCCGCTGACGCTGTGGGACCAAACGAAAGGCGAATGGTCGCTGTCGGAGTTGGTAGGCAAGCGTTGCTATGTCGGGTTGGATTTGTCCAGCACGATCGATCTCACCGGGGCGGTTTACTTGTTCCCGCCGCAGGAAGGTATCCCGGATTGGCGGTTCATCCACGACGCATGGATTCCGGAGGAAAACATGCGTGAGCGTGTACTTCGGGACAAAGTGCCGTATGATCGCTGGGTTAATGCGAAATATCTTCACGCCACACCAGGGAACGTCGTCGATTACGACTTTGTCGAGGCACGCCTGGTCGCTGCGAGCAAGCAATATGACCTGCACACCGTCGGCGCTGACCCGTGGAATAGCCGAATGCTCACGCAACGGCTTATCAGGCAGGGCGTTGATACGGTGGAGATCCCGCAGAACATGGCGAGCATGAGCCCGGCCATGAAACTAATCGAGCAACTCATGAAGCGTGGACTGATCACGCACGAAGAAAACCCGGTTGCCCGCTGGTGTTGGGGGAATGTCGTTGTAGCCGTGGACGGGAACGAAAACATTAAGCCGATGAAAAACAAGTCTGCGGACCGCATCGACCTTACCGTTGCGTTGATTGACGCGATGGCGACGGCGATGCTGTTTGAGGAAATCAGCTTGGATGTTTCCGAGTTTGCGAACGAGGATTTCCTGAACAAACTTTGGGGGTGACTAAGTTGACTAAACGATACACACCAAAATCGGGGGACATTGTGGCAAGTGATGGCACGGTCCATAACATCGTGGATTTGCTCGGCGGTGGCACTCCGCTGTCTGACGAAGTGAGTGCCCGAAAATACACACCGCAAACCGCGCTCGTTACAGGGTCGGATGGGAAGGTCTATGACTTAGTTGAGCTATTGAGGGGCATCGGCGGCGGTAAGATCGATCCTGGCGAACTGCCAGACATCGATTGGGATGATGACAATGATAGTTTTGCGGTAAGAAATACAGGTGCTTCTTCAGCGACAATGTCCGCAAACTATGCTTCATTTATCATTCAAGAGATTTAAGCCGCTATAAGCGGCTTTTTATTTTGTCTGAAAGGCGGTGAGAAAACTGGCAATCAAAGACCTTGCCCGGCGATGGCTCGGAATTGAAGAGAAACGAGAATCGTTGGAACTGAATGTGGACGATCGGCGACTTGCCGAAGTACTGGGAATTGATCTAGACGAAATTAGCGTCAAAGGAAAAGGTGCTCTTAAGATCGATACCGTATATGCCTGCGTCCGGATTCGCTCTGAGTCGGTGGCAAAACTTCCTTTTAAGGTGTACCAGGAAGACGACTACGGGGTGCGCAAGCATAGTAAACATCACGTTGCGAAACTCTTACGCCTCCGGCCGAACCCATTTATGTCGGCATACGACTTTTGGAAAGTCACGGAGACGCAGAATTGTATTTACGGCAACTCGTTTGTCAACATCGAGTTCGACCCACGTACAGGTAAGCCAGTCGCCCTCTGGCCGATCGACTACAACAAAGTCACGATCTACGTCGATGACGACACCGGATTGTCAAACATCATGCAACCGCGCTCTAGGCTGTGGTACGTGGTTGATCTCGGCTATGAGCAGCGTAAGGTGCCGGCTGATGAGATGCTGCACTTTCGCGGCGGATTGACGCTTAACGGGATTGTTGGATTGTCGCCGATTGACCAACTTCGAGCGTCGATTGAAAATCAGGGACAGGCTAACGAGTTTATCAACCGGTTTTACAAGCAAGGTTTGCAGGTTAAAGGGCTCATACAGTATGTCGGGGATTTGGATGAAAAGGCTAAACGCAACTTCCGTGAGAAATTCGAGTCGATGTCCAGTGGCCTGAACAACGCGCATCGAATTGCGCTCATGCCGATCGGGTACAAGTTTGAGCCGATTGCAATCACTCTTGAAGACGCTCAATTTATCGAAAACGCACAGCTGACTATCCGGCAGATCGCCGCGGCATTTGGCATCAAGATGCACCAGCTCAATGACTTGTCCAGAGCGACGTACAACAACACGACTGAGCAACAGAAGGAGTTTTATACCGACACACTCCAGCCAATCCTCACCGGATACGAGCAGGAGTCGACATATAAGCTGTTTCTCGACGAAGAGATCGAGGACGGCTTTTTTATTCGCGCAAACGCTGATGCTATACTTCGAGCGGACATCAAGTCTCGGTATGAGGCGTACAAGACGGCGATCCAGTCTGGATTTAAGACGCCGAATGAAGTTCGGGCGCTCGAAGAGGACCCGCCCATGGAAGGCGGCGATGTATTGATCGTCAACGGCAATATGGTGAAACTGACGGAGGTCGGCGCAGCATACCGGAAGGGAGGTGATGGAGCTGGACAAGGAGAAGAAGGTGCCGGAGAAGGAAATCCGAGCACTACCAACGACGATTGAGATTCGGGCCGCCGAAGGTGAGGACGGTAAGCGTACCATCACCGGATCGATTAAGTATGAAACAGATAGCGCGGAAATGCGTGATTGGTGGGACGACATCATCGTGGAGCAAATTGCGACAGGCGCATTTTCTGAGAGTCTGAAAGTCCGGGATGTTGTCGGTTTGTGGAGCCATGACACAAGCCAAGTACTCGGTAACACGAAATCCGGGACATTGCGAGTGTTTGACGGACAAAAAGAATTACGATTCGAGCTCGACATCCCCAACACAAGCGTCGGGAATGATGCATGGGAACTGATCCAGCGCGGAGATGTTGACGGTGTAAGCTTTGGTATGCGCGTGACCAAGGATAAGTGGTCAACAGAAGATCGAGACGACGGGAAAATATACCGCCGAACGATACTTGACGCAGAGCTTTACGAAATCAGTCCAGTCGCATTTCCGGCATACCCGGCGAACGAAGTCAGTGCTCGCGGCTTGGAGGAGTTTAAGAAGTCTGAACAACGAGCCGCCGATCAGTACGAAAAAGAAAAGCTATCTCTTGAGCTCGACCTTTACGGTTGAGCTTTTTGTTTGACAAAAATCTATTTCGAGGTGAACGAAAAGTGACCAAAGAACTGAGAGCACTGCTGTCCAAACTGGACACGGCAAAGCAAGAAGTCCGTAGCCTGCTGGCTGAGGACAAGGTACAAGAAGCGAAAGACAAGATGGAAGAAGTACGCTCTTTGCAAGCTAAAGTTGACTTGCAACGCGAACTCGAAGAAACCGAAGCCCGCGCGCTAGGTGGAACTGAACTGAACGAAAACGGGAACGTCGAAGAACGCGATATGAAGGAACTCGAAGCTGAATATCGCGGAATCTTTCTGCAGGGCATCCGCCGCCGCCCGATCACGGCAGAACAGCGCTCCATCATCGCTGAATACGAGCGCCGCGCCGTTATGAATGAAGGCAACACCAACCCGGCCATTCCGGATGGTGATGTCGGTATCGTTGTGCCGCAGGACATCCAGACGCAGATCAATACACTGATGCGCGAATGGAACGACTTGTCGCAGTACGTGACAGTTGAGAACGTCTCGACTTTATCCGGCTCCCGTGTACTGGAGACTGATGCAGACATGACGCCTTTTGCGGTCGTTGATGAGTACGGCGAGATTCAGCCGACGGACAACCCGAAATTTACGACGGTTACGTACAAGGTCAAAAAGCGTGCTGGATACTTGCCGCTCACGAACGAGCTATTGGCCGACAATGACGCAAACCTGCTCGGGTACGTCACCAACTGGATCGCACGCAAAGCAGCGCATACGCGCAACACGCAGATCATCAACTTGCTCAATACCTTGACGCCGCAAACGTTGGCTGATCTCACGGCAATCAACAAGGTGCTTAACGTCACGCTCGATCCGGCAATCAGCCGCACGTCGATCATCCTGACCAACCAAGACGGCTGGAACTGGCTCGATAACCAAGTTGACGGCAATGGTCGCCCGATCCTGCAAGATGACTTTACCCAGCCTGGACGTAAGCTGTACAAGGGTCGTCAGATTGTCGTGGTTAGCAACCGAAACCTTCCTACCGATACAGATAACGCGCTTGCGCCGCTTATCATCGGCAATCTCAAGCAGTTCATGGTGCTGTTCAACCGCCGTTTCTTCGAGCTCGCCAGCACCCGCGAGGGCGGCGACGCATGGAGACGCGACACCACGGAGCTGCGTACCATCATGCGCGATGACTATGTCAAGTGGGATGGCGCGGCTGCCGTATTCGGCCAACTCGACATTTCGGATACGCCGTAATGAGGGGCGGGGCTATCCCGCCTCTTTTTGGAGGTGATAGCGTGGCAAAAGTGATCAAAGCTTTTCGTGAGCGTTACCACGACATGAAGCGGTATAGCGTCGGCGACGATTACCCGGATGACGACAAGAAGCGCGTGACATATCTTGTGAAAACGGGGTATCTGGTCGAGCCCGAGAAACCGAAGCCCGCCGAGAAACCGAAGCGCGGTAAGAAAGGCGCTGATGCCGATGATTCTGACGCTTGAGGAAGCAAAAACCTGGTTACGCATCGACGGGGAAGACGAAGACAGTCTGATCGAGATGTTGATCGGCGCTGCGGAGACGTATCTGCATAATGCGACTGAGGTTGAGTTTGACAGCACAAATCAGCTTGCAAAACTCTTCTGCCTTGTACTTTGCGCGGACTGGTACGAAAACCGCGATCTGATCGGTCAACAGCCGTCGGATAAAGTGCGTTTTACGGTCCAGTCCATCATGGCTCAACTACAACACGCATATACGGAGGAGGAGTGATGGTATGTCGGGATCGACGGCTAAAAATTACAGGATGCGCGGCGACAAGTGGGTTATTGGCGGCGAGATTGAGCTTGTCGGCACCGGTGCGATCCTTAAAAATGGGCAGCCAATAGCTGGGGGCGGTAGCGGCCCTGTCGAGGTGCTGCGAGACGCAACGTCTGAGGTAGCCAACTTTTTGTTTTGGGGTGACGAGATCAATAGCAGTGCAAGCAATTTGGGCTTCGCAGTAGGGGATAAGCGCGGGATTCAGATCATCATTAAAAATGGAACGGACGTTCCTGTTACACACATTCGCGCCTACGGTTTTTTACGAGATGAGGCAGGCACAGAACTCCACAGGGCTCAAGCCGATTTTCCTAGCCTGGCTGCGGGCGCTGATCTCACTATCGACGCATCCAATTTTCCAGCCCTTAACGGCGCGTGGACGCACATCAGCTTGCGGACAAACACCTCCGGCCGCACTACCGGTAGCTTGCGCGTTATTTACGTCGGTGGCGCCCAGGTGGCGAATATCGGTAGTTATTGGCCGGGAAAAGAGGCAAACTTTTTAGGCGACAGCATTACACAGGGAGTCGGCGCGTCCTCGTCCGCATACCGGTACTCGTCCCGGGCGTCCACCCTACTTGGCCTGGTCGAAAATAATTACGGGATTAGCGGCAGCACAATCGCTGTTAAAGAGTCAGCCCCTGCGGATCGCAATCCGATGGTTACGCGGTATGCCAGTATGTCAGCGACCGCCGATTTAGTGGTTGTAGCCGGCGGCACGAACGACTGGTTTTACACGCATACGCCGGTTGGTACGATGGCAAGCCGCAGCAACAACGACTTTTACGGGGCGCTCCATAACCTATGTCTTGGGCTCCTCGACAAGTACACGGGTAAGCAGCTGCTCTTTTTAACGCCAATCAAGCGGAGTTACCCGCCGCTGGACGCGCCGGATGCCAAAAACGGCAACGGCCTCACCCTGCAGGATTATGTCGATATCATCAAAGAGGTTTGCGGATTTTACGGCATACCGACGCTGGACAATTATAGGGAGCTTGCTATCTGTCCTGCGATCCCAGCGCAAAAGACGGCCCTTATCCCCGATGGAGTGCACCCAAACGATGCGGGTCACGATCTGATGGCTAGGCGCGTCGCCGGTTATCTGCGGCAGCTCAAAAGCTAGGTGCGCTTATGACAAACAAGCTACTCGTCAACCGCCTCAACAAGCGCGTTACAATTCTGCGTCCGCCGGGTCCGGATGATGTGGACGAGTACGGCCAGCCGCTGGATGAGCCTATACCGGTCGCAACGGTTTGGGCTGCTATCGAACCGCTTAGAGGCCGGGAGTATTTCTCGGCCATGAGTGAGCATGCCGAAGTGACGACGCGAATCCGGATCCGGTACCGTGAGGGGATCGATCGCACGATGCGAGTGAAGCATGGGGAAACGGAGTTTGAGATCCTCCATATCATTCATCCGGAGCTCGGCAAGAAGGAACTGCAGCTTATGTGTAAGGAGCGACAGTGACTATGGATATTAAGGTTTGTTTTAAGTCCGCATGGTGGTGGAAACCAGCGATAAAATCGGTCTATTTCATCGCGGTTTGCCGCATTATTCCGCTCAAAACTGCCGAACGAATGGTCAATGCTATTCTTAAGCACTCCTTCAAGTGGCGGATAGGAAAGAAGGAATGGCAGAGGGTCACCGGCTTCCAGGTGACATTGTGGCGGCAATGACATGGCACGTCATAGGGATATCAAAGGTATGCGCGAGTTGGAGCAGTCGTTTCGAGCGCTCGGACGAGTCCCGCAGACGGTCGCCACCAAGTCGGCGCGCGCCGGTGGTACAATTGCCCTGAGAGCCGCCAAGCGCAACGCTCCAGTGGATACGGGAGATCTTAAGCGCGGAATCGTCATGAAGCGGGAGCGTAGCCGGACCAAGGGCAAAGCCGTATACGAGGTGACGTTTGACCGAGCCATGAATAGCGTCTTCGTCAAAGAGAGTAAAGGCGGCAAGCGGTCATATTACCCGGCGTCGCAAGAATACGGCTATTTGACTGTCGACGGCCGTTACATCCCGGGATATCGATATCTCCGCCGTGCGGCCGACGATAACAAGAAGGCCGTTGAACGAAAAATCCTTGAAGTGACAGGGAGAGAAGTCGACAAAGCCCTGCAAAAGAGAGGTTAATCATGGATTTTGAAGCAGCATTGACTCATGAGCTGAAAACCAACATTGTCGCCCTCGAAAACCGCGTATATCCGCTGACAGCGCCTGAGGCGACCGCCGGGCAGGGAGTGCCATATTTGATCTATGCCAGCAGCGAGGGGCTGCGGGATAAGGCGCTGGACGGGTACATGCAGAGCAAGGCCGTCCACGCTGAGGTTAATATCGTAGCCGCCCGATACGGCGACATGAAGGCGATCGCGAGACAGGTGAGCGCCTTACTTATCGGTATGGAGGGCCGGGTTATCGGCACTGACGGCCCGTTTATCGAGGAACTGACATATCGACAAGACCCTGTTGAAATCTATGAAAACCAGCCGGGGCTTTATCGCTGCATGATCGAGTTTACGGTTTATTTTAATGAGGAGGATGAGACATGACCAAAAGAGCAACAAGATCGATCGGCACAACATTTAAGCTTGGGACGACTCCTATCGGCGACTTGACTGCAATCGGGTCGCCCAACGTCGACACGGAGGAAATTGACGTTACGACGCTCGACAGCGTTGGGGCGTACCGGGAGTACATTTCCGGCTTTAAGGATGCCGGGGAGGTTACCCTGTCGGGATATTTCGTGCCGACTGATGCCGGTCAGGCGGCTGCCTATGCCGCGCTGGAGTCCGGGGAGATACAGGAGTGTGAGATCGAGTACCCGATGGGCGCATCCTGGGCTTTTGAGGGTTTCGTTAAAAATTTTACAGTTACCACCGAGCTTGAGGAGGCCATCGGCTTCGAGGTGACGATCCGTGTAACCGGCCAGCCGACGCTGACACTTCCTAGTAGCGGTGGGGGTAACTAAAAAAATGAAAGAGCCCGGAGATATATCTATCCGGGCTCTTTAGAGTCTTCTTCCTTCCGGTTTGACCCGGTACTCACCTGGCGCAAGTCTGCGTTTGCGGAAGATGATCAGGAAAATTATGGGAACTATCGTAAAGTCCAGCAAGATCGCGATGCCAAGGAAGGCGTCCGTTTTAGCGTCGGCTCCCCACATAACCAAGAAAGTAATGAAAATCAAAATTTTAGTTAAAAAGTACCATTTCACCAGCAGCACCTCCGGCAAAGGTTTTACCTCAATATTACCATACGCCGGATTAATTTACCATACGAGAGGGGACGTAACATGAATAGTAGCGACGTTGTATTTGTCCAGTTGGATCGCCCGCGCGAGCTCCGTTACGGGTACAAAGCGCTCAAAACGTTGGTCGCACTGACGGGCAAATCACTGGAGGAGATCGAGCAGGAAGGGCTCGGCAATTTCGAGCTTGTGGAAAAGCTCATTTACTGCGGCCTGCTTAAAGATGCGCGGGACAACGCCGAGACGCTCAAGCTGGAGCAGATCGAGGATTTGATCGACATGGCACCTAGCTACAAGCATGTCATTGATGCTGTCACCAAGGCTTTTCTTGCGGCTTTTGGGGCGGAGCCGGGTCAGGATCAAGCGGGAAACCAGCAGCAACCGGCGCAGCAGCCGCGGGCCAGCGAAAAAGATTCGACTTCGCCGAAAGCTTAAAGGTGGCGCTCCGCTGCGGCATGTCCGTTGCAGAGTACAACGAGATAACGCCACACGAGCTTATGCTCGCCGTCGAGGCTTACAATGATCGACGTCAGCAGGAGCGCGAGCAGATGCTCACGCAGGCCTATCTGACTGCAGCATGGCAGCGGACACGTAAGTTGCCCAAGCTTAAAAAGGTGCTGGAGGACAGCCGCCCGCGTGCTGCGGCTAAGGTGCAGACGCCGGAGCAGATGCTTGCGATCACCAAGATGATACACCGAGCGCTGACGGAGAGGAGAGGCAAAAATGGCGGTTGTACGCAACCTAATGATACGGATAGGGGCTGACTACAGCTCCGCTAAAAAATCCATGGATGGTGCGACTCGGGAGCTATCTCGGTTTCGCCGGGACACGGAGCGCACCGTTAGCGCAGTCAGCGGCAAGCGCGGGCTCGGCGGTATGCGAGACAGCTTTAAAACTGCCAGCTCCTCCGTAACCTCGGCTGTATCTGAGCTACGAGGTGCTAAAGGGCTCGGCGGCATCGTGTCCGGGTTGTCTGCGCTGCGCCCTGCGGTCGGTGCAGCTACGGCGAGTCTTGCCGGGCTCGGTACGGCTGCAGGCGGCGCCGCTGCCGCTCTCGGCCCGATGGGTCTAGCGATAGGCGTCGTCACCGCAGCACTTGGCGCAATGGTCGGTGCGATTGGAGTGGCTGCTCAGGAGGCTGTAAAGTTTGAGGCGACCATAGGGCGCCTCAACATGCAGCTTAAAGGCGGATCGCGGGATTTTATGGACTGGGCCAGGGCTCAGGGCCTCGCCAAAACAGAGGCTGCAGAGATGGGGGCGACGTACAGCGTCCTGCTGTCATCCTTTATCAAGGACACTAAAACCTTGCAGCAAGAGGTGCAGCAGCTCACGCAAGCAACCCGTGTCGTGGCGTCGGCGACGGGCCGATCCATAGAGGATACGTTGGAGCGCATGCGCTCCGGTCTGCTTGGTAATACAGAGGCGATAAACATTTCTGTCGCCGCAGCGTAGAAATACGTTGCAAGAAATCGGGGAAAATCGGTAGAGGCTAAATCAGGGGATTTATGGTATAATGCGGGTAAGGGATAGGTTCGGATTAGCTACCCGAACTGAAAGGCGTCCAGCCTAAGACGCTTTCCCTTGCAATTCATAATAGGCAAATTACACGATAGGCGGTGTATTTGTTATGCCCAAAATCACGATTTACAAAATCGAATGTTTGGCTAATGGAAAGGTTTATATCGGCCAAACTAAAAATAGGCGTAAGCGATGGGATGAGCATAAGTACGAATTGCGTCGAGGGATACACCATTCCACGCACTTACAACGAGCATGGAGAAAATTTGGAGAAGCGAACTTCAAATTCACGGTCGTCGAACAGTGTTCGCAGGAAGCCGCCGACGAAAGAGAAAGGCACTGGATAGACTTCTATGATTCCACCAATAAGATGAAGGGGTTTAATCTCGAAAACGGCGGGAATCGTCATAAGAAACTATCTGATGAGACCAGGCAGAAAATCGGACGCTTAAACAAGGTTCATTACCACAGGAAAGTGAAGTTTTTTGTCAATTCTCCCGAAGCTATCGCTAAAAGAAGTAAGTCCAACACAGGAAAACGTCGAGATTCTGACTTTAGAAGAAAAATGAGCGAAATTGCTTCGCGAAGGACAGGAGAGGCGAATTCCTTTTTCGGACGAAAACATTCTGAAGAGCATAAGAAGATGCTAAGCGATAGGTTTAAAGGGATGACAAGACGCCCTCCCAAACCTTTGACGGCAACCCACGTTGAAACTGGTGAGGTGCTTCGGTTCAGCAGTAGAAAAGAGGCTGAGCAACACGGTTTCAACCGAACAGGAATTTGTGCCGTTTTGAATGGAAAGTGGAAATCATATAAAGGTTATATTTTCAACGAATCCTGACCGCACAGGATTCTTTTTATTTCCCTGACATGCTAATACCGAGGTAACCGGGAACACCACCCGGCACCGTAACGCGTAGCAGGTGAGCGCTAAGGGAGCAATAATCCTGCCAAGAGTCTCCGACCCCTAACGTAAAGTCGAGGGTGAAAATGTACGCTGAACCGGGCTGGAATCGACCAGCAGTAGCCTAATGACGATGGGGGAAACCCCCGGAAGCAGAAGATAAAAAGCTTCTGCGATAACATAATGAGAAGACCTCGGAATCTTCGTAAATGTCTCGATGATCGAGTCGACCAATGCCTTTAAAAAGTTTGCGAACGGCAAGTCTTGGGATCAGCTCAATTTCCAAGTGCAGCAGCAGATCAGGCTTGCGGCCATACTGGAGCAGGCGTATGCACGCTACGGCAATCAGCTCCAGCAAAACGTCATGACTCGTCAAGGCAATCTTATCGGCCAGCTTAAGGACATCAAGCTTAACCTATCCCAAGCGTTTCTGCCGATCTGGGATGCCGTCCTACCGGCGCTGACCCGGATGGCTGAGGGAGTGGCGTACCTTACCGAGCAACTCGCCCGTTTTGCGTATTGGCTCCGCGGTTGGGATTATGACGAAATGACCAAAGGCACGGACAAACAGACTGATGCCGTCAACGATCAAAGTAAATCTTACGACGATTTGGCTAAATCGGCTGCTAAAGCTCGCAATCAGCTCGCAGCGTTTGACGAGATTAACCAGATCGGCGACTACGGTAGCGGCGGAGGTTCGGGCGGCAGCGGAGGCTCCGGTGGGCTAGGCGGGTCCGGTGGTGGCAGCGGAGGCTCCGGCCGTGACGGTTTTGAGGTGCCCAAGTTACCAGAGCTGCCCAGGCTAAGGCTCGAGTTCGATCCGCCAGTGCCGCCGGATGCAGGCATCGGTGCGGTGGCTACGGCTGTTGTGTCAACCGTAACGGAGATGACAGCTAAAGTTAAGCGGATGTGGGATAGCATGTGGCAAGGGGTTGTCACGCAGACAGCAGCTTTTAGGTCGGCAATCACTCCAGAGTGGCAAGCAATCCAACAAATTATCCAGCAGACTGAGGTGCCTTTGGCGTCTGTCCGCGCGCTGTGGTCTGAGTCCTTGGCGGGTATGCAATCCACTTTGAGAGGCTACGTGTCTGCCATGGTACCGGACTGGTCATCGCTACAAAAAGCGATCCAGCAGCTAGCTAACCCTCTCGCCAACCTGCGGGCAAATTGGCAATTTACACTGGATTACATGCTGTCTCAACTTAACGCCTACCGACCGCAGATTGAGCTCGGCTGGTGGTCGATGCAGACTGTCGTACAGCAGACTGAGGTGCCGCTAGGCATTGTGCGTAACGCTTGGCAGATGACGTTGGACTATATGCGGTCGCAGCTCAACCTACACCGGCCAACCATTGAGGCGGACTGGCGGTCGATGCAGACTGTCGTACAGCAGACCGAGGTGCCGTTATCAAACATTCGCACGGCTTGGCAGATGACGCTACTGTACATGCAGACACAGCTTAACGCCTTCCGACCGTACCTTGAGTACGGGTGGCAGTTGATCCAAAACATTATCCAGCAAACCGCCACGCCGCTAGCGAGCATCAGGACGCTATGGCACGATACGCTCAATGACATGCAGTCTAAGCTCAACGCTTACAGGCCATATCTGGAGGCAGGCTGGGGTATGATCGGTATGGCTGTCCTAGGTGTAGCTCCAGCACTTGCGACAATAAAGTCGGCTTGGGCCGATGCTCTGGAGGGCATGTTGTCCAAAGTCCAGCAGACCGCCCGGTCGATCATTCGTGAGATCAACGAGATCATCAGCGCCTGGGCGTCTCTGCAATCAGAACTGTCCGGCTCCCGGTCTAGGTCGAGAGCTAACACCTACGACTACGTCAGCGCTCCAGTGACGGCACCGGCGCCAGCACCGGAGCCGTCGTTCCGGCAGCGGGTTAATGACACGCTTGACACGCCGGCTGTCGATGCCTTAAAGGGGCTTTTCGAGGGGTATGTGGCTGCGGCGCAGTGGATATCCGAAAACATCTCGGAGCCGCTCAAACCTATCTCGGAGCAAGTCCTGATCCCCGGCGCGGGAGCAGCCAATGCAGGCCGACTCGGCGTTGCAGGTGCGAGCAAGGCAGCCAGCGCTATATCTAAGTGGCTTGACGACTTGATTAACTCCGTCAAAGGCCTAGGCGCTGTGCCGCAGATGGCTAAAGGCGGCATTGTGTCCAGCCCAACGCTCGCAATGATCGGCGAAGCAGGGACGGAGGCCGTTGTGCCGCTGGAGGATACGTCTTTTGTGGATGCGATCGGCAGCGCGGTCGGGACTGCCGTCGTCACAGCGATGCAGATGGCCGGCGCAGGCAACCAGGCAGCCGGCACCGGCGGGGACATCGTCGTCAACCTGGACGGGGCGACTCTGGCTAGGGTCCTGCTGCCGTACACGCAGCGGGAGCAGCAGCGCCAGGGGCCGACCGTTATACGAGAGGTTTAAGGAGGGTCGGACATGCTTAAAATCAACGGGTCGCAGATGCCGACACCATCGGAGTACAAATGGGGCGAGATGGACCTATCCAAAGCCGAGCGTAATGCCCGCGGCACGCTTATCAAGGAGATAATTGCCACAAAGCGCAAGCTTGAGATGGCGTGGAAATATCTCCCCAACGATGAGCTACAGCGGCTGCTCCAAGCCTTGTCCAATAATTTTTTCGACGTCGAGTTTATCGACCCTCACGACAACCGAACGCGCACCGGTACTTTTTACGCTGGTGACCGATCCGTCGGGGCTCTCGATTACATTAATGGCGTGCCCCGCTGGGTCGACATCAAGTGCAACATTATCGAGCGATAGGAGGCGAGGCAGATGATCCAAACCAGTCCAGCATTTAAGGCAGCAGTGTATGCACCGTCGCGGCGGACATCTGGCCGCGTCACCTTTGATATCAGCGACGTTACAGCGGCCGACGATGCCAGCGTGACCGTTACCAGCGAGGCCGAGATCAGTCGCAAGGCGCAGCTTACCAACCAGACGCGCGACCGTCCGGCTTACGCTACGTTTGAGCCCGACTATTGGCGGCTGGATGGGTCGTTTGTGCTGCCGCCCAGGACATCGGAGCCGGGATTTGAGGTCGGTTGGTATTCCAACACTTTTTCCGGCGCTGACGGGGCGTTTTCGCCGGCCCAGGTACTTGATTTTTCGTTTACGGAGCCTCACTCGTCCATCGGCCTCACACTGACTTTTGATACGCCGGCCGGCGAATACGCGACTGATTTTGACATCGTAGTGTACGACGGCAGCGGCGGCATCATTAAGACGTTTAACGTCCGCGACAACGATTTAAGTCGCTACGTCATCGACCGGGAGCAGCTGGCCGACTACCGGCGCATTACGGTCACGCTGCTGCGGTGGTGCAAGCCAAACCGGCGTGCCAAAGTGACGGAAGTCAGTTTTGGAGTGGTGAGGGAATACGGGGATGACGAGCTTATCAGCCTGAGCCTGGTCGAGCAGCTGGACACGACATCGGCCACGGTACCGTCGAGCGAGTTTAAATTCATCGTCGATAACAGCAGCCGCGAGTTTAACATCCTGAATCCAGATGGGTTTTATCGCTACCTCCAACGCCGCCAGGCTATGGTCGCTGAGCTGGCCGTTATGGTAGCGCCAAGCACTTATGAGTGGGTCAACGTCGGTACGTACTATCTGTACGAGTGGCAGAGCGACGAGGGGGCGCTAACGACGACTTTTACGGCGCGCAACCGGATCGACTTTATTCCGGCCATCGAGATTGAGAGCCTGTCCCCTCAAAGCACAAACCTGCGAGACTTGGCGCTATATGTGCTGGACCTAGCGGACATCGAAAACTATCGGCTTGACCCGGCGCTTGCGTCCATCACGACGCAGGGCATGTACCGAAAGCAGTCCTACAGGCAGCTACTCCAAAATATCGCCGTCGCCGGCCAATGCGCCATGTTTGGGAGCAGGGACGACTTTATTAATATCGTACGGCTGTCGACCGGATCGCCCGTGGATACGATCGACTTTGACAATATCTATCAGGAGCCGCAGATTAAGCTCGAAAAGCTCGTTAGTCGTGTCGAGGTAAACTACTACAGCAGCGTCGATACGGTCGCCGGCACGGTTGTCCTGACCGGCGCGGAACCGGACGGGGCAACTCTTAAGATCGAAAACACGTTGATCAACACCCAGGCTCATGCCCAGGCCGTCGCTAACTGGATCATGGCTGAGGCCAACAAGCGGGCCCTGTATGACGTCAATTGGAGGCAGAATCCGGCCTTGGAGTGCAATGATATCGTCACCATTGAGGACGCATACGGAGTCAATAAGCAAAGCCGGATCACTTATCAAGAATATGAGTACAGAGGCTATCTGGCCGGTAAAACAAAGAGCAAGGGGTCGATCTGATGGCAACATGGATTAACCCAAAAACGGATTGGGATGACGAGGATTATTATAATTTCGGCGACCTCAACCGCGTCGAAAATAACTCCGGCGTCATTGCAGAGATCCTGGCCGAGTATGCCGGGCGACCGATCACCATCACGACCGTGACTAATCGCGATATGCGCCAGATTGAGTTTTTTGACTCGCTCAATCGGATCGAGGGTAACATCAAGTACCTGGCCGATAACTTTTATGCTCCCGTCGGCTGGGAGACGCCAAAACTTAATTGGCGGTCCGGTCAGGTTTTTGACTACCGGGACGCGATCCGGCTGGAGCGAAACCTGGCGCTCCTGTACGATCTGCTCCTTAAGACAATCAACAATCTGAGGTACTGCGGCACATTCAGCGCTGGAGAGGACGGTGATATTTACTAATGCCTTACGTAAAGACAGATTGGAAAGATCGTGCCGTTGAGCGGCCGAGGACGTACAACCTGCAGCAAAACCCTGACGGCACGGTGACGCTTATCCCTGCGCCGGGGACGGTGTATGAACCGGGTACTCCGGTTAGCGCGGGGAACATGAACAAGATCGAGCAGGGGATAGCGACTGCACAAGCTACAGCAGATGCGGCTGTGCCGAAAACTGGCGGCACGATGACTGGACCGCTGTCTGTTCCATCAACGCTGACTATCCGAAAGGAAAACGATACCGGCGAAGGCGGTCAAATCCAAATGGACGGATCGAATGGGAATCCGCTTTGGATTATTGACGTTTATAACGATGAACTACGCATAATGCAGAATTGGGAAAATCGTGTACGTATCAGGCCTGACGATATGTTTTTTAAAGGGGCCCGAGTCTGGAATGCGATCAATGACGGCTCCGGTAGCGGCCTCGATGCGGATACGCTCGACGGGCTTCATTCTGTGGATTTTGTCCTTAGCCGAGGCATTTGGCAAACAAACGGACGTGACTTTGCAGCGCACGGGAAGAGAGCGTTGGTTGCCTTCAACACGGCAGACGGTAACTATTTAAGCATCAATTTTAATCGGGATTTTGCAAATGGCGTTAACGTTGGCGGCCCGTTAACTGCTGACGGAAATCGAGTCTGGGACGCCTCAATGCTGCGCGTCAACAACGGCGTGCTCGAATACAACAATGGGGGGGTGTGGACACCCGTGGGAGGGATTAAAGGTGTACAACGTGGGTATACGTCAGTAAACTTCGGCACTAATAACGCCAGCAGATATCACGACATCTCAATCAGCGCGGTCAATCCGGCTAAGGCGCAGCTAAACTTGCTAACGAGCGCATCTTACGTAGGGGTGGTCGGCAACCCAACGATTGATTTGCATAACGTGTCAATTAGATTAATTAGCGCTACAACAATTCGCGTCGAGTGGACGCTGCCAGTGAACCGCACACCTGGTGGCGATGATTTGAGACCTATATCCTGGGAAGTCATTGAATCTTACTAAGGGAGGACTAAACATGAGCTATTATTATTACGCAGAAATCCAAAGCGGACGCGTCGTATCCGTGTCGCAGCTCGTATCCATCATGGTACCGATCAACACACAAGACACGCGACTACTCGGCTGCAAATACATCGACGGCGAGTTTGTCGGCTACAAGACGATCCTGACCGTCGACAAGACGGAGATCGTAGCGGACGGAGCCGACGAGGCGACGGTGGCGATTATGATCAAGACGTGGGATGATCAGCCGTCCATGTACAGCGGTGATGTCGAGCTGGATGTCGCCGGTAAAAAGCTGACCGTGCACGCTGTTGACGGCAGCGCGACATACACCTTTACGGCGGACAAGGCTGGCACGTACACAATCCGCTGCACCGGGCCGGATTTTACGGCTTACGGAGCGGTGGCCGTGGAGGCGACGGAAGTGCCGGAAGAATCACAACCAGAAGAAACGGATACAGCATCGGAAGAATAATCAGCTCCGCAGTGTGCGTAGCTATTTTATTGCCCGAAAGGGCGGAAAGGGATTGGTGCCATGGAAAGATGGTATTTGCTTGTTAAATGGGGAGTGGCGGCCTTTTCGAGTGCTACGACATACTTTTTCGGGGGTTGGTCGGCCATTTTAAATGCGCTGCTTATTTTCGTCGTCATTGACTATTTTACCGGCATGGCGGCGGCGGGAGCGGCCGGGGAGCTGCGAAGCACTAAGGGACTAATCGGCATTGCCCGCAAGGTGTTCATTTTCGCGATGGTGGCGGCAGGGCACCTGGTGGATCGCGTGCTGGGCGACGCGCATCTGTTTCGGGATGCGATCGCGTATTTTTACATCGCCAATGAGCTATTGTCCATCATCGAAAATGGCGGCAAGCTCGGAGCGCCGATCCCGCCGATCGTGAAGCAGGCCGTTGAAGTGCTGAGAGGGAGAGGTGAGCCGAAATGAAAATCATGATCGATGCAGGACACGGCGGGAAGGACCCGGGTGCAATCGGCAACGGGCTGCGCGAAAAGGATCTGACGCTCAAGCTTGCCCTTCGGATCGGGCAACTGCTGGCCGCTCGCGGTGCGGACGTGCGGTACACCCGGACGGACGATACGTTTGTAGAGCTGAGCGACCGGGCTCGAGCCGCAAACACCGCCAAGGTCGACTATTTCCTCAGCATCCATATTAATGCCGGCGGAGGTACGGGCTTTGAGTCGTTTACGTATACTGGCACCAGCGGCGCTACGGCCGCTCTCCGGAACGTCATCCATCGCAAGGTAGCAGCGGCGTTCGTCGCCTCCGGTCTGCCTGACCGCGGCCGCAAGCAGGCCAACCTGGCGGTGCTGCGGGAGACGAACATGCCCGCGGCGCTGCTCGAATACGGCTTTATCGACACGGCCAAGGATGCCGCCCTGCTCAAAACGGAGGCATTCTTGGAGCAGATCGCCACGGCCACCGCTGACGGCGTCGCTGAGGCTTTCGGGCTGCCCGCTGCGGTTGTACCTGCCCCGGTCGATACTGTGTCCGAGTGGGCGCGTGCAGCCCGTGATTGGGCCGTGTCGGCAGGCATTACCGACGGCACCCGGCCGCGGGACGGCGTAACCCGGGAAGAGGTTTGGACGATGCTGTGGCGGATGAACGGCGGAAAATAAACAAACCCCCGCTTGGCCGTTGTGGCTGGGCGGGGATTGACAACTTATACAGGGTCGTCATCTCGTGCGACTGGTTTTGCATTTGCAACACGGCGATAATATTTACCTTTAACATGAATTCGGAATGTAGCCTAGCCAAAATCTGAGAGATTCACGTTGTGACAAGGCATTTTCGTCATAAAAAGTTGCCAATTTTTTGCAAAATAAACAGGACACTGCAAGCCTCTTGTCAAAGGTTAAACCACCACGAATAACCAACGAGAGGAAGTGTCCCTAGCAACATGGTACCACAAGCAACGAACCATGCGCCAGAACGAAAATCACGCCGCGAACGCCGAATTGAAATTCTTGCGGAGCGTCGCCGAATCAAGCAGATCATGAAGAAGTTGAGACCGGTCACATTCGACAACA